>JBEIGI010000001.1:0-267512 GCA_040381975.1 Pirellula sp.
CAAGCGAATCCGAATCAGGTACCCAACAACCAGAATCGCAAGCAACCTTAGACCGTTAGCAACTTAGATTTCCAAGCCGATGCCAATAAGTGAATGGGTCAGTCGTCGTGTTTTCCAGTTCGTCCATGGCAACAACCTCGTCTATAACACATGCTGGGAAGATCCCAGGCTCGATCGCCAAGCGCTGAACCTCAGCTCTGCCGATCGCCTGCTAGTGATCAGTTCCGCAGGTTGCAACGCCCTAGACTATCTTCTTGCAGGTGCAGGATACGTCTATGCCGTCGACATGAATCCTCGGCAAAATGCTCTCCTGGAACTCAAGTCCGCTGCGATTCGCAAACTGCAGTACGATCAGTTTTTCGAGATGTTCGGACGAGGCCATTTGCCTATGGCCGAATCGATCTATGCAGCCAAACTCCGAGATCATCTTAGTCCTCAGAGCCGCAAATACTGGGATCGCTGGATCAAATTCTTCGACCATCCCAAAAAGTCCTTCTACTTCCGAGGAACCTCGGGGGCATTTGCCCACATGGTAGGCAACTACGTCGACAAGGTCGCACGTTGCAGAAGCCAGATCAATCAACTTCTCGATGCACCTGATCTTGAAACACAGCGCCAGCTCTATGCCGACCTGAAACCAACCATCTGGTCGAAAACATTGCAGTTTGCAATGAACCGAGATACAACCCTGAGCCTTTTAGGGGTGCCCAAGGCCCAGCGTCGACAGATCGATGATCAGTACCCAGGTGGCATCGTGCAGTTTGTCGAGGATTCCATCGATGCGGTCTTTTCGAAACTCCCAGTCCAAGACAATTATTTTTGGCGAGTTTACATCACCGGGTCGTACACTCCGGCTTGCTGTCCTGAATACCTCAAGCCAGAGAACTTCGAAAAGCTTCGAGATGGATTGCTCGATCAGTTGACCATCCGCACCGATTCGGTTGAAGGTTTTCTCAGAAAGCACGATGGCCAGATCTCTCGCTTTGTGCTTTTGGATCACATGGATTGGCTCAGTGACCATTACTTCCCTTTCCTAGAGTCCGAGTGGCAAGCCATCTTGGATCGGGCTGCTCCGAGCACCAGGATCCTATGGCGATCAGGTGGATTGCGAACCGATTTCTTAAACGACGTTACGGTCAAGAGAAACGGAAAAACCTACCTTTTGCCTGAATTGCTCACCTACCACAACGATCTTGCTACCAAACTCCATCAGCTCGATCGAGTACATACTTACGGAAGCTTTTACATCGCCGATCTTGCCGATGCCTGATCGGCTCTCACGGACCGCTAGAGGATGCAATTACAAATGCAATTACCCAAGGGTTTTCGTTTCGCTGGAGTTAGCGCGGGGATCAAGAGTCGCGCAGGAGCCAAAGACGTCACGCTCATCGTCTCTGAGAGTCATTGCACGGCCGCTGGCGTCTATACGACCAACCAGATCGTAGCGGCTCCTGTGGTCTTATCCCGATCCAGGACACCAAGTGCGAATATTCGCGGTATCGTGATCAACAGCGGTAACGCCAATGCATGCACCGGACAACAAGGGGATCTCGATGCAGCCGAAATGACTCGGTTGGCTGCAGCCAGTCTTCCGCAAGAGCTGGCGGCCAAGGCAGAAGACTTTTTGGTCATGAGCACTGGGATCATCGGACGCAAACTACCGATGACAAAAATCCAATCCGGGATCGAGCATGCTGCCAAGGTTTTAGGGGATTCTCAAGCCCATTTTCTCGACGCTTGCGATGGTATCATGACCACCGACGCGTTTCGCAAAACCGCTCACCGAAATATCCGTACTTCTAAGGGTTCCTACTCGATCGTCGGGATGTGCAAAGGGGCCGGCATGATCGGTCCGAAGATGGCCACGATGCTTGCAATCGTCATTACCGACGCATCGATCGAGGCCACGGTCGCCCAGCGGATCTTACAAGCCGCCGCCAACCGATCCTTTAATTGCATCAGCGTCGAGGGGCACATGAGCACCAACGACTCGCTGGTGCTCTTGGCCCAAGCACCTTCGAATGCAATTCCAGGTTTGGATCAAGCAGAGTTGGCCAAGTTCGAAGCCGAATTGACCGAGCTTTGTATCGAACTTGCTAAGAAAATCCCCGACGATGGAGAGGGTGCTACCCATTTGATCGAGATCTGTGTCAAGGGTGCCAACACCCAAGCCGATGCCGATGCGATCGCCCGAAGTATTGCACTGAGCAACCTCGTCAAAACAGCGATCACCGGCGGTGATCCCAACTGGGGTCGCATCGTCTCGGCAGCAGGTTACGCCGGTGTCCCGATCCAACCCAAACGCACCGCGCTGAAAATCAACAGCTTACCCCTTTTCGATGCCGGTGAACCCTTGGCATTCGATGCCAAAGTGGTCAGCGAATCGATCCGGGCAAGCAAACTAACCCTCATAGAACTCGACGTCGGACTGGGCCCTGGCTCGGCCACCCATTGGACAACAGACCTAAATACCGAATACGTGCGATTCAATTCGGAGTATACGACGTAAGGTTCTTAGGATTTTTCAGTTAGCTTTCTAGGTAAACGCTCGGTTTTTTCCTACTCAGCATCGAAGTACTCGTAGAATCTCCGATATTAACCCTTAGAGGAATAGCCGTAGTGGATCTTGCTAAAGATCCTAGCGCTCGAGCAAACCTCGATATACGCCTATCGCAAGCTACCAAAGGAACGGTGGCGTCATGCGATGGGATCTTTAGCAAGATCCACTACGGTAGAACCTGAGTCCATTTTCTATGGCTGCTTCATTCTCCGCTTTGGTTGGATAGTGCTAATGAGCCTTCTGGGCACTTTGTCGTCCTGCAGTCGATTTCGGATCAATATCAACGAACGGTGATCATCCGTTCAGAGTTTGCGTCGCGGACCACCAAGCTAAGGGGCTCGCCAGCACGAACCTCACCAATCGCTTCGACAAAGTCCTCGACCGAGCTCACAGCTGTTCCATTGACCGACAAGATCACGTCCCCCACCTTCAATCCTGGGATCCGGCTACGGCGCGAAATCTCCGTCACGATCACTCCTTCGCCTGGCTCAAGCTGCAAGTTCTTGGCTATCTTGGCTGGTACAGCATCGACCGCAAATCCCAATCGCTGGATGTTTTGGTTCGCTTGACGCTCACTTGCAGCCAAGGCCTTTTCATCCAGTGCAGCCACTTCGACCGGAATATCGATCGTTTTTCCATCGCGGTAAATCTTTACCGCCACTGTCGTCCCTGGTTTGGTCTCGCCGATCGCACGCCGCATGGCCGAATCGGATTTGATCGCAACACCATCGATCTCGACAATCACATCCTTGGCTCGTATTCCCGCTTTGTCCGCAGGCATCCCCTTGGTAACGGTCTCAACCAAAGCCCCCTTGAGGTCTGCAGGAAGCCCTAGGCTCTTGGCCAACTCCGGACTCATGGCCGCAGGTCGAACTCCGATAAAGCCTCGTGAAACCGTCCCATTGTTGATCAGATCATTCAGGACTCGCGAAGCAGTGTTGCTCGGAACCGCAAAACAAACTCCGTTGTACCCACCACCACGCGAAGCGATCGCGGTATTGATCCCGATAATCTCACCGCGGAGATTTAACAGCGGTCCTCCACTGTTGCCAGGATTGATCGCAGCATCGGTCTGGATGAAATCGTCATAAGGAGTAATACCTTGATCGGTTCGCTTCGTAGCACTGATGATGCCCGCTGTAACGGTCTGCGCTAGACCAAAAGGACTACCGATGGCGATGGCCCAATCACCCACCTCGACTTTCGAAGAGTCCCCGACGGGAGTCGCAATCAATCCCGTCGCGTCAATCTTCAAAACTGCAAGGTCCGTTCTTGGATCGGTACCGATCACCTTTGCCACGTACTTCGTGTCGTCGCTCAAATAAACTTCCAACTCGGTCGCATTGGCCACAACGTGATTGTTCGTCAATATATAACCATCTTGGCGTACGATCACCCCCGAGCCCAAGCCCAGTTGCACCATACCCTCTGGCGCACCAGGATCCTCCTCGGGTTCCATCTCAGGCAAACCAAAGCCCGGGCCAAAGAATCGCTCGAACTCTGGCGGAAGCCCCTGAGGCAACCCTCGCATATCCCGCCGCTGAGCAACACTCCGCCGTTCGACCAGTGACTTAATGCTCACCACCGATGGCTTGACCGACTTGGCCACTTCCCGAAACGCCTTTGAAAGCTGCTCGGCAGGCGCGATCAAATTTGGATCCAACTGGGTTCGAGCCTGAGTTGCTTGAGCTGCTTGCTGCGCATAAGCCTGCGATGGATTGATCCTCGAGCCCGAGAACATCCAGTACCCCACTGGAGCAGCCACAACGGCCAGCAAAGACAAAAGTTTCCAAGTGGACATCGGTCGATTCATTTTCATGCACCCTCAAACGAAGATCGAAAGTCTGAAATTCCAAGCAAAACCACAGTTCCTCAAGGCAAAGGTGCCAAATTGGCTGACCTTGCCCAGGACTCCTAGGAATTATTCCGCAAATCGCGCGCCAATCCAACTGGATTGGACAGATCAGACAGATCAGACAGATCAGACAGATCAGACTTTAATTTTTGAGAAGATCTTTAGGTAGGATCTTTTGATTGGTAAAGAACGCCTTGTCCTTAAACCCAAAGTAGCTGGGTTTGTAAGATTCCGGCACCGCAACACTCGCCTTGGCAGGCACCTCGATGCCAACTCCCCAGTAGACGGAATTGACAAACAGCCGACGAAGATCCTCGCTGAGCAAATCGACCGCCGCTCCAATCGTCGAACCGATCGCCTTGCCCTCCTTGCCCTCAGCCAATCCGTTCCACTCAGGCATCTTATACGTCTTGGTCCAGACCAACGGTTGCATCGGATTGTTCTTGTCCCCTTCCAACGGTGGATCGGTTGGCTTCATCCCCGATAGGACCTGGCCGTACATAACCACGTTGGCATCGGAGGGCAAGTGAACCACACCGTAAACATCGGTCGGTCCAAACACATCCGAAACTCCCTTGAGAATCGGAGCATCAGCAAACTTAGGATTGATCACCCCACGGGTTGCCTGTCCGTTGTGTACCCCATGGTGCGAGACCCAAGTCTCACCGACGACTTGCTGTCCGAATCCACCTTGCCACTTGCCATTGTTCCAAGACCAGTGCGCATAGGGATGATTTCCATCTCCAAAATTGAAAGGATGCGTCGCGGTGCGGATCGCTAGGAGCGGTTTACCGGCTCGAACAAACTGATCGATGTGCTTCATTTGCTCAGGGGGCAATGCCCTAAAACGCAGAAACATGACCATGAAATCTGCATCGTCGAGTTGCTCCAGACCAGGAATGTTGCTCGAGTAGTTTGGATCCACCGTCTTGGTCTCTGGATGGATCGCAAAGTGAACGGTGCAATGAAACCCATGCTGCTCCGAAAGAATCTTCGCCAACATCGGAAGGGCTTCTTCGCTCCGGTACTCCTCATCGCCAGAGATCAAAACCACCTTCTTGCCAGACCCCGCCTTGCCAGCAGCGCCCGGTAGATTCAACCACAGATCCTCAGCTAGCAGCGCAATAGGTTGCAATGCAACCGATAGCAAGACCAAGACACCGTATACCAAGCTTCGACCAACGCGTTTCATCGATCAGTTACCCTTCAAAATAGAGCGGATCCGATTAGAGATCCTAAGGCTAGTACAGCGACTACGAACTACTCGTAATCGCGTTTGATCATCCTTGCAATCACCGGTAGCTTCTCGTCGATCGTGCCGGTTGCCAAGACCTGACCATCGGGACCTGCGATTGCACCGAAAGCATCTACTTTCAATGTCTCATCAATAAGTCCTTTGGAGAAGTACAGTTGGACTTCGGCAAGCCGATCCATGACAGTTCGGCTCGTGTCGGCGGCAAGTGCCGGCAGACGCTTCTTCTTGACCGATTCGGAAGGAATGTTCGGTAGATCTTCGAGCGTGTAAGTCTCTTGAAGTTTCTGAATAAATGCATTGACCGCATTTTCAATCTTCGTTTCCGGATTCTTGTCCAATGCGACTTCTCGGTTGTTGAGCATACTCGAAGTAAACGCCTTGTCCTTGGCATCCTTGGACGCCTTTAGATTCACCGAGCGAATGCGACAGTCGTTTTTGATTGTTCGATTCGCGATGACCATCGATGCATCGACCTCGAAAATGATCAATCCATCGAAATGAGCTTCGTTGGCACGTTTGGTTAGATCGGCCACGCTTTCGGAGCTTCCGATGTAAACAAGTCCGGATCCCAGCGCTGTCCAACCGCTTGGCAGTTGAAAGTCCTTGGAATCGAAGTTCTTGATGTAGGATTGAAGGTTCGATAAGGATGGGCCCGAAGGAGCGGCACCTCCACCGAATCCCGGAGCGCCGCCTGGGAATCCACCGCCGAGTCCTCCAGCACCGAGCCCAGGTACGCCTGGGTTTAGCCCCGCGCCAGATCCTAAGCCTGCTGAACCAGGGTCCAGAGCTGCCCCAGCACCAGAACCTGATCCCGTTCCTAATCCGACTTGAGGTGATGGGAGAAACTTAAGCCCCGGAGCAGCGCCTGGAGAAGCCCCAGGCGCACCTGAAGGTGCTGCCCCGCCACCACCGTAGCCTGCTGGAGGACCACCGGATCCACCACCGCCGTAGCCTGCTGGAGGACCACCGGATCCACCACCGCCGTAGCCTGCTGGAGGACCACCCGATCCGCCACCACCGTAACCTGCTGGAGGACCACCCGATCCGCCACCGCTGTAGCCTGCCGGAGGTCCACCCGATCCACCACCACCGTAGCCTGCTGGAGGGCCACCCGATCCACCACCACCGTAGCCTGCTGGAGGGCCACCTGATCTACCACCACCGTAGCCTGCCGGTGGTCCACCTGCGCCGCCACCGTAACCAGCTGGTGGTCCACCTGCACCACCGCCGTATCCTGCCGGTGGTCCACCCGCACCGCCGAAACCTGCTGGTCCACCCGGGGCTGTTGGTGCACCAGGTCCACCAAAGGAGACTCCGCCTAAGCCACCGCCGAGAGACCCAAGACCGCCGCCTGCTCCTCCTGCAGCACCACCTCCCGACAGCAACCCGGATAGTCCGGATAGACTTGGAGGTAGCGAAAGAGATCCAAAGGAGTAATCGCGAAAGCCTTCCGACCAGTTCCCCTCACTGTGAGCTTTATTGAACGCATCGACAAAAGTTGCTGCGTAGTTGCCTGCAGCATCGCTGAGCTCCTGAGCCGGTAGTCGACGCACTCCTCCAGAGGACTGCCCTCCCGACGATGGCCCGCCGAGCCCCAAGCCTTGAGGGCCGCCGCTCCCGGGTGCTCGACCGGGGAATCCACCCGCTCCACCGCCTGCACCGCCAGATTGGCCAGTAAGTTCGGCAAGAGGAGTTCCAATCGGTTTGAGTTCCTTAACTTGGGCTGATTTCTTAACGATCAAACCCACCGCAAAACTGTAACCCATACGAGGAACAACTCGCTTCTTGTCCCAACGATACTTGTCGGCCGTGCTTTGGGCTTCATCGTTAGGCACTTGCAATAGATGAGCTTGATAAAGCGCATAGGCCCGAGGTGTATTGCCCGCTTGGAACGCTAAGACTGCTCGATCTTCAAGTGTCAGTTCCACTTCAGGGATTGACGGGGGGGTATTGCCTGGCGAATTTTGCATTCCATCGTTACCAGGCGAACCAGCTCCTGGGACACCAGCCCCAAATATCCCCGCACCTGCAGTTCCACCTCCTGGATCCGCTTGGTTTCCAAGACTGCCAAGTCCAGGTCCACTGATTCCTGCTCCGAGATTGTTATTACTTCCGCCACCAGCACCCAGGAGATTTCCTGAAGCCGATCCACCACCACTGCCAGTCGATGCTGCGTTGGGAGGACCACCAGGCCCACCACCACTTCCAGTTGATGCTGCGTTGGGTGGACCACCCGGACCACCGCCACTGCCTAGCGATGCTGCGTTGGGAGGACCACCGGGACCGCCGCCGCTGCCTAGCGATGCTGCATTGGGAGGACCACCAGGACCACCGCCGCTACCTAACGATGCTGCGTTGGGAGGACCACCAGGACCACCGCCGCTACCTAACGATGCGGCATTAGGAGGACCACCAGGACCACCGCCACTGCCTAACGATGCTGCATTGGGAGGACCACCGGGCCCACCACCACTACCAACATCTGCCGGCCCGCTAGGAGGAGCAGGAGTACTGGCGGGCGACTCGCTTGAGCCCTGTCCAGCGTTTCCAGCAGGTGCTGCCGATCCACTTGCCGTTGCTCCTTTCGCATCGGTCGATGCAACCTCAGTTTTCTTCGATCCACATCCGACCAATGTGGAACTCAACATCACGCCAACAAGGCAAGCAAGACGAAACTTCATGGGTCAGCCCCATCGCAAGAAAGAATGGAAAAAGCAACCGGACAAGAAAAGCCATTATCTGTAGTGTATTTCGCGTTGTCCACTCCCGGCGACTGTATATTGTAAGGAAGGCTGATTTTTCAGAACTTCGTCAGCTACCTTACGGGTTTTGACAGCTTTACCCAACCAAAATTCAATTCAGAGACACAATCCGTGCCCCCCCGACCAAACTCCCAAGATTCTCCTTTTGCGACCCCCAGAGAGTCTGCGCCAACGATCCGGCTTTGGATGCTCTTTGTCTCGATGACCGTTATTGCCGGTTGCGCCTTACTGCTTGCCCTTGCGGCTCGTATACCAAGTTTCTCTAACGGAATTCGAGACCTGTTCGGAGTGAGTAACGGACAAGCTGCCAACGAGAACTCCCGTTCCGCTCACCTGTTCTTGCTCTTGCTATGCTACTGCTCTCCTCTGTTGATGATGATCTGGATCAGCACCCTTCGAAGCTTTATCCTGTTTCAACAGCGCCGGCTCGATCGCCGCCTTCGTCAAGAATACGAAGACGAAAAAGAATTCACCATGGAAAGCTAAACTGGTCATGAACGAAATCATTTCAGCCATCGAGCAGCACCTGCAACGTCGACTCAAAGTCTCACAACTTGACTATTACCAAGTTCTCGGTCTCGAACCCTTCTGCGCAGATAAAACAAAAATCGAAACGGCTCTTGAGTCCGCTTCTCAGATGGCACGAAAAAGCGAACAATCCAATAAAGAAAACAAGGATGCGACAGCCTCGCTGGTGCTGGTAAACAAGCTTCTACGGCAGGCCCAAGCCATCTTGCTCGATGCATCCAAAAAGACCGCTTACGATAGCCAGTTGGCAAAACTCTTTGAGTCCCAGCAGAAACAAAAGGCATTGGGCGATAGCGCCCCAGCAACGACAACCACCTCGATCGGCATCCTTTCGACGGCTACTTCCAAGACCTCTGCGAACAAGACAGTCCCGAGCCCTGCATCAAACGCATCGCAGTTGCTTCCGCCCGGAGATCCGATGCAACCCTACTTGGTTCCATCTTCAAACCAAACAACTGCTAGCGGTGCTTTATCGACAGCCATGCATTTTAGTGTCGATAAACGAAGAGCTGAATTGGCTGAACTCTTCCCTTCCCTTATGCTCAAGTCTTTGCAGACCGAGCCGACGCAAGATCAGACCCCCGCATGGCTCATCGCCGCCGACCGCAAAGGAGTTAAATCCAAAAGCGAGGTGCCGACCGAGTCCCCAACTGCAAATTCCACACAACCGCCCGCGAGCAAGCCCGTCGACCTTGTCGATCAACTTCGCAAACGACGCAAACGACGTAACCTGCTCGCTGTCGGATCGATGATCCTTGCTGCACTCGGATTCCTGGGAATAGCAAGCTACCGATTCATCTCCAACCGCATGCAAATCGCCCAACAGGAAAAGAAGTCGCCTCGCGACAACCCACCGATCAATCCTCAAGAGGGCGATCCAGGCGCCCAAGCTTCAGCGACCAAGCCTCCCCCAGAGCTAGCAATCCGTTCCAGTAAGCCACGCAATGGCAGACCGGGTTCTGACACTCCACTTCCTCAATTACCAGGCGTCAATCGCGATCCCGCTGAGGATCAAGCCATGCCGCAAGCCAACATGCCCGAGCCTGAGCCGATGCCTAAACCAGCGGAGAATAAACCCGCGGAAAACAAACCTGAGGAGATGAAGCCCGAGGAAATGAAACCCGAGCCAGCCCCAGCACCGATGCCCGCAGGTGAATCTCCCGAGTGGAAGTCATCGATGACCCAAGCCAAAGATTTGCTCGTCAAAGGTGATCTCAAGAAGTTCGAACCCATGATGGCAAGCCTATTGGATAAGGCGGTTACCAAGGAAGGCAAAGAGCAAACGCTCCGGCTCGATCAAGCCGGCCAGCTTTATCGGATCTACGTCGATTCGTTCGATGAGGCAAAGAGAAAAGCCAAGGGAGCCTCGACGCTGAAGGTCGGTGCAGCCGAAGTCAGTATCGTCGAAGCGACCGCAGAGAAGCTCGTCGTGAGGGCACAGGGGCAAAACAAGACCTACACGTGGGACAAACTCCCGCTTGGGATCGCCGCCGCCTTGTCGGATCTTGGACTCAGCGAATCCGAGCCGGTGGATGTCGCGGCCAGGGCCATCTATTTTTCGGTGACCCCGTATTACCAGGAAGAAGCTCGCGCCAACAATTTGATTTCCAAGCGAATCGATGGTTGGTTCGAACGATCTGCCGGAAAGGGGAGCGTTCGGGCAGATTTAAAGCAATTTTTGACCGACAAATACGAATAACCACCCATCATGTCTAGCGAGCGAACTTGGGTCAAACGGATCGTCTTTGTAGCAACCGCACTTGCGATCGTGCTGGTGATCTTAGGAGCCACCACGCACAGCCCGGTCTTGCTCAAACGCCCCGAGCAAATTCAGCCCAAGTTCGATCAGTCGATCTTGCAGGCTGCCAGTAATATTGATCGAGAGTTCCAGCAAGCTTGGGAGCAGCAAGGCCTAACGCCTGCACCCAAGGCACCATGGTATACGGTTGCAAGGCGGATCAGTTTGGGGATGGTAGGCAATGGTCTATCGCTCGAGGATTACCGATCGCTTGAGAAGATCCCTGAGGATCAACGGGTCGCATGGTGGACGGAGTACTTGCTGGCCGATCGGCGCTGGGCCGACCACTTGGCCGAGCGATTTGCGCGTGCGACGGTGGGGACAAACAATGGTCCGTTCTTGATCTATCGTCGTCGCAAGTATGTTGATTGGCTCGCCGATCGCTTTGAAGAAAACCTCGCTCACGATCAGCTTGTGCGCAAAATTCTCGTGGCTCGAGGGTCGTGGACCGACAGTCCCGAAGTGAATTTTCTTACAGCGACGATGGACGAGGCCGACACCAACAAGCCCGATGCGGTCCGGCTTGCGGGTCGCACGTCGCGAGCCTTCCTTGCCATGCGGATCGATTGCTTGCAGTGCCACAACGATTACTTGGGGAACGTCAAGTTTCCTAAACCCGAAGATTCGCAGGACGAATCTACTGAGGAATCGCTCAGGGTAGGTCAGCAGAGCGATTTCCATCAATTGGCCGCCTATTTTGGTGGGATTCGGATGGAGAATCCATTTAGTGGGTTAAAGAACCAGGGGGAGGCTTACAAGACCAAGTATTTAGGTCAAGACACCGAGACCGAGGTTGAGCCTCAGGTTCCTTTTGAGCAGCAGTGGTGTAGTAGCGAGTCGAAAGCAAGAGAGGGTTTAGCCGATTGGGTCACGCATCGGAGCAATCGCTCGTTTGCACGAGCGGCGGTCAATCGCATGTGGGCGATCATGACTGGCAAGCCGTTGGTTGAGCCCATCGATGACATACCGGTCGAAGGCCCTTATCCGAGTGGATTTGAGCCGTTGGTCGACGACTTCATCGAGCACGGTTACGACATCAAGCGGCTGGTGCGAGTGATCGTCTCAACGGGAGTTTACCAGCTTGATTCTCGGTGGGCACAAGCCGATGAGCAGCAGGAGTTGGAGATTGATTCAAAGTACGAGAGGGCATGGGCGGTCTTTCCGATCTCGCAGTTAAGGCCCGAGCAGATGGCCGCTGCGGTGCATCAGGCTTGCAGGTTAAAGACGATCGACGCATCGAGTTCGATTTTGTCACAGTTGGAGATGTTTGGTGGGGTCAATGAGTTCACGGCGGCTTATGGGAGTCGAGGGGAGGACGAGTTTGCCGAGCAGTCGGTGACCGTGCCGCAGCGGTTATTGATGATGAATGGCAAGTACTTATCGGAGCGTATCGATAACAATCCGATCATGAACGCATCGACGCGGATAGCGGGCTTGGCCAAGGACGACGTGACGGCTGTACAGACCGCGTATTTATCGACGCTGAATCGACCGGCGGACCTTCAAGAGCAAGAGTATTTTGTCGAGAGGTTGGTTGGCAAGAAGGGTGAGGATCGCAGTCGAGCATTGGGCAATCTCTATTGGGTGCTACTCAACAGTTCCGAGTTCCAGTGGAACCACTAGAACGTACTGACTTGCTGTTTGGCGACCACCCTATTTGGCAACAAATTGCCCAATCTTCCATTGATTTCCCATGTAAATTGCTGGTTAGGAGAAAGTAATTGATTGGACTTTATCGCCAAATCGAAGCTGGTTATAATCTTCGATCCCGAGTCCCACAAAAATCGTTATGCACCCATAGCTCAATTGGATAGAGCATCGGTCTACGGAACCGAAGGTTTCTGGTTCGAATCCAGATGGGTGTACTCAAGCGGCCCGCCTTTTGGCGGGCTGTTTTCGTTTATCAGCGGGGAAACAGACTCACGTTAAGACACCAAGTTGCCACGCGTTTTTCCAGTCTCAACTTCTGCATTCGTTTTCTTCCTTTGCGTCTTTGCGTGAGACTCGGGATAGTCCGAGTGAAAGCAGAAATCATGCTTACTGATGCGATTCAAGCCGCAGCTGTACTCTGGCCTGTTGCTCAAACTCCATGCTCATGCTCACTTGCTTGACCAACCCAAGTATCAGCATCAACGTATCGAACTCTCGCTTGGCCTCCAATCGTGTGTTCCCTTTCTCAAGCATGTTCTGGGCGATGATCGAATTACTGTTGGCTTGCAATGCCCTCGCAATGGCCGACGCATCGGCCTCAAACCATGTCTGCACGTTTTGCTCTACGTCGGATCCCGACTGCGAAGTCTGACCCACCATCGATTTGGCACTCTCAACCGAAGAACACAAAATCATTCGATCCTCAATGAAAGCCAACGTCGGCGAGAAATTGAATTGAATCGGTAGGCCATCTGGATACTTGCGATCCTCATCAAGGATGTATTGGGCCGTGTAGATAGAAACACCTTCATGCTGGACCGTGTCGAGCTCCAACTGCGGTTGGCCCTCTTGCGCACCGGCCACATTCAAAAATCCGATGAAACTCTGAAAGGTTCGCTTAAACTCCCGCTGCAGTTTTGTCGGATCGCGAAGCTTGGCTACCAATCCGAAACTCGGTAGCTGGATCGTCGGACGCAAGGCTCCTTGTGCAAACTTGGACTCGGCAGCAAAGATCTGCAACTGTGGCTCAATGGCCCCGAGAATATCGGTCCCAAAATCCTTTCCTGCGAAAATCGTTGTCAACGTGTTGTCGGCTTGAGCGAGTTGCTCATTGACGTTTTGATCAAACAAATCTCCGGCTCGCAACCACATTTGAGCGATATCGCGATAGGTCGCAAGCGTGGCGATGGATCCTGGGACCTTCGGCCAATTCGGTGCATGGCCAGTCGCATCAGGCCCGACATAATGTTGCCTTGCCTCACCAAACCACTCAGGTTTTGACGGGGTACTTGCGGCAAGCGAAACACCTTGGGCATCGACCGACACAGATGCATGCATCACCTGGGCATTGGCCATGACGCTCAACACCCCACCGAGGATAAGCTCGGCTCCAAAGTCTTTGGCTTGCCCACCAAACAAATCGTTGTTGCTCAGTCGCTCTCGAAGCTCCACCATATCGATCCAAAAGTCAGCCGACGGTCCATCGGCCTTTGGCTTGTGCGATTCTCTAGCTTGCCGATACCATGGGGCTTGACTAAGCCCTTGAACGTTATCGGCCCGATGATCGAGAATGGCTTTGGCAAGATCCCCTTGATTGGTGATGAGCATCCAAGGTCCAACCGCGGCGAAGATCCCATTTTGAATCTTGTATCCTCGGATACCGCGATACTCGGCCGATTGAATCGGATCGGGATTGCCCTTGGACTTTGCATCCCTTCGAAGAAAGTCTAGGGCCTTATCGAAATAGTCGCTAAGCCACTCTTGGCTCTGAGTTCTCAGCAGCAGCGCTACGCCATTGGTCTGGGCATCGACGGCAACATAAGCACCCTGCTCGGTTAGATCCTTGGCCAGTTGATCGAGTTTGAGTCCAAGCGCCAACTCGGCGACGGTCATACCGCTTCGGAGTTGCAGTGCCTCTGGGCTGCGCCACAGTTTCTTGAAAGACTCTGTCTGCACCAAGTTTTCGCGAAGCGGATGATCGAGCCATTGACTCACCGGCGATATCCGACCAAAGATCACCGTTGTTTCAGGCAGCCAATCGACGATCTCATCGACGCTTTTTGATTGGCTTTCCTGCGCCGTTAAATTCTCTACAGGGGCAAAACATGCAATCCAAAAAGACAGACACAGAGTTACACAGCGGGTTTTGTGCATAAGACACCGAGAGGCAATCGAGTTTACTGCTGCGGTGCGGTATCGGCGGACTTGCTGGTCAAATGGACCAAGGCCTCGCGCAACTCTCGAACCTTCAGCGGCATAGGGATCAACACATGGCGTTCCGAAGTATTTGCACCTCGCACGATGTGCTGCTGCTTCGGATCGACCAGTAGTATAGCCGGAAGATGCTTGGTGTGCTCATTCGAAACGAACTGATTGAAAGCATCAAGGGCTTCGTTACCAAGGTTCGTTGCACCGAGGATTAAGCAATTCGCAGGATTGGATTCGTCGGGAGAGAATTTCGCCAAGGCTCGCTCTGGATCGCTGTAAACAAGAACTCGGTAGCCTCGCTTCTTGAGCTTCTCGCGCAGCAGATCTTGCAACTCGGCACGATTCTCGACGACCAACACTGTTTTGCCTTGGCCCTCAAGGACATCTTCGGGCTCAAGCACCTCGGCAGACACCGACTTGGTCGATGCATTCTTTTCGGTCGATTCCCCTGGATTGGCCAGCTCGCGTTCGAGTTTCTTCAGCGCCGTGTCGACATCGGCCAAAACCTGGCCTGGATTTTGATAACGCTTCTCTGGACTGAATTCCATCGCCTTGTTGCAAATCGCATAGATGCTCTCGGGCATCCCAGGTGCAACCTCACCGAGCGACGGCATTTCGACAAAGCGTGTGATGTTCAATCGCATCAAACGGTCACGTGTTTCGGTAAGCGGTGCTCGCCCAGAGACGATATGGTAAAAGATACATCCGACAAAGTAGATGTCGCTGCGATGATCCCCTTTACGCACCGCAGTGCCTCGCTCAAGGGCAGCGTAATCAATCGCACGAGCGCTTGGGCAATCGGCGATCGCCTCAGGCGAAGACGTGTCGGCAAGCGCCGCGAGTCCAAAGTCCACAAGCTTGCAACGCCCACTAGAGTGAACCAAAACGTTCGACAGTTTCAGGTCCCGGTGCGTAATGCCCTTTTGAAATGCAAAGTCCAAACCCGAACAGATATCGTGCATGATACGCAGGGCATGGATCGGCTCGAAGGTGCCACGAATCTTGATAATCTCGCGCAGCGTCTCACCTTCGACAAACTCCATCACCAGATAAGGCGCCCGCGGATCGTTGACAATCTCATAGATCGTCACAATGTTTGGATGCCGAAGCTCCAGTCCCATGCGCCCCTCGCGCAGGAACTGTTCGATCTGGGCGACTTGATCACGGTGTCGACGACGCAAAACTTTGACCGCAACAACCTTGCCCGTCTCCCGATGCACCGCGCGGAAAACCCGAGCAAACGTACCTGCACCGATCATGTAAAGAACTTTGTAAGGCCCGTAATAGTAACCGAGCCTCTCGCCGGTGAGCATCCGCTCGAGCTGAAAGTTGGTGATGATCCCCTTCCGCAGCAAGATCGATTTGACGTCCTCTAAGCTGACTTGCTCGGTACGCAACTCCCCCCAGATACGATCGACCTGAGCCGGAGTTGCCAGTTCAAGATCGACGCAGCGTTGGGTTAAAGATCGGGGCGTAAACTCCATGGACTAACCGAACCGCTCTTGTGTGTGGAATAACTACTTCGAAAACAGGAACTGGGGATCAACTGCCCCCCTGTTTAGAGTAAGCAAAAACATCGTGTCGGGCAAACACTTAGCACCCCGACCGGAGCCATTCTGTTGAAATATTCCAAGCGATGTTGTGATTTTCTCTCGATGTCGATCTGGGAATACCTAGTTTCCCTCCGGCCCAAAGTCTTCATCCAGAGAATCGGAAACTTGACGCTGCAACTCATCTCGCTCGCGTCGGGTCGCCTCCAAATCAAACACCAGGTACTTCATGTCCAAACGTAGCTGGCCAATCGATTCTTGGACCATCTGCAAAATCTTACGCCTGCGATTGGTGCTCTCGACAACCCGTTGGAACAGCGGCTGCAGGATAAGCTTCGATTCGGTCGAAAGCCCATCAATCGCCAATTGCAATTCGCTCAGCTCGGCAGGGAGTTCCAAAGTGACTGATTCCAAGGAGGTCGTGTTGGTGTTCATTCCTAACTTTCAAACAAACTCAAAGAGGCACAAAAAACGGATAAGGCAACGTCTCGGAAAAAAACTCAAGTTGTTCTATCGCGTGTCCGAAGGTTACCGATTGGTGGTCTAGAATGCTTCCTAAACCCTTACCAGTCAAGAATTTATACAATCGTCACAGACGTTGCCGACGGAATCTCCGGCACCGATTTAGCCTCCACCAACGCCCTCGTATTCGACTAGAGAATTTCCGCAAGTCTTGATAGAAGCAATAGTTGCGTCAACGCAGCGCCCACCCCAGGACCCCCTGAATGCTTCTTGAGCCCATTCCGAACATTTATCGATCAAAGTTTGAGCTAAGTCCGTTTAGTTCGGCTAACTGGACCCTGAGAACCCCGTGGACTTTTCCGATCCGATCGCCACTAACGATCCTGAGTCTCCTCGCTGCCGTGATCCTAACGCTCTGCGTTCATCCCGTCTGGGCTCAGCACCTCGATAGCTTTGACCAAGGCCCCCCTCGTTTTTCGCTTTGGCGAGACGATGCACGTACATTGATGCGTCCTATCGCGCGTCCCGAACCCGGGGTCGAAACGATCGAATTCACCCACGGCAATGGGTCCTTTATCTACTTGATCACTCCGATCGAACCTTGCGCAATTATTCCTGAACTCAATGCATCGATCCGGATACGAAGCGCTCAATCAGGAATTCGAATCGGCATGCGAATCGTCTTTCCCCGTGCGAGGCATCCTGCAACTCATGCAGCTTTAACCGAAGTCGTCTTTGGATCCCCCCATGACGGTGCTGGCCGCTGGTCAACATCTGCCATCAGCGATGTTCTGAATCTAGTCGAAGACAGGCAACGATTTCTTCGGCAGCTCTTTGGTCCTGATATCGATCTGCGCGAGCCCTATGTCGATGCCATCTTGCTGAGCGTCTACGGAGTGCCCGGCACTACCAAACTCCAAGTCGACGAATTGAGCATCGATGGAATGATCGCGCCGAGCACTCTGGATCAATCCGATCCAGCAAGCCCCGAAGCCATGGCGATGGAACCCCCCGGACAGCGCCTCAGGCGTATCCAACAGACCGTCCCTCGTTGGATCCAGCACCAAGGCGAGAGCCTCGCTTATCTTCAATCACTAGGGTTCAACGGTGTGATCACTCGCAACCCCGGTGATCCCCTTATCGCCGAACAAGCCATCGAGTCTTCGATGGCTGTCATCGCTCCACCCCCAACGGTCGTTCCAACCGAAGACCAGTCGGATCGCTACTCTCATGTAAGCGCTTGGCTGCTGGGTTTGGCCTTGAATCAAAACCAAATCGACCCAGCCCGACAACGCGTTGCGATGATGAGCCGATACCCAAAGTCCCTTTCACGCCCGATGGTCGGAGAAGCCTGGGAACTGTACGGTTCCTATAGCCAACTGAGCGATTGGCTTGCCACCCCTGTGCCGCTTGCCACCTCGGTTCGATCGTCCAAAGAAGCGTTCTCGATCATGCAAAGCGACCTGCGTCCGATCGCTGGTCGCAATGTTCCGATGACATCCCTCTGGAATCAACTATCGAGCGAATGGCTTGCTCAACGAATCGCTTCGGCTGATTCTCTAGGTCGATCCCCATGGCCACTGGCCGATCACGATCGTCTCCAAGCCCGCTTGCAATGGATTCGTAGTTTGATGCAAGGATCCAAAGGCTGGATCTTTCGATCTCCATTGTCGTTGGACTCGGGTGATCAAACCGCCTCGGTCCGAGCCGAATCGCTTGCGAGCATCAACCGGGAAATCGAACTATTTTTACCATGGATCCAAGCCGGGGAATCAGACTGGCAAAATGTTCAAGTCAATTCCTCGGAACACACCGCAGCGATGCTGCAAACCCCAGCTAGCCAACTGGTGTTTGTGATCCCCTCAGGCCCCTGGGATCAACTCTGCACGCCCGCTCCGAATCCTCAGCGGATCGAGGTCACTGTCCCAGTCAACGGACAACCTCGACAAATCTATCGTATCACTCGCGGATCCCTAGAACGTGTTCCAGTCAAAAATACTCCCGGAGCCATGGTCGTTACCCTCGAAAGTCCAGCTATCATCGAGCAACTCGTCTCGATGGTCGACAATGGACCTTGGAGCTACCTCCAAGGAGCCTTGACCCGCTTGGGGCCCGATCTGATCGAAAGCCGAATCGATACGGCCACGCAACTGATCCTCATGGGCCAAATGACTCTGGTCGCAAGACAACTGCCCGCATCGGATCCAAGCTGGGAAGCAATCCGCGAAGCCCAATCATCGCAACGAGCCGCCCTGCAGTATCTGGCAAACTCGGAATTGACCCGAGCAGCAGAAGCTGCCGATCGAGCGATTCTTTTAGCTCAGCGAACAATCCGAAGCTCCTGGGAAATCGCCAAAGAACAATTTCCAAGCGTCAATTCGAGCCCACTGGTCGTCTCCCCACTTTCACTCCCTTTGCACTTCGAACTCGATCGAACCTTGCAAAGCCGAACTTGGCAACCAATCGCACTTGCCGGAACACCTTTCGGAGACCTTTCAAGTTGGACGCAAGCCGGTTGGACAAGCAATCATCGCTTGGTCGACCAAATCGATAGCTCGATCCAAATCGCAACGAGTGCCGGACCCTCCGGCGAGAACGCTTTGGTGCTACAAGCCACCAGCCGAAGCAATCAGCCCATTCCAAGCGGCTATGCCGGCACGAGCATGCGAGTGACCTCGCCGAAAATCAAACTACCCCCTGGATCGCTCGTCCACATCGAAGCTCTTGTCCGCATTGAATCTCCCGTGAATGAATCCCAAACAGGTCTACTTATCAGCGATAACATGGGCGGAGAAGCACTCGGACAGTTGGTGTCCGCTTACGACACAAGCGAGTCGACCTGGAGGCGAGTGAGCCTGTTTAGAATGATCACCGACGAAGAAGGGATGGAACTGTACTTCGAGACCCGCGGAGCCGTTAAAGCCCAACTCGCTGGAGTGAGTCTCGAATGGATCATGCCTGGTCAAAATCGAAATCTACCGATCAGCACCGAACTCAACCCCTGATCTGTCCGATCTGTCCGATCTGTCCGATCTGTCCGATCCGTCCGATCCGTCCGATCTGTCCGATCCGTCCGATCCGTCCGATCCGTCTGATCCGTCCGATCTGTCCGATCCGTCTGATCCTACGAACAAATCTTATCGATCACATTCCCATAGACATCGGTCAATCGGAAATTGCGGCCTGCATAGCGGTAAGTCAATCGCTCGTGATCCAATCCCAATAGATGCAAAATCGTTGCGTGCCAATCGTGAACATGGCACTTGTCCTCAACGGCCTCGCGACCATGATCATCGGTCGCTCCGTAGCTCAGACCGCCACGAACTCCACCACCTGCCATCCAAGTCGTATAGCCTTTGTTGTTATGGTCTCGCCCATCTCCATTTTGAGCATCCGGAGTGCGTCCGAACTCTCCTCCCCAAATCACAAGCGTCTCGTCCAATAGCCCTCGCTTTTTCAGATCGCTCAGAAGTCCCGCAATCGGCTTGTCGATCTCATTGCACTTGTCTGGCAACTGATCTCGCAAGCGTTGATGGTGATCCCAATTGGCATGATTGAGTTCCACAAAGCGCACCCCGGCCTCAATAAACTTACGAGCCATCAAGCATTGACGGCCAAACCCATCGGTCGGGTTCTCATTGATTCCATACATCTCCAAAGTCTTCTCGGATTCATCCCCAAGATCCATCAGCTTGGGCAACGCGTCTTGCATCCGGAAAGCCAACTCATACGATTCGATGACCCCTTCGACGTTGGGATCCACTCCGTCCTTGGACAACTTGCTTTGATTGAGCTGTTGGATAAAGTCGATCTGCGATCTTTGAGACTTGCGAGTCAATCGTGGATTTTCGATGTCCGGAACGGCACCTCCGTTGTTGCCCATCGGAAGATTCCGGGCCATGGCTGGCCGTGGACCTTGGGGCCACCCAACCTTGGTCCCTTGGTAAATCGCAGGCAAAAATGCGTTCCCATAATTCTGAGCCGCAGTCGCTTGAGGATTCAATGCGACGAATCCAGGAAGATTCTCGTTCTCGGTTCCCAGTCCATAGAGCGTCCATGCACCAAGCGACGGACGGACAAATTGGGCGTTGCCCGTGTGCATTTGTGTCATGGCGCGAGGATGGATCGGTTGGTCGCAGTGCATCGATCGAATCAAACACATCTCGTCGGCATGCTTGCCAATTTCCGGAACCAACTCCGACATCCACAGTCCACTCTCTCCACGCTGGTGGAACTTCCACGGTGATGGCATGAGCTTTGCGCCATTGAAACGACCCGTCTTGCCCTGATCGGCTTCCAATCGTGGCTTGTAGTCAAAGGTGTCGATATGCGATGGCCCACCTTGCATGCACAAAAAAATCACATGCTTGGCCTTGGCCGCAAAATGCGGCGCCTTGGGTGCCAAAGGATTGTTAGGTTTCTGCGAATCATCGCCAAACACTCGTCGAGCTTCGAGGGTCGTGAGTCCTGCAAAAGCCAAATAACCAAACCCCGCAGAAACCGTTCTCAGCAATTCGCGTCGTGATAGCATGTTCAAAGACTCTTTGGTTTTTCGAATGATAAGTGAATTGTACGGAGGATCGCTGGGCTCTTACCCAGCAGTCTACTGGCCACCATCCGGCTTTACGCCCAATAGCGTCGTTTTAAAAGCGGAACGGCGCGAGCCGTCCGGTGACGAAAAATCTCAAAATCAGCATCATTGGACAGCTCACCGGAGTGCTTGCGCAACCCCGCTTCACATTAATTAACGATTCGAAACTCTGCGGCAGCTATCAATGCTTGGCACAACTGACTCCAAGCTTTAAACAACGCTTCATCGCCAGGAACTTGATCCTGACTCTCCTTGGCCCGTCGTAGGAACCTCAGCGATGCGTTGACTTCGTCAGTGCTAGCCGATCGTCCGTAAGCGAGTTGAAAGGCCCGATCGACGCGACCTTGCGGATCCTTGGTCGATTGCATGACACGACGTGCAAAAGCATCGCTGAGCTCGAGCACAAACGGATTGTTCATCATGTACAAGGCTTGTGCGGCCGTATTGGACACCTCGCGCGTCCCAGTCACCGAGTTGGGATCTGCAAAATCAAAAACATCGAGCGCACGGGGCAAAAGATTGCGACCCACTGGCAGGTAAACCGAACGGTGATAATTCGCAACCTCCATTTGGTTGATCGTCGGATTGCGCATGCCACCTCCAAGCAATCGACGGAGATTCGCTGCTCGATCGTCATTCATCGCATTGGGCGCAAAGATCAGTGGTATATTCTGCGGACCATTCGGGCCCATGACGGCTGGACCAAACGAGGCAAACATCGATGACTTGGCCGGCTTAAGATTGATACTGCCGCTTGCCGTAAGCATCGAATCTCGGATCGCCTCAGCACCGAGCCGCTTGGGATTCGCCCGAGCGATCCAAAGATTCTCCGGATCCGCTTCGAATCGCTCCGGATCATAAGCCGACGAAATTCGATACACACGCGATGTTGCGATGCTGCGAATCATATGCTTGACTGACCAACCGTTGTCCATAAAGTCGATGGCCAAATAGTCCAACAAATCTCGGTGCGTAGGTGCCGGCCCAGACACCCCAAAATTATCTGGCTCGCGCACGATCCCTTTGCCGATCAAGTGCTGCCAAATTCGATTGACCATCACCCGGGCCGCCAGTGGATTGTCCTTGGAAACCATCCACTGGGCCAATTCCAATCGACCCGAACTCTTTGGTGAAAGCTGCTTTGGGAGATTGCCCAGGACTTGCACGAACCCCCGAGGCACCTCTTGAGCTTGCTGATCGATCTCACCTCGAACCAAGATCCTTGCACTGCGCATCGTGGTTCGATCCTGAACCCCCATGCATACCGATACAGGTCTCCCTTGATCATCGACGCTGGAAATTCGGGCCCGGATCTGAGACACGATCTGATCGAGAATATTTGCATTGATCACAGCGTTGGCGACTCCCGTTCGCTGGGCCCGGCGAGCCTCAGCCAACTCCTGCTGGCGTTCTTGAAGCTCTTTCTTCAGGTCTGCCACATCCTGAGGGCTCATGATCGGCTGCGAAGATTCTGGGTCCGGAACTGGTAGTCGAATCCAATCCGAAGGTTGCCTGTTCCGGTTGCTCCGAGTCCCCCCATAGAAAGTCTCTGTACTTTGAAAGATTCCGGCCAAGGCGTAGTAATCGCTTTGAGGAATCGGATCGAATTTGTGGTCATGACAGCGGGCACATCCCACCGACAATCCCAACACCACTCGGGTCGTCGTGTCGATCTGCTCGTCGATCAAATCGGCCTGAAACTGCCTCGGGTTTTGCTCAGCCAACGACTTTGGCCCAATCGCCAAAAATCCCGTCGCAATCAAATGCTCGTTCCACTGCTGATCGCTGGAAACTGAAAGCAAATCCCCTGCGACTTGCTCGATGATGAAGCGATCGTAAGGCTTATCTTTTTGAAAAGATTCGATCACATAGTCGCGATAACGCCATGCATTTGGATAAGTCACGTCGGACTCTTTACCACTGGTCTCGGCATAGCGAGCCACATCAAGCCAGTGCCGTCCCCAATGCTGGCCGTATTGCTCGGATGCCAAAAGCTCATCGACCAAACGCTCGATCGCATCCTGCGGACTGGCCTTCCAGTCTCGCAGGAACTCCGCACGCTGCTCCGGGCTAGGAGGCAAACCAGTAAGATCAAATGTCAATCGACGCACAAGCGTATTCGGGTCGCAATCTTCGTTGGGCTCGACCTGTTGCTCTTCCCACTTCGAAACAACGTAACGATCGATGGGTGTGTGTCCCCAATCTTGATATTTATCAACAACAGGTTCGACCTTCTTGGGCTCAACGAACGACCAAAAGGACTTGCCCTTCTCGATATCTTCAGCCGTCACCTTCGAGTTGACCACCGCGCCTTGATTCACACGTGGATCGGGTGCTCCCATCTCGATCCACGTCTTAAAATCGGCGATCACCGCCGCAGGCAATTTACCTCGCGGAGGCATACGATAGTCGCGATAGTTGATCGCATGCCACAGAATGCTGTTCTCCAGATCCCCCGGTACAATCGATGCTCCAGATTCACCACCGGCCAAGAGCGCGTCGCGATTATCGACCGACAGTCCACCGCGCACCGATTGCTCGCTGGCAGAGTGACAACGATAACAATTCTCGATGAGCACCGGTCGGATCTTCGTCTCAAAGAAATCCAGTTGCTCGGGGGTTAGTTTCTGCTCGACGGCTTCGGGAGCCTCAGTGGCCGTTTGTGCAATAGCCCAAGGAGCCCAAGCAAGTGAGCCAACAAGCCCAAGAGCAAAGGCACTTCGAGCGATGGCTTCTACTTTCAGCGCGATCGAAATCATGTGCATCGGATGCACTCCGAAAAAGGAAACTTCAGGGTTTACCGCGGGTGAAAGGGGTGCTTTAGCGGTTCATTTATCTACCACTGGCTTGCGGATGTCCAATCACTCACCGGACGGCTCGCGCCGTTCCGCTTTTAATACAACGCCATTCGGCCTCAAGCCGGTGGTGGCCCGTGAATCACTTATCCGAAGATGGACGACGGGGGCGAACACCTTCGCCACCTTCGCCACGCCCCTCAGGACGCCCTTCAGGCCGACGATTCCCCGGACGCATCCCCTCGAGTCTCTTCATGGCTTGTTCCAATTCCGACTTATCGATAGCCCCATCGCCGTTGGTGTCCATGTTCGAGAGTCGCTCTTTCATCTGGGGAGGAATCTCGTCTCCCGAAAGTTTTCCATCCTTGTCTTGATCGCGGTTTTCGAACATGCGTTTCATCATTTCGGGATTCGCTCCGCCACCGGCACCGGGAGCACCAGGTGCACCCGGTCGACCGGGTCCATTGGGTCCTGCGAACATCGGCATTTGACTCGGATCAGGACGCATCTCTTCGCCGCTAACGACCCCATCCCCGTTCTTGTCGAGCTTGAGAAGCGACTTCGACGCGTTCTCGATTTCCGTGGCCGACAACTGGCCATCGCCATCGGCATCGAGCGATTTAAACAGCGGCATATTCTGCAACATCATCGCCATGCCTCGGGCAGCCATCTCGGGATTGCCTGGCCCTCCGAATCCCGGTCGATTCTCTTGAAATCGACCTTGGCCAGCTCGACGCCCCTCGGCGGGCGGTTCGGGCCGTGGATCTTGTCCGTAGCAGGGAACCGAAAAACCGACCAAACCCAGTAGGCTTACCTGCAATAATCGCTCAAGGACCAATCGTTTCATCTTCGTGAACCTTTAAAATGGGAGGCTTTTTTCAAATGGCTTCATTTGGCCAGAAGTTCTCTGGCTAAGATACCTTACCGACACGAAGCAACGAGGATCCACTTTGGAAGTCGAAGATTTTTTGGAATTCTATTTCCTGGACGACAAAACCGTTTAATAATCCAAGCATGACGGACCCCTCAGCCCCAATCCTTCCTAATGCCACCAGTGGCCAACCCTTATTGCCCAGCTCTCTGGATGCCGGGGTAGACGAACCTTTGCAGATTCGAAACCTCGAAGAACTTACCGTGTTCTTTGAGTCAGTCCGGCCCCGGCTCGAAAAGATTGTTCGGTTTCGCTTCGAACCAGCCTTCCAAGCTCGCATCGATCCTGCCGACGTGCTCCAAGAATCCTTTCTGCAGATCGCCAAACGCTACAAAGAATTGATCGAAACTCCCGAACTCCACCCCATGGTCTGGCTGCGCCAGCGAGTTCTTCAGACTCTCTGGGACATGCAACGAGCCCATGGCCGAGATAAACGAAGTGTACACCGTGAAGACTCGATACCCCTTGCTAGCTCGAGCACCACAAGCATCACGATGGCCCGCTGGCTTGCCGACGACATGACATCGCCAAGCCAACGCATCATCAAAAGCGAACAGCAACAGCAACTCGAACAAGCCTTGGAGTCGATGAACGAAATCGATCGAGAGATCCTTGCGATGCGTCACTTCGAATACCTCACGAACTTGCAGACAGCCCAAGCCCTAGGCATCTCGCCTACGGCGGCGAGCAACCGCTATGTCCGAGCCGCAATACGCCTCGCTGAAATCATGCAAACTCCACCCCCGCAGGAGCCTCTGTGATGGATGCCACCGAGAAGTTCGAACGCCACCCGTTCGAACAGTTGGCCGACAAGTTCGTATCGCAACTCCGAGCCGGCCTTTCTCCGAGCATCGAAAAGTACGCACTCGATCACCCCGAGCATGCTGCAACCATCCGCTCTGTTTTCCCTTCTCTTGTCCTCGTCGAGAAGGTCAGTGCCAAAGATGCTACCGAGTCGCTAGCCTCAACTCAATCAATTGCGAAAAACTCGATCGGTCAAAACATACCGAGCAAGTTCGATGACTTCCATATCGTCCGTTGCATCGGACAAGGTGGTATGGGGGTTGTCTACGAAGCGATCCAAGAGTCGCTTCAGCGCAAAGTCGCTTTGAAGGTTATCCACCCGAGTGCCGCAGCGAGTCTCCATAACAGGAATCGTTTTCGCCGCGAAGCCGAATCGGCAGCAGGACTACACCACACCAATATCGTTCCAGTCTACGGGTCGGGCGAAGACCACGGATTGCTCTACTACGCAATGCAATTGATCCACGGCTCGACCTTGGCCCAAATCATCGAGTCGCTCCAAAGCCGTATCGGAACTGCACCTTCCACCGACTTGACCTCAAGCGAACAAACCATCGAAGCGGTGGATCGATTGCTGTTAGCGAAATCTCCAGCCTCGCCCATCGAACTCAAAAGTTCCAATAGCTATGCACCCGGAAAAGATCTTCATCGCCATCCGGATAACAACGACAAAACGCGCCTGCTTGCAACTCGCGACTTAACCATCCCGGTCGATAAAGAACCAACCCGCGCCCAAGGTGATTCCAAGACGATAACTAAATCCACACAATCCCACTTATCGCACAAGCAACTTCCAAAACACTACTACCGAAACATTTGCAGACTGATCGCCAAAGCTGCAAACGCACTCGACTATGCTCATCAATCAGGAGTGCTGCACCGTGATATCAAGCCGAGCAATTTGCTTTTGGATCAAACCGGGACGATCTGGGTGGCCGATTTTGGACTAGCTCGGCGCGACGATCTCGATAGCCAAACTCAAACCGGTGAAGTCCTCGGCACGCTCCGATACATGTCTCCAGAACAACTCGCGGGCAAAGCCGACCATCGCAGTGATATCTATAGCCTCGGCCTGACCCTCTTCGAACTCCTGACTCTCCGCCCAGGTCTAGATGCCCCAAAACGCCGATTGCTCGACCCGAGCAAGTACAGTCAGTTGGAGTTCAATGCAAACGACAAACTCTCGATCCCTAGAGATCTCCAAACCATCGTCCTCAAAGCTGCCGCACTTGAACCGGAGAGACGTTACCAAAGAGCCAGGGATCTTCAGGAGGATCTCGAACGCTTCCTCGATGATCGACCCATCCAAGCACGCCGCGAATCGATGATCGAATCCGGGATCCGTTGGGCTAGACGCAACCCTGCGATCGCAACACTCACGGCCACCCTCTTCGGTCTGCTCCTAGCCATCGCTTCGATCCTGGGACTTTGGAACCGACAGCAACGCCTAACCCTCGACGAACTCAGTCTCGCTTACAAAGCTTCCGCGAAAAGTCTTACCGAGCGAACCGAGGCGCTCGAGCAAGCCGAGGCGGAAAGCAAGCGAGCCAAACAAAATATGGAAATGGCCTTGGAAGCCTTCAGCACGATCACCGAGAACATCGCCTCCCGAGGGCGTAGCCTCGAACTGCAAGGTCTCGACAGCGACGAACTCGAGTCGATCGGTTTTGCCGACGCTGTCTTGACCCAAGCCGACGTGGAACTTCTTAACTCCTTGCAAACCTTCTTCGATCGCTTTGCCCAGCAAAACTCGGCAGACCTTCGCCTCGATGCGGCCACCGCTCGCCGAAGAGTCGGTGAAATCGAACACAAGATCGGTAAGTACGACCAAGCCTCGACCTCCCTGAAAAAAGCGATCGCCGACTTTACGGCCATCCGAACCAGCGACCCATCGTTTGGCGAGCCGCAGAAGATTCTTACCGAAGAGTTGCTCGCACGCGAAGAACTCATCGCTCTTCATGCAAGGCGCGATCAGTTTCCCAAGGCCCAAGAGGAACTCGATGCCATTCGATCGATACTCCGTGCATATCCTGATTTTGCTCAGTCCCCCCAAGGCCGATTTGCACTCGCCTCGGCACTGACGAGCCTAAGTAGTGGCGGTGCACGGCTCGCCCTCGAAAGAAGCTTCAACGATCGCCGACGAAGAAACCTTCCACCCTTCTTCAATCGACCCGCAGACTTCACCGTCGAAGTCGCCCCGCCGATGGCCCTAAGAATCCTAAAAGACCTTAACCACAATTCCGAGGCGATCGGACTGCTCGAGGATCTCGCCAAGCAGGAACCCAACCAAACCCAATACCGACTGGAATTGGCTCGGAACTATCGCGATCGGATGCGCATGAGCCGCCTGGTTGGCAACCAACAGGACTTTGAAAAGTCTCTTCGACAAGCATCCGAGATTTTCAAAGGACTTCTGGAAAAGAATCCCAAATCCCCAGTCCTTAAGTACGAACTTGCGAATCTTTACGCAAGCAGCCTCGTGCATCCGGCCTTCGATGCAAACCGACTCGAGGAAGCCCTCAAGCTCATTCAAGAAGTGATCGACGAACACCCCGCCGTGCCCGAATACCAAACCTTGTACGCCTCGCTCCTCGCTCGGTCAGCTTGGGTGCAACCCTTTGCTCCCGATCCCCCCACCGAACGGCAATTCGAAAGGGTCGAAAACGGGATCAATAAACTTCAGCAATCCATCGCGATCCATCAGGGGCTCGTGGACCGATTCCCCGAAATCCCTTTGTATGGGATCAACTTGCTTCAGACCAAGGTGCAACTGGTAGAATACACTACTCAGTTCCGTCGCCCGGAAAAAGCCAAGCAATCGTTGGCCGATGCTACAGCCCTTGCCGAGAAAATGCTCCAGTCGGGTGCCGCGCGTCAACCGGCCATCCGAGCCATCCTCGAACGCCTACGCGAACGAAAAATCGCCCTTGAGAACCGTCCTGAACCTGAAAAACCTTAATATGCTTAATTGCTATCGAGTGCCGCTAGGCTTGCTCCTTTTTCTAACGACGATCGGGCTTGGAACCATCGAATCGGTTGCCAAGGAATTGCCTTCCGTTGAGCGAGCCCCCAACATCGTTTTCATTCTGGCCGATGACCTTGGGTGGGGTGAACTGGGTAGCTACGGACAAACCAAATTGCAAACGCCCAATTTGGATCGGCTAGCGAGCCAAGGGATCCGATTCACGCAGCATTACAGCGGTGCGCCCGTGTGCGCTCCATCGCGCTGCGTGCTCATGACCGGCAAGCACCTTGGCCATGCTGAGATCCGAGGAAACAAACAAGCCAAAGTCCATTTCCCAGAGTTCAACGAAGGTCAGCATCCGATTTCCGCCCAAGCTCTCACGATAGCTGAAGTTCTAAAGAAAGCCGGCTATGCAACGGGTGCCTTTGGCAAATGGGGACTTGGGCCCGTCGGCAGCACGGGCGATCCGAATACCCAAGGCTTTGACAAGTTCTTTGGATACAACTGCCAAGCCATCGCGCATAGTTACTATCCTGAGTTTCTTTGGGACAACTCCGAACGTGTTCGGCTCAACGAAAAAGCCACACCCGGGCATCGAAAACCAACCGAGGGACCGATCGCAGCGGGTGATTGGGTCGGTCAGAACTATGCACCGTACCGGATGATCCAGCAAGCCGAAGCCTTCATCGAGGCCAATGCCGATCGACCTTTCTTTTTGTATCTACCTTGCATCGAACCCCACGTGGCGATGCATCCACCCGTTGAAACTCTCGATCGATTCCCTAAGGAGTGGGATACCCAGGAGTATCGAGGCGGAAATGGTTATTTGCCCCATCCACGCCCTAGGGCAGCTTATGCCGCCATGATCTACGACCTAGATCGCCATGTCGGTAGGATCATGGATGCCTTGGATCGTCACGGACTGAGCGACAAGACGCTCGTGGTCTTCTCGAGCGACAATGGAGCCACGCACGGAGCAAGCAACGAACCGGACTTTCATGTCGGCGGTGCCGATCCGAAATTTTTCCGATCCACTGGCGAGCTCAGAGGCTTCAAAGGGAGCGTCTATGAAGGTGGTATTCGAGTGCCGATGATCGCCCGATTCCCGGGCGTAATACCTGAAGGCAAAGTCGATTCGACACCTTGTTATTTTGCCGATTGGTTTCCCACGCTTTGCCAAGTTGCAAAAATCGCTCCCGAGCAAATCTCGCAGGCAGGCAAGCTTGACGGGGTCAGCCTTTGGCCCGTCTTGACCGCTTCGGGTTCTTTGCAACAACGCCCACCTATGGCTTGGGTTTTTCCTGAATATTCTGGTCAAGTCGCCCTTCGCTGGAACGATTATAAATTAGTGCGAAGAGGACTGGCCACCAAGAAACCTTCGGAATGGGAGTTGTATGATTTGTCCAAGGATCCAAGCGAGTCCGAAGATTTGTCGGGCGAGTTTCCGAACTTGGTTGAGCAAGGTGTGAAAATTCTCCGCGAGCAAACCGATGCCAACGGTGTTTTTCCAGTTTCGTTTTGAATCAGAATAAATTGTTGCTTGAGGCGATGAAGTCATGCTCGAAAGTCTACCTCAAGATCTCGCCGACCGATGGAAAAAAGGCGATCGGGTACGAGCGATTGACTACCTCGAGCGGCAACCGGAACTCCGAAAGAACCTTGCGATCTATAAGCTTCTAGTCGAGGAGGAGCTCAGGCAGTTGCATCAATCGGGCCAGACCCTCGATACGGATCGTTTGCTCAAGGACTATCCCGAATGCCGAGAGACGATCCTAGGCTTTGATCCGCAGTTCGAGACGCTTTCGGCAACGGCTAAGGACGGCTTTGAAACGCAACTAGCGCAGACCAAGGCGCTCGATCGTTCGGAAGCGACAAGTTCGGTCATCACTAGCCGTTCGGCTTATCCGCAAATCCCTGGCTTTGAGATTCTTTCGGAGCTCGGACGAGGTGGCATGGGGATCGTGTACCGGGCTCGGCAGAGTTCTGCGAACCGACAAGTCGCTTTGAAAGTGGTTCGCAGTGAGATGCTCGATACGTCGGATTTAGCGAGCCGGGCCAATGCCTTAGAACGCTTTCGTACCGAGGCCAAGGCGGCAGCATCGCTTCAGCACGACAACATCATCCCTGTGTATGAGGTTGGAGAGGTACCTGCGAAAGGCACCCGGCAGTCGCCGTTGCGATACTATGCGATGCGATTCATCCAAGGCACGAGCCTTTACGATATCCTTCGCAAAGGTCCATTGGATGGGCGTAGGGCTGCGCAGTACGTCGTCCAGATTGCTCGGGCATTGCAAGCGGCCCATGACCAAGGAATTTTGCATCGGGATATCAAGCCCCATAATGTGATGATCGAGTCAGCGACCGACCGACCGTTGATCGCCGATTTTGGTTTAGCCAAGTTTGTACATAGCGACAATTCGCTAACGCATGTAGGGCAGATTATCGGCACGCCGTCGTACATGTCACCCGAGCAAGCCCAGGATGCTTCGAGGGTCAAAGCCGCTGCGGATCAGTACTCCTTGGGTGCAACGCTGTATCATTTACTAGCAGGTCATCCACCCTTTGCGGCACCGAGTCTTCAAGAGATCATTCGACAGATACTTGAGAAGCCACCGGTGAGTCTTCGCCAGAGCAATCCTTCGATCGATCTGGATCTTGAGACCATCTGCATGAAGGCTATCGAGAAGGAGCCTTCGAAGCGGTATGGTTCTTGCCAGGAGTTTGCCGAGGATCTGCAGCGGTACCTCGAAGGCCGACCGATCGTAGCGAGGCCTGTAAGTTCGTTCGAGCGAGCTTGGCGATGGTGCCGGCGCAACCCGGTGCTTGCCGGTATGATGCTGGCCGTGTCGTTGCTCGCGTTGAGTACTTTTGGGGCGATTGCGATTGGGTATCGCCAAACGGCGAGGGCGTTGACGGTTTCCGAATCGCGGCTTGAGAAAGCGTTTCAGGTCGTCGACGATCTTTTCACACGCATTAGCGAAGACGAGTTGCTCAATAAGCCGGGGATGCAAAAACTTCGAACCGAGCTGCTTGAAAAAGCCTTGGTTCACTACGAGTATTTTTTGAGTGAGAGCAAGAAGTATTCGACAGCGACCGATCCAAAGTTACTTAGTGAGATCGGCAAATCGAATTATCGGTTGGCGACGATCCAGCAGTTGATGGGGAATACGGACATCGCGAAAGAAGCACTCAGCGACGCGCGAGCCATTCAGGAGAAACTCATCGAGCAAGATCCCGAGAATATTGAACGACTGAAAGCGTTGGCCGATACGCTCAATTCGATTGGAGCACTAGCGAGCAATTTGGGTGATCATGCTGCGGCGTTGGAGGCCTTCGAAAATGCCCATCGGTATCGAGAAAAATTGGTCAGCAAATTTCCGGACCAGTTGAGTTATCAGATGTTGGCGTGCAATACGACGATGAATATTGGGATAGCGAAGGTGCAGTTAAAGAGGCTCGAGGAGGGATTGGAGGACTTGGACGAGAGTCAGCGGAAACGACTGGGGTTGCTTGAGCGGTATCCAGACGCGGGCAAGTTGGAGCAAGACATCGCGCGAGGGTGGTACAGTTTAGGAAAATTGTTCTTCGATATAAAACCTAGGAGTCAAGTGACTGATTATCTTGTCAAATCCGTTGAATCGTTTCGTAGGACGATTGAGTTAGACAGTCGATCGTTGAGCAATCAGTATCAGATGATCAATGCGCTTTGGCTGTTGGGAGAGAGCTACATTGTTTCTGGAGAAAGTGAAAAAGCGAGCAAAGCGTTTGAGGATGCCCAGGCCATGGTACAGAAGCTCGCTGAGAGTAACACCGATGTGGTCGAGTACCAGATGCAATGGTCTCTTGTCGAGCAAAGTCTTGGGACGATTTATAACGATCAAGGAGAGTTGGGCAAGTCCGAGCGGAGTTGGAAGCGAGCACTTGAGATAACCCGCAAGTACCAGCAACTTTCACCTGAGAGTCTTCCGCTGATTGACGATCTAGTAACGAGCTTATGTGCGCTTGGGGAGTTGGCAGCAGGTCGAGAGGACGTTTCGTCAGCCATGATGTATCGCAAGGAAGCGATTTGGGGATTGGAGAGACTCAGCAAGGAGCGGCCGGAGGAACCGTGGTACAGCGAGCAGCTCGAAGCGACCCGCGCCTGGCTCGAAACCCAACGTCAATAATTTTTCCAAAATCACCCATCGTAGATGATTTTTCGAAAATCACCCAGCGTAGATGATTTTTCCAAAATCATCTACGAGCGCTCGAGTATAGCCCAACACAACCAGACCACCATGGAGCAGGCTTCAGGCTTTAGGCGACAGGCTTCAGGAAAACAGCCCAAGTGCCGCAAAGCATTACGAAGAATTGACTGAGGTCAATCGTTCACCAATGCCCGAGATTAATATTCGCTATTCCCGAACTCAAACATCCGATTGGCCAACGGCCATAATCACCATAGCCAGGGGCATCGCCCCTGGGAAATTTATGGGAAGCGAGCGATGCCCTCGCCGCAGATGCGCCGGACCTGGATAAGCGATCGCCGATGCCAAGTAGGCTATCAATCGACAAAACAGAGCGAATAACTAAGTTTTTGGCCTTCGGGATAAGCCAGCGACAGATCGCTCTAGCGCCGCGTATCGACAAGTAATCCGTCGCCAGTGAATTGCTGCGATCTGGGGCAAAAGGGTGTAACCGATGACAAAGCGCCCACTGACATTTTGATGGACTCGGCGGTTCCTGACAACATGCACGCCGAGTTGTTGGTTTACCGCGATTATGGTGATTACCGACCGTTTTGAAGAAGACTCGTATCGGAAGAGGCATTTATCGAGGAATATGGTGGCACATGGCCGTTGGATCAAGCTTGAAAAAATTTAGCCTTCCTGCGTGACGAATCCCTGATCGAATAAGGCCCGCACCGCTAAGATGGAGCCCGACGTAGGGATGGACTTGTAGAGTGTGTCATGGACCGCATGTTCTAGAGCTTGGCCAAGATCGATGAGTAAGTTCCGGATCGCTGCAAGACGGCGAAACCTCGCGCGGTGTGTGAGTACCGTGATCAAGAGCGGTGGGAAAAGGTAGGTACAACGATCGATCACCGGGTTTGCCATCATGATTGCACGCTGCTAAATATAGCAAATAGATCAACGAATCGATCTGTTGCTCGCAAAGTGGCTGATGTGCCTGATCCAGCTCGTCCCCCATAGCTCAGATATTAAACCTCCTGGGTTCTCACTTCAGCAGGGATGAATCGCTCGCTAACGATATGCTGGACCGAGGGCCACAAATGGTCAAACGAACATAGCAAGTTCGGAAGACCTCATAGAGTCGTAAGCATCACTCCCAACAAATTTTCAAAAGGCCCGTGTACGGTTATGCTCAGTGCCTAATTCGCTTTTTCACCGCTTTTTTTGTTGGTAAGCGTGTTGCCTTTTTAACATTGTTGCCCTTCCGAGTCGGTTTTCGATCACCTGCGTTGGACCTAGCTGCAACGCTGGAATTGTCTTGAACTTCGTCTTTTGGAACTGGTGTTGTGACATTGAAACTCGACTTGATGTCAGCAACTAAACTATCCAAATCCCTAAATAGGGTTCCCTTCCTTATGTTGAGAGAAAAAAGTTCTGCGTTCAAATCATCGATCACTCTCGGATCGATATCTATTCGGTAAATAGCGCTTGAACGAGAGTCATGTTCCAAGTAACTATCTATGGGTGTCGAATCGGATCCATGGACAGTAAAGACACCCGACTGTGCGATCACTCTTGGGTTAGTCCGCCGAGGTTCGACTGCGATTGTCCTTTCATTGGAATAAGACTTCCCCTCGGATTTGAAAGTCCAAGGCGCTCCTTTTGTTACCTTCTTGGGAAGCCAATTTTCTGAGAATTCACCACCAGGATAGATGATCGCTCGATCTTCGACTGATTTCCAATTAAGCTCCGTCGGATCTAGCAACCAGACGCTCGGTAATTTGGAATCCGAGGCATTTATCGCAAAATAAAGAGCAACAAGTGGATTCTCGGACCAGTCCAGGAGTCTCGTCGGTAATCCGTGATGCCTCATCAGAGAATACCATTCCCAGTCGGAACTCGGTTGCTGTTGGAGACTTAGTAACGACGGGGCTTTCCATACAAATTCCGTCCATAACAAAGCTTCATCGACATTCTCATGCCAATAAGCACTTGGTACCAATTTATGCTTCTCGCGGTTACCAACGCCACGTAACCAAACAGAACCAGTTCTGTTTTGCAACCATTCCGATCGAATGCTTCCTACAAAAGCGATGTAATCGGCCATGCTTTTGACGAGTTTTGGTTTCTTCATGGTTGATAGGCAATATCGATTGCTTAAAAAATCGAGACTCTTGTCTCAGGATCCTATGAAACCAAGTAGTCCCCCGGAAGGAACACGAAAGATATCGTAGTCTACTTCACAAAAAAGCCATAATCAACTATGGTTTCAATCCATCCGGAATTATTGTGGGTGATGGTACAATAGCTGGGGATAGGAACCCCCAGCAATGCAAGACAAAGAGCTCTACCAACATATTTTAGGACTGACATCCACTTGGACCGTCTCCGAGGTCAAATTGGACATTCCAGCCGAAAAGATTCAAGTGAGGGTCGAGCACCCTGCTGGTACAAAGTTCTGCTGTCCTGAGTGCCAGGAAGAGCTTGCTTGCTACGATCATGAAGAAGAGCGTCGATGGCTGCATCTGGACTCGTGCCAATACAAGACAATCCTCATAGGCCGTGTCCCTCGAGTGAACTGCCCAGATCATGGAGTCAAGACCGTGTCGGTTCCATGGGCATTGCCTAATAGTTGATTCACGATCATGTTTGAGAGGTTTGCGATCGAAGTCCTGCAGATGACGCAATCCGTCAAAGGAGCCATGACGATTCTGCGACTCCATTGGGATGCTACATGGAATATCATCGAACGTGCTGTTGCTCGGGGAAAAGCTCGAAAGGAACCATCGCTGCTTCCACGGATCGGTATCGACGAAAAAGCTTTTGCCAAAGGAAGGAAGTATGTTTCCATCTTGTACAACCTGGACAACAGTACCGTTGAAGCCATCGAGGAAGGACACGACACAGAGGCAGCAAAATCCTGTTTTTCCCAGCTAACTCAGGAGCAATTACGGTCCGTCGAGGCGATCGCCATGGAATTGAGCCCTGACTTTATCCGGGCAGCATCAGAGATGATTCCATTTGCCGAAAGCAAAATTGTGCACGACAGGTTCCACATCATGAAGATGGCTAACGATGCTGTCGACAGAGTCCGCCGTGGAGAACATCAGCGACTAATCAAGGATGGGGATGATCGTCTCAAAGGTAGTAAATATTTCTGGTTAACATCACTCGAACACCACAGCGAAAAACAGCATGCTAAGTTCAAGTCCATATGTAGTCGCTCACTGGCTACAGGGCGAGCGTGGTCCTACAAAGAGCTCTTACGCAATCTCTGGGCCCAGGAGACCGAGGGGAAAGCAAAGAGCTACTTTACAAATTGGTATCAGCTGGTCATTCATACCAAAAAGGCTCCGATAAAAAAACTGGCCAGCATCTTGAAAGAGCGGATCGACAAATATTGTGACCTACTGTAGTCATGGGATCACCAATGCGGAGGCCGACGGACTCAGCCGCAAGATCATGTCGATAAAACGACCCATGGGTGGCTATCGCAATATCGAAAACTCCAAAACAGCAGTGCTGTTTTCCTGCGGAGGATTAGATCTCGACCCACGATAATGCCGGATGGAGCACAAAACTGAACCTTAAATCTAATGCCAAAGCGACCCCGCTCAGCAAACACAAATCTCTGGTCCGTGTACGTTCAATTGAATATCATAACGAAGTCGATGTTCGGTTATCCGACTGCAAAAACACACTGATTCCCTTGCACTGAAACTAATGCCTTTCTCTCAGAGCGATTTCTATCTTATTGATCGCAACTTGCCCGATACCCGGAATGTTCATCAATTCGTCAGCAGACTTAGAAGACAAATCAACTATGGTATGGATGCCGGATTTGACGAGAGCGTTAAGTACCCTTTCAGGAAGATTCAAAGAACTGATGTCGTCGAATTGTTTAGCGGGTGAAACGTCAGAATCACCAACCTCCTTCGCGATAATGGCGTTACAGAATCGACATCTCTTCGACGCTTCTGGTACAAGACCACGACAAGTTTCGCAACGAATAAAACTTAACTCATTTGTTGATAATTCGACCTTATTTACTGGCAACGCATCGGCGCCCACACTTTTCTTTGAAACAAGAGAAGACTCCTCTACCGAGGCAGGAGTCGGTTTCTCTTCGTCCTTACTCGACTGCAGCGCGCGTTCCTTCTTCTTTTTTTCCTCCTCTTTCTTCAGTCTAGTATAGTCAAGATACGATAAATTCGCTTGAATATTATCCGTATTTGAGTAGACATAGGCAAGAAAAAACTCCGTAATTGTCGCTTTTCGGACCTGCAACTCCTCAGCAAGTCTTAAAATCAGAGGTAACCGGGATATATTCTCTGCTTCAAAAGCATTCCACCATTTCGCTGCTGAACCCGTTGTGTTGCTCCAATCTAAATTCCTTTTAACTTCATCGAGTTTCTTATTCAACTGATCCGTTGTCCATCCCAATGTGTTAGTAATCCCAGGAGGCAAACCACCCTGCGAACGAGGGTAACGAGCATTCCATTCTTGTGACAATTCTTGTTGAGCATCCATATAATGCAAACCAGACTGTGGGTCATTTGTCTTGCCATCACTCATCGCATTCAAATACTCAGATGGAGAAGCCCTTCGAATCAGAAGCTCTTCCACTAGTCGCAAGTAGTTTCGTGCAAGACTAGCACTTACATCTGCAGGATTTTCGATTAAATACCTAGCGAAAATAAAATCGGTCCCCTGAAGCTGAATTTGCTCTCGCTCCAAGGTGTCGTCTAGCTTGAGTAAAACCTCATCCAACGCCATCTCTGAAGTGTCAGTTATCTGTTTGCTCATTATTTTCCTCCCAAAAAGGTAACCTGGAACGAAAAACCTTGATCTGCTGCTCTAAACTTAGTCGATTTGCCGTCGTAGCACGGTGGATTTCTTTTTCAATACTATTCAACGATGCTCTTAGATCAATTCGCTTCTTATACTTCAGAAACGAAAGATTTCCCTGAGGATTATCTGATTTATTCTGCTCAATGCATGCGATGAACTCGCTTAAACCAGAGTCCATTTTGCGAAGCTCATCGACTACTTTCATTACTAAATGCTTCGGGATTTTCGAGCAGTATATTTCCCAAGTCTTCTTGAGATCGCTGTCCAACGTTCCCCATCCGCACAAATACATCGCCCTCCAATATCGCAAATCCTCTTGCTGTTCGGCAGATAAAACACGCGAGAACCTTGGAAGGACTTGCTCTAGCTTGATCCTATATAAGCTTGCGCGATAACATCCGTTCGAGGGCAGTCGGATGCCTTTTACAAGATCACTAAGACTTACTCTTGCTCTCAATACAGTTTCAAAAAACGGGAAAAACACGTCCGGAATATTTGACTCATGGAAAAGATGGATTGCAACCCTGTCTCTCCATATCGTTAGTAGCGGTTCGTTAAAGTCACCCATTCCTAGAAGACGTTGACTGTCCTTTAACAACGAGTCAAGGAAACGCCTGCCAGCAGTGCTGGACTGTAGATCTTCGGTCTTACTCCACATTCTGCTTGCGTACGCGATGTTTTGATTAAAATCCTCAAAACCTCGCTCTCGAATATCAGCAAGATGATTCTGCATATTCGCCCTATCAATAAAATCCGAATTTTTTCCACCTTCTATCTCCTTGCAAACGATTTCAACAACCGCCGCCAATGGGTCTATCTGCGACTTAGTCTTTGCGGATGCAGATAACGCCATTGCAAAATCTGATTCACTACCTCCGAAAATTTGAACAATCCCCTTAAAGTAGGAAATTTCTTTACCATACTTATCGTTCAAAGTCTTCCATTCGGATTTTTCATTTTTCGCAAAACTTATGCTAGCTCCATTTTGACTCGATTCATGACCTTCATTCGACACGTGGACCTCTTGAGCGAATTTAATGCTTTTTGCTGATTCTACTGCTTTCTCGTTCGAAAGACGATTTACTAATTGATTAAGCTCCCCGCGAAAAGCAACCTCCACATTAGGATTGTCATCCAGGAGGCGATGTAAATCAATTAATCCGAAATAGAATTCGCGACCTTCTAAAGAGAGTCGGTTATAAATAGTTGATAGGTTTCTATTTGTATTCTCTCGTCGATTTAACTGCTCTCGCAATTCTGCAATCTCTACAAGAGCGACCGCATGGGGCCTTTGCAAGAATGGGTTATTGTGGAACCGGTCAATATTCTCTATGAAACGTTTCTTTGAATTCGGATGGTTTTTCAGGATGAAGGAAAGAAATCGAATCTCAAAGGCGAGCGACAACGATGCGACGATCGAATACTGGGCATCAGATGCGGAATTGAAAGATCTTTCGAGATATTTAAGGCATTCATTTATTTTATCTTCAGCAAAGTTTCCACTCTCAATGAGATCTTCTGCTAGTGAAACACCAAATGTCCAGTCTTCCCACATCTTTTGTGTTTGAAGAACATCGTACTCAGCGATAGTGTTTGAATCGATATGTTTCCTTAAAACGTTAATCCATAAACGACATGGCTCTAATTCTCGCCTCCAAAAGTTCGCCTCGGCCAAAGTTTGGAACAACCAACGCCTGTCCGTCCAGTTCGGACACGCGGAAGTCGAGGGAACTACATCGGCAAACTCTTTCGATCTTGCGCCACGTAACGCGAGACAGACTTCGAGAATTGGACTGGTGTTTGTATCTATAAAATTCCCTTCCGCCGTTTCTAAGTCGCCTTCATATAGTGATACCCATAAGATACTATTTTTACAGGATGTCACGATATCAGCAGATCCGAGCAAATCGCCAAGCCACATAGCGAAACGAAGGAATTCCATTGACTTTTTATAATCGCCAAGATGCGCATACAATGAACCAAGATGTTGCAGAAAGATGCATTGATCAAAACGCGTTGAGAGCTTTGGAAGCGGATATGTTTCGCTCGCTTCAGATGGAAGAAATTTCAACATTATTTTCGTGAGCTTCTCAATAGAGGCATAAGTATAAACCTTGTTCGAGCTAAGTTTCATGCAAGTAGACCAGGGCTCGCGTCGCAAAATTTGCTTCCAAGCTGAGTCATACAACGGTGTAGGAAACGTAAGTTTTGCATCAATTTCGTTCAGCATCAAATCGTATTGAGCAGGGCTTAAGGATTGATTCTTAGAATACCCGCGGTTATCTCGTGCGTCCTTCGCGAACTGACGCACCATTGGATGAAGATTGAGAAGGTTTCCCTGCGACAACCCGACCCAACCGTTTTTAGTTAGCTTCTGAACTATAGACCGAAACTTGTTATCGAACGTGTATTGCCCCATGGTGCTGACCATCAGAGGATTAGCTTGTAGATCTTTCAAATAGACACTTCCTGAAGAAATTCGATCGATCGCCTTCAGGATAATAGATTCTTCCTTGTGTAGCTGGGCACCGCAGGCCCATATTGCTTCACTGCATCTTGTTCGACTATCCGGATTTTCACCACGGATTTTCTCGTCAAACGGAGTTTCCCCTTGCTTCAGTCTTAAATCCCGTCGCCAATCATCAAACGATTGATCGCCAATGGTTGAAGCTAATATTCGAATTGTGAGAGGATGGCGACCCAGCAGTTCGATCGCACTTTCTACAGAACACTCCTCTGCGTCAGAGAGAGGGCCTCTTCCTGCGGCTGTCCACCATATTCCCTGAGCAGCAGAACTACTAATGGGTTCCAAGATCGTCACAACAGCATTTGAGTTCGATTTCAGATCCTCAATTCCTGTTGGGCAAAATCTCGTTGTCATTAAAAACCTAGAGGCACCGTTAGGAATCTCGGCTAGTCTTACAAAGAAATCATCATTTATACTTTTGGAAAGGCGATGGTTTGTCGGTTCAACCGAAAATGACCGGCAATAGCGGTACTTTCTTGGCAAAATCCCATGCTCCTTAATTAGACTGCCAATCTCCTTATCAGATAATTCCTCTGATAGTAATAACCGCTCAACTCCATCAAGAACAAATAGATATTGCCTAGTACTAACTTCAGCGAAAAACCTATCAAGAATCTCAGGGTCGCTAGAATGGTTTTCTTGTAAGCCGATTTTTTTCAAAAAGCATCTCGCGAAGTCGCAAAGACCGAAATTCGGTTGATAGAAATCGGCCCACAGGGCGCCCTCAAATCCATTGTCGCGTAATAATTCTTGCGATTCTGGACGGAGAAAAAACCAATTATTGACTAGGGCGCTTTTGCCATCTCCGCCAAAAGCTTCCCAGCAAAATACGGTGGGTTTTGTTTGATCAGCAATCCAGCGATCTATCTCGGCAGTCTCGACTTCCCTTCCCTCGATCTTTCCACAGAGGACATATTCATGTTGGGAATCGATTGACTCTGGGGAAACTGCCAGATTAAATTTACCGGATCTATGTATTACTGAAGAAACGAATTTCTCTAAAGCCAATATTGGTGCAAACTGTTGCTGTTTTTGATTTGGTACCTTTCGGCAACTGCTATTGGTAACCTTTAAGAAGCTAACTGTATCAATATTGGTTGCCCTTGTAATGTCCTGACAAATCGAGATATCATCATAGATAAAAAACTCCACCTCGTTTTCTTTGACAACCTTTGTAAAAACAAAAGGAAAGAGACTGCAAGCCTGTTCGCAGGTTACAAATATATTCCGCTTTTTTCTAGGTTGAGAGTCTGTAAGAAAACTCTTTGAAATCAGTAACGGGCTTATTTTCTCGGAAACGGTTTCATTCCAGTACTTAGATCGATAATCTGGATCACTAACATCGAAGGATAGATTGACATCCTGGGTCTTCCATTTCCAAGTCTTAGAATCAAACATCAAGAATGACTGTATTTCAACAGTGGTGGACGTTTTGTATATTCGCGTTGGAATGATGATCTCTTTATTATCAAATATTCGTTTTATGGATTCGACCGCGCTTGGAGCCTTATTCAGAGAATCCAATACACTAGTCGCCCCTGCTGAAGATACTGGTAATCTGCTTGACACGCACTGTTTTATTGCCGAGATTGCTGTTAATGCATCAGGCAGATCATTTGTAAAAAACTTGCTAGAACTCGAATCGCAATTTTCAGAGAGAAGCTTGATGCTTTTTACGCATGTATTCACTATCGTTTCTAGTTTTTCCGAAGATGTAAATGATTGATTGATAGATTGCGAGCTCTCTAGCATCTGCTTCCGAAGCTGGATAAAACCCGCTCGATGGATAACATCAACATTTCGCCATAATTCAGCGAGCGATATCGCCGCTACGAAATTTTCCATCCCATTGATCGCATCCTTTGCCAAATCGGTCGCGATTTCCCTTGTTTCTTCTTTCCTTGATTTAGAAAATTGGTTTTGTGAATGATTTATCAGATTCGCGAAAGGTGTAGGAAAAGACGCAGCGACAACTTGAGTTTGTATTTTTCGGTTTATTGAATCATTCACCGCGAGAATCTTTTTGGTTTTTTGAACTTGCCGACGCTTGGTAGTTGCGATTGAAATGGATTTTTGGTCTAGTTTGCTTTTAATTTTTTCTGCTATTTTCTCTGCAATATCTATACACTTATCGGCAAATAGCTTAGAATCTGCATCTAATGTTCGTATTATTCCATTCTTGCTGGTCCCAGTTGTTCCGTAGAAATCAAATCCTGGTATATCCTTGAATTCTTTAGGTTTGTCTTCGTGGCGCAACGTGCCAAGATCAACCAAAAAACAATTGCCTCTAGTTTCGTTTTTGTATTTTTCAAGAAATGATTCTCTCTCTAGTTCACACCATTCAGATTCCTTATAACCTGGAGAGAGAACTGCTATGAGTAGCTCTGCTTTGCTCGCGTTTTCCTTTAGGGTTTCAGGGATTTCCCCGGTTTCATCCATGTGATGTTTATCAAAGAAAATTGTAGTACAAACATAGGGTAGGAGTTGTTCAAGCTTTGCGGTTATTATGCTGTATAACTTGGTGACTAAACTACCAAGCACTCGCTCGTTGTCGCGGCGAGAGTAACTTAAGAAGATACTGTATTTGGGCTGAGTCGATTGTTGTTTGGTCACTTGCTTACCACTTTTTGCTTAATTGAATTAAGTTATGTGATCGATAGATGTCCTGAGTATCAGATACTTAAGAGATTGCCGAAGGGTCCTAACCAAGTTCTTAGCTGAAAAACCTCCTTCTTTTTTTACACCAAACAAACCGAGATTCAACCACGCGGAATTTTTTTGGCTTTTCTGGGAAGTCTTAAGATAAGCAGTTCTTATCTTCCGCGTTTGGCGTTTGGCGTTTTCCTATGCTGTTTCAGTTCTGATGTTGTTGCTCTGTAAATCAGGCGTACGGCTCGTCGATCGCTAGGCGCAGGCGACGCTATCGCTTTTGAACCAATGCATCGAGTGCGATCCACTCGGCATCGGATTGCAAACTCTCGCAGCGGGGCATGGTCGTGAAGTGATTGAGGACGCTGGTTCGATTAAGACGAATAACCTGCACGCAGATGGGCTATGAGACACGATACGATCTTGCCAGAACTATCGAGAACGATCACGTAAGGCAACTTGAACCGCCCCCGATGCAAGATCAAAAAGCCAAACAGCCTCCAGCGCGCTTTCCTCTCCAACCCCGAACTAGGTTTTCTCCACTCTCTACTTTCTATCCTCTACTCTCTGGAGCCACCGGCTCCTCCCCCAGCCAAAGCCCTGGGGGCGAAGGGGGGATTGGAGGAAGTTTGAAGTTTGAAGTTTGAAGTTGGAAGGGTGAAGGGTGAACGTAACGAGCACCCCAATTGGCCAACGGCCATAATCACCATAGCCAGCAGCATCGCCCCTGGAAGACGATCAAACTTCTGATGACCGATCAGAGCGACTTCAAGTATTCGACAAGTTGCCAGCGCTGTTCGTCGGTGAACACACCGTAAGTATCATGCCCAGCGTTTGAGTTTCCCGGCAGTGATGTATCCAGCAATGTGGTTCCCTCGGTTTGATCGATTTTGTAGCCTACGTTCTTAGGATCAAATTCTTTGTTGCCCACATAAAACTTGGTCGTCCTTTGATTGCTCGGCAGTAGCAGTTCGTACAAGTTAGGTACCGAACCGTTGTGAAGATAAGGTGCAGTTGCCCAAATACCCGTCAACGGTGCCGCTTTATACTTAAGCGTCGGAGGGGCTGCGGCCGAGACAGAAGCTGTTTCGGGGCGATTGATAAATGCCTCGACGGTCGCTTGCAAGTCCTTGAAGTAGCTCTTGAGTTTTTCGTTTTGAGCTTCGAGCATATCACGAGCGATCTGCTCGGAAAAACCGACCTCTCTGAGAAACAATTGGATCTCGCTTGGACTAAACAGATCGTCCGAAGCCAACCGCGTCAAAAGACCCCCTGGTGGGGCCACGTCGCGATAAGGGCTCGCGACCGACAGTTGAACGAGTGTCTGTAGCAATTCGCCCCGAGGCACACTCGTGCGTCCTTGAAACAGGAACTTCAAATCTCCGGTCGAGGCGACTCCCGTCGAGGCGTTGGCCAACATCTTCGGATCGGTACGCACTTCTGAGAGCAGGGTCATCGTGACGTCCACAGGTGTGTTCTGCTCGCCATGGGGAACGACCTGATGGCATTCGATGCAATGCGTTTGGTAAAGAATCCGACCGGCTTCCATCTTCACCGGATCGATCGCCCCTAGTTGCTCAGGCCATTTGGGCGACCAAAGCTTTTTAAGTTGATTTTCAAGCCGAGCTTGGTTGTAGCGTTTGGCACTGGTACGAGCAGGCTTAGGAATTTCCAGGAAAGACGTGGCTCGAAACTGAGCTTGGGCAAAGACTCCCAATACTTCGCCAACGTTGCGTCCAAGTCGTTCGATATCGTTGGTGTTGTAAGCAATCCCGTTCCATTGCACTTGGCTTTGAAACGAGGTACCCCAGAGAAACGGGATGCTTACCGGAGCGTCAGGTTTGGTGCTATTGCTAGGGATACCTAGATCGATCGAAGCCACGCGGTTAAAGATCATGCCGAAGGCATCGATACGAGCTCTGCCCCAAGGATGTTCGACTCTGCTGTCCTCAATGAACTTGCTCCAGTACTTCAGGAAGTTGGTCAGGTCGCTTTTGAGTTTCAGTTTTGCCGAGGCGATGTCGGCTTGGTTGCCTAAGACTTTGGTGGCAAAGCGATCGAATTTTTCGGAGTTATCGCGAGTTGCTTTCAGCGAATCATCCAGCCCGGTTAGTACTTCCCACATATCCGACAAGGATGGGGCTCCGTCGATTTGATAGGTCTTGCCTGCGTAAGAGATTTGATTGGTATGGCAAGCGGCACAATTCATGCCGATGAACTCTTCTTTGGTGATTTCGTTTTGGTCGCGAACGAATCCAACAGGGAGGCTATCAGGGTTGTTTGCAGATGGAGGGTTGGGCAGGTAGCCCAGTTCTGGCAATCGTGTCTTGTAGAATGAGTCTTGAGAGTCACTGACTTCCAAAGCGAGGAACCAGCGATAAGGCATCATTCGGGAGCCTTGGGAGGTCGTATAGAACTCTTGCCTCTCGTTGGCAGACCAATTCTGATTGAGAAACTCGACTTGGGCCTGAACCGGTAGACTTAACAAGACCAGTGCAGCAAACAAGTAGCAAAGCGTTCGAGAGGCTTGAGGTTTCATCGGGCATCTCCGACTAAAGACCAGAAGATTGAAAGTAGGCGCGTTATAGGATCTATTTCCCATATACAATTCTAAGCGAGAATCACAGACAAAGAAACTCAGCAAATGTGAAAAAAACTCGAAAAACCTATTTCCTTAATAGTGTTCCAGGGGCGTTGCCCCTGGAACTACGATGAATATCGCCGTTGGCGAAAGAAGACCAACAACCGTTTTACAGCCCAGCATCCATGAATGTCTACTTCATGGGCATTCCGGGTTCTTGGATGCCGTTGGTCGTGAGGATCTGGAAGTGATGCACCCCGGCCGCATAAGGATGATCGCTGGTCCACACAATCTTGTTCTCCGGAGTTACCTCCACCATCGATACCCCCGTATTGGCCCCGTGCGATCCAATCACCGTATTGCCATTGGCCAACCGCTGCGATCCACACGGATCCTTAAACAACCCTCCCACATCGTCATTGGTAACTTTCCAAACCACTTGCCCCCGGGGATCGAGTTCAATCACCTTGTTGCCATGGGTCAACGAAGCTACCGTGTTCCCATTGTCTAATCGAATCGCCGTAAATGGCCAATTCTCTGCCGGTCGCCCACCCAACGACTCAAAGTCGGTCTTGTATGTTCGAACAACACGCCCATCGGGCGCGTACTCCTTGATCGCAAACGCTAACAAATGCGGGACCAAATAATTCCCATTCCGAAGCTGCCTTGCCATCCGCGTCTGCATGTGCGCATTGTCGGTCTCTGGCTCTAATGCCACCTGCGACTGAATCTTGCCCTCAGCACCAACCTCCAAAAGCCTCGGCTTGGGGCCTAACTCGGTCACCAATGTGTTCCCGTTATAAAGCCTCTGAGCCGTCCCTATCTCCTTGTTCGCAGGATCCAACTTGTAGCTGAACACGACCTCTTTGTTTTTAGTGACCTCCTCAACCCGATTGGAATAAGCCAAAAGCACGTTTCCATTAGGAAGCACAAAACCATCGCGGGATCCCCCCGCATGCTCCCAAACCACTTTGCCATCCTCGGCAATAATCGCGGTCTTGGCACCCAACACCAAATACGAATGCTTGATCGTCTCCTGCGCTATCCCAACCGAACCCATGAGCCATAGAACCATCGATAGCAAGTGGATCAGCCGATTGTGTAACTTCATTGTTTTTTCGCTCTTTGGGAAAGGATGCGGCTTACTGGAATTCTTTTTCGAACGGAAAAAGAGGTTTTCGCCGATGCCGATAGTCTAACTGAAATACATCGGCACAGGTCGATCCTGGTGTGTTGACCCGAAGGAACCGTTGGCACACTTCACGATAGGCCGCAAGCGGAGCATGCACCCCCTTGGCCACCAACACCCGAAAACTCGATGGATCCAAGCCACACGATGTCAGTTGATTCAAACTAAATGGCACCATGCGACGCGATGTCAACAGAATCGTCATCGGTGCCTCTGTCGTTTGGACAACCACCGATGGACCTTGGTCGAAATAACTGATCCCTCCATGACGCGGCCGATCCTCGGTGAATCGACCCTCATGGAAACTCTTGACGGTGACTTGGCATGCCCAAGTCGCTCCATGCTGCTGATCGGTCTTGCCACCAATCCGCAATTCGATGTTTGCACCCACCGAAACTTGCTGGCATTGCTCGACGCTCTGGGGGTCGTAGATGCAAACAAAGCTCGGGCCAATTTTTCGCTTGAAAAGCGACTGCGCGATGAGCGTTCCATCGGCTGCCGATCCCCCTCCGACATTATCGCCCATGTCGAGCAAACAGAACCTTTCGGACGCTTCGACCTGGACTTGATCGAGGGCCGTTTCGATCGGGATCAAGACGCCTTGCATCGCTTCCCTGGACTCCCAAATCGCATCGTAGAGTTCCTGGGTCATCGTCCGAGCTAGCTCGGGATCGTTGTCGGTGACTGCGACCACGGCCGATCCCATCTCGGGCACATCGGCATAAGGGAACCCGAGAAGAATACTATTGCTGATCGCTTTGGGATTCTCAAGTTGCCTGTCGGCAATCTCATAGATGCGTTTCAAGTGCGGTTCGTCAGTGCTCTGACGTTCAATATTGATCACCAGCGGCAAAAACTCAGCATGCATCGCAGGTTGAATCTCTCGACGCAAGGTCTTGGTCAGTATCTCAGCAGCTTCTAGACCCCGGGCATGTTGATCCAAGTGAGGATTGGTGCGATAAGCAGTCAATGCATTGCAGGCTGTAACCATTCGAGACGAAAGATTCCCATGCGGATCGAGCGTTGCAACGATCGGCAGATCGGGACCGACAATCTGTCGGATTCGGGACAAGAAATCCCCGTCTGCATCCCGAGCATGCTCAGCGACGGCAGCACCATGAGCTGCAATCAATAGCCCATCGAGCGGCATGGCCTTGCGTGTCCTACTTAGGAGATCCTCAACGATCCTTTCCCAAGTCTCTTTCGGGATCGCCCCTGCAGGGGTAGCTCGGTAAGCCCCGATCGGTACGATCTGCGAGCCTGCAAGCCCTTGGATGAATCCTCCAATCTCATGATGGCTTGTCGCGAACTTATCGATGAGCTCTTGGCCAAAAACGATCACGTCTTGTTCGAACCGTTCGAAGCTCGTTGGGGACTCGACGAAAGTGTTCGATTCATGCAATAAAGCTAAAACGCCGATGCGATGCATGCTTGGGATGGGTGGGTGCAAGGTGGGAAACGAAGCTGTTTTCGAGTATTGTATGGCAAAGAGCACATCGTTGGTTGCTCTCGATACGGTCTATCTCTCACGAATCCTAAAGGTTTACGGATGCTGATCTCCTTAGACAAAATGCGAGAAGAACTCTATTGCGCCGTGGTATGTGACGCTCTGGATCAGGTGGGTTTGCATCATCAATCCCCAAGGATTGCACTTCCGAGACACACTGGCAATGGACTCCTAGTGGGTCGATGCAAAACGACCCTTTGGGCCGATATGTTCCATGCCGACCCTAAGCCGTATGAACTCGAACTCCAAGCCGTCGATGCTTGCGAACCTGACGATGTTCTGATCGCTGCAGCGGGAGGATCGATGCGATCGGGGATTTGGGGTGAGTTGCTCACGACGGCTGCTAAGAATCGTGGCTGCATCGGTGCGATCGTCGACGGTGCGATCCGAGATGTCGATAAGATCGCTCCAAGCGGCTTTAGTGTTTTCGCCAAAGGTCGTTGCCTGTACGATAGCCTCCATCGTCAGCGTGTGATCGATGTGGATGTGCCTGTAGAAATCGATGGCGTGGTCTTTGCCCCCGGCGACTTGGTCTTTGCCGACTCCGATGGAATCGTAGTCATCCCCAAGCGAGTCGAAGCAGACGTTCTGACCTTAGCATTTGCCAAGGTGCATGGCGAGAACAAAGTTCGAGACGCGATCCGAGAAGGAATGAGCGCCGTGGGAGCCTTTGAAAAATTCGGCATCCTCTAAGGGTGCTTACTCTGCTTGTTACTGATTGGGTGCTTCGACACGGATCGATCGACCTTCGAGTGCGATGATCAAGCCTGAGGCTTGTGCAAGCTTGGCCAAAAGTTCGTCGATCGTCGCGTCTTGAAAACTCACGTCGACCTCTTTGCGAGCAAGATTGTCGGTGAGATTTTTCGGGGTCAGTTGCAACGAGAGTTGTGAGCTGAGGCTTTCGAGTATTTTGAGGATTTCACCACGGTAACGACCTGTGTATTTCTTTGAACCACTGGGGTTGGTCGGTTTGGGTTTGGGTGCAGGAGCAAGTGGCTCGACCAACTCGCGGTGGGCTGCAACAGGTGCGAGGATTTCCCATGACTCTAATTTGCTAGGACCCTCCGGCGCGACGCGAGTCACGGTGGCTTGTGGCCAGCGAGCCCGCCACTCTTGCCAAGCGACTTTTCCGATCTTGGGAATCTCAGAACTGTACTGAAATCTCACGAAAGACCCATCGGGGGACTTCTTGAGCGTCTCGAAGCTCTCGGACAAAGAAGCGATACTCGGCGGGCCATCGGCAGGCCAGACAAGCGACTCGTCGTATCCGGATAACAGCACGGTGGCGATGGCCGCTGGATTGGTATTTTCCAAGCGAAACGCTCGCCATCGATCAAATTCTGTAGTTAACTTGTTGGTCTGCACAAGGGTGCCTAAGCGGTACTTTTCGGTGAAAGCATTCCAGATTTCTCGCGTGTCGGCTCCGTCGCTCCATTCCAAGCCTTCCTTTTGTGTCACCCGTAAAGAACGGTGGCTTGGCTCGCTGCACAGGTTCCAGTAACTCCACTCGATTGCATCCCCAAACGACCGGGGCACGATGAGCACATAGCGATCCACATAGGCGACTTGTGCGTTGATGTGCGAAGCGACCAACTCGATGACTTGCTTGTTGGTTTGATCTTTCGGGATTGGAACAACAAGTTCGATGTCACTAGGGATGCGGCGATCGAGCCATATCGGGATCTGGTCTTGCGCGAGCACGCTTTGGACCCAATCGGTCAGAGGCATCGATAGCTTTGTGCTTGACTCTGGCGATGGAGCTTGCAGTTGGCTCGCGAGCGCGATGGCTTGCGGTGTTCGAAACGGATGCAGTGATTGAGACCGCGCAAGACTCGACCCTGCGATGCACAGCAGGATGCACATGCAAAGAGTTCGAGTGTTGGTGAAAGTCAAGCGCATACTAGGATCTTTGATTTCTTTTGCCAGATTGAGCGAATGCCGTTGCGATCGGCGTTTGAGGAATTACTCTGACTTGTATCAAAACACGTATCGGTCATTTGGAACAATGAACACTCGACTATCGACGCTGATCTCATTTTATCGCAACCGCAGCCATTGCGGTGGCTCGGTGTCGAAGTTCGTTTCTAGAGATTACTCGGCATGGACTCTACGACGCTTGGTCTATGCGAGAGATCCGGAGATCCGTTGCGCTGCCGTGTGGGCTCTGGGCTCTGTTGGACAGCACTCGGAGTACAGGTTTTTAGGGCCATTCCTAAGGGACTCCGATTCGAATTTGAGACTCGAAGCCGATGTGGCAAGAGAGCAAATCCTTTTGCGAATTCGATCCGATTGGCACTGCCAATTCGCCCAGCAAATCGAGGACTCGATGGCCGATTCCCATTGGAAGTCGGCCAATCGAATGGTCGATAGGTTGGTTGCTAAGCACGGCGAACATCCACAGAGTTGGTTGTTACGAGTTTCGGTCAGGATGTGTACATCGCAATTGATCGGTGCGATCGACGATTGCAGGCATCTGTTGTCGTTTGACCGCGATTGCTATCGGGCTTGTGTTTTTCTTGGACAAAGCTATTGGTGGATGCAGAGGCACGAGGTTGCCAAAGAGTGCTTTATGGAAGCCAAGCGTATCTATCCGAACTGGTCGGCCTCAGGGATCGGCTCTTGTACTTAAGAACCAAACCTCTTGGGAGCGAATCCCAGGCCTGATCTCGCCGCTAGGAATCACCCAACCGTCGGACCAAGCGACACATGGGACCGTCACGTGGGAGATCGGCAGGGAATCGGTGCTTTGTGTCCAGCGGTTGCGGGCGATATCCAACCCGTAGATCGCCTTCGAAAAACAGCGATGCTCGCTAGGACTCGATGAGACCTGCGTTCCGTCATCACCACCAAGGATCCACAAATGCCCCTGCGTGATGATGGCCGGGCTAGGACTTGCGGCCAAAGCGACCGGAAGATCCGCTTGGGCTATCCAGCGTCCGGTCAAGGCGCTGCGATCCAACTCGAGTTTCCAGCATTCCTTCAAATACTCTCGCTTGGGCTTCCCTTCTGGATCGGCCGCGAGCGTCACTCCACCGATCATCCAAAATGCATGAGCGTCGCTGGCAGCCGTGCTGAGCATACGAGGGGGGGCAGGAAGTTCGGGTAAGTGGATCCACTGCAAAGACGCCGTGTTGTCTTTTAACGCTCGAAGATCCAGAGCCCATGTTTGCTTATGGCACTTGGTTGCATTGGGATGCTCAAGTCCTCCTGATACGATCAGGACTTCATCGACGATTGCACCGCTGGCGTTGGCAAGTGGCACTGGCAGACTGGGCATGGGTTCAATGAGGAGCTTTCCGTTCGTGTAGCGCATTCGGAACACGTCCGAAGTGTGTTCGTTGGCATCGCTTCCACCGACACACAGGATGCTATCGAGCCAACTGACGCTCACACCATAGGCTCTGGGTTTAGGAAGCGATCCTATGTGCTTCCATGCTCGATTGGGTTCCTCGAGCGCGTAGATTTGGTCATGCCAAATCTTTTTGCCTCCCTCCCAAGGTTTCTTATCCGGAAAGTTGGCACCGCCGGCGACCAGCAGGGCCGAATTGGATTGGCCTGCAAAGGGGCTCGCGACTCCAACGGGATTGGGGAAGTCAGCGAGCTTTTTCTGTTGCCATTGCTGGGCGTAGGAACCGGAGCTGCCCTGCACTACGGCATAGGCGAACAGGGCAAGGATCCAAAGCACTCGCATTGGATCAGCTTGCCGAGTTATTGCTCGTTGCTTTGTTGCCTAGATTCGTCGCTGGATTGGATTCTTGCGATGAAGCTTGAGCAGATGGGTTGGATTCCAGAGCCGAGTTCAAATCGATTTCTCGACCGAGTTGATTATGTTCGATGGCTCGTTGGAGATACTGCACTGTCTCATCGATCGTGTCGGCTTGGAGGAGCATCAGGTCACCGGCCTTGATGAGTTTCAGAGCATGTTCGACTGCTTTATCCCAGCCGATAAAATCGTAGACTTCTTTGACACGCTTACCTGAATCCATACCGCGTTTGAAGATCGAAGATATTTCGCCTGGTTTACGTCCTCGAAGGTATTGATCTTCGTAGAGGATGACTCGGTCGAAGTGATCGGCGAGGATTTCGCCTTGGCGAATCATATCGATGTCGCGTCGATCTCCTGCAGCGGAGTAAACGACCGTTCGATGGCCGTGTGGGAATTGACCCAGAGCTTCGATGATCGCAAGCAAGCTTGAGGAGTTGTGTCCGTAGTCGGCCACAACGGTCGCGCCATGGACATCGAGCAGATTGAAACGCCCTGGGACTTTGTCCATGTGAGCGCTAAAGGATTCCAGACCGATGACGATCTGTGGGATCGATAGTCCGACGCCCCAACAGGCCGCGACGCTGGCAAGGACGTTTTCGACTTGGAATAGGATTCGACCTTGGTGGGTCAGCGGGATCTTATCGAGGGTCGTCAGTGCGGTTTCTTCGGCACCTTCGGCGATGACGATCATGCCGTTACGAACAAACACGACGCGTTGGCCTTTGAAGCGATGATCGGAGAGCACCGGATCGTTCTCATCGATGGCAAAGAAGATCACACGTCCTTTGCACTTCTCGGCCATTTCGGCTGTCAGTGGGTCGTTGGCTTTGAGGACACCGTAGCCGCTCTTGTGAACGGCCTCGATGACGCATCGCTTGACTTTGGCGAGTTGTTCGATCGTTTCGATATCCGATAGACCTAGATGATCGCCTTCGCCGATGTTGGTCACGATACCGACATCGCAGAAGTCAAAGCCGAGACCTTCGCGAAGAATACCACCGCGAGCTGTTTCGAGCACAGCGGCTTCGACAAACGGGTTCATCAAAACCGATCTGCCGCTTTGTGGGCCGCTGCAATCGCCAGAATCGATGCGACGACCACCGACATAGATACCATCGGTACAGGTCATGCCGACTTTCTTTCCTGTGCTTGCAACGATGTGAGCGATAAGGCGGGTGGTGGTCGTCTTGCCGTTGACCCCTGTAACGCTGACGATGGGAATCCGTCCGTTACTGGGGCCTGGATACATCATCTCGATGATCGATTCCCCGACGGGTCGTGGGGAACCCGAGGATGGCTCGATGTGCATGCGGAGTCCAGGACCCGCGTTGACTTCGACGATCACGCCGCGTTGGCCTTGCAACGGTTGCGAGATGTCTTGGGCGACGATATCCACACCGGCGATATCGAGTCCGATGATCTTGGCTGCTTCGATGGCATGACGAGCCAAATCAGGGTGGACTTGGTCAGTGACATCGGCTGCCGTTCCGCCGGTGCTCAGATTGGCGTTTCTGCGAATGAGAACTTTCTTGCCAACAGGAGGTATCGTGTCGGGTGTCATGCCTTGTTCGAGCAGAACACCCAAGGCGACGGTGTCGATTTTGATGAGGCTCAGCGACGTTGCATGCCCATCGCTGCGACGTGGGTCTTCATTGACTTTATCGACGAGCTTTTGAACGGTCGATTGGCCGTCACCGATGACGTGAGCCGGTTCGCGTCGGGCAGCAGCAACGAGTTTGCCACCGACGACAAGCATTCGATAATCATCACCTGGCGCATGGCGTTCGACGATGATCGATCGGCCTTCTTCGCGAGCCGCGTTGTAGGCCGCGACGACTTGCTCACGTGTTTGCAAATTGGTCGCAACGCCTCGTCCATGGTTGCCATACTGGGGCTTAACAACCACCGGTAGTCCGATATCCTCAGCGGCTTCCCAAGCTTCCTCGGCACTTTCGACCGAGCAGCCTTCGGGTGTTGGAATCCCGATCGAGCGAAGCAAAGATCGAGTGAGTTCTTTGTCTTGGGCGATCGACTCAGCAATCGCGCTGGTCGAGTCGGTTTCCGCTGTACAGATACGTCGCTGATGGACTCCGTATCCGAGCTGGACAAGGCTACCTTCATTGAGCCTTCGCCAAGGGATATTCTTGGCTTTGGCGGCTTCGACGATCGAACGGGTGCTAGGGCCCAAGCAGACATCGTAAGCGTAGTCTTTGAGTTCCGCGACGACCTTTTGGACATCGTAGGGTGTGTCATGAATCGCAGCTTGGATCAATTCAAAAGCGCGATCCAAACAAGCCAGTCCGAGCTTTTCTTCTTTGTAAGCGATCGCGACTTTGTAGATGCCATCGGTATTGGTCTCTCGAGCTCGACCGAAACCGACTGGAGTACCCGCGAGGGATTGCAGTTCCAAGGTGACGTGCTCGAGGATATGGGCCATGTAGGTTCCTCGTCGGAGTCGGATGAAAAAGCCACCTCGTTCCCCGATGCTGCAACGGTGCTCGACCATCGTCGGGAGCCAGCCCATGAGCCGCTCGTTGAAACCTGGAATCATCTCCGAAGAAGTGTCTTTCATTTCTTCGAGGTCAACCCAAGCTTCTAGAACCGGATAGTTCGCCCAAATGTTGGGGCCTCGAAGCTTGTTCACCTTAAGTATCTTCATAGTTTCCTCTGGTGGTCGTTCCTGCAAGAAAAGTCGCTTTTCTGCTCAGCTTGAGCATCCGTCTCGAACTGTCCACGACCGTTCCGCGATCGCCATGCTGCTCCAGGTTCCATGCAGCCAGTGGATAGATGAGAGGATGTTGAGTTGTTGGCGGAAGCCTTCCGCCTTGGAAAAGCGATCGATTGAAGAGCAAATTCCGTTCCGCGCGATCTTTACGATTTACCAACCGTGATTTCATTGGAAATCTGGCTATTTTCGCAAGTTTCGCCAAAGCGGGTTGCCAAGGGGCTGTTGTCAAATTGAACACAGTGTGTATCGGGCGGGATAGTCTTTTGAGGTAGGGATCACCGAGTCCTTGGCTAATTGGGTATTCGGAAGCGGGGCTTTGAATCCATGAGAAAAACCCCGCGAGGCTGAAGCCCTGCGGCAGTTTAACCGACTGCAGGAACCTCGAAGCCTTTGCGGTAGGATTTCGTCAGGAGACTTTGAGCGATCGGTTCGCCGGAGATCTTCATATTGGCTGCATCCCACTGCAAGGTCTTGCCGGCAAGCCGAGCAGCGATGTTTCCGAGCTGGACCGTTTCGGTCAGTGGGCCTGCGTAGTCAAAGCCATCGGTGGTCTTGGTGCCGGCGATCACTGCATCGACCCAATCGTGCCAGTGGTTGGTGCCGGCGACCTGGGGTAGCTCGACGGCTTTGACTTTGTTGGCTTGATAGAGTGCAGGCATGCCGACGTGAGGCAGAACCATCGTACCTCCTTCGCCAATAAACAGCGAACCTCCTCCAGGTAGTTCGACGCCCTCTGGGAGTTGAGCCAGTTCACGGGGTGGTTTGAGACCGCCGTCTCTCCACACGATCTTGATCTCCGAACCGGAGGTGTACTTGGTTCCTGGGAAGATGTAGGTGATGGTCTCGGGTCCTGGCCATACCTCGTTGGTGGTGCCATCGTTTTGGGCCATGATGCTTTTGGGTGCGGTCAGAAGCAGTGCACCGAAAACAGGGTCTAGGATGTGGCAACCAAAGTCTCCCATGGCACCCGAACCAAAGTCTTGCCAATCACGCCATTTGAATGGGTGATAGACATCGGGAGCAAAAGGTCGCTCGGGGGCAGCACCGAGCCACAAATCCCAACGCACATTGTTTGGCACTGGAGCCGACTCGGGCCGATCGGTGCGTTTGCAATATTGACGTCCTTGAACTCCGATCCACGAGTGAACTTCTTGGATCTTGCCGATGGCACCATCATGGATGAGTTTCACGCCGAGCCGATATTCTGTTGCCGAATGGATTTGGTTTCCCATTTGCGTCGTTAGATTTTTCTTTTCGGCCAGCAGTCGCATTTGGCGAGCTTCCCAAACCGTGTGGGTCAAGGGTTTCTGGCAGTAGATATGTTTGCCCATGCCCATGGCCATCATGGCCGCTGGTGCGTGCATGTGATCCGGGGTCGAGACAATCACTGCATCCACTTTATCTCCCAGTTCGCCGAGCATTTCGCGGTAGTCTGCAAAGTGCTTGACTCCTGGAAAGCCTTTGTCGACTTGGTCGAAGCGATTCGAATCGATATCGCAAAAGCCCACGAATTTGACTTTCTTGTGACTGCCGACTTGGGACAAATCCGACCAACCCATCCCATTGACACCGACGACGGCAACATGGAGTTCTTTCTCGATCGAGGATGCTCGAATCAGCTTTGGAGCTATCGCCAGAGAGCAAGCCGCCGCAGTCGAGCCTTGAATAAATCGGCGTCGTAGTACATTCGTGGTGTTTGTCATGGAAGGTTCAAAGGCAGGAGAGGGATGCTGGGAGAGGAAATTCGGGAAAGCACAAATAGAAATTATAACACTTGGGGATATCCAAGTGGTAAAGAATTTTGTTCTAAGGAGCCATCTGGTATACTGAGTCCATATCCGAGTCGGGCTCTATATCGTTCACTTTCAAAGAAAACCAACGCCATGGCCCAAAATAGCTTTTTCGATGGGCCCTCGGGTCAGGCTCTGCTTTCCCCAGAGATGATGGCCAAGCTTGAGCGCATGGAGCTTGTAAGCCGCAAGATCTTCCGGGGGCGGATGAAGGGGGAGCGTCGCAGTAAGCGTAAGGGCCAGAGTGTCGAGTTTGCTGACTTTCGAAACTACGTCGCTGGAGACGATCTTCGATTCATCGACTGGAACCTCTTTGCCCGGCTCGATCGGCTCTATTTGAAGATCTTCTTAGAAGAGGAAGATTTGCACGTTTACACATTGGTCGACGATTCGCTATCGATGGACTTTGGAAGTCCGACGAAGTTTCTTACGGCCAAGCGCATTGCAGCCGCCCTGGGATATATCGGTCTGTGCCGAGGTGATCGTGTATCGGTCTCGACCTTTAGCAAAGCTTCATCACCCTTGGTGGTCCGCGGTCGTACGAGTTCCCATCGGCTCATCGGACAGCTTCAAGGCTCCGAGTGTCAGAGTTCCACGCCGAGTATGGAGGAATCTGTTCGCCGATTCTGCTTAAAGAACACCGGTAAAGGGATCGTCATCCTAATTACCGACCTTATGAACAAGACCGGTTATGAGACTGCTTTGAAGATGCTCGTGGCCCGTGAGATGGACATCTACTTGATCCACATCCTGAGTCCTGAAGAGTTGCAACCGAAACTCACGGGTGACTTGAAGCTTATGGATGCCGAGGATGCCGACATGCGAGAGGTCTCGATATCGTCCTCGTTATTGCAGCGCTATCGGCTGACCCTCGATGCATTCATCGAATCGGCTCGGAGTTTTTGCAATCGTCGCTCGATCGCTTATGTCTCGGTTCGAAGCGATCAAGAGATTGATCCGCTACTCAATGAATACCTTCGTTCACGTGGCTTGGTTCGATAAGGGGGCATTGCCATGACTTGGATTAATATGCTCTCACCGCTTCAGTGGGCTTTGCTCCTTGCGATTCCGCCTGCGGTTTTGAGTTTGTATTTTTTGAAACTAAAAAGACAAGAGGCACTTGTCCCGAGCACGATGCTCTGGAAGCGTGCGATCGAAGACTTGCACGTCAACAGCATCTGGCAGAAACTTCGCAAGAATCTACTTTTGTATCTGCAGCTCCTGTTTTTGGCTCTGCTGATTTTGGCCTGCGTCAGACCCGGTTGGAGCGGCATGAACCGCGCAGGCGAACGACGTATTTACATCATCGACCATTCGGCCAGTATGCAGGCAACCGACACCAAGCCAAGCCGATTGGATGTCGCTCGTGAAAAAGCCCTACGGCTCATCCAAGACGCCGGCAGCAACGATTCGGCGATGGTGATTTCCACTTCGGATCGCGCGAGTGTTGAACAAGGCTTTACCAACAACCGAAGTCTTCTCGAAAAAGCGGTCCAACGCATCGAGCCCACGACGCAAATGACCGAGGTCAGCGAAGCGTTTCGCGTCGCTGCCGGATTGGCAAATCCAGGTCGATTGAGTTTCGAAGACAACGTCGATATTCAAGTTGCCGACGCCGTACCCGCGACGGTTTATTTCTTCAGCGATGGTGCCGTGGGTGAACTTAACGAAGCTGAATTCGGGCAGCTCAAGATTGAGTATGTCCCCATCGGAGAACCAGAAACACAGAACGCAGGGATCGTCGGTTTTGCGATTCAAAGACCCGAGTCCCAGGAAGCTCAAGCCAAACAAGGAGCCGTGAGCGTCTATGGGCAAGCGATCCAATATGGAACCGATCCCGTCGAATGCACCGCATCGCTCTATTTAGATAACACGTTCGTCGATGCTCAAAAAGTCAAACTGCTACCCGGTAAGGAAACCGGTATTGAGTTCGAACTCGAAGGTGTCGAGAGCGGGGCTTTGAAACTCGAACTCGACCATACCGATGCACTGGCTCTCGATAATGTCGCATATGCTGCCATCCGTCCAGATCGCCAGGTAAGCATCTTGCTGATCACCTCGGGCAACAACGCACTCGAGACGGCCCTTAAGACTCAGCGTATTGGCCAAATCGCCAGCGTGCAAATCGAACCTCGAAGCTATCTTGCGAGCCCCGAATATCAAACTCAAGCAAGCGATGCCAAATACGACTTAATCATCTACGATTCCTGTTCGCCTGAAAAAATGCCTTCTGCAAGCACCTTGTTCATCGGTGGGATACCACCTGCGGATATTCAACCGCGATTGCCAGAGAATCTCGTCGACAAACCTGCTGAGGAAACGGCTCAGGATCAATGGAGCTTTGGCGAGCCGAACGGACCGGCCATCATCGTGGATGTCAACCGAAGCCATCCGATGAGCCAATACCTTGAGATGTCCTCGGTCGGTATTGTCGAGGCCAGGGAGATCAAGCCGCCGGCGACCGGGACGGTGTTGATGCTCTCAGATGCAGGCCCGATCTTTGCGATCAACCCACGCGGTGCATACCAAGATGCGGTGCTTGGATTCGATATCGTGCGTCCGAGCGAATCTGGATTCGAGATGAACAGCGATTGGGGGATCAAGCGATCGTTTCCGGTGTTCGTCTTCGCTGCCGTCGAACACTTAGCCGGTGGTGTGACCGAAGCCAGCGCACCGTCGGTGCAACCGGGCATGCCCATGCCTCTGATGCTATCGAATCGGTTCAAGACCTACACGGTGATCGATCCCAAGGGACGATCTGAAACGATCGATCGCGGTGCCGACGGAAGGTTCCTTTACACAAAAACCGACGAGCCAGGGGTTTATGAAGTTCGAGCCGAAGGCTTGCAAGATCCTGTCGAACGATTCTGTGTGAACCTATTTTCGAACCGAGAGAGCAACCTCAAGGTCGGGTTGGAGTTGCAGACTGGTGCCGAGTCGATCGCAGCAACATCCAATACACTCCGCGCCAGGCAGGAACTCTGGCGCTGGCTCTTGCTTTTAGCACTCGGGTTGCTGATGCTCGAATGGATCGTCTTTAATCGACGAATCTTTATTTGATCGAGTCCCCATTCTTGTGTTGCTCTTCACGCCGTCTGGCGTGAAGAGCAGCAGGGGAATGCGGCCTATGTAAAAGCGGAAGTGCGCAAGCACTCCGGTGAGTGTACGGCTCGCATCAAAGCCGGTGCCAGGTCCATCGGCTAGGTGCCGATTTGTGACTTGAGGACGATTTTTTCATCGCCTCGTTGGATCTGAACTTCCAGGTCATCTCCTGGCTTGTAGTTCTGGAGAACTTGATCCATATCCTCTCGACCGGCGACTTCGGTCTGCCCGATTTTGAGGATTCGATCGTTGGGTTCGACACCTGCTTTCTTGGCCCAGCCGCCGGGCATCACGCGTTCGACAACCAGACCTGGCTCTCCTTGTTTGATACGTACGCCTAAACGGACCTTCGTGCCGGCACTTCTGAGGAAGGTCGGTCGCTCGGGGGCATGCGCAATGTTGTCGGTCAGGAAGACGACCATATCGACGATCTTCGAGAGACCTTCGACGTTGATCTTATCAAAGTCATCACTCGGGCGATGGTAATCGGGGTGAAAGCCGGAGAAGAAGTGGTAGACAGGGATGCCTTTGAGGAAGAAGGATTGATGGTCGCTAGGGCCGACACCTTCAGGTTGACGTTTGATATCGAAACCCAGTTTTTCGTTGGATCGAGTCAGCAGGTCATCGAATTCCCTGGCCGTTCCTGTGCCGTAGACCGTTAGGACGTTGTCTTGGAGTCGCCCAACCATATCCAAGTTGAGCATAGCAACGGTCTTGGCCAATTCGAAGCGTGGATGGTTGACATAGTATTCGCTACCGATGAGTCCGAGCTCTTCGGCGCTGAAGGTCATGAACAAGATACTGCGCCGAGGTTTATCGGCCGGAGCGCTTTTCGCGGCTTCGACGATTTGTCTTGCTGTTTCAAGCAGACCGACGGTTCCTGAGGCGTTATCGTCTGCACCGTTATGAATCGCATAGGTTCCGGGGGCAAGCGAACCGGCACCTCCCATCCCCACATGGTCAAAGTGGGCTCCAACAACGACGTATTCGTCTGCTAGATTGCCTTGGCCTGGCAAAAGGCCTAGCACATTCATTGAGGGGATTTTGCTGCGGGACACATCCGACTGCCCGCTAGCAGACCAACCGGTCATCTCGAAGGACTGGGGCTGAAGTTTTTCGTCGATCGTAGCTTCGATATCCACGAGCGATTTTCCTGATTCTTTGAGCCAGGCTTCGGCCATGCTTCGACTAATAAAAAAAGTCGGGATCTTGTCTCCATCGGGATTGTTGCCGGTACCAGAAACGGGCAGAAGCGTTCCTGGGCTTTCTTTTTCCGATCCGGCATCGTTGATGAGGATCAGCGCAGCGGCTCCATGGCTAGCGGCGTTGGATTCTTTGCTGGTGAAGAAGGCGTACTGGCTCGGCTGAGTGCCGGCAAATGGCCCGGTTGCTTGAGCTGGCTTGGGCTGCTTGCGGATCACCAGTACGGCTTTGCCTTTGACATCGAGTCCTTCGTAGTCATCGTATTTGAAATTCTCTTCGTTGGCGGTGATACCGTAACCGGCGAAGACAAGCGGAGCGCTGAATTGGCCATTCGAGCCGATAGCTTGCGGTTGAAATTCATCGGCCAATGCCAACTGCACCTTTGTACCATCGGGCTTGGTCAATTCGAGTTTATTGGTTTCGGGAGAAGCGCCGGGGTTACCGGTGATTTCGAAGTATTGGAAAGGTTGTCCATCGAACAGGTCTGTTTGGAGTCCGAGCTGGCCGAATCGTTTGGCGATGAAGTCGGCGGCGATTTTCAATCCAGGGGTCTCGGCAGCTCGTCCTTTCAGCTCGTCGGAGGCCAAATAGGAAATATCGGCATAGATCCGCTCCTGAGCTGGGTTTTTGAGAACCTTCTTTGGGTCATCATCAGCTCGCAGGGAGCCTTGCATCGGCACGAGAGTGAACGCAGCAAAGCTCAGGGCCAGCGATGCGAGGGTTTTGGAAGTTGGAAGTATGGTTAGCGGCATGTTGGAACACTTGTGGATCAAAAGGACTTTGGAAATCGGTACGGAGGAACCGATCATCTTAGTGCATTTTAACCAAAACGTCATGCTGTCAATCTGATCAATGCCGTCTAAAACCCTCGCGTCCGCCGTCGGCGGGCGTTGCCAACGTAGATGATTTCTCCGAAATCATCTACGAGCGCCAGAGTGACCGGAACGTGGCGAGGGGCTTTTGGTTAGCCGCCTTGCGGCGGCGGTTTTTCCGACGGCATTGACGGTGTTGACAAGATTGACTGTGTTGACGGCGGACAGGATTGACGTTGTTGCCAACGTAGATGATTTCTCAGAAATCATCTACGAGCGCCAGAGTGACCGTAACTCGGCGAGTGGTCTTTGGGTAGCCGCCTTGCGGCGGCGGCTTTTCTGACGGCATTGACGGTATTGACAAGATTGACTGGATTGACAGCGGACAGGATTGACGTTGTTGCCAACGTAGATGATTTCTCAGAAATCATCTACGAGCGCCAGAGTGACCGTAACTCGGCGAGTGGTTTTGTGTAGCCGCCTTGCGGCGGCGGGAGGTGTTGAGAAGCGACAAGAAAATGCTTTTCAATAGAACCGAAAGGCAATGCAATCCGTTTTCCATGTGTATATCGAAACTGAACACACGATTCAATTGAATCAATCAATTTGACTGCGTTAGGTTCAACAAAGACGGGGTTTTCTTTGAGGTTGAAAGTCGCTTTCGGAAAACGCACACTGATTGGTTCTTATCGTTTTTTTGTGTTGCTTAGGCGTTACGAACTCGGTTGTTCTCGAGGAGACCGAAGGCACTGGTTTTGTATTGGTTCACTTGATTGCTATGTCCGATGGAGTCTCAACGCCTGCGGAGGGTCTAGTCTTGATGCCAAAATGCTCGATCCGAGGAAATTTGATGCCGAGATTGGCTCATGGTTGGATACCAATAGTGGCTTTACCAATGATGGTAATGACCATGTTTCCGTCGAACTGGCCTCGATGGTGCCTTATGTGGACATTGGCCTTTGCCATTTATGTGGGATGCAAATGGCTTACATGGCGACGAACTTTTGCTCCTAGGTCTCCGGTTTGGAAACACATCGGCTACCTATTGGCTTGGCCTGGTATGGATGCGGCTACTTTTTTGAACACGCCGTCAAACACCGTGCTGAACACATGCTCTTATTTTGAATGGCTTTCTGCTTTGGCGAAGTTGGCGTCCGGTATACTTCTCATTTGGGGTCTTGCACCGATGGTTGTACAACATCACCTGTATCTTGCCGGGTGGATCGGTATGGTTGGAATAGTTATGACCCTACACTTTGGGCTCTTTCACTTGCTATCTTGTTGGTGGCGGTCAATTCAGGTGGATGCTCAACCACTGATGAACTGGCCTTTGAAATCTCGCAACATCAGTGAGTTCTGGGGATGCCGTTGGAACACTGCATTTCGGGATTTGACTCACAGATTTATCTTCAAGCCCCTAGCTACATGTGTTAACACGAAGCTTGCGATCTTGGGTGGCTTTCTCGTCAGTGGTCTGATTCACGAGTTGGTGATTTCCGTACCAGCACGCGGTGGATACGGAGGCCCGACTCTATTCTTTCTTCTACAAGGAGGAGCGATTCTCTTTACGCGGTCTTCAATTGCTCGGAAAATCGGCCTGCGAAGTGGTTGGTTGGGTTGGACTTTCGCATTGCTTGTTCTATTGCTTCCCCTTTTTTTCCTATTTCATCCACCGTTTGTTCTTGAAGTGATTGTTCCGTTGATGAAAGCTGCTGGGGCGATTAAATGAACGAATTTTTGCCGACTCTAATTATGGCCGCTGGAATTGGACAATTGAGCGTGCTCGTTGCATCTGCTATGGTTCCATTTAGGCTCAATTGGCAAGAGGAACTAGGATCTCTTTCACGGTTGCATCGTCAGATGTACTGGGTTTATGGCGGGTACATCGTATTATCGATTCTGGCATTTGCGTTGATAAGTATTGTCCAATCAAAGGAATTAGCAAGCGGCAGTAGCCTTGCTCGAGCTTTTTGTCTTTATGTCTTTTTTTTCTGGGGGATCCGTGTTGCGCTCCAAGCCGTTTTCGATGTCAAAGCGTATCTAACAACTTGGTGGCTCAAGGCGGGATACCACGTCTTGACAATTCTGTTCTTAAGTTTCACTCTGATTTATGGCTGGGCTGCAGTGTATCGGGGGTCCTGAGTCCCTTTGATATCACCTACCCGCACGATTCAATTCGAAATGCCAGGTGCAGAGGATGGGACCCAAGCGGCCGATGCTCCTGCTACCGCGTTAAGCCGCCTAACGGCGGCGGGGTTTTTGACGGCGTTGACGGTAGTGTCAAGGTTGTCGGCGGACGTTGCCAGCGTCGATGATTTCTCCGAAATCATCGACGAGCGCCAGAGTGCGGCCCGAATCGAATCGGTGACGTCACGCTCTCTGCAAATGATCGACGTGCGGATAAGGGGGTTGAACCCTTCGATTGGATCCCAGACGAGATTTCTTAGGGGGCTTGGTTCAATTCCTCGCCGTTGGCTACGGGTTAAACGAAGGATCGCCAAAGGCGATCTTGACGCGCAGAAGCTACTTTGAATTGCGCACAAAGTCGACAAAGACCTGTGCCAATGCTCGATCGGCTCCAAGGCATCGAGCAAGAATCCAATCGCGATCTGGGTATTCCACTTGGCAACGCTGAATCTTGGACCGCAATTGATCCATCAACTCCCCCTCGAAAAGCAAATGCGGTTGAACGACCACCGCATCACACGCGTGATCCGGAGAACTCGCCATGGCGGCTTGTTCGAGCAACGTATCTACCGATGGTTCTCCTCCTGCGAAAAATCCTGTCGAGACCCATGAGACTCGGCGCTCAGCAGAGGCCAACTCCGTAAATCGCCTCATGTGCAAAAGCGCCTCCGGATCGCTCGTTCCCCGACCGACCATGGCCAATGCAATACGCTTGTAACTCTTCCCAACAATAGGACAACTCTGCGCACAAGGTTTTGGTTCCCCGCGTCCGCAATGACCCAATGGACATCCCGCCTCGGTGGCAATCGATGTGATTTCCTCGAAGCGATAGGTTGATAACTTGATGACCTCAAGCGTTGTCCCAAGCGATGGAGTCTGAGCAACGATCTCGATTCCATGCTTCTTGGCACAGGCCCCAACCTCATCAGGTATATCCGACTTGGCATGCGCAGCGGTAAAGAGCAAGATCGGCACAACGATGATTCGCTTGACCTGACGATCATGCAGGGTTGCAACCGATTGGGCAATCGTCGGATCGGCCAACTCCAAAAAGGAGGGTTCGATGGTCCAGGTAGGCTCAATCTCTCGCATGTGCTCGACGAGTTGGATCAGTTGAGCTTGGCCGTGCGACTTGCGGGTTCCATGGCCGACAACCAGAACACCTACATCATTTGGAAGCATGGGGCATCACAACGGCTGTTAAAATAGGGGTTTTGCGAAGCCTGGGCGACTCCGTGGGCAGGTTGCAAACGGACTTTGTTCCGATTGCAACGATCCTAACGACTGGAGGGTTTGCAAAAGTGTAAATGTCTTACGATTCGGGAAAAAAATCCGACTTTTCCTAAAGAACATAAACAAATGGCTTTGCATTCGAATTTTTCTTCTCGTTTGCAATTTCCTGTTTGATACAGACGGGGTCTTTGACAAAAATATTGAACATCGTTTTGAAAATTTCTCAAGTTACTTACTGATGCGATCCCAGATGTCCCTTCGATCCGCAAACCGTCGCGCCTTTGCTTCTGTACTCCGCTGTAGCTCGGTTCTGCAACTCCCGGTTGCAAGTGCCCTGTCTCTTGGTTTGCTCGCTAGCAGACTGCCGGCTCAGGACTGCATGCCCTGTGGTCCGATTCAACCGACCATCAGCTATCGGCTCCAAAGTGAAACGGTCTACGAACAAGTACCGATCACGCGAAACAAGATCGAGATCCAAGAAGTCATGGTCGAGCGCGAGATCGTGAGTTATCGACCGGTGACAGAAACTCGCGTCGAGAAAAAGGCTGTGACGGTTCGTCGCCCAGTGATCGAAACCTCGACCGTCAATCAAACCTATTCGGTGCTCAAGCCCGTAACGAAAGTCGAGTATGTCGATGAAACGACTCTGGTAAGTGAGACATCTCAAGTCGAGCAGACAGTAACGAGTTACAAGCAAGTCACTGAGACCCAGTACCAAACCCAGTACACCACCGTCCAAAAGCCGATCACAGAAACGCAGATCGCCGTACAAAACTTCCTCGTTCAAAAACCAGTTACCGAAACAAGCTATCAAACCCAGCAGTACACCGTCCAGCGTCCTGTCACGGAAACGACTATGCAGAGCCAGACCGTTGCGGTCCAGCGGCCCGTGACTGAGACGGTCATGCAGGCCCAAGCCGTAACCTCGATGATGCCCGTGACGACTTATCAGCCAGCGACTGTCGATGCTGGTGGATACATGGCGCAGAACTACTACAAGCCAGGCGATGTCCGATACCATCTGCGTTGGACCCAGCCAGCCTACGGAGTTAACCCCGCTACGGGACAACCGGTCTACCAACAAGGTGGGCTCAATTGGGTTCCTTACCAAGCTGCTGGGCAAACTTCGGCAGCCGTGTATTACCAGCCGAATTACCAGCAAGTTGCCATTCCGCAAACGAGCTTGATGCCACAAACACAGACGGTGCAAGTCCCGGTGACTTCCACCCGAATGCAGACCGAGTACTTGCAGCAGCAAGTCCCCGTGACGGTGCAAAAGATGCAGACAGAAGTCATGCAGCAACAAGTCCCTGTGACGACCACACGCATGCAAAGCGAGATCGTCCAGCAACAGACCCCTATCACCACGACTCGCTACGAGAACCAAGTCGTCGCCCAGCAGATCCCCGTACAGGTTCAAAAAATGGTTCCCGTGCAGGAAAAGGTGATGGTTCCTCAAACGGTTCAAAAGCCGATGACCAAGCGGATCGCAAAGGAAAAGACCGAGTATGTGACCGAACAAGTGGTCCGGCCAGTGACCGTTCAAAAAGAAGTCTACAAGGATGAGGTCGTCATCGAAGAGACTCCGATCCAAACAACCCGGATGGAACGAGTCGTTCAAAAGGTTTCTGTCCCTCAAAAGGTTTATAAGACTGTCCCAGTGACAGAGATTCGATTGGTGCCAAGAACCGTCGTTCGACGCATTCCGATCGACGCCAATGGCAACCCGATCGTGGTTCAATCCCTCAGCGCCCCAGCAACCTCGACGATCAGTTCGCCATCAGATCTGCCTGCTGCGAGCGAAACAAAAAGCAATCTCGATGCGGCCAGTGAGGGAACTACGGTGACCGCCAAGAAACCGGCACTGAGCGAATCAGGTGACTTGCCAGCTCCCTCTGCTCCAAGCGCTCCACCTGTGCCGACCGAACCTGCCGCGGAAGCGTCGAGCAATACGGAATTGAAAATTGGTAACCCAGAGCCCAACCCCGAGCCCACTGTCAAAGCCGAACCAACCAACACCACTCCAAGCAGCGAGAAATCGGGTAAGATCAGGGTAACGGGTGAAGAGTAACACCCATCCACCATTCTGATCGAATCGACAACTCGATGCGCGCTATCCAAATCGTTGAACCAAAGAAGCTCCGGGAAATTTCCATCGATAACCCAGGAGCTCCAGGACCCGGGCAAGCCCTTGTGCGGACACATCGCATGGGTGTCTGCGGGACGGACGTCAGTTGCTACCTAGGGAAGTTTCCATTCTTTGATTTCCCCCGCATTCCAGGCCATGAACTTGGGGTCGAAGTTTTGCAAGTCGGTTCGGGTGTTTCGAACGTGCAACCAGGGGATGCATGTAGCGTTGAGCCTTACATGCACTGCGGGACTTGTTATGCATGCCGCAAGGGAGCCAGCAATTGCTGCTCGAGTCTGAAGGTCATCGGCGTGATGACCGATGGCGGATTGTGCGAAAGCTTTTTGATTCGCGCCGATAAACTCCACCCATCGAAAAAACTTTCGATGGATCAATTGGCTTTGGTCGAAACCTTGGCCATCGGCTGCCATGCCAGTCACCGATCAGGATCGAGCTCTCAGGATCGTGTTTTAATCATTGGTGCGGGCCCTATCGGTATTGCGACCTTGGAATTCGTTCGACTCACTGGTGCAGAAATCACGGTCATGGACATGAACGCTGCTAGGCTCGATTTCGTGCGGAGCAGTTATGGCATTGATCGATTGATCCAAGTAGCACCCAACGATCCTGGGATCGATGCGGCCAAGGGCTACACGCAAGGGGATATGTACTCGGTGGTTATCGATGCAACCGGAAATCGCTACTCGATGTCGGGGGCTTTCCAATTCGTTGCCCCCACGGGCCGGTTGGTCTACGTTGGAATCACTCAGGATGAGATCGTGTTCAAGCATCCGGTGTTGCATCGTCCCGAGGTGACATTGCTTGCTTCGCGAAATGCTTTGCCGAGCGATTTTCCTTACATCATCGGTCTGATTGAGGCAGGGACGATCAAGACGGATCCGTGGATTACCCATCGAACCGATTTCGATCACGTGCTCAAGGATTTCGACTCGTTTACTCGGCCTGAAAGCGGTGTGCTCAAGGCGATCATCGAAGTGGTCTAATGTATTTTTGGGATTACTCCTTCGAGACACCTCAGGAGAACCTCGCTTTCGATGAGGCGATCCTTGAGTCCATGGATTCGTCGAATCAATCCGATGGCGAACTTCTCCGCGTATGGCAAATGCCTGAGCCTTGCGTTGTCATAGGTCGATCGTCCAAGGTCGCCTTGGAAGTCAATCTCGAAGCGTGCCAGCGAGATCGGATCCCAGTGCTTCGGCGCATGAGTGGCGGTGCTTCGATTGTTGCCGGTCCGGGTTGTTTGATGTTTTCTTTGCTGTTGTCTTTGGATCAGCGGCCAGAGTGTCGTGGACTCGATCAAGCCCATCGCACGGTGATGAGTCGTATGCAGCGGTCGGTTCATGCTGCTCTTGGGGCGATGGGATCGAATTGCGATGTTGCCGTTGAAGGGGTTTGTGATTTGACCATCGATGGGCGTAAGATCTCCGGAAATGCGCTGCGACTCAAACGCTCTTGGATGATCTACCATGGGACATTGCTTATGGAGATGCCACTGGATTGGATAGAAAAGTATTTGTTAGAGCCCCCCAAACAACCCGAGTATCGTCAAAGGCGCGAGCATCGGGAGTTTGTTGCAAGCCTTTCGAGTAGGGTTGCGGATCTCTCGAAGTTCAATACCGAGTTTGTAAGATCATCGGTATCCGAATGGGACGCGAGGAGACTTTTTAGTGAGCATCCCTTTGCGAGTAAGTGCATCGATTGCACCCGAGACTGGGTCGACCGACGCTATGGTAACCCAGCCTGGCACTTCGAGCGGTAATCAAATGACCTACCCCAGCGTCTTACTGATGTCTCTGGCAAGTTTGTAAGCGGAATAGTGAGCTAGGTAGTGATCCAAGACACCGACCAATAGAACGTCGCGGCAAGGATTGCGGCTACAGGGAGAGTGGTAATCCAGGCCAGGATGATTTCCTGTACTTTCTTCCACTTTGCTTGCCGAGTGCTAGCTCCCATCCCCAGCAATGCCCCAACACTCACATGCGTGGTGCTGACGGGTAAACTGTGGAAGCTTGCCGATGCCACCAAGATCGCCGTGACAAGATTCGTCGCGAATCCCTGCCCTGGATTCATATCCGTTATCTTCTTGCCTAGAGTCTCGGCAACATTCTTTGCGTCTAGCAAAGCACCCACAGCGATCAATGCACCAATGAGCACGATCGATTGGGGTTTGGTCAGCCATGGAACCATCCACAGCAGCGCTGCCATTTTAGGTGTATCGTTGATCCCTCGAGCAAAACTCGCTGCTCCCGCCGACATAAAATGCAACGCATCCAACGTCTTTGTGCGATGATCTGGAGCTGCTCGGAGCGCCCGAAGAAGTTTGTAGGTGAACGCACCGAGACAAATCGCAACGAGCGGACTAATCAAAAGTGGATAAAGGAAAGTCTTACCAAGAGCGGTGAATTGGACTTGCTCGGTTCCTGCGGCCGCAAGCCCTGCACCGACCAGTGCCCCCAATAGAGCATGCGTGGTCGAAACAGGAAATCCGATCCGATTGGCGATGAAACTTGTCATGGCCGCTCCACTCGCCACCGCGCAGGTGAAGATTGGGGAGTCCAAAAGTCGATCGCTTACGAGCCCCTTGCCACTAAAGGACTTTAGCAAGCCCTGCGCCAAGAACAGCGCGCAAAGAGAGCCTGCACCCGTGCAGAGTGTTCCCCACCAAAGCGCTTTGTGCAAGCTCGCTGTGCCACTGCCATAGAGCGATGCAACCCCCTTGAAGTTCGCATTGGCTCCGTTGGTCAGCGCAACGAAAGCTACCGATAAAACCAGAAAACCCAGCAGCACGTGCGTCTCTACTTTGCGAAGTTCTCTTTAGTCTCTGTAGGCAAATGCTTGAGCGATGCATACTCCTTCCAGGAACCTTCATAGAGTCGTACATTTGGAAATCCAGCGACGTGGGCTAGATAGAATCGCAATAGACTCCCTTCGCGTGAGGTTCCGCAGTAAACAATGATCTGCTTGTCCTTGGTCAAACCAGACTTGGCGAGCTCCTGGGCTACCTCATCGGCAGGCAGAAATTTGTGCGTATTGTCTTTTTCCATAAGCCTAGCCCAATGGAAACTCACTGCGCCAGGAATGTGACCTTTGCGAAGCCAGACGTCATCTTGGCCGACGTACTCATTGGCAGGCCTTGCATCGACGAGCAATACGCTTGGCTTGTCCTTGAGTTGCAGCAACTCTTCAATCCCGATCCCGATGACCCCTTTGGTTTGCTCGGGTAGTTTTCCACTAGGATTGCCAAAGTATTCTTGGGTGGTTGGGTATCCAAGTTGCTTCCAATGGGCCAAACCGCCATCGACAATTCGAATGTCCTTGACCCCAAATTTCTCCAGAACATAGGCGACCATGCTCGTGCTGAGTATTTCGTCGTTGGGGAGTCTATCGCCGGTGGCATAGAGCAAATGGGTGCGTTCGCGATCGATTCCAGCCCTGACAAGCAATGCTCTGGTCAAATCATCAGGAAGGTACTGCACCGGAACCCCACGATCGGTACCACGAAGAGTGTCGAAATTTAAATGATGCGCCGTTGGTAAATGGCACCTGAAGTAATCCTTGTAGCCACCTCGAGTATCGATCACCACGGGCCGCTGCTTGGGATCTTGGCTCTCGATCAAAGCTCTGGCTTGTTCGCAGGAGATGACCGATATTTCAGCCTTGCAGTAGGATCCAAAAGCGGTGCACCATACAATCATCGAAGCAATCAACACTGACTTCATCGTTTAAGCCTCGTGGTCGAATTTTCCGGGATTTGAAGAAACAAGACATGCAAACATTCGTGAGAATGTCGGAATGTTATAGCTCATTGCTTCTGATTCGAGAACTCGATCCACCTTGCTACAAACAAAGTTTCTGGGATATTGCAATCGGAGGAAAACGACTATGGCACAGCAAAACATCCAGACAGATCAACAGTGCGCTGAATATCTTAAAGCCATCGGCGACCCGATTCGATTGAAGATCATCAAAGCGCTACAGACCTGCCCATTTACCGTTTCGGATTTGGCGGAGTTTCTCGAATTGGATATTCAGAAAGTCTCGCATCATCTGCGGATCTTGTACCATGCCGATCTGGTAAGGATTCAAAAAGACGGCAAATACCGTTATTACGAACTGAACCCCGAATTCGTTAGCAAAAAAGCCTCGACCAAGGGCCTGAACTTGGGCTGCTGCACGATTGGTATCCATCCATAAAAAAAGCCTGCGATGTACTTTCGCAGGCTCTTGAATTTTTGGAATCAACAACGTGGGCGTTAGCCGACGAGTTTGGCTACCGAGGAAACCATTGGGCCAATGACCGGTTCAACAATTTCCTTCACGCCAGGAATAGCGTAGATGGTATTGAGCAACTCGCCAACCTTACCAAAGTAAGGCTTGAGGAATGGGCCAAGGATGCTGTTTGCAGCTTCAGGCATCTTGTCCATACCTAGGTCTGCATAAGCCTTGGTCGCTTCTTCGAGCTTGGTCTTGGCTGCATTGGCTGTGTCAACGTCCTTGATCGATCCGAGGATGTCTGAAATCCCTGCGAACGAACCTTTGAGCTTGGTCTGTAGATCATCCATGCTGATACCTCCAGGGAGTTCAAGCTTTGGAAGCTCGGGAACTTTTGGCAACTCAGGCGCTGGCATGTCTACTTCGGCTACCTTAGGAGAAACTTGACCAGGGGTCGGAGTGGGAACCTTAACAGGCTCAACCTTCTTGCCGCCGCCAAAGAGGCCAAAGTTCCAAGCCAAGAATCCGAGGCCTGCCAATGCCAAAAGGGGCAAGAGCCAACCGAGTGGATTCGATGCTGGAGCAGCTTGGGCGGCTTGTGTAGCCGTGCGCTGAGCGGTTTGCGTTGCAGTGCGTGCGGCACCCGAAACAGCATCGCTTGCAGCCTTGCCCAAGTCAGCCAATCCCATCACGCCCTTGAGCTCGTTGGGAAGTGCACTGCTCAGGAAGTTGTTTTGACCGCCCAAGAGGTTGGTCAAAACGCCTGGATCAAATCCACCAGCAGACTTGGCTTGCTTGCCAACAACACCCATGACGATCGGTGCCAAGGATCCAAGGAGTCCGAGAACCGACTTGTCGCCAAGACCCAAAAGTTTCATCAAAACAGAAACGATGCTAGCTTGGGATGAGCCCAAGAGCATTGGCAGAAGCGATGTGCCCAAGCCTAAGAGCTTGGAGCTTGCACCACCGGTGACCAAGCTACTGAGGTTATCCAAAACGGATGGATCAGCATCTTGCTTCTTGAAAATATTCGACAGCTCCGACGCGCCTGCTGGGGTCGCAGCTTTTTTCATCAATCCACCGAGCAAAACGGGAATTGCGGCTTCGATCGCCGAATTCGTCTTGCTCTTTTCCAATCCAACTGCCGAACCAATTTGATCAGCGACACCGCTGGTATTGATCGCAGTCTTGACCAAGTCCATAAGGTTGATTGCCATACTCAAAACTTTCTTTTTGTCTGAAGAGGAACCGATACCCAAAACGCCTTTCGGCCACGTCGATTAATATGCAGGATTTAGCAACTTTTGGCAGTCCTTTAGTCAGGAATACCGACAAATATTTATAAAATTTCTTCTGCGTAAACCCTGTTTGAGTCGGAGGTTCGATGGATTTCAACAGTGTAGTTTTACTTGCCTTGGAATCCACCCGCACAGGGGTTATTTCGAGCCGACCAAGTCGAACCAATCTCGGGCTCGCTGAAATTGCATCGGGCCAAAGACATGCCCCTGGCCATGGTTCCAAAGCGCTAATCCAAGGTAATCCCCGGGGTTTTGAGAGGGATTTCCGTCCAACCCTCTGTGAAATAGGTTCCAGATTGGTAAGGCTCGTCGCATCACTGGCAGACTCTGGGTGCCGTCGGCAGCCCCTGATCCTCGCTCTCCGCCCATCACCAATAGGGGCCTTGGAGCAATCAGAGCAAGCAACTCCTCGTGCCCCCAATCGCCACCTTCAAGCCTCGGTTCAGGCCCCAAATACCAAGGAGCCCCCCAATTGGTGGATTTCAGGTCGACTCCTCCCTCGCTGGCCACTCCAGCGATTATTCGCTGATCGCTTGCCATCAGGTAGAGCACCTCTTTGGCTCCAAGGGAATGACCGATCGCAAAGACTCTTTTTGGATCCACATTTGCATTCGATACCAGCACATCGACAGCACGCTGCGCATCATAGACCATCTTGGCTATCCCTCGAGCATTTGGGTGCAACTGACGATGATTAGCCACGGCTTGATCAAAGCTTTGAACATCTTGCCACAAGAAACACATAGGACAGACCACGATATACCCAAGTTTAGCAAACTCAAAGCCGGTGGCTCGGGGCCCCGCAGCTCCCACCCCAGCAATCTCATCGATGGTCATGCTGTTGGTCGGATGAAGAGCAATCAATCCCGGACGCTTCTCCTCGGGTTTTAATCCTGCCGGAATAAGCAAGTACATATCGAGTTGAGCATTTGGCTCGATCTGAACTCGATATTTTCTTCGAATGACTCCATCAACAAGATCCTCTGAGACCAATTCCATATCGGGCCGTGCACCGACCGGAGGCATAGGCCCAAGTAGTTTGTCAAATCGCTGCTTGATCTTGGATCTGTTTTGCTCCCAACCGGCTAAGGATTGAACGTCGAATCCATCGTTGTTCGAATCATCGAATGTGTCTTCCAAACGATGGATCTTATGGATCCAATCGGCTCGGGTGGTTGGTTCGCTAAACCGCGGTATCCTGCCAGGATGTTCTGCACGGAATCGGACCAAACGACCATGCTCGACTTCCGTCACGCAAACGGTCTTTCCATCGCTTCCTCCGAAACAAATGTTGCTGGGTTTCGAACCCAACGCATCGATCTCGCGCAAGATCTCTCCTTCGGGGCTCAAGACCACAACGGTTCCCTTGCCATAGCGGGTCACATAGAGGTTCCCTTGCTGGTCGTAACGCATGCCATCGAATCCATGATCAGGAAACTCCTTAAACAGTGTCTTTTGACCTAGAGTTCCATCGGCTCGAATCTCGAATCGCCAGATCTTTCGCTGGGCGGATTCATTGACGGCCAAGTATCTACCGTCTGGACTGACATCGATGCCGTTGGTCGTTCCCATGCCATCGGCAACAATCTTTGCCTCCCCTTTTCGATCGATCCGCCAGATAAGCCCTATTGAATTGCTCCAGTTTGGGTCGCTGGCATAGAGCATTCCATCATCTCCGATAGCCAGATCATTAGGTTGATTCATTGCGGGTTCGTGGCAGTAGAGCGACATCCTGCCGGTGACTCGATCGATACGCCAGATCTTGTGCTCGACATAGTCGGCGACAAGCAGATCTCCCTGACTGTCCAGGACGATTCCGTTTCCAACACCTTGATCCGGCAACGTAGCCCAAAGGCTTCCATTGCCCCACCGATCCACCTTGCCGATCGTTTGCTGCTTTTGAAAATTCACCGCATATACAATTCCTTGCTCATCGCTAACAGGTCCTTCGATTCCCTCCGTGAAGACATGGTCAAGCGTCAAGGGTAACGGAAAGTAGACTTGCTCCTTGAGATCGGATTGATAGATATCCCAAGCTAATTTTCGCTGATCGCTGCGCTGCATCGCCTCGCGTGCCAACGCTTGATTGCCTCGTGCTAGTTTCGCGTAAGCTGCTAAAAGGGGCTCGAACATGCCGGGATGCTCGATATCGCTCAGTGCGCTGACGGCTCCCATCTGAAGCTCTTCCTTGATCGCAGGATCCGGGTTGTTGTCATCCAGAAATGGAGTGACCTTGGCTAGGGCCTCCTGGGCAGGCAACATCGCTAAAACGCGTATGGCATCGTACCTAGTTCCGGCTGGAATGAGCGTGTCGTAAGCATCGGACTTTGCCAACTCCAGTGCTCTGTCCCAACGAGGTTTCCAAGATGGATGCTCGGAAACAAGTTTTTCAAGCTCGACTTTGGGCCAGAGCTTTTCCAACCCGAGGCCGTTGATGATCGCCCCCCCGAGAATCACCGATTGCCAATCCCGCATCTTGCCCGTTGGAGTCGGTAGAGCTAGATCGATAAGCTCGGGCATGACTCGATCCCGAGTGACCGGATCTCGAACCGCGAGAATCGCGACACGCCAGATCGATGGAATGCGCACGTACTCCAAATCCGTGTCCTTGGCCCGCTCCTGGTAGGAGACCAAGTCCTTGGTCCACTCAATGATCAGCTCCCTGGCAGACGACTTGTGCTGGGCGATGATACTCTCGCGTTTGTCCGGATCGCCTTGGGCAAGAATCTGCGCAGCGATGCTTTTGATTGCTTCGGCTGATAACCCAGGAGATTCCTGAGCTTTAGCAAGTGATGAAAACCCGGTGGTGAACGTCGCGACAACGACCGCGATAACCAATCCGACAGCTACACCACGGGGCAAGAATGAGGCGTTCAATTCAAGTGCCCTCCTAAAGGATGATCGTTTTAAGGAGTCTTATTTAAAGACTTAATTCGTTTTCTGTTCTAACAAACGAGCGAGCCGATGAAAATCGCTTGTGCGTTCGATGAATCGCACGCGAGTGACCAAGGTGACCGGGTCGACAAGTTGTTCGAAAGGTACGAACGATGTTTCGAACTGACCGCCGACAGAAATCATCACGCCGTTGAGTTTCTCTTCGATCAGTGCTCGATACGCACCGATACCGATTTGAGAGCCGAGCATGACGTCGAAAGCCGTCGGCACACAGCAACGGGATTCATAGCCCATCTGCAGACCGTTGACTTTACGAGTTTTCCCAGTCGCCTTTTTGTAAGCTTCCGCGAGCGATTTCGCCACGATTTTGCCGACATCGGCATTCGCGACAGCAAGGTGCCCGAAGTCATCGCGAGGAATGCCTGCTAGGTAGGATTCCGGAAGGTACTCTGCGAGCCCCTCGGCGATAACGATCACACCATAATTGCGTCCGAGTTTCTCGCGCGCGAGCATCATCGAAACCATTTTTGCAAGAATCGGCTCCATGTTCATGATCTTGCGAGTGAGCTTCTTTCCGTTGTCATCGATCGTTTCGGTGGTTTCCAACTCTCCGACGATGTCTTCGACGCTCAAGACCATGCAAGCATCGCCAGCGATGGCTGCACCATATGCGAGCCAGCCGGCCGATCTGCCCATCGCCTCGGCGATGTAGTAAGCCTGAGACGCAGCACCATCGCGGTTGAGATTTCGGATCTCATTGGCCAGAACCTCAGCGGCACTAAAATAGCCGAACGTAAAATCGATTCCCGAGTAATCGTTATCGATCGTCTTGGGCAAGTGGATCACAGGCATGCGTTTTTCGCTTGCCGGCAAAGTGTCTTGAAAAAGCTTCATCTTGTTGGCGGTCTTGAGCGTATCGTCCCCTCCAATACTCACCAGCGCATCGACATCGAGAGACCGAAGGGCCCGGTAGCAACGTCCGAGGGGTGCTGTTTTCTCCGCGTCCTTCAAATCCGCTGGGCCTTTAACTACCTTGCCAGGATTCGCTCGGGCTGTGCCGATACGAATTCCAGCCTCGTTGCGCATGAACTCCAGGGACTCGATCGAGAAACGGATGTAGTGCTTTCCCTCGACCAAAGGTTTCGCAGGATCGAAATCGATCAGGTGCGAATACCCATGCTTGATACCGATCACCTCGACACCGGCTTGCAAAAGCGAGAAGGCTGCCGAGGAGATTACAGCGTTGGCCGCTGGTGCTGGTCCGCCCGAAAACAGAATCGCTACACGTTTGATGTTGCTCATGATTGATGGTGAGATGAGAAAGGATTACTTGTAATCAGATATGCGGCTAGATTTAGTAAGTCTTGAGCATGATGTTCTTGAACTGCACTTTCATCGGAGGACCTGCGTGCAATTGAAGAGCCAAAACACCTTCGGCAGCCGACTTGGCCGACTCGGAGTCTTGAACCTCTGACATCAGTTGGTCGTTGATGTAGTGTTGCAAAACGTTCCCCTTGGCGACGATCTTGTAGCGATTCCAGTCTTCCCATTTGATTTGAGACAGCAGTGCATCGGCATCCCCAGCCGAGCCGACTCGGCTCTTTTTGCCTTGTGCATCGATCGAGACGATTTCTCCTCGCTCGGCCATAATTCCTCGGCCACGCTCCTCGTAGTTGATCCCCATGTACCGCTTGTTCGCATCGATGTCGGCTTGATAACCTCCGACGACGAATTTGTCTTTGTCGAAAATCTTGCTTCGGTATTGGATGCCTGAGTTGCCGCCGACGATTTTGAATTCCAACGTCAGTTCAAAATCCTTGACTGGTTTTTCGTAGACCAAAAATGTGTTTTGAGCGACAGGAGCATCGGCCTTGTTCTCTCCCGTAATGGCTCCGTCCTGGACACTCCAATTGGCCGACAAGCCCGACCAACCTTGCAAGGTCTTGCCGTCAAAAAGGCTCACGGCCGACGGATCGGCTTTCTTTTCTTGTGCGAACATCGATCCGCAAGTTAGGCATACAGCAAAGCTCGCGAAGGCAGCGAGCCAAAGGTTCTTGAGAGTGTTTTTCATGATGGTTTAATCCTTTGAACGTTGGAGAGTGAAGCGAACTTTTGTGGCCCGATCGTTTGAGACAGCCAATACTTTAGCAGTTGCGCCTGGCAACTCAATAATGTCTCCTGCGACGAGCAATCTTTCTGCATAATGGACTAAAAGTCCGGCGACCGTATCGACATCGGCCTCCTCGAATTTGATTCCCAAGCGATTTTCGACGACTTGGACGCTCGTCGAGCCGAGCACGAGGTAAGCTTCAGGACCATCGGGAACGATTTCGGGTTCTTCGACGTCGAATTCGTCGGCTACCTCACCGATGATTTGCTCGAGGACATTCTCGTGCGTTACCATACCGATGATCGTCCCATACTCGTCGATGACAAAGGCCATGTGCTGATGGGTGACTTGGAAATGCCTGAGGAGTTTGCTGATCGGCATGTTCTCGGGCACCTTTTTCGGGGGCCTGCTGAGCGTTTTCCAGTCGAAGCCTTTCTGGATATTTGCACCAGCGAGATCTTTGACATGCAGAACCCCGATGACTTCGTCTAGCGAACTTTCGCACAACGGGTAGCGTGTGTGCTTGGTTCTTCGGATCATCGCCAAGACGGTTTCGGTATCGTCATTGATATCGACAAAATCGATGTCTTTTCGGGCCACCATGATCCGACGGCATACCAAGTCGTCGAACTCGAAGACCGCATTAATCAGACTGTGCTCGCTGCGGGTCAAATTTCCGTGAACGTGAGCTTCTCGAAGAAGGGCTCGGATTTCTTCTTCTGTGTAAGGAATCGCGCTTTTGGATTTTTCGTCTGCCCCAAGAAGCCTCAAGATCGCATCGGTCGATACGCTCAAGATGAACATCAAAGGATAAGTAAGAATATAGAAGATCTTCAGTGGCAACGCGCAGGCCAAGAGCATCGGCTCAGGGTTGCGAATCGCAAAGACCTTGGGAGCCTGTTCGCCGATGACCAAATGCAAGGCCGTCACGACGGTAAACGAGATCGTGAAGGCAACCGCATGCAAAACCGCTTCGGATTCCACACCTAGCTTTTCTAACAGTGGGCTGATCAAGTGGGCGACGGCCGGTTCGCCGATGGCCCCAAGGGCCAGACTGGCCATCGTGATTCCTAGCTGACAGGCTGACAAGGAGTGTTCAAGACGCTGAGCAAGCCATTTGGCCGTCTTTGCAAACAACCGCCCCTGAGAAACCATCTGCTCGATGCGGCTTATACGTATTTTAACCAGTGCAAATTCGGCAGCGACAAAGAATCCATTGACAAGCACCAGCACGAGGGCCGTGAGGATCCTGAAAAGATCCGTGAATTGAGACATCGGTTTTGAAAAAGTCTCCGAAAGGCTCGAAACAAAATAGGCGTCGCATTATACCCGATTTAGACAGGCTTTGGGGGAATTCCTCCGGGAAATCGACTAACGTCGGTTTTGGATTCGGGCTTTGTAGGCTCGGGCCTCCTTGAGCAAATATTCCCAATCCAAAGCTGGCCCGGGATCAGACTTGTTCCCTTGCACATGGTAGTGCCCCATGAGTCCGCTAAACGAAGCCCATTGCTCATCGGTAAGCGTTTGGTCGAGTAGTTTTCCGTCTGGCATCCTCGGAACCTCCAAAGCGATTTTTGGAAATATGTCCGACAGGGCCGCCGAGAGCTTGATCAGCGCTGCGTACTGCTCGGGCGTGTAGTCGTACTGCGCATAAGTTGTATCCCTAACTTTACCAGTGATAAGCTCCGGGCGACGAGGTCGCAACTTGCGAGCCCCAAAGCGTTCGACGCCCCGTATCTTGGGAGGAAAAGTCAAATAGGGACCTTGGTCATCGTGGGCATACCACTGATCGAGAGGATTGCTCTGGTTTTGCTCATAAGCACCGATGTTGGCGATCTCGATACCGATGCTTCGATCATTGCTTTTGGTTGCATGCCAAGCGCGTTCTTTGAGATCCATTGTCTGATAGATCGTCCCATCGGCATCGAGCATGAAATGGACGCTCAGACCTCGGATATCGTGCAGAATAAAAAAGCACTGCGAACTTGTTCCGCAAACATCAAAGTGCAGCACGAACTGATCGACCCGGTCTTGCAACATATCCAATGTCCAGCCCCCTGAGCGAATCTGCTCGAGCTCTTCGGGCGTAAATGCAGTCTGTGCTTGGGATCCAAATCGCAGGCCGTAGCGGTCGGGGCTGGTCTCCTGAGGCTTGGTCACAAAGTTGATCTTGCCCGCCTGCATCTCTTCGACAGTGCTTTTCCAGTCCCGTTTTTCGAATGGGCTGAAATGCCGAGTGGTTCGATAAGCGTCAAAGCCACCCGGATCCAACCACAGCTTGACCGGTGTGCCGATGCGGTACAACCGACCGCAAACCATGATCTCATCGCCGTGGCGTTGCTGAAAACCCAAAGCCCCATCGGTTGGCGATGGCTGGGCTTGCGCAGGGACCATCGATAGCAAGCAACCCAAGAAGCTAAGGACGAAACACCATGGAGTAGGCTTCATTGAATAGATCCAAATTTAAGATAGTCGCAGGAATAAAAGTTACTTGAAAAGCGCCGCAGGATCGGTTCGCCATAGTTTGCGCACCGCCAGCAAACCGCTGAGGATGCTCATGACGAGCGTCAGGCAACCGACAATGAGAACGCGGTCGGTTTGCAATCGCATCACCAGACCTGTCCACTCCGATAACCATTGATACAGGAACCAACTGACAATCCAACCGGGTACAAAGCCCGTTATGCACAGATAGATTGCTTGGGCGAGCACAAATCGCAAGAAGTACCCTGGTCCATAACCCATCGCTTTGAGCGTCGCGTATTCCGGCAAATGGTCTTGGATGTCGGTAAAAAGGATCTGATAACAAATGATCACTCCGATGAACATCCCCATGATCGTTCCGATCGAAAAGATGATTCCAATCGGAGTATTTCTAGCCCAAAACCCGATTTCGCGATCGATAAGTTCTTTGTGCGAGAAGACCTCGATGCCACTGCCGAGCCGGGATTGCAAACTCTGACGAACTTGTTCGATGTCTGCATTTGGATCGATTCTTACCAAACCCAAATCCACAGCTGCCAACGGTTGCCCTCTCCCGTTGCGGGTCGGAAAGTACCGCTCGACTCCCGCTTCGCTGACGATCAAGGTTCCATCGTAGACAAAGTCTGTGCCGATCGTTACCCAGTCTTGGAGCATGACGCGTTGTCCGGAAAGCTCGACGCTTTGATTCCGAAGCTTGTCGAGGTATTTCTTTTCAAAGCCATAGGTCTCCTTACTGCGACGATCGACCAATGCGAACCTTGGATCGGTCAGCTCTTTGCATGCCTGATTCATGCGAGGATCGGTAAAAGGCTGCGAATCTACTGGGACCCCAAGCACTCGAATCGAACGCGACACATGACCTTGGACTCTCGCGACGGCCAAAGAGCGATCCATGTAGAGCGGGATGACTTGAGATACACCGTCTACTCCTTTGGCGCGATCGATCAGTCCGTAATCGAACCTTTGTTCACTCGGCACGGTATAGCGTGCCGGACTCAGGACGACCAAGTCGGCTTTCAGGAGCCGGAGAACCTCGACAGCGCTGTCGAAAAGTCCATAAAGAAAACCTATTTGAGTAAACATCAATACGACCGCAAAACCGATCCCGAGGGCATTCAGGAGCATGCGTCCAAGATTCGATGTGACATTCAACCAAGCCAAAGGAGTTTGCATCGTTGTCGCTGGAGTGGATTAGAACAACGAAGCAGGTTCGGCTCGCCAAAGACGAAACATTGCCATGATTCCCGAGAAGCTACACATTGCCAAGGCCATCACGAGAACTCCGACAATACGTTCCCAAGTCATCGTCGTTGGGATTTTGGATAAGCCTGCGGTCAACTCGTAAAGCAAGTAGCTTACCAATGCCGCTGGTAGATAGCTGAGGAGCCCCAAGAGCCATGACTGCATTAGTACGATGCGAGCAAGTGATGCATGCGAATACCCCATCGCCTTGAGAGTTGCGTACTCGGGCAACCGATTCGAGACATCGTTGGCTAGAATCATGTAGACGATGGCCGCTCCGATGATCATCGAGAGAATGACCCCCATGGTGAAGATCATTCCGATAGGCGTTTCTCGGAGCCAACGCGCTCGCTCCCATTCGAGCTGCTCTTTCATCGTCAGGATTTGCATCTCCTGCAAGGATCGAGGATCTCGCTGGCCGAGCCATTTGATAAGTGACAACTTGGCTTGCTGCGGATCGACTCCTGGTTGCAGGCGAACAAGCCCCAGAGAGACTCGCTGGCGTGTATCGACTCCTGACCGCAGAGAATAACCAACATCGCTCAGCAGCACCGCTCCATTGGTGGCCAGTCCGGTGCCCAATTGAAAGTGGCCTGCGATGTGGGTCAAACGATTTCCAAGCTCAAGTGGGCTACCGATATCGATATCCGAAAACTGTTTGCAGTTCCCTGGGCCGTACTCGGCCCTTGTAGCTCGATCAACAAGTAGCGCATCGGGATTCTTGAGCTTGTCGAGTTGATCTTGGATCTCGGGGATATTGAACACCGGATGATCGACCTCCATGGCCATCATCCCTACGGTTCTAAAGGAGCCATCAGGGGGCGCTTGCGTACACTCAGAAGGCCTTGGTGGATTCTGCCAACGCATGAGCATGATAAAGAAAGGATCGACTCTTTGGACCATAGGATGGCCTTGAACCATCCGCATCCAACCCCGATCGAACATCCTCGGTTCGTACAAGTGGACGTAATCGCAGGATCGCAGGACAAGATCTCCTTGGAGCTTGCCGTAGACGATGTTGGCTGTGTTGGCAACAGCACCTCGAAACCCCAACTGCATGAATATCAGTAGGAGTGCGAAAGAAACTCCAAGAACACAAGCCAGCGTGCGAGCCGGTTGCGACAGAAGGTTCAAAAGCGCGACAGGTGTTCGCCTCCATTGACTCCCGAGTGTTTGCATCGATCGTGCTCAAGGAGTATCGAGCGTTCGGTAGCCCCAGTCTTTAACAGCTACCTTGGTCTGATAAGAGCAGTAACCCAAAGGGCGCGACCGCATGACCTCTGCACGGACTGAAAATTTGCGTTCACCTCGAGGGACTTCGAGGATTTGCTCGTCGTCCATCCAAACCGTGATGTTCTTGGCATCGACTCGAACTTTGAACTTGTACCATTGTCCATTTTTGAAGTTTTTGAAGCTGGCCGTTTCGTTCTCACTCGCGTCGTTGCCATCGATGCTGCTGATACCAACGAGTCCACCTCCCCAACCACCGACGATCAGCGAGCAATGCTCTTTGCCTACCGGGAAAGTGATGCCGACGAAAAAGTCCGAGCCATCGACACGTTGGGCCGACCACTGCATCTCGTAGTTCTCGGTCGGGAAGTCCTTGCCGAGTTTCGTGATTCCGGTGAGAGGACCACCAGGCATCAGCATCAAGGTGCCTTCTTTGATCTCGACTTCACCTTCGCCGCCAAAGTTGGTGCTTTCCCAGCCATCGAGTCCTGAGTCGGGCAAGAGTTTCTTCCATTGGATCTTAGGATCTTCTTTTTTAGACTCCTGCTTGGCAGGAGTCTTGCTGTCCTGGGCCCAAAGCGAATCGATTGGGCCAGCGAGCAAGCTGGTGATTGCCGCAAGGGCGCAGAGTTCAAGGGAGAAGAGACGATCGAGTTTCATGGTGGCTGTTCGATGGATAGGCATAGGTTCTTTAAGTCGATGTCCGTCACATTAAGATAGTGTACATCAAACCTAAGCGATATGGGCACCCAAATGAGCTCAACCACCCAACGATGTCAACTGCCAATGAGGTCAATGCCGTCCAAACCCCTCTCGCTTCCGCCGCAGGCGGACGAATCCAACGTAGATGATTTCTCGGAAATCATCTACGAGCGTTAGAGTGACCGCAACTCGATGAGTGGTTTTCTCCCGCCGCCTGGCGGCGGCGTGTATTTGACGGCATTGACGGTGTTGACAAGATTGACTGCGTTGACGGCGGAGAGAATTGACCACGTTACACCGGGTGCCAGGCACCGGGATTTCCGGTCGCATGGATCCTTTACCGCCACGGACACGCGCAAGCCCGATCGCATGCCCAGTGGCACACAAATCGCAAAAGTCCGCCGCATCCTGGATGAATATCTTGGAAGTTCCTGTGAGAGGTAGCTTACTGCTTAAGAAGTTCTGAGATCTTCTGGTCGATCTGTTTGTTTTCGAGGGTGACTTGATCGAGTTTTTGACCTTCGGGGATACCTGGGCGGGTATGTTTGGTGATGGAAAGCCAAGCGAGTTTGAGTTTATTTTGTTTGTTGGCAACGAGTTCAACTAGTTCAGCTCCTTTGGGATGCTTCGGGAGCCCTTCGGAGTCCAAGGTCAAGCCCCAGTGCTGAGCCAGCGGCTTAGCCACGATCGCTTGTCCTGCAGCGTTAGGGTGAACACCATCGGAGGCCAGGGTAAAGTTCGGGTTCGATTCACGAGCTTTCATCACGGCGGATTTCATTGCACCGTGGACATCCAAGACCGTCCAGTTTCGAGAGCGTTGTTCCAGGAGCCAATTCGAGTAGGTTTCCAGGACATCATCGTATTTGGCATAGGGTTGTCGGTATTCACTGAGTCCATCGGGCAAGAGTCGATCGCGGATCGGGAGAGCATCGAAGAAGGCAGGTGTTAGGTGAATGATATTGGCTCCGGTTTTTTCGACATCGTTGTGGAGGCGTTCGATTCCAGATTTGAATTGGTCGAAGCGGTCTTGGCTCAGTGGGTAGTACATCCCGCAGTTCATCCCGTAGCAAGCGATGACCCAATCGGGTTTGGTCTCGGCGAGGATACGAGCGAGCCGTTCGTGAAGATTCGGTCGAGGGAAGGCGCCGCCGGCGTGTCCAGGTTCGGAAAGACCGCTGACGGTTTCGCTTGGTAGGCCGAGGTTGATGAACTCGGGGATTCGATCGTCGGGGTATTCGGCCTGTAGGGCGGCTTCGAGGATAGCCACATAGCGACCGGCGTGGGTGATGCTATCGCCTAGGAATACGATCCGTTTGGCAGTTGGTAGTTTGGTGGCGTTTGGGTTCTGGGAAGGTTTTGGTTCTTGAGCGATCGCAAGGAGGCTAACTCCAATAGCTAGCAAGAAACCGATCCATTGAGATTTGGAGGATAGATACATAGGTGTTGTCGATTGAGTTTGAGTGGGGAAGGGAAAGCAGTTTGAAAAGGTGAGTGATGATGGGGGAATTAGAACCAAGCCATCCTCTGAAAGCTAATGCTATCACACCTGCTGCAGACCGTGTGCCTGGCACCGGGTTTACGATCGGACAGATCGGACAGATCGGACAGATCGGGTTGAAAAAGTTCCTCTTGTGCTGGCATCGGCGTTTTTGAAGAATCTCTCGCAATCCGTTTCCTAGTCCTATCGACAAGGTTCAGCTTATCTATGCCAGCGCCAATCCATTCGCCAGAGGATTCCCCTGAGATAGCCCAAATTTGGAAACGCCGTGCGTTGATCCTTGGCTTACTATCGATCGGACCCCTGGCCGCAGGCTGCCGTGGATACTCCTACGGCCAACTCCTTAAACCCACCGACAAAGATCTTGTCGGTAGCCATGAGGCCGGCTCGGAAGTTTTCCACCCGCTGGTCGATGAGTCGGTCGCAAAACTCCTTTCCCGGCAGCAAGAGCAGTGCATCGTCGGACCCGATGGCTCCCCCCAAAAGAAAACCATCTGCTTTGTCTGCGTCGAAAATAAAATGTCCGAAGATATCGGGGACTTCAAAGACCAACTCTACGAACAAATCGATAGCAAGATCCTGGAGTCCGATGTCTTTAGGCCCGTCAGCCGCCGTATGGTCGACGCGGCTTTGCACGAAACTCGCCTGCGTCCGGACTCACTCATGGTACCAGACAACATGCAACTCTTTACCTCCGTTCTCCAACGCCAAGGTGCCCCGATCGATTATCTGCTCTACGCGAAACTAACCAGCGGTACCACAGAGCGCAACACCTCCAAACAACGCGATTACCTCCTGACGCTCGAGCTGACGAACGTCCACTCCGGCGAATATTCCAAAGAATCGGCTGAGATCCGCAAAGGCTACCATAAAACTCCCTTAGGCGGCGTCTGGAATTACAATCCACTGAAATGACACCGCAGAGAATCGGTGCTTTCCTCTGTCTTTTCGTTTGCCTCCTTGCAGGCACTGGTTGCTCGACGCATGCCAAGAGGATTTCGCTGTCGCGATCGCTCTTCTACGAAGGCCAGCTCGTTGCTTGCCGAGATCGCTTAGAAAAACTCCACAAAAGCCATCGGCATGACCGGGACGTAACGAACCTGGATCTTGCCATCGTCGATCTGCTCGAAGGCCGTAGCCAAGAGGCCCAAAAAAGACTCAAGGACGTACGCGACCGATTCGATCACCTTGAACAAGAATCGATCAGCGAAAAGACCATCTCGATGTGGTCCGACGATACGGCTCGATCCTATGCCGGTGAAGACTACGAAAAGATCCTGATTCGCGTCTACCTAGCCTTGGCGAGCTTGATGCACGATGGGGTCGACGCTGAAAGCTACACGTTGCAGATCCAAGACAAACACGATGCGGTGATGCAGCGTCTTTGGGGCGATAAACCCGTCGATGACCAATCTAATAAGTTCCGTGGTCTGCCGATCGGTTTTTACCTGCGTGGCATGCTGCGAGAGCAAACGCATATCGATTACGACGACGCGCTGCGGAGCTACAACCAAGTCGCCCAGTTGCTACCAACCTGCGATACGATTCGCTGGGATATCGAGCGGGTAACCCAAGGTGTCCATTCCCAACCCGGTTGCGGAGTGATCTATGTTTTTGCAATGGTCGGCCGGGGACCTTATAAAGTCGAATCGGTCGAGCAACCCACCAGCGATGCTTTGCTCATCGCCGATCGAATCATTTCAGCCGTAGGGCCTTATAAACTCCCACCGACGATCGCTCCGATCACCGTGCCCAGGGTGGTTGTTCCGGATTCAGACATCCAAAGCGTCCGCGTGGCTGTCAATCGCCAAGGAGTCGGTTCAACGGTCTCGATCGCAGATATCGATCGCTTGGCACTGGAGACTTCCCAAGCGGCTCGCAATGAACTCATCGCACGGGCCGTAGCGCGACGTGTGATCAAGAAGGCGACGGTTGCGGCAGTCAAACACCAAACGTCGGCCAATAGCCTAGCTTCCCTGGGGTTCGATGCTGCCGGGATCGCTTGGGAAGCCCTCGAAAACGCCGACACACGTTGTTGGGGCTTGCTGCCCAGAAATATTCAGGTGCTGCGCATCGAAGTGCCCGCAGGCACTCATGCGATTAAGCTCTTACCCGAGAACGCTGGCTTGATCGGCAGGCAAACGGCCGAGGCGCAGGTGACGGTGATCGACGGCCGAAACACTTATGTGATCGGATGGTTTCCAGACACCTACACTCCACCCCGAATTTTGACTTCGACAGAGGGTTAGTCGGTCTTTACGTCGACCTTCGGTCGTGGGACGCGGTTGAGGACAAACGCGAAACAAAAAAAAAGCGTCGCGGGGTTCGCGACGCTTTTTTTACTTTTTCAGCTATTCGCTGGAGAGAATTATTCGCCCGTTGGGATCAGCGGACCCTCAGAACCAAGGCCACCCTTGAGCTCGGTCTTCTTCTCTTCCTTGACCTGCTGCTGTTGCTGTTCCTTCTCAGCTTCGTTGCGCATCTGCTCTTCGGTCCAGTCAACTCGGCGTCGCGAAAGTCCAATCTTGCGCTCGTCGCTGTCGACCCGCAAAACCTTGACCTCGATCTCGTCGCCAACCTTCACGAGCTCCTCAGGATTCTCGACCTTATTGTCCGAGAGTTCCGAGATGTGAAGCAGACCTTCGAGGTTGTCTTCGAGGCCCACAAAAACACCAAAGTTGGTGATCTTGGTGACCTTGCCTCGTACAAGCTGACCTGGCTTGTACTTCTCTGGAATCGATGTGTTCCATGGATCGTCATCAAGCTGCTTCATACCCAAGGCGATACGTCGGCGATTTTGATCGACGCTGAGGACTCGGCACTTGACCTGCTGACCCTTTTGCAAAACCTCGCTCGGATGGCTGATCTTACGTGTCCAGGACATGTCCGAGACGTGGAGTAGACCATCGATCCCTTCTTCGAGTTCGATGAAGGCACCGTAGTTGGTAAGGTTCCGAACCTTGCCAGCGACTTCGGAGTTTTCTGGATAGCGTTGCAGGATGTCGTCCCACGGGTTGCTTTGCGTTTGCTTGATACCCAGCGAAAGCTGTTGTCCTTGGGCATCGACACCCAAAATCCTGACGTTGATCTTGTCGCCGATTTGCACCATCTCGCTTGGATGGTTGATCCGTCGGGTCCAAGACATTTCGCTGATGTGAACAAGGCCTTCGATGCCCGGTTCGAGTTTGACGAACGCACCGTAGCTCATGACATTGACAACTTCGCCCGGAATCGTCGCACCCACCGGATACTTTTCGGCGATGTTGGTCCAAGGGTTGTTTTGCTTTTGCTTGAGTCCCAGTGCGATCTTCTGCTTTTCGCGGTCGATCTGAAGAATCTTGACCTCGATCTCTTGATCGATGGCAACCATCTCGCTTGGGTGTCCGATGCGTTCCCAACTCATGTCGGTAATGTGGAGCAGACCATCGATACCACCGAGGTCGACGAACGCACCGAAGTCGGCGATGTTCTTGACGACACCTTTGCGGATCTGACCGATTTCCAATTCGGCCATCAAATGCTCGCGGTCCTCTTCGCGTTGCTTTTCGATCAGCGATCGACGGCTCACAACGATGTTGCGACGTGCTTCGTCGATCTTGAGAACTTCGCACTGCACGACTCGACCGATGTAATCGCCGATGTCGTTGGGCCGACGAATGTCGACTTGGCTAGCAGGCAAGAAGACGTTTACACCGATATCGACCAGCAAACCCCCCTTGATCTTGCGGGTGACCGTACCGGTGACGACTTGGCCTTCTTGGACCGAAGCCATCATCTTTTCCCACTGGATGATCTTCTCGGCCTTGCGCTTGCTCAGAACGATCATGTTCCGAGCTTCTTCGAGCAAGTTTTGGTCTTCGACTTCTTCGATCAAGACCTTGATCATCTGCCCGACTTGCGGAGGCTCTTCGCCTTCTTCCCACTCATTCTTGGGGATGGCGCCTTCGCTCTTGAATCCGACGTCTACGACGACAAATTCTTCATTGATTTCAACGATTTTTCCTTCGACAATTTGGTTGACGTCAAACTGCTTGTTGGCGTCTTCGAGGGAATCCAGCAGGAGTTCTTCAGCAGAGTCGCCGAACATACCGGCGAGTTCATCTTCGAGGGTGTCATCGTCCAGAGAGCGGACTAAAGAGCGGTTAACCATGGGAGCAAAACCTAAATTGACGGCCTGTGCGACGCTCCAGAAATCCCTCCATCGCAGCCAGGAATCCGATCAAACAACGCTTTAATCGATTGTCTGGGCTCCTTATTAGCGATAAAACAAGGGGAATTGGCGCCGAACGACCAGTCAAGAAACAGAGGAGCGGATCGCGGGGGGCAGACGCCGATGTCGGCCCAAAATCCCTACAAACCTAAGGGAAAGAAGTGTAACCGCGAAGCACTAAGACGGCAACGGCGCATTTTTGCAAATCCGGGAGACTTCGATGAGCCAAGTTGTTCGTTACGCCATTGCTGGGGATCACGCCGGTTTTTCCATGAAAAACGAGGTTGTTAAGTTCTTACAAACCCTGGGTGTCGAGGCCATCGACTGCGGAACCCATTCGAGCGATTCTTGCGATTTCCCAGATTTCGCCGAAGCCGTCGCGACGCGAATCCTCAGCGGGCAAATCGATCGCGGTATCCTGGTCTGCGGGTCGGGAGTCGGTGTTAGCGTAGCGGCCAACAAGTTCCCTGGGATTCGCGCAAGCCTTTGTCATGACACGTATTCGGCTCGCCAAGGTGTCGAGCACGATGACATGAATGTGCTATGCATCGGAGCTAGGGTCATCGGCCCTGAACTTGCCTTTGAAATCATCAAGGCCTTCCTCGGAGCAACCTATGCCCCGCAACCGAGGCACCAAAGGCGATTGGACAAGATCCTAGCCATCGAGAATCGAGTCTTGGCCGGCGAGTTTAAGCCCAAGAGCTAACGAGCATCGACCTAGAATATCCCATTGCCAAAAGGGTTCTCGGGTGGTTTGAGAGTCTCCTCGGCAACATCTTTTGCATCATCCTCTTTTGCGGCAACATCTTTCTGGATCGGCTTATCGAACATGTGCGGACGCGGAATTGGGACTTGCGCCGGTGTTGGTGCAGTTGCATGCGGGATGTACTCGACGTACTCTTCATCATACCTGGAAACATACCCAGGCTCTTTGGCTCGTTCGAGTTCCAGATGGTACTCGCCGATGACCGCTTGCTGTATTTGATCGCGGCAAGCTTGATTGATCGGATGGGCGATATCGGCATAAAGCTTGTTCGAAGCTCCTTCGATATCCTGAAGGTCTTGGGCGCCGCGTAGCCGCTTGCCACATTGGTTGCAGTAGTTGCTCCGCATGTGATTCTTCGAGCCACAACGTCCACACCGAGCCGTCATTTTGCGGCTTGGCATGGCCACAAAAGGTCCGTTGGTCCCCTCGATGATCTTCAGATCCCTGACCACGAAAGCATGGTCAAAAGTGATCGAACAAAAGGCCCGGAGTCGATCCTCCGAGCCTTCCATGAGTTTGATTCGTACCTCAGTAATGTCCATCTTGATGTTTCACTCAGTCCGTTGATTCGTCTGCTCGAGGATCGAAGGGCTCATCCAGGCAGTAAACGGATAAGCCCTAAAGTCCCCTTCATGCCGCAGTTGCGATGCGATCATTTCGGCTTGCGCCCTATCGGATAACAAACAAAATCGAGCCGAACCGCTTCCGCTCAGACACTGACCATGCGGATCGAGTCGCTCGATACGCTGAGCGGTCCTCTGAACCCATTGGGTCGTCTGCACCGCTGCTGCGTCGAGTCGATTATACAGCAGACCCGAGAGTCGTGCTGCATGGTCAGATTCGACTTGATCATTGATCAAACATTTCAAAAGCACTTCTGGGGACTCGGCATGCTTACGATCGGCGATCGACTCACGAACCAGTGAGAAGACTCGGGCCGTCTGGCAACCCACCGTTGGATGAACGATCAGTCCATGGATCATAAGTCTGTTCTCTACGGGATGAACGATCTGCCCGCGTTGCGTGCATCGAGCGGTCCAGTTGATGCCGTTGTACCCATCAAGAAAAAAATTGATGTCGCTCCCGAGGTTACTTGCAAGCCTCCCAAGGACTTGCATGTCACAGCAACCTTGCCAAAGGAGCGATCCGAGTACTAACGCAGCAGCAGCATCGCTACTGCCTCCACCAAGGCCCGCTTGGGATGGAATTCTTTTTCTCAAAATCACATGCGCCCCTGGCATTGAACCCTTGCCCAAGGAGCCTGCACAAGAGTCCACATGTTCGCGCAAGGACTCTAGAGCCCTGAGCACTAGATTCCCATCCGTAGCAGATCCACTCGATGGTCCATGCGAGGGTATCTGCCATGTGCGGTCTTCACGAGCAAGCTCTTGGTTGGCTACCACCTGAGCTTCCGAAAGATCCACCTCGAGCGAGAGGGTGTCGGACTTGACCGGATAGATTTCAAGCGTATCGGTCAAGTCGATCGCGAGCATGACCGTATCGAGATCGTGGTAGCCATCGGGCCGTCGTCCGAGCACCTCCAAAAACAGATTGATCTTGGCCGGAGTCACAGCCCTCCAGCCAACCTGCGATGTCTGTGGTCTTACGACTCGATCAATCCTCATGAGTTCGGCTTGCTAATCGGATAACCCGAGGTGGTCCAAGCTCTCCAGCCACCGTCGACGCTCGTGACGCGCAAGTAACCCATCTTCTGCAAGTTATCGGCAGCCAGGGCCGAACGGAATCCACCACCACAGAGCAAATACAACTCCGTGTTGGGATCAGGGAACATCGACTCGATATCCCGTTCGATGATCCCCTTGCTCAAGTGAACCGAGCCTGGAACGTGCCCGGCGGCGTACTCGCTTTCTTCGCGGACATCGATCAGCACCGGAGGATTGGGCGAGTCGAGCTTTTGCTTGAGTTCAGCAACATTGCACTCGGCTACATTGCCGCGAGCTTGCTCGACGATCTTTAGGAATCCTGGAGAGTGTTGTTTGGACATTGGATAAACTGTTCGGGTGGTAACGGTTAGGAGTCGTTAAAAATTCTTGTATTGGCTGCAGAGTCCGCACATTCTACGCCGATAGAAACTCGGCGGACAAAGTGGAGTTTCGTTTTCTAAACAAAACTCCACTTGTTCGCTACTAGGGAATTGTAAAGCACACTCGCGAGGACAGCGATGGCCCGCAGGATCGCAGCCACTTTTGGATACTCTGGCCTGATCGTCGAGCTTATGCTCGGACATCTTGCTCATTGGGATCCTGAAACGACGCTGATCCGAGGTCTCATCGCCATGCTTGTCGCATCGCTCGTCGGGTGGACTGCCGGTACTCTTGCATGTTCTACAACGCGTTAACGCGGACTCGGCAATCTGGGAAAAACAGTCAAACCGGATTTCTGAATCTTTGATTAACTGATGTGGAATTGCTTTGCTCAACTCGTTAGAGTCCCGGGTCTACTCGCCGACAAGCGGGTAACGAAATAGAAAAGCCAACACATCACGGAGGTTCGGATGGCATCGACCGCATACCAAAATACTGATATGACCGAGGTCTGGGTTAAGTTCAAGGCCGATCCAACCAACATTCCACTGCGAAATCAACTCATCGAGCGATACACACCGCTAGTTCGCTACAACGGCGAACGACTCCGCTCGAAACTCCCCGAAGGGGTCGAACTCGACGACCTGATCAGCGCAGGCATCTTCGGCCTGATGGACGCGATCGATGCCTTCGATATGGAACGCGGTGTCAAATTCGAAACCTACTGCGTCCCGCGAATCCGAGGCGCAATGCTCGATGAACTCCGTACCATGGACTGGGTCCCTCGATTGGTACGAAGCAAAGCTAGCAAACTCAATGAAGCGACTAAGCTTCTGGAGGCCAAATACGGTCGAGCCCCTAGCAACCACGAACTCTCCGAATACATGGGGATCTCGATCGACGAACTCGAAAAGATGAAAGTCGATGCTTCAGCCGTCGGATTGGTGTCGCTCAACAAGAAATGGTACGAGACCGACAGCTACAAAGACATCCGCGAGATCGATGTCCTCGAAGATAAACGCAGCGAGGATCCCACTCGCCGTATCTCCAAGAGCGATCTGATGCGACTTGTGACCAAGGGTCTAAATCGCAACGAGCGCCTGATCATCATTCTCTACTACTATGAAGAAATGACGATGAAAGAAATCGGTGCGACGCTCGATTTGAGCGAAAGCCGAGTTAGCCAGATGCACACGAGCATCGTTCAGCGTCTTCAAGAACAACTCGGTCGTCGTCGCGTCGATCTTGGTTCTTAGCCAGTCCGATGCGAGTAACCTCGCGCGATCAAATTCTCATTGAGGCGTTCTAGAGCCGGTGGGTAACTCGCAAGGAACCTTACCAACTGCGTCGCAGAGGTTCCAAAGTACTCGGCGGTTTTGGGCAAGTGATAGTCTAGCTCTAAAAGCGCCTGAAAGACTTCTGCCAAGAGCGCAGGAAAGTGCTCGTTCTCCGTTGAGATTCGAACCTTTCCAGAGCGGCAGTACAGACGCCAAGTCTCCGAAGGGCTCGCATCGATGGAATTCTCCTTTGGATCTGCATCAGGAGTCTCGTGGTCTTGGGACTCGTGGTATTCGACGGCCAATGCCAATCGCAATCTTTGCAGCGCGACTTGTCGGTTCCTTTGTTGGGACCGCTCTTCGGTAGCGCTTGCCCGAATACCGCTTGGAAGATGCTCGATACTCGCCGCTGTTTCGACTTTGTTGCGGTGCTGACCGCCCGGTCCGCTGGCCCGAGAAAAGCCCCATCGGCACTGAGCCTGCAGTTTGTCCAACGGTAATTGACTCGGGTGCATCGGATAGGTCGGATCGAGAAAGGAAACGCCAGCGTGGGGATTTTAGCCCGTTTTTAGGCTCCCAAGTGGCTCGATGCCATCGATCGCCGATGGAATTGCCGTAGTCGACCGATCCGTTTGAACCTATCTTGATGCATCTTGGCCAAGCACCAACGACAACGCGTTCCCTATTGACCCCTTGATTGACCCTTTGTTTTTCCCATGACTCGAACGATTGCAATCGGTGATATCCACGGCTGCCTCAGAGCGTTCGATGCGCTTTTGGCTGCCATCGATCTGCAAAAAACGGATATCCTCGTACCAGTTGGTGATTACATCGACCGCGGCCCGGACTCCAAAGGGGTCATCGATCGGCTGATCGAGCTCAGGGAACAAACGCAGTTGTTCCCTTTGATGGGTAACCACGAAGAGATGATGCTCTCGGTTTTGGATCGCCGTAGGGAACCCTTTGGCTGGCTCAACCACGGTGGACACAACACGATGGAAAGCTATGGCTTTGCTGGTGACCTTTCAGTGATCCCCGCTTCGCATCGCGAGTTCCTCGAATCTTTGCTTCCCTACTACGAGTCTCCCACGCATATCATCGTCCATGCGAATTACGATTCGCAAATGCGTATGGAGAACCAATCGGCGGATCTGTTGCGATGGGTTAAAATTTCCCCCCAAACACCTAAACCACACTTTTCGGGCAAGCACGCGGTGATGGGACACACACATCACCCGGAAGGCCAGATCGTTCAATTGCCCCATTTGACCTGCATCGACACCTATTGCTACGGCGGTAAATGGCTGACCGCTTTGGAACTTGAAACCCAGCGCATCTGGCAATCGACCCCAGAAGGCGAAGTTCGCGAGTTTGTGCTCGAGCCCGTGCCAAGCCCCGCATCCTAAAGCCAACACAACGCACATCCTAGGAACACATTGAATGTCACCGCGAAAAGCTCGGCCCCAACAAACACCTCAGGAAGAACCACAACCTCAACTGCAACGTATCAATAAAGTCCTTGCCGCTGCCGGACTCGGCTCGCGCAGGCAAGTCGATGAACTGATCGAACAAGGCCGCGTCGAGATCGATGGCCAAGTCATCACGCAAGTCGGCGTCAAAGTCGACCTTGCAACTGCAACCATCAGTGTCGATGGAGAAGAACTCAAACAGCATCGGCCTGTCTACTTTGCACTCCACAAACCCGAAGGCGTGCTCTGTACCAACCGCGATCCGCAAGGCCGGCCGCGCGTGATCGATTTCGTGCCCAACCAACATCGTCTCTTCCCCGTCGGAAGACTCGATGCCTCGAGCACCGGCCTGATCCTGCTGACCAACGATGGCGAATTGGCTCAGCAACTGGCTCACCCAAAGCATGAAATTCCCAAACGCTATGCGGTTGTAGTCGTTGGCCAAGTCGAACTCGATGCCCTCAAGCGACTCGAACGAGGAATCTATCTTGCCGAAGGCAAAGCCCAAGTCGATCAGGCAAAACTCAAAAAAGTTCGCAAGAGCAGTACCGAATTAGAAATCACTCTCAGCGAAGGCAAGAACCGCGAAATCCGACGGGTCCTGGCTCGACTAGGCCACAAAGTTGTCTCGCTCAAACGCATCGCGATAGGCACACTCAGGCTCGGCGATCTCCCCGAAGGTGCTTATCGCCCCCTGTCGAACCAAGAGGTGCAGGGGTTGTACCAAGCCGTCGATGATATCCGCCGCGAGCGAAAAGCGGCTCGCAAAGCTCGCAAGAAACTGCTGGCCAGCGAAGAGGTTTCGTCGGGCAAAGACAATGCGCCAAGCAAACCCGCCAAGGGGCCAAAGTCCAAGCCTACGTCGGAACTGAGACCTCCTAAGAAATCAGGCAAACCATGGGAGAAACTTCCAGGCATGGATCAAAATCCCTATGCCACCGAAGAGGATCTCGATGATCCGTCGATCGACCAGCAGGACGATGAAATGATCCTGGTCCGCGATCACGGGCCACTCGGACCCTCGATCGAAGACTCCGACGAAGAGTACTTCTTTATGCCTCGCAAACCTGCAGGGAGCATCATCGGACAAGAAGACGACCTAGAACCAGGCCCCTGGGAAGAGAAACGGCAAAAAGATTTAGGGCAAAAAAATTTAGGGCAGAAAAAGGGTGAGCCAAGAGAGTATGGGCATAAAAATGCGAAACAAAAGAATTTTAGGCAGAAAAACACTGCGCGAAAAAATGACAGAAGGGAATATAGCGAGCTAAACGAAGGTGGAGAAAATCGTTTTGGATCGAGCCCTCAAAGTGGGGCTGATCGCAGCGGTGCTAATCGCATCGGTACGAAACGTGGCAGTACCAAACGAAGCAGTACCAAACGTGCCGGAATCAAACGCGGCGGAATCAAACGCGGCGGCCCCAAAGCTAGTGGCACACAGCGAGGCGGGCCAAAACGAGGACCTGGTCGCTCGGCAAGAGGCCGAAACAAATAGAACGCTAGCATTTCTTTGCTTGCTAGCTTACACGCATCGACGTTGGCTCAGACTCGCTAAATTGCTACCCTCTAGATCGGGGAACTCGTGTAAGTGGTACCGATAGGTGTCTGCACTGGGTTCTTGTTTGGAAAATAGTATCGACTAGCGAACAAAGACGGTGCTTCTGGAATGGAATCTCCAAGACGCAGAGGGCTAAGGCAGGCCAAGGATCGCCAAGAGCAGTTGGCTCGTGGTGTGTCGGTCGTCCAGCATGGGATCAGTGCGCTGATGCAATTGGCTCACATCATGGACGAAGAGTTCGTATTGGCTGCCGATAAGATCGCTTCGATGCGTGGAAGTTTGATCGTTTGCGGGATCGGCAAGGCGGGCTTGATCGGACGCAAGATCGCGGCCACTTTCGCTTCGACCGGAACGCGCGCTCATTTCCTGCATCCCTCGGAAGCCTTGCACGGAGATCTAGGTTGTGTTGGGCCAAACGATATCGTCTTGGTCTTGTCCAATAGTGGCAATTCCCAAGAGGTGGTTGATCTGCTTCCTCATTTGGCCCGTCGGGCATCGAGCATCATCGCAATCACCAGCAAGATCAATAGTCCGGTGGCACAAGCGGCCGACATCAATCTGCTTTTGCCAAACTGTCCCGAAGCCTGTCGCATGAATTTGGCACCGACGACCAGCACGCTTGCGATGCTCGCACTAGGGGACGCCTTGGCGATGCTCGTGTGTGAGAACAAGGAGTTTGGCCAAGAAGACTTTGCCCAGCTGCATCCCGGAGGGGCACTTGGGCGTCGTCTAGCCTCGGTCGATGAATTGATGCGACCGTTGGATGAGTGCCGTGTGTGCAATCAAAGCACGAGCATCCGACAGATGCTCGTCGAGACTGCAAGACCAGGGCGTCGCACCGGTGCGGTGATGGTTGAGAACGATGAGCATACACTCGTGGGAATATTCACCGACAGCGATTTGACAAGATTCCTTGGCAAGCATGCACCTAGCGATTTAGATTGCCCGTTGTCGGAGGTGATGACCCGGAATTTTTCGGCGATCTGCACTGGGGCCAAGTTGAGCGAAGCTATTGAGATTCTTTCGAATCGCAAGATCAGCGAACTGCCAGTGGTCAATCATTTCGACCAAGCCGTGGGGCTGATCGATATCACCGATTTGATCGGACTCGAACCAGCCGTAGGAGTGTGCGAACCGGCAAGCATGCCGACCTCGCTCCGCATTTTTGGTTCAACGATTTAATCTAACTGCTTAATCACGTTGAGAAAGGGTACGAGAGTTGTTCGATAGCGATGACGAAGTTGCCAAACCGATTCGATTGATTCTTTCGGATGTCGACGGTGTGCTAACCGATGGAATGATCACAATCGACAACGCAGGGGTCGAGAGCAAGTCCTTCTATGTTCGCGATGGGCATGGGATTAAGCTGTGGAGGAAAGCTGGCTTTGAATTCGGCTTGCTGACGGCTCGCAATTCCCAAGTGGTCAAGCTCAGGGCTCAGGAACTGGGCATCCAATGGGTTCGACAAGGATTCGCCGACAAGCTACCGGCGGCTCGGGAGATGATGCAAGCCATCGGTGTCGAGCCCAAGGAGGTTTGCTACATCGGAGACGACTTGCCTGACATGGCCGTCATGGCCAACGTCGGATTAGCCGTCACGGTGGCTGATGCAGCACATGAAGTCAAGCAGTTGGCCCGTTGGGTGATGAAGAGCCCTGGAGGTCGCGGTGCGGTGCGTGAACTGATCGAACGAATATTGCGCGCCAAAGGGAGATGGGAAGACTTAGTCCCTAGCCGATTGCGATGACGTTTTTTAAATACTATCTCCAAATCCTCATCCCACTTTTGGTTGGCTTTGCCGGCTATGAGTTGCTGGTTCCTTCGAGCATTCGGCCCATCAAAACGCACAAAGAGTCTCGATGGACGCACCAGACCAATACCCCCTGGCAACAAAACCAGTGGTGGGATGCTTACTTTCCCGAAGGCTCGTGGCAGCGTCAGCAACCCTTGATGATCCAGCAGGATCAGTTCATCTTGCTCTATCAGAAACGAGAGCAGCTTAGCGACACGCGTTGGCGCTTTAGCCCGCTGACGATCATCATCAATCAAAAAAGCCAAAGCCAAGAGCAACGAGCCATCTTCATCGATAGCCCCAAGGGTGCAGAGATTCAGTTCAAGTCAGCATTCGACTGGACACTCGGTCATCCGCCTGCGATCTCTCAAGGCCAACTCAGCGGCCGAATCACCTTTTACTCGCCACCGGATCCAAAGACGAATCAAGGGGAGCTTCGAATCGAGACCGAGGATGTCAGGATCGATAAACGTCAAATCTGGACCGACAAACAGATCAGCATGAAGCTCGGTGGTTCGAGCTTGCAAGGACGCTATCTATCGATCTTCATGGATCAAGATCTCCTATCGGAATCCAGTGCCGCTGCTCCTGCCAAAAACGATAGCCCTTTTGCCGGACTCGATTACCTGCAACTCTTCTACGTCGACCAAGTCCAGTTGGAACTTCAAAACGGTGGCTTATGGCCGACCGATCCCAACGGAGAAGATCGAGCGCGGCGAGCGTATGCCAAACTCGATTGCCGTGGCCGATTTCAGTTTCAATTCCATCAATCTCAAGCGAGCTTCATGGACGGCGTGCACCTCGAACATGTCGTCGAAGGCAAACCGACCGATACGTTCGATTGCAACGAACTAAAATTCAATGTCGGTTGGAATCAAACCTCAGAGCAGGCATCATGGAAACTCGATCGGCTCGAAGCAATTGGATTGCCCGGTCGCGATCCAAACGATCAAAGCCGTTGGATTCGCCTCAACGCACCCGGGATGCAAGCCCAAGCCAATGGTCAGCATCTAGTCATGGACTTGGTCCACGGCATGGTCAGTTTGAGTAACGTATTACCCGGTGCTGCACCCAAGAATTCATCGAAGGTATTTCTCAAACGCGGGAATATCCAAATCACTTCACCGAACATCCAGTATCAAAATCCAGAAGTCCTTAGCAATGGCCAGCAAGCCAAATTCACGAGACTCGGTTGGGTGATCGCCGACGGGATCGGTCAGGCGCAGGTCGAATCCGAAGAAGGCGAGATTTGGAACTTGCACTGGAGCAAACGATTATCGATTCGTCCCCATGAGCAGCGCGATTTGATTTCCATCGACGGGGGAGCCAACATCAGTAGCTCACTTCGCGGTCGCTTCGTGGCCGAAAGACTCAATCTATGGGTCTTGCCCGTCGATGCATCGATCGCACCAAAGCTTGCTCCCTACTACCCCGACGGACAACTGCCTGCATTTATTCCCGATTCCATCTCCGCCGATGGACAAGTCATCGTCAAGACACCTGAGCTAAGTGCCCAGGTCGAATCGATGGCCGTGCGATTTAGGCATTTGGATCCTCAAGAAGCTTTGCGTGCAGGTTACACAGTCTCCGAATCCAACTTGAAAAGCAAAACCGCGATCCGCTCACAACCTGTATCGCCAGCTCCGGTCTCCCCCCCTGTGCTCGCAGCCCCGAGTCTACCTGCATCGCCAACGACACCCAAGCTTCCTTCGCCACGAAGCCAAGCGGCACAGTCACCCATGAGCATCACCGGAAAGACCCTCGAAGCCGACATCGTACGCATCGGCTCCGAGAGCGTCATCGAGAATCTTTCGCTCGAAGGAAGTTTTACACTTCTGCGAGAATTCCTGTCAGCCGAATCACCTTGGCCCCTCTCGGCCACAGGTGACAAGCTTGTGATTCAAAGCGAGTCGAGCGACCGCTCGAATGTCTATCTCGTTGGCCAACCGGCCAAGATCGCGGTTGGATCGGGTTGGGTCGTTGCCAACGAATTGCAACTCTCCCAGAACGATCAACTCTTTTGGATCAACCATCCAGGAGAATTGGTTTTGCCCCAAGAAGCCTTGTCACAAGAGCCCAACGATGGAACATGGGCTTGGAGATCCCCTCCGAGAATCCAGTGGGGCGAGCGGATGACTTTCGATGGACGCAATGCAAGATTTGGCGGTGGTGTGATTTTGGATTGCCGGCTTCAAACCGATGCGACGACCCTCTGGCACCTACTTGCCAATGCAAGAACTCTCACATTGGATATGTCTCAGCGAGTTCCATTCCAATTGCCCGCGGGAGTATCCAAGAGTCAAAGGCCGGTAAGCAAGCCTGAGGTTCAAGTCGTCCGGCTCGATGGTGACGTCGATATCAAGGCGGTTCAGACCGATTTGGCTGGCGCAAGAAAATCTGCCGAGAACTTTGTTCTGCCAAGATTGGAGTTCCAAGTTCCCGCCAAGACTTTCATAGGCTATGGGCCTGGCCAATTGTGGAGTCGACGATTTGCAAACACAAGCTCCTTGGCGGCGTCGGCGCCCGGATTGGCTTCTGGACCACTCATTGCAAGCCAAGCGAGTTCCAATTCAGGACAAGAGACCCTCCAATGTTTGCATTTGACTTTTTCCGGGAGGATGGAAGGTTCTGTCCCGCAGCGAATCGTTTCGTTCTACGACAAGGTCGCAGCCTTACTCGGGCCGATAGCCAACTGGGATGACCAACTCGATGTCAGAAACTCTGAACGCTTAGCCAATCATCAATCGCGTCTGATCTGCGATCAATTGAATCTATTTGATGCATCGAGCTTGAGCTACAACCGGGGAGCCCCGTCGGTACCCAAGGGAGCTTGGGAACTCGATGCTTTGGGAGCATCGCAGTTGACGAGTCGTACCGAGTCTGGAGATGTGGTCGTCGATGCGAGTCGGATTGGGTATGCGGCGATCGACGATGCGGTGCGGATCGAAGGAACGGTTCAGCGACCCGCGACGATCCGCCGAATCGGCGGAGAAAATAACTCCGAAGCCGGTCAAAGCATCCAAGTTAGTTCGGCGTCGATGCGATTGAGGACAGGGCAAATCAACGCGCAAATTCGGAAGATCGAAGGTGCATTGCCCATGAATATGCAACCTCCTGGCCCCCAATCTCCTGGAAGTCGAAACGGTGCAACTCCACTACCTGGACCGCAGGGTTCTTCACCGACGTTGCCATCTGCTCGCGATTTCAATCCGCTACAACCTCGACCCCGTTGATCTGTCCGATCTGTCCGATCTGTCCGATCTGTCTGATCCGTCTGATCAGACAGATCAGACAGATCTTGGTAAAACAGGCATCACCAGCGCGATTCCAAATACGATGCCCAAAGGAATGCAGTAGGAAAGCAAAATGACTTCAACCGTAAAGATCGCTTGCCAGGACTTACCCCATTCGATGACCAAGCTACTAACGCATACAAAAGCGAATGGACCCAGGACTAGATAGCTAAGAAACATCGCCCAAGAGAAGACTTTGTGATCTCCTCTCAACGCTTTGTACTGCAACCATACTAGACACGAGATACCCAACGCTAAACACGCTAAAAACAGAATGATGCTTGCGATTTCACTCAGTGGAATCCAAGTAAAACCTCTTCGGTTGTCCGGAATCCATTTGCCAATCAAAGCGATCACAGCCACTGCGATCATCACTACCAGAAGGGTTCGGAGAGAGTATTGACTGTTGGATTTCGAAGCGTTTCGCCTCCAACCGCTTCGGGTCTGCTTAAGCAACGTGCCTAAAATCCAGCCAACAAGGAGATAGATCATGGTCCCTCCTCCTAGCAAGAGAATGGCAGTACCAACGGGAGGTTTCCTGCCCACACTGATCGTAACACCGACGATCCAAGTAGTGATGACCAGTAGGTTCACAAACGAACCGATCAACAGTCGACCTGATCGACTTGGAAGATAAGCGTTGCAAACTAGCCAAACGGCGACGCCTTGGGCAATGACGAGTCCGGCCCCAACACCCCATGAAACGATGTAAAATTCGTACGTCGAATTCAATCCGTACGTCCGAAATAAAAACCTGTTTAGGGTCGGAAATAACTCTTCGAGCAACATCGATCCAGTCAAGTTCCCTGCGATCGACAGGACAACTAGCACAGCGCCCCATAGTATCCTCAGGTTTGACAATTTGGGATTCAACGGTGAATCCCTACCCTCGACATCAACCTGGTCATCGCCATGGGATTCATAAGGATCGATCGTCGTTTCTTGATCCATGGTCTGCTTGGTCTCCAATTCGTTGGATAGACGCTAAAGTACAGCCTTGCCCAGCCAGATCGCTCATTCTAGACTACAATCGACCTAGATTCGTTTCATGCAAGCCTGTTTTGTCTGCCGTTCCATCCAAACTTTGGGAATCCGATCCATGTCAGCGGTCTTAAAAGGTTTTACCCTCGGGCAGTATCTGGAGCATGAACTCAAGACTGGGGAAAAGCACGAATACTACCGAGGCGAAATCTTCGCCATGGTCGGAGGAACTCCTCGGCATTCGCTCATCGCAACGAATTTTATAGGCGAAGCACGCCAGCGATTGGCCGATAAACCTTGCGTCCCCTACAACGGCGACCTAAGGATTATGGTCGACCCTGCCGGACTCTACACGTATCCCGATGCATCGATCATCTGCGGAGAACTCGAAATCGATCCCGATACACCCAACACGGTCAAGAACCCTTCGGTGCTGGTCGAAGTCTTCTCGGAATCCACCGAGGCTTATGATCGAGGAGATAAAGCGGCTTTCTATCGCAGCATTCCATCACTGAAGGCTTTGGTTCTCATCGCCCAAAGCCACGCACATGTCGAGTGTTTTACACGGCAGGCAACCGGAGGTTGGTTGCTGACCGAATTCCGCTCCCTGAGCGATTCATTGATCCTCGAACCTGTCGGCATTTCAATCCCACTTGCCGAAATCCATCGCAACGTCAAATTCGACACCTAAGGAATCGCGAAATGAGTATTGAGCAAACAAGCGTAAAACCGCAATGGAACGCTTGGCATCCGCTGCGGATCTGGATCCCTATCCTTCTATTGCCACTGATGGCTTTCATGCGATTCGTTCCGGATCTGGTTCCTAACGGACCCTCGATGATCTGGATGGCAAGCGCCTTTGGGCCTTTCCTGGTCGGTTTGTTAGTGATGATCTGGTGGCTTGTCGCCAGCCGGGCTCGCTGGTTCGAACGTATCCTTGGCGTGCTCGGCTTGGTCGGAGCCGTCGGGATCGAACAAGCCCTTTGCCATCACTCGATGCGGGGCCCGTTGCTCATCGTCATGACCATTCCGATGGCGATCGCAGGCTTTGCGCTCGGAGGGATCCTTTTCGCTAGAAAGCTTTCCATTCAAAGAACGCTGCTGGCAATCCTTTTAGCAACGCTTGGGGCCGGCGTCTCCACATTGGTGCGCACCGATGGAGTTTGGGGCGATTTTTCCTTTGGATTTCACTGGCGGTGGCAACCCACCTCCGAGCAATTGGCCATCAACGAAATTCGCAATTTTAAAAAGGTCGCTAAAACAGACAAGGTCGAAACCGAAGCTATCCTCGAATCGCTCCGGGCTGCACCATGGCCGAGTTTCCGTGGGCCGCAAGGAAACGGTGCTCAAACGGGAATGCGATTTAGCGCTGACTGGAACGCCAACCCACCGCAAGAGATCTGGCGCAGGCGAATCGGACCTGCTTGGAGCTCGTTTATCGTCGGTGCCGATCGGCTCTTTACCCAAGAACAGCGGGACCAAGATGAAGTAGTCGCTTGCTACGATGCCAAGACAGGCGATCCGATTTGGTCATCGGAGACCCCTTCACGTTTCTTTGAATCCCTCGGAGGACTAGGCCCTCGTGCCACTCCGACCCTTGCCGATGGCTCGATCTATGCACTGGGAGCCGAAGGCATCCTCGTGCGACTCAATGCTGTCGATGGCAGTCTGATTTGGAAAGCCGATTTGAAAGAGGCCTCGGGACGCAAGGAGCCGCCCATGTGGGGCTTTTCCTGCTCACCCTGCGTCGAAAGCGGTTTTGTCATTGTTCATGCAGGTGGCAAAGAGGACAAAGGAGTCATCGCGTTTAATGTTGAGGATGGCAAAGTCGCTTGGACCGCCCCAGCCGGCGAGATGTCTTATAGCTCGATCCAAAAGATCAAACTCCTAGATCAATCCTACCTGTGCTTGCTCTCCAACACCGGTGCTCATCTTTGGGAACCGAGCACAGGAAAAAGTCTCTACGACTATGAGTTTTCGCATGAAGGATACCGAGCTTGCCAAGCCCAGGTGATCGGTGGCAATAAGCTGCTTATTCCTGCTGGGATGGGAACAGGAACTCGGCTTGTCGAATTCACATCAGGTGACAATGGCTTAGAGGCCAAGGAGCTTTGGACATCGATCGACATGAAGCCCGATTACAACGACATCTTGATCCATGACGGGAACATCTACGGGTTCGACAACGCAATCTTTGCTTGCATCGGACTTGAGGATGGCAAGCGGAAGTGGAAGGGAGGCCGGTATGCCAAGGGCCAAGCACTGCTGCTTGCCGACTCGGGATTGATCTTGGTCGTCAGCGAAAAAGGAGAACTCGTATTGCTGCGAGCAACACCCGAAAAACATCAGGAGCTTGGCAAAATCGATGCGTTAAAGGACAAGACATGGAATCATCCGGTCGTCGTTGGCGATCGCTTGTATTTACGCAATGCCGAGGAAGCTGTTTGCTATCGACTGCAAGAAATGAAATGAGAGTACGAGGTCAATTTAACGGATCATCGGTCAAGTCTATGGACGTGTAGAATGAGCTCTCAGGAACGAGTTACTTTCGATTGCCCAGGGAGTCAACTCCTGTGAGCTGATCGATGGGCAGATTGTTCTTATTTTCCGACAGGGGTGGTATATCGGGCGTACCACCACCAACGTTAAGGACTCTTGGTGCAGTCTCGGAATTGGATATGTTCCGATATCCATCAGACAAATTCAGGATCAAGTGGAATGACCAAGCCCAGAGGAGCAGAGTAAAACCTAAACCGAAGGCTAATACCGCCACTAGGGGTTCCTTTTTTATCCAGCGACAAAGCTTATGGAAGGAAGAGTAACCACGAACGATGACGATCTTACCATCGGCATAATCTTGGAGATCCTGCCTGAGTTCCTCCATTGATTGATAACGATCCCTTGGACTATTCTCCAGGCATTTAAGGCAGATTGATTGGAGGGTTTTGGGTGCGGATTTTTTGGAATTGGTTCCAAAAACGGGCCTCTTGGTGCGTGATTCTTTCAAGGCCTTAAGTAGATTGCGACTTTCCTTCGGCGTTTCCCCGGTCAGGACCCGAAAAAGGGTGGCACCAAGGCTATAGATGTCCACCGAAGGCGTATCTTCTTGGGAGGAGGAAGAGATTTGCTCTGGCGCGATGTAACCCAAAGTGCCTAGTATGGCTCCGGTGGCAGTCACCGATTGAGTCGAAATCGACTCCTCTTTATTGGATTGAATTAGCTTAGCTAAACCGAAGTCGGTGATTACCGGAAAGCCGGTATGAGTCACGAGGATATTGCTTGGTTTAAGGTCTCGATGGAGGACTCCAAGATCATGAACATGCTGTAACCCATCAGCAACTTGAGCGAAAATCCCGGCGATCGTTCGAGGCGGAGCTTGCTGTTCATGAACAAATCGATCTATCCGAACTCCATCGATCAAGGGCATCACAACGTAGTGTAAGCCAGTTTTGGTATTACCAAAGTCACTAAGCGAAATAACATTGGGATGAGAGAGAATTTGAAGGACGGACCGCTCGATTTCAACTCGCGTCATAGAATCAAGCCCATCGAAGCGATAGACCTTCACTGCAAATCGACCCGACATGTCAATTCTTCGGGCCGCGAATACTGTGCTAAAACCTCCCTTTCCTAACACGCTTTCGATGATATAGGGACCAACCGTTTTGGGTGCTTGAGCACTGAGCGGCATGCGGTCGAGCGAAGGGGACTGTCGTGTTGGCAGTTGACCTGCCGCAATCGCTTCGTCATGCGTTTGCAAAAAACCTATTTTCTCTGACTGGCTGAACAAGTTATTAAGCGGATTGTTTTCAACCAGCCTATCTTGTTCCAACGCCCTGATCGAAACAATCAGAGGGTCGTCGGCATGTATATTGTTAATTTCCGAACCGAAGGCGTCTTGATTAGACATGTGTGTGAGTGCCAATGATAGTAAAGAGAAAAAGGAAATTCCGAGTTTGCTTAGTTTCTTTCTTCATCTCCTCCAAGGCGAACAAACAACCAAGCACGAGCCAGTCTCAAGTCAGACTCGACGGTGGATTTAGAAATTCCTAGGGTCTGTGCGACTTGGGCCGCAGGCATTTCGCAAAAAAAACGCAAATTAATCACCGACGCTCTGCGGGGTGATATCTTTTCCAACTCATTAAGGGCATCGTCAAGCTCCTTCAAATCGATTTGTTGTTCTTCGATCACTTGTTGGAACCATGGTAATTCCGAAGGTGGCGCAATGGCCATGCGCCGCTGGGTACTACCAACTCGACGATAATGATCGATCAGCAACTCTCGCGAAGCCCTGGCGATGGACGCGATTAGGTAGGGAACATTCGGAGCTCGATCGATCGTATCGCCCCGAACTAACCGAACCAGAATATGACTTGTCAAAGACGAGTGAGACAGGGAACTCTTTTTGAATCTTAACGTTCTTTCAACCTGAGATTGGACTGTCGATAACATCCACGAAGCAATTTTCTCTTTGGCAAGACGATCTCCGGACTTAGCGGCTAAAAGCAGATTCTCTAGATCGTGCAAGGCAGCGTTCGCGTTCATAACTAAGGCGTTGCGAGATGATTCAAAGGGTTCGAAAAGGGCCACGATAAGTTTTGTATCACTTCGTAGAGTCCGATGCAAAAGAATTCTTGAAAATTTTCTCCACCAATGTTTTTACTGGTCTTCGGCCTAGTTTCTAGCGGTTTTGACTCACTTTTTTGGACCAAAACAGCTTGTCCTTCCAAGCATCCAAGAGGCTTTTACGGAGTACTGGTTGAGCGATCGTCAGGGACTGAAATATTCGCGAGACACCGACAGCAAGGACGCGTGTAACCAGAGTTCAATCACGAGTCCGATCGATGCGTCTGTTGCTTGTTACCCCTTACAAGTCTTCGTTTATTCGTGATCCTCCACGAAGGCTTCATGCGAGTAGGCAATTATTAAATCCCTACTTAATAAACGAGACGATATCCAAGCTTTATTTAAACACTTCGCATTCCTCCTCAAGGAGCTTTTAACATGCACGATAAATTCGCGACGATGTTCTGTTTTACCCTTATCTTTTTGATCTCACCAGTGTCGCTATTGAATGCTGCGGTCTTTGGATTCACCGGACCCTTTGATGTCGCCAACTGGAATCAGTTCACTAACACAGGAGGAAGCTTTGACCTGAGCAATGCCCCTGACAGTATTCGCCTTCAAGGAGGCGATAATCAAGGTGATAATCAAGGTGGTGGTGCTGCTGGTGGTGCATACTTTTCAATCACCCTTGCAACCGACGACAACTTGGGTTTTTCATGGGCTTTCAATGCCACAGAAACACCTTTTTGGGATCCGATCGGATACTCAATCGATGGGGCTTTTACAAAGCTGACGGATGACTATGGCCCGTTTTTTCAATCGGGAACAGTCGTCGGTCTATCGGTAAGAGCAGGTCAGACGTTCGCATTCGAAGCAAGAACTCTTGACAATGTTGCCGGACCCTCAACGCTCACAGTTTCGGATTTCAGTTCTACTCCTACGGTACCTGAACCGACCTCTTTTGCGATTTTCGGATGCACAGTCGCCGGAATGAGTTTATTGCGGCTTCGAAAAAAGTCTCTCCCTGAAGGATTGGTTCCGAGTTCACCCATTTCAAAGTCTTAAATCAATTTACCTTACCTTTGGTTTCTCTTATTTGGAGTTTTCAGTAATGTACAATATGTTTCAAAATCGTTTTTCACGACCTTGGTTTGCTGTTACTTTAGCATGTTGCCTAATGATGACCAACATTGCACAGGCAACCGTCTTCACGATGATGTCACCCATCGGCCAACTACCGAGCGGGGTGACTCAGGTCGGCGGAATCGTATTCCAGGCCAAAGGTCAAAACGGTGCTGTGGTCACCAGCCAATTGGCTGCGTCAAGTCTTTTTGAGGGTTTCGCTTCAACTAACCCGCAGGGGATTGGTACGCAAAGTGGATTCACCCCAACCATCCTTAATGGGCTCGGAGGTGGCCTATCTCATATTGCGGTTCGAATCACTTTATTTGATGGCGATACAGCAAACGGTAACTTCGACTTTAACCAAAACTTTTTGAGGATTAACGGTTTCGAACTCTCAGGAGCGTCGAATTTCAGTGCTGTCTGGACCGAAGAAACCAACAATACTGGCACTGTTGCACTCAGGGCTCCGATCCTAGGATTCGATAACGACAGATTACACACAGGCTTCTTTTCGTTCACGGATAGCGGTTTTTTAGCGAACGTATGGAACTCGATGCAAGGAGGCTCGGTGGTTTTCAGCCTTCGAGACATCGACCCGTTTGACAACTACTACGACTTTAAACAAGGTGTCGACGGCGGCTTGATCAATATTGGACAGCCTCCAACGCCGACACCGGCTGTGCCCGAACCTGGAATGATGGCGATTGCTCTGGCTGGTATTGGCGGAATGAGTCTGCGGAATCTGAAGCAAAACCGCAGAAGGAAATTTTTTACAAAGCTTGGTTAGCCCTTGCGAACCAGAATTCTCCAGTTCCAAAGGGTTTGGTAATCGTTACCGAACCCTTTTTTCTATCCAAATTTTTAGAGAAGTATCACATGTACAAGTTTATTTCGAAGATGATTGTTCTATGCTGCGTTGCGATCGCTCTTTCGGCAAATGCTAAACAGGGATCGGCAACTGTTATCTTAACGTTCGAAGGGCTCGATAACTTCGAGTCTATCGGCGATTACTACAACGGTGGCTTCAGTGGCTTGGGTAAAACCGGCCCTAATTTCGGAGTTCAGTTTTCCAGCAATGCGTTAGCGATCATTGACTCTGATGCAGGCGGCTCCGGAAATTTTGGGAACGAACCATCCCCAAGTACCGTACTATTCTTCCTGGATGGAAACCCAATTATGAATTATGCGGCTGGTTTCGACACCGGTTTTTCGCTCTACTACAGTGCGATCAACAACCCCGGATCGCTAGGTATTTACAGCGATCTCAACGGGACCGGAACACTGCTTGCGTCTCTGAGTTTACCAACGACTCCAAGCGGACCAGGCGATCCGACTGGAAACTTTAGTCCATTTTTTCCAGTCGGCGTCTCGTTTACTGGGGTTGCAAGATCGGTAGTCTTTGGAGGTGTACAGAATCAAATCGCTTTTGATGATGTGACCTTCGGTAGCAGTACGCCGGGTGGGGCCGTCCCTGAACCGACTTCTTTCGCGGCATTTGCCCTTATCCCTGCCCTTGCCGCTGTCCGTCGCAGACGAAAATCCCAAAAAGCTAGCCCTATCAAAGCTAGCTAGTGGTGTGCAATCGTTCTATCTAGGATCCACCGGGTGAGGTAGCCCGGCTGGATCCAATTCGACGGTGATGGTTTCCCAATCGATCGGTCCTTGTTTTCCATCGACCTGCGGTGGAATCGAGAGTCGAATCGCCCATCCATACCAGATCGCCGGATCGATGTTGTAGTAATCAAAAACGAAATTACCAAGGCTATAGACGATCGGGCTGCCTCGATAGCTGTCGATCGTCTGCGTCACATGCGGATGCCCCCCGATAACGGCTGTAGCACCAGCATCAATCCAGCGCCGGGCATCGGCCCGCTGATGCTCTCTGGGCATCGGATTCATCTCCCTACCCCAATGGATAAAGGGGATGACAATATCGGCGTTACAAGCTTTTTTAGCATACTGAATGTCTTCGATGACCCAATCCGAATGCAAAGGCGTATTGCCCGCTCGCTTGTCGGTGGCTTCATAGTTCTCCATGTAGAATTCGTTGTAGCCCAATAGAACAATCTTGCGTCCTTTGACATCGAGGATCAGCCCAGCGCGTGAAGCTTCAATATTGGCTCCACCCCCGAAATAGCCGATGTCGGCTTTCTTAAGGACATCCAAGCAGTCTAGAAGTCCCTCTGGCCCAAAATCAAGCGTGTGATTGTTGGCAACACTCAAAGCCGAGAAGTACTTTTTCAAATAACGAGCCGAATCGCGGGCAGCGCGAAAAACATAAGGCTTGTTGACTTGCCGGCCACCGGTGCCCAAAACGCATTCGAGATTTCCAACAGTCACATCCGCATCGAGCAAAAGCTTCGAACAATGCTCGAAAGGATCAATCCCATTTCCAATCGCATGACCGGGTCCATTGTCGAGCATGATATCGCCGACAAAGAGGATTCGAATCGGCTGAGACTTTTCATATTCGCGAATCTCTAACTCAGTCAACTCGGCAACCACACGAAACCCAAGATTCGCACAACGTGTGTCGATGTCATTCCAATTTCGAAAACTCGATCGAGCCCACAAGGGGAAGGAATTCCAAGCTCCACCCCGGCGAACCTTCACAACTCCTTGCCGCGGCCCGGTCGGATCCTTAGTCGGCGAATCACTGTAGTAGTTCTCGTCGTACCAGTCGCCGGTCCACTCCCAAACATTGCCATGCATGTCATAGAGCCCAAAGCCGTTGGCGGGATAAGATGCGACTGGAACGGGAAAGGGTGGATCCTGCGGATCGATCACCAGATTTTGGATGGCTTGACGTATCGTCGCAGGTTTCGGTGCCAAGGTTCTTGCTTGGGATAAGACACTCGATGGTGTGTTGCCCATCGCATAGTACTCCGCCGAGTTTGCTCGATTGGAATATTCCCACTCGGCTTCCGTCGGCAAACGAACGATTCTTTTCTCTTTCGCAGAAAGCCAACGGCAATAGGCTTGGCAATCCTCCCACGTCACGTTGACCACTGGATGATTATCGGTTTGAGGGTAACCAGGATCGAGCCAAGTGAACCTCGGGTCACGTCCTAGGCATCTGTTGCTTTGTGAATCAAACCCCCATCCACCAGATCCATCGACCTCTGCTCGGGTCTTGTAGCGGGTTTCCTTAACAAACGCTTTGAATTGTCCGACGGTCACCTCCGTCGTTGACATCAAGAACGGTTTGGTAATTTCGACAGAGTGCCGAGGGTATTCGTCTTGAAAATCCTCTTTGTTTCGGCCGTACTGCGAGTAGTCCTTGAGGACTTGCTCGATGGGGACTTGGGAGCCCATCATGAATCGACCGGCTGGGATTTTGGCCCAGGTTAGATTTCGAGTCGGTTGCAAAGCGGCCTTGGGATCCTGGGCCTCTAGCGACGAGGTCAGCCCTAAGGAAAACAGCATGCACGCAATGCGGATGAAAAAGTGATCGAGACCCAGGCGTTGGCGCTGAGGCATGCTAAGACTCCTAAAGAGCTTTGGGGCAACCGGGGGTAACATGTGGCAAAATATCTGTAAAATGAAAGACATCGACCTATCGAGTGTAGTTCGCCCTAGCGGGAATCCCAGCTTTCCTGCGAACCTTTCGAGATGGTTGGAATCTCTGTTTGATGTTAGAATCTGCGTTTTTCCCGGGCTTACCCCCAAAATCTTTTCCCAGATCCTCTGCAGACAGGTGCCTTGTTGAGCCACGATCCAAAAGCCCTCCACTACTCGGAATTGGTCCGAGATCCTCGGGTCGAAAACGCCCGCCAATTGCTTCTGCAGGCCCTGGAATCTCACCGTAGCAAGATCACGCAAGTCCGCCCACCGAATCCGGATTTGGTCCCTGCCTACCAAGCCGAATTGGATCGACTGACCAAGGCTCGAGGAGCGGCGACCTATTTCCCCTACATCTCTAGCGGGCTTGGAAACGGCCCCCTGATCGAACTGGGCGATGGCAGCGTCAAGCTCGATTTCATCGTCGGAATCGGTGTGCATGGGATGGGACATTCGGATCCTCGAATGCTCAGTGCGACGATCGATGCAGCGCTCGAGGACACCGTCATGCAAGGAAACCTGCAGCATGATTCGGCCTCGCTTTGGATGTGCGAGCGACTGATCGCTTTGGCCCAAGCACAGGGAGCCAAGCTCGATCATTGTCTGCTGAGCACTAGCGGTGCGATGGCCAACGAGAACTCACTGAAGATCGCCTTTCACAACCGCGCCCCAGCATCGCGTGTCATATGTATCGACAACTGCTTTGCAGGCCGCTCAATCGCTCTTGCTTCACTGACGGATCGACCTGCGTATCGCACCGGTGTGCCCAAGGCCCTGGATGTCGATTACTTGCCGATGTACCATCCGGCCGATCCACAGGGAACCACGCAAGGAGCGATCCGCACTCTCAAACACTTGATCGAGCGTTACCCGGGTCAGCATGCTTGCTTGTGGCTCGAACTCGTCGCAGGCGAAGGGGGTTACTATCCGGGCACAAAGGAATACTTCGAGACCCTCTGTCAGATCTGCCATGACCATAAGATCTTGGTGATCTTTGACGAAGTCCAGACATTCTCTCGACTCAGTCGTCCTTTTGCATTCCAGCATTTTGGTCTGGATCGATTCGCCGACATTGTCACGCTTGGAAAGATTACCCAAGTGTGTGCAACCTTGTACGGTGAATCGCTCAAGCCCAAGGGGCCGCTGCTCTCTCAGACGTTCACGGCTGCGACCGCATCGATTCGGGCTGGGTTAGCGGTTCTCGATCATTTAGAGAAATCCAATTGCTTTGGCGATGACGGTTGGAACATGCAAAGACATCGTTACTTCCGATCCAAGCTGGAAGCACTCTCGAAAAAGTATCCGAGCAAGCTCAGCGGTCCTTACGGTGAAGGGATGATGATCGCCTTTACCCCTGGCGACGGCAGCAATGCCACGGCTTCGAAAATGCTCGGCAAACTCTACGAACTTGGGCTCATGGGATTCGTGGCTGGTAGCAATCCGACGCGTCTGCGATTCCTGCCTCCTCCAGGCGTTACGACCAACGAACATATCGACATGGCTTGCAAGATCATCGAAGCAGCCTTGGAATCGATCTGACGCGCAATGTTCAGCATGAGCCTCATGAGAAAGCAAAGAGCTTGAGAGACAAATGAGTCAAAAAGATAGTTCGACAATCAAAGTCTTCGACGGGATCGAAGTCGATTTGAAGCATCGCGCGATAGCTGCCTTCCTAGCTTATCTTTTGCCAGGTGCTGGTCACTACTACCAGGGACGCAAGCAAAAGGCGATCCTGTTTGCCACCTGCATCCTGAGTCTCTTCGTCGTCGGCTTTATCATCGGTCGAGGACGCGTCGTCTACGCTTATCCGAACACCTTCAAGGTAACCAATTTGGTTCGCCTCTTGTCCAAAAAAGGTCGCGCGGAGATTGCCAAAGACAGCACACAGGATTTCCGGATCCACGCCTATGCACAAGCGTTGGTCGGTATTCCGGCCATGCCCATGATCCTGCAGTCTCGGATCGGGCAAAAACCTGTAGATCAGCAATTCCTGTGGGGCTTCATGGCACCGCCTCCTCTAGGAAACCCTAACGACGGCAACCCCGATTGGCTATCGAAGTGGAACAACGAAGACTCGGCAAGTTTCGATCTTGGTTCGCTCTACACAGCCGTTGCTGGACTTTTGAACCTGCTGGTAATCTTCGATGCCTATGCAGGCCCGATGCCGATCCCTATCGGTCAGTCCAAAAAGAAGCCGGGACCAGCCAACCAATAGATCTCCTGAATATCCATAGACATTAGCGATGCAGATCCTCAAACCCATCCGCCAACGATTCCGCACGGTCTTGGAAAAACTCCTGGACGATCCTGCTTTGGTCGAGTCTTCACTCGAGCGAATCGTCCCATCCCGCGATCCATCGCTTGCCGATTACCAAGCCAATATTGCCATGCCGCTCCAGAAGGTCTTGGGCAAACCGCCCCTGGAGATCGCTCAGAGTGTCGCCAATGGTTTGGATCTCTCGGATATCTGTGAGTCAGTGAGCATTGCTGGGGCTGGATACATCAATTTGCGGCTCTCACCGAGCTGGCTTGCATCGCAGCTCGAAGCGGCTTATCGCGATGATCGCTTGGCAGTAACCCAGGTCGATACGCCCAAGACGATTGTCATTGATTATTCGTCACCGAACGTTGCCAAACCGATGCACGTGGGTCACATCCGATCGACGGTCATCGGAGCTGCCATCGCTCATGTGCTACGCTACTTGGGGCACAAGGTCATCACTGACAATCACCTTGGGGATTGGGGCACTCAGTTTGGGATGATCATCTACGGCTACAAGAATTTCTGCGATCAAGAAGCTTATAAAAAACATCCGGTCGCAGAACTGAGTCGGCTTTACCGCAAGGTGCAGGCCATCAGTGGCTATCAAGAAGCACTCGGTCAGAGCTCCAAGCTCGAACAAGCCATTGAGTTTGCAAAGAAGCGCATCGAGCAAGTGCAGACCAAGCTTGCTGCTGCACCCTCCGACAAGAAGATCGCCAAGGAACTGGCTGCTGCCGAGCGGCAGCTAGCAACGGCCGCGGAAGAGTTGCAGAGCAATCACAAGAAGATAGAGGAAGCCCAAAAGGATGCAGTGCTGATGGCCGAGTCCAAGGCGCATCGGGCGATCTACGAGAGGGTGCTGGCCGAGACCGCTGCGCTACACCATGGGGACGTGGCGAACCTGAAGCTTTGGAACGAGTTTCTCCCGAATTGTCGCCAAGAGATCGACACCATCTACCGACGATTAAACGTCCAATTTGATCATTGGTATGGAGAGAGTTTTTACCATGATATGTTAGGCGCGGTGGTTGAAGATCTCTTTGCCAAGAATCTTGCCGTCCAAAGCGATGGAGCCTTGTGTGTTTTCCTCGATGGATTCGATTCACCGATGATCGTGCGCAAGCAGGATGGGGCTTATTTGTATGCCACGACCGACATCGCGACAGCGATGTTTCGAGAGCGCGAATTTTCGCCAGACGTGTGTTTGTACGTGGTCGATCATCGCCAGAGCGACCACTTCAAGAAGCTCTTTGCGGTGCTTGATAAAATCGGGCTTGGGCACACCGATTTTCGCCACATCAGTTTCGGGACGGTTATGGGAACCGATGGCAAGCCATTTAAGACACGCTCTGGGAGCACCGTAGGGCTTGAGTCGATGCTCGATGAAGCCGTCGCCAGGGCGATGGAGGTCGTCTGCAATCCAGAACGACTCACAGGGGTTGGTATTCAGATGGATCAGCTTGAGAGAGAGCAGATCGCACAGACGGTTGGATTAGGGGCGATCAAGTACGCGGACTTAGCGCACAATCGCACCAGCGATTATGTTTTTGACATGGACAAGATGGTACGGCTCGAGGGGAATACCTCGGCCTATATCCAATACTCCTATGCGAGGATCAGGAGTATTTTGCGCAAGGCTCAGGAGAAGGGTCACGAGCCATCCGAGTGGTCCGAAGCGTCGTTGAATTTGACGGAACCTTCGGAGATGGCACTGGCATTGCATTTGGTACGGTTCGAGGAGATGTTGCATCAATCGATGCAGGAGTACACTCCGAATCTGATCACAGAGTACCTGTATGAATTGGCTAAACTATTTAGCAGTTTTTATGATCAGTGCAGCGTGCTCAGTGCCTCGAATGCAACCGAGGTCCGATCGCGACTGAAGCTTTCGTCGGTCGTTGCAAAAACTCTCAAAGTAGGATTGGAACTGCTTGGTATCGGCGTCGTCGAGCGGATGTAGATCTGTCTGATCTGTCTGATCTGTCTGATCTGTCTGATCTGTCTGATCTGTCTGATCTGACGGATCTGACGGATCTGACCTAACGGATCGTCTTTAGCAATCCCTTGAGTTCCTCAACGACATCGGGGTGCTTGAAGTAGAGGTTTGAGCTTTCACTAGGATCAGTATCGAGGTTATAGAGTTGTCCAGGTGCATCGGGAGCCGATTCGGGGAGGATATAGCGTTTGAGTTCCGGATTGTTTTCGTATCGGTTGCCTCCCGAACCAGTGTGATCGATATACTTCCAGTTCCCCTTTCGAATCGATAGCGTACGCTCGCCACCGAAAGCTTGCTCGAGCATGTAAGGTCGAATCGGCTTGGTATCTTGGCCAAGCCATGCTGGCATCATATTAAAACTGTCCTGGGCCGATCCATCAGGTAGTTTTGCACCGACGACCTGAGCAAGGGTTGCCACGATGTCGGTGAGACTCGTGAGTTGCTTGCTCGTCGTGTTTGGTTGGATTCTTCCAGGCCAACGGATGATGAAAGGTACGCGATGGCCACCTTCCCATTGATCGCGTTTCATCCCTCGCCAAGGTCGGGCGGGATCATGATCGTAGTCGGCTCGCATACGTACGACGCTTGTTGTCTCGGGGCCATTATCGCTACTGAAGATCACCATCGTGTTGTCGGCAACACCGAGTCGATCGAGAGTCTCCATCAGTTGGCCGACGATCCAATCGAGTTCATGAATGAAATCACCATGAGGACCAGCCTGGGTCTTACCTTTGAACTTTTCGGCAGGAAAGGAAGGCAAATGGACTGCTTGGGTTGCATGGTAAAGAAAGAATGGCTTATGGGGCGTTGCCTTCACATGTTCTTCTAGGAACTGCTGGCTTTGTTTGAGGAAGACAAGATCGACTTCTTCCATCGGGAAATCGGGAGCGATCCAACCTCTTCGGCAGTCATGCGAGTAGGGATGCGAAGGCAATTTCGATTGATCGATAATCTGTGTGGGAGCACTAACGATGCGATCGTCTTGGATGAAGGCATAGAGCCAGTCGGTCGTTGGGCAACAAGCTGTACCGAAGAATCGATCGAAGCCTTGATCAAGAGGTCCTCCGTCGATACGACGAGAAAAATCGGCACGTTCGACAGCTTGGAGGCTGTCATCGTGGATGGGTTTTCCAAGAACATCGTAGAATGTCAAACCGAGATGCCACTTGCCAACAGCCCAGTTCGAATAGCCTTGTTGGCGAAGCATTTTTGGAATGGTCCATTGATCCTTTGCGATCAGGGATGGACCACCGAGTCCGGTAAAAACCCTTGAGCCGCGTGGTACGCGGAAGGCCATTTGCCCGGTAAGTAAACTCAGACGCGATGGAGTACAAACAGTCGCGGGGCTATGGGCATCGAGCAGTCGAAGTCCTTCTCTGGCCAACCGATCCAGACAAGGCGTAGCCACTTTGGATTGATCGTTGTAGCAACCAAGATCGCCATATCCGAGATCATCGGCCAAAATGATGACGATATTCGGCAGAGCAGAGCTTTGTGCAGAGACTTGGGACTCGATCGCCAGGAGCCCGCCCAAAAGCAGGAGCAATCCACCGATGAGGGAGCGAGATACTCCGGTGAAAATCATTGGAAGTTAGTCCTCACACGAAGTTAAAAGTACCCCGGACAGGATTCGAACCTGTGACCTCAGCTTTAGGAAAGCCGCGCTCTATCCAACTGAGCTACCGGGGCCAGTACCGCTAAATATAGTGAAAAAAACCGGCTTGTTCACCTCCAAACAGTGGATTTTTCATCGCCCCAACCCTCTTCGAAAAAACTTCGAAAAATCTTCGCGACGCCGTTTAGTTTGGATGCTTTTTGGTGAATAGGGTAGTAACGGCAAGGGTTTTCGCCGGGAAATGTGGATCATCCGTTTATGAAAAGCTACTTGAAATCAGGAGAAGAGGAGATGTCGAATCAAAAAGGTGGAGTGTACTGCGAACTGCTCGGTGGAGGATCCCAAGATGGCGTCATCCTTAATATGAGCCATCGGTATGACATCATCACACACACTTTTGAAAACCCCGAAAATGGGGCGAATCGAGAGGACTTAGAGAAAACGTTCATCGAATCGATGTATATGTACTCCGGTTCCTATCGCGATTGTTCTAAACGGGGGCGTATTTATCAGTACAAACTTGCCGATGTCCTTGTACGTCAAGCGAAAGAAATCGAAGATCTATGTCAAGACATCAACGAGACAGCTAGGCACACCGACAATGCGATTGTTCGACCAGCAGATTTCCTTGGTATCCACGGCGGGGATGAATCGTTTAATTTCTGATTGAACTGACTGATTTCTTCGACAATAGTTCAGAAATAAGGTTCTTCAGAAATTATTGTGGCTAGGAGGCCAGCAATTTCGCTGCCGCGATGAACATCACGATCGACAGGAGAATTCTCGCGGAGCGAACTGGCAATCGGAAGCTTCCCAGTGTCGCGCCGATACTCCCCCCAATGACCACCGCAACGGCCAATGCATACCACCCCTGTGGCATCGGTCGCCCCGAACTGACCACCCCCGCTAGTCCCGATACGGAATTCACTAAAATGAATAACGCCGAAACAGCCGATGCGGTCTTGGTCTTGGCCCAACCCATGATCAATAAAAGAGGCGTTAAATAGATCCCTCCCCCGGTCCCGGTTAAACCGCTCAAGAGCCCAAGGCCCGCTCCAGCAAGAATCGCCTTGTGCCTGGCAGGCTCGTGGACTTGCTCCTGACTAGGGATCGGATTCAAAAGCCATATGGCTGATCCTGCCAGGACCAACCCCAGCAGCACTTTGAACCAGGCCAAAGGCAACGATAAATATCCACCCACAAAGGCCATCGGTGCTGCCAACAACGCAATGGGCCAAAACAGCTTCCATGAGAAATGGCCCGCTCGATAAAACTGCACCGATGCGATCGAAGCGACCAATATATTAAGCACCAACGCCAATGGCTTGATTCGATCCGGTGCAAACCCAGCAAGTGACATCACCGCGATGTAACCTGAGGCCCCTGCGTGTCCAACACTAGAATAGAGCCAAGCGACCAAAGCGACGGCCAAGCATAACGCGATGTCGCCTGTGCTCTCCATAGAAAATAAGACTACTTGTTTTGAAGCCTTGGCAGCAAAACCCGCTCAACCCACTTGGTGTCTACCGTTCCTTGGACAAACTCTGGCTGCGCAAGTACGACTTTGTGGAACCCCGCCGTGGTCTTGATCCCACTGATCCTCAGTTCGCTCAAGGCCCTTTGCATCGTTGCGATCGCTTCTTCGCGAGTCTCGCGATGGACGATCAGCTTGGCGATCATCGAATCGTAATGAGGTGGCACGCTATAACCCGTATGGGCATGGGAATCGACACGGACTCCAAAGCCGCCAGGCAGATACATCGATTGGATCTTACCAGGACATGGCTGGAAATTCCGATCGGGATCCTCGGCGTTGATCCGACACTCGATCGCCGCACCTCGAGGCTTGATATCGCTTTGCTTGAAGGCAAGCTTTTGTCCAGCAGCAACCAAAATCTGAGTCTTGATCAAGTCGATCCCAGAGATCATTTCGCTCACAGGGTGCTCGACTTGAATTCTCGCGTTGACTTCGATGAAATAGAAATTGTCTTGCTGATCGACGATAAACTCGACCGTCGCCGCATTGTAGTAGTTGGCTTGCTTGACCATGCGAACCGCTGCATCGCACATGGCTTTTCGAGTCGACTCAGGGAGCCTTGGAGAAGGGCTTTCCTCGATGAGCTTTTGATGGCGTCGTTGGACCGAGCAATCGCGTTCGTGAAGATGCACAACGCTTCCATGCTGGTCAGCGATGATCTGGACTTCGACGTGCCGAGGCCGATCGATGTAGCGTTCGAGATACACTCCGGGATTCCCAAAGGCGGCTTTGGCCTCGGTCTGGGCCTGGGCCACGGCGCTCTGCAGCGAGGCTTCATCGAGGGCCACTCGCATCCCTTTGCCGCCGCCACCTGCGGTGGCTTTAATTAAAACCGGGAACCCGATTTTCCGAGCAGCGCTGATCGCACCTTCTTCACTTTCGATTAGTCCGTCGCTACCGGGTACCACAGGAACCCCTGCAGCGATGGCCATCTCGCGAGCGGTGTTTTTATCACCGAGTTTTTCCATCGCTTCGGGACTCGGACCGATGAATTCAAAGTTGCAGCTTCTGCAGACTTCGTTGAAATGGGCGTTCTCGGCCAAGAACCCATAGCCGGGGTGAATCGCGTCGGCTTTGCCCAACTCTGCAGCAGCGATTACTCGATCGATCCGCAGGTAGCTGTCCATCGACTTGGCCGACCCGACGCAAAAAGCTTGGTCGGCCAGTTCGAGATACTGGGAACCTCGATCGGCTTCGCTAAAAATAGCAACGGTTTCTATTCCTAGCTCTTTGCAGGCGCGGATGACCCGCAAAGCGATTTCGCCACGGTTGGCGACAAGTACGCGACTGAACATAGCGAACCTTAGCCTCGGGTATCGATCTTAAAGAGTGGCTTGCCCACATCGACGGCTTCTTCGTTCCGCACGAGGACTTGGACAACCTTACCCCGCATTTCAGCGGGGATTTCATTGAAGACCTTCATGGCTTCGATAATACAAACGACGGTGTCGTTTTGAACTGTCGAGCCGACTTCGACGAAGTCTTTCGAGGTCGGATTGGGTTTGGAGTAAAAGGTTCCTACCATGGGCGATTTGATGACCGTGATATGAGCGCCATCGGTCTCGGATGCAGTAACTGGTGCAGGTGATGCAGTTGCCTGCAAGACTGGCTGATGCATCGCCACCGGCGCCATCGAGTGCCCTGTGGCCTGAACCGGATGAGCCGGTGCCGATCCACATAGTCGAATTCGCTGGTCATCTTGCTGAAGATCGACTTCTCCAAGGTTGTGCTCCTTCATCAACTCGACCAAACGGCGGAGCAGATCGAGATCGAAGACATTTTCAACTTTGGGAGCCGTATCCGGCTTTTTCTTGGATTCCGCCATCGCGTGGCCTTTCCGACAAGCAGTCTATTTTGGGGGAAACTAGTCGATAAGTTTACGCTTTATACACCCGCTTGATGAATTCGCCAAGAAGACTACGTAAGCTATTCGTTGCCCAGCGATTGGGAGGAAATTCGAACGCTGGTCATCCGGCTTTGGCCAGGTTCAAGCCGTACGCTTGAGCGTCTGACATTCGACGTCTCGATGCAACACATCTGACGGTATTCATCGTCCCCGAAATCCGACATCTTCTTGGACTTTTCAATCCACGGATTCCAAACCACGGTTGAATCGGAACCCTCGGATTCGACCCTCAGAACCCTTCCCAAACTGCGGTCTTCGATCTCCGTCGATGGAGCCTGTCCATAATAGATTCTGTCGGTCTCCTGATCAAAACCAATTGGATGATTCGTCTGCGGATGATCATGCTTGGTCAATTGATCGTAATACCCACAGCGCTCCAGATCACCCTTGATGGTTACCTGATGAATATCTCCGATTCGAAAATAAGTATGCAATGCAACCTCATAATCCCTTGCGACTTGCGAGCTATTTTGCACTTCCAGCGATACCGACAGTTTAGCCCCCATCACGATCCGATAGACCAAGTTGAAACCATCGTTGGATAAACCTAGCTCGATGTGAACTCCCTCGTCACTTGCACAGGTCTTGAGCACCTGCCACAAGGATGTCCTTGCCCAACCGTGCGCAGGCAGACTCGGTTGGCTTGGATGGCTATTGAACCAAGGAAAGCAAATCGGAATTCCGCCTCGCAAGGCTTTGCCTTGCTGATAAATCGCTTGGCGACTCATGAACAAGATATCCTGGTAATGCGTCACATGAGCACCTTGAAGAAAAAACTCTCCGGTGCAATGGCTTGTTTCCACTTTGGCATAGACCAAACCACTTGGATGCTCAGAGAAAACCAAGTTTTCAGGGATTCCAAAGCGAACGTTCAATGCATTGATGTCCATGAAACCAATCCTTGTACTAGTATTCCAAAACACCAACTCGCAGTGCCGATTGCATGAGTCGCTCGAGTTCGTTTGGATTGCGGATCGAAGCAAATCCGAGCGATTCTAGGGTCTCAGCATCGACCTGAGATTGTACATAAACGCTTCGCTTGGATTGGATCCCTCGTAAAACCGCCGCAGCAAAGGCATCCTCGAGGGTGCTCTCTAGAAGCATCTTCTGGATATCCTCATCGGGCTCGTCGGATGCCAATGCTCCGATCCCCGAGGTGACTTGGGCAAGTCCGTTGGCTACGACGACGATCCTTCCGGCAGGTGTCAACCATCGCTCGGCACCTTGGGCAGCACTTGCCACCTGACCCCAACTTGGAACCTGCGACTGATCGACCAATTGAACCACCACCAAGTCGAATCCTTGGTCGCTCTGGTGATCCGAATCCCGCTGATCGTTGGAACCCAGGGTTTGTTGGCAAGCACGATCCACACCCTCGGGAGTACCCGAAACCAAGAATGCGATCTGTCCCTCTTGATTTGCCACGGCCCCAAGAGCGAACTGGATTCCCGCCAACCAGCCTGAATCTTTACCTCTTCTGGAAGCCTTAGAAATCGTTGCCTTCTGACGATGGCTAAGCCATGTTTTCGCGTGCCGATGGATGGTGGCCCTATCTGCAAATGCGGGTAGCACGACAAAAGGGTCATGGCCGCGAGGATCCTGTGGCTCGAGCCAACGATAGACGGGGATCACAAAATCGGCTTCGACCAAATCTCGCTGCAGATAAATCGCGTCGCCTTGCTCCGAAGCGGCGATGTATTCAAGCGTTTTAGGATCGTCTGGATCGTGGCATACGACCCGGCAAAGAGGTTCTTGCCCCTCACTCGTGGGTGGATGACTCGTCGCAAGCCAACTCTCGATAGAGGATTTCAGGAGCGATTGCCCGTGCCCAAGCACCACGACAATTTGCAGATCGACTAGAACCTCGTGCTTCAGTAGCCAATCGATGATCGACTCGACTAAAACATTTGCTTGCGGCAAACTTTCATGCACGGCGATAGCGACTCGATCGCCGGGAACCAAGGCGCGATCGATGGCTGGAAAATCGAGCGGGCTCTCAAGAGCTTGCTCTACGGCTTGGGGAATCTCGATCAAGCCGCTTGCGACTGCACCGCGAAGCTGAACGAAATCGAAGGCTGAGGGGTTTTTCATCGTTGCAAGAGCTCGCGATACCAGGCTTCGTGACGTTGAACCATCGTCGATGCGGAGTGCTCGCGGGCAACGTGCTCGCGAGCCGATTCAATGAGTCGAGTTCGCCACTGCGAATCATCGAGCAGTTGGTTCGAGATCCGCATGAGTCGATCGACATCGCCTACGGGGAAAAGGATACCGGTTTTTTCGTTTTCGATAAGATCACGGTTGCCCGGGATATCTGTGGCCATGACCGGAACCCCCGCTTGCATGGCTTCTAGGATCACATTCGATTGACCTTCGTAGAGGCTTCCGTTCCAGAGCAAGTCCGCGTGGGGCAAAATCTGCATCGCATCGGGTCGATGTCCTAGCAAATACACTGAGGCCGCTGCTCGAACATTGTCGCGGTAGGATTCGAGTCGCTCTCGCTCGGGCCCCTCCCCCAAAACCACATAGGAAACCTCGCTGCGTAGAATCCTGAGCATCTCCGCAGCCCAGATCAAGTCCTTGTAACCTTTCTGATGCCATAGTCGCCCGATCGAGAGAATGAGCCGATGGCCAAGCGGGATCCCAAGACGCTCGAAGGCCTCCTGTCGCGAAATCTCCAGCTTCGGATCACGTGGTTCAATGCCGTTTGGAATGATCTTAAAATTCGAGCGATCGATCCCATGATCTTGATAAAAATCGACGACTCCCGGACTGTTGGTCGAAATACCGTGCGTCCGTTTTGCAAGGTATCGATCGATCGTCAACTGCCAAGTTCCTTTCCAAGGATCGACCGACCTCTCGGAACCGACAATACAAGGAACCTTGGCCCATAGGGCCGCATACCGACCATACGCGTTGGCAGCAAAAATCCATGTGTGAACGATGTCGGGTTTTACTTCTCGTAACTTTCGCAGGAGTTTATACCACGCCAAGGGGTCGGCTGTTGCGTGTTTACCAATCACATGAACTTGAACACCTGCTTCACGAAGCGGTGATTCCAACGGACCGGTTCTGGTAAGAACGATCACCGTGGGATCAAAGACGTTGCGATCCAACCCTCGGGCGAGCATGACGAGTTGCTTCTCTGCTCCTCCTTGATCGAGCGTCGGAATGATCAAACAGACTTTAATTCGGTTGGCTATTTGGCTCAATGAAACCTCTTTTCCGATGCTCCGCTTTGGCTTTTTGAGATCGCCTCACCGAAGAGACCTTTCCAACGATCGAGCCAATGCTGGTTCGGATGGTGCTGCTGATAATGCCTTCGAAGCGCGATGGCTTCTGCCTCCCACTGGGAGCGATGGATCAGCCAGTCGGCCAACTGCGATGCGAGTGTCTCTTTCGAGTGATACCATTTCATCAGAGGCGTCTGGGGCATCCATTCCCCAAGCGATGGATCGAGTGCGACGATCATCGGGACTTGGGATTCCAGAACCAATCGTGTGGAGTACTCAAGGGAGCACGCAGGATTCGATGCGATCACCAAATCGGCAATGCAGATCAAATCCTCCAAGACATCGAACCCATCGAAGATCAAGATTTCACGGTGCCATCCTTGGTGCCTGAGCCACTGATAGATTTTCGGTGTGTCGGGTCCGGGATTGATCAGCCACATGCGCAAAAGGACTCCACGGTCGAGCAGTGCGCAGGCTGTCTGCAACACGGCTTCCAACTGGTCCATCGAAGCTTGGCCAAAATGCACGAGCAAATAGGTTTGAGCCGGGATGGCCAAATCACCCGAGACCTCGAACAAGGCCCGGCAAGCCTTTTTGCGTTCGACTTCCGTCCTGCGGGCCGGTTCAAATACGGCATCTGGAATCCAAACACTTCGCTCTTTGCTAACCCCAAGATCCAAAAGTGCCTCATAACCTCGCCGATGATCGGCGATCACCCTGTGGCACTTGCGGAGCGAATCTCGAATCGATACCGAAGAGGGCAAATAGGCCCCTAAGGACCTGGGAATGGATGGGCCGTGCGGATCTTGGCTAAATCGACACAGAATCGGTTTACCGATCGCAGTTGCTTTCGAGACGATCGCCGAAAGCAGATGGTCAGCCGCATCGACGTAGATCGCATCATAGCTGTCTGTGTTTTTGATCAACCACTTCGTTACATTTCGCTGGAAGTGGCTTTCGTTCCAAGAAGAACTCGGTGCGGGCAGTAATCGTTCGACATCGACCTTGCGAAGGCGTGCTCGGTCTGGCCAACTCGAATGCCACCGCGTGGTTAGCACCGAGGGTTTGATTCCGATCGACTTCCAAGCATCGAGGGTGTGCATGAGCCGTTGGCTCGATTCGTCGGCCAGTGGCCAATAATTGCGCGCAACGACCTGGATCCTCATGGATGTCTCTGCAGCGAGACTCTTTGGAGTTTGTGATTCGGCGATGGCCATGGACTCACCGACTCGCCGCGTGATGCTGTTCTAGGTCGGAAGGCTCAAGCACAGCAACATAGGGAAGATTGCGGTAGTAGTCATCGTAGTCCAATCCATATCCGACAACAAACTTGTTAGGGATGTCAAAAACACTATAGTCGGGTTTGAGTTGAACTTGGCTGGTTCCCTGCTTGTTCAGAAACACCGCTGTCCTTAGGGATCTTGGACGCAATTCGTCCAAACGTCGTGAAACCTCAAGCAGGGTTTTTCCGGTGTCGAAGATATCGTCGATCAGCAGCACATCACGGTCTTGGATATCGAGTCTCTCGATCTCCTCGACGTGCAATTCACCCGAAGAGATACCGCCACGGTAAGAAGACGCTCGAATCAGACTGATTCGTAGAGGCATCTCCAAACACCGGATCAAATCGGCGAGCATGACCAAGCTACCTGTCATGATTGCAACGACGGTGATTGGACCTTGATCGTACTGGTGATTGAGCTTGGAACCAAGTTGTGCGATCCCCTGACGAATCTGCTCTTGGTCAAACAAGATCTTCATGGCTACTTGTTCCAATTCTAAATTCGATCGGCGCGATCAAAGGGACTTACCGGACGATCCAAAGTTGCTCATAGGTTCTCATCAGCAGCATGTCTTGGGATGCCACGAGGGTCGATCGGACTGTCGCTTCGGTAGCGATCGTCCCAAGTTTCTCGAACTTGTCAGAAGCTGCCAGGATCGTTACGTTTCCGGTGTCCGATACATTGACCAATCGATTTCCGAGAAGAATCGGTGAGGAGTAGTAGTTGCCGCCGATGCGTTCACTCCAGAGAACTTGCCCGTCATCGAGCCGCACGCACGAGACAATCCCAGCGTCAGACCACAAGAACAGAAGATTTCCCAAGGCGACTGGAGTTGGAACATAAGGGGCGGCCCGTTGGATACGGAACCGCTCTTTTTTGGCTTGCATGTCGTAGGCAACAAGCATATTGTCTCGCCCACCTCCTGATCCATGGGTTGCGATCGCAAGGGGCCCTACTAGGAGCGTCGAGGAACATACGCGTTGCTTGAAGCAATCGTGGGTCCATCGGATTTCACCGGTGCTTGGATCCATCGCAAAAATCCCTAGGGCCGTGGTTGCACACACCAGCTCTTTGGATCCATCAGGCAGTATTCTCACGCTGGGCAATCCATAGCAAACACGCTTGGTAGGTAACTTGCGTTCCCAAAGGGTCTGACCCGTTTTCGCATCGAGCGAAATCATCCTATCCTCACCGGGTTCGACTCCCGGCTCGAGTTCTTCGGCATCTTGGCTATCGAGCAAATATAGCTTTCCATCCAGGAGCATCGGCGAGGTTGCAAAACCATGCTGGGAGACATAGCGACCAAAATCTCGATTCCAGCGCTCTTGTCCATCGTGCCCCAGATGCTTGACATAAACATGCTCGGGCTCGCCCCAAGCCACATAAATACCACTTTGATCGACTGCCGGAGTCGACGAGGCGTAGGTACTAAACTGATGCAACCGATGCTTGGTCGACGGATAAGACTTTGTCCACAAAACCTTATTATTCGCCAGATCGACTGCGATCACATGCCGCGTAGCATCGTTTGCCGAAGCCGACAATAGATAAGCTCGGGTGCCATGGATGGAATCTTGCCACAAAACCGGAGACCCATTGCCAATCCCCGGCAAATCCAACTTGGTCACCGACTGATCCTTCCAAGGAATCTCGACGCGGCATTGTTGATAAACCCCGAGGCCTTGATCACCCCGGAAGCGATTGGCGAGCAACTCCTGCGAATAGCCTTGGGTGCTACTTAGGAGCAATAGAATCGAGAAACAGATCAGTTTATTGATGGCATGCATGCAAGGAGCCTTTCGCATTCGCTCAGCCTTGAGGAAACATTCGAACGCCCACCGACAGCAAGATATTTGCATAGCGCTGGGTGTCTGCGGTCTGAATCGTCAGTACGTGATCTTCGGTGGCTACTGCCGAATAGAATTCCCACTTGTCGACCGGAACAAGATCCAGATCCAAGCCCGCAGCGCGGATCGTGTTTCGGTATTGGCTCCAAACCGGCGGATCGGACTCCAATGCGTAGGGACCAGACTTTTCGGTTTGCATGGTTCGAATCTCTTCGATCGGAATGGCCGAAAGGATCGCTTCGAGAACCTGGTTGCAAGTCACTACACCTGGCATCAAGTTCAGACTCACAACCTCTGAGCGAGGTCCGCGTTTGCTCGACGCTGGATAGTTGCCGTCAGAGATCAGAATTGTCGCATGATGGCCAGCCTGGGCCAAGATACGCAAGATATCCGGGTGGATCAGTTTGCTGTGAAGCATAGTGGATTCTTTAATTGAAAAAAATAAGTTCTTGCTTACCTTCGATTCAGTTGCTCAATGGCTTGGGCAAAGATATCTCCATAAACCATCTCGCCACCTTGATGACCAACGATACCAACAAGAGCAGCCAAGATTAAAGCACCGGTTTTCCAACCCCAGCCAGGTCGAGTTCCATCGGCTTTTCCGGAGCGATAAGCCATCCATGCCACCGCTAGACTTGCCAGTGCCGTGAGCGTCCCGAGCCAACGGTGAAAGAACTCGTTGGATTGTTGCTCACTGCTGCTAGAGCTGATGAGCTCGGTCCAGCCTGCAAGTCCGCGTATTTCAGCAAACGACCATCCCATCAGTGCAGCAACAAGGCTACCGATGGCCCCTAGTACAAGGCATACATACGCGAAACGCACGCAGCCTTGTCCGAACATCCAGGAAAAAATGATCGCCAAACCTGCTAGGGAAAGAAGTGCGACCGGGAAGTGTACCACCGCAGGATGAAAATAACCGATCGCGAGGTAAAGACGCCGAGGGGTCGAGGCGTTGGCACCCAATGCCTCGGCTGATACGAGATCGGCTTGCTCATCAAGCTTATCGGACTCTGGCCAGCTTGCCCCCTCTTGGATCCAAAGCTTGAGCATCGCAAGCTTGGCTTTAGGCAATGGTCCATCCGGAGGCATCACCAAGCTCTCAGCGTCCTCAGAGATTGGCTTAGCGGTCAAGCAATCGGTCCACAAAGAACTCTCGTCGACCGAACCCGGGGTGATATAGCCCAAAAGAGCTTCACGATCGGAGATATCAAAGCCACCTTTGGGCTGCGCTCCGCTATGGCATTGCAAACAATGCTCGCGCAAGATCGGCGCAATGTCCTTGGAGAAGTCGACCCAAGCTTGATTAGAAGCAACCTTAGGCAACTCATTTACAGTTGGCTCTTTTGGGGGTTCTTCTTGTGCCCTAACCACATGAATACTGAGTAAAAGGACCATAAGTCGCAAGAGTATGCAACCAAGAAAAAATTTTCTGGAACGCAGGTAGAGCATAGAAAAACAGTATCTACGAGTAAGCCGTTGTAATACGAAGCCGAGTCCTATGCCTATTGGCTTTCGCGTCGTTGGGAGAACATCCAATCGTAGAGTTCGGGGTTGGAGTAAGTTTGAGTCCAACTGTCGTGCTGGGCTTCTGGATACTCGGTGTATTTAACCGGTGACCCAAGCTGCTTAAGGGCGTCGACCATCTCACGACTTCGGTTGACCTTAACGACCTGATCCTTCGCACCATGGAAGCACCAAATCGGTAAAGACTTGAACCGATCGACGGTCTTTGGATCCCCACCACCACAGATCGGGGCAGCGGCAGCAAAGAACCCAGGATAGCGCGCGATGGCATCCCAAGTCCCATAGCCACCCATCGAAAGGCCTGTGATATAGATGCGTGTTTTATCGACTCCAGCATTTTCGACCATCTCATCAAGTAGCTCCTTGATGCTCTGCATCGAGTCGCTCGGGTCCTGCGGAAGTTCGCTAGAGTCTTTCGACCAATCAACGTCGGACCACTTCTTTCCAGTAGGACACTGAGGGATCAAAACATACGCTGGGTACTTGGCTCGCAAAGTATCGCCGGCGAAATCTTTTGCAGCATGCTTGAGCGTTACGGCATTATCCTCACCGCGTTCACCCGCGCCATGGAGGAATAGAACAAGCGGGTATTTCTTGCCGAATTTGTAGTCGAGGGGTTTGATCAGTCGATACTTCAGCGGCTTGCCACTCTTACCCACAAACTCTCGGGGTTCGTAAAACTTACTCAAGTCCTTCTGAGCGCCTGCGGTTGCGTCTTGTCCAAAAACCGAATGCAGATTGCTAGCAATGCTAAAACCGGTCAAGGCCAGTAGCAACAGATGCCTGCGGCACAAAGTGGTTGATCGGATGGGGCTTGGATGCGGATTGTGTGTCATTTCTTTCGTGCAGTCGCTAGTGAAAATCGCGATCGTTTCCATTCATCGGCTTGAGCGATGTTGAATTGCGATCGCCTATTGTATCCCAAATCCAAGGTGGATGCGAACTTGGAAAACTCCTTTTGGGTTGCTGACCTAGCCCGAAGGCTTATACTTTGAATTAATTCAATCCATGATGCACTTTCAAAGGAGCATATCCCGCTCGGATGCCAATCATACGACAACTGCCGGTAAGTCTGGTCAACAAAATAGCTGCTGGGGAAGTCATCGAGCGGCCTGCAAGTGTCGTTAAGGAGATGCTTGAAAATAGCGTCGATGCTGGTGCGACGTTGATCGAGGTATTGGTCGAGGGGGGCGGAACAGATTTGATCCGCATCAGCGACAATGGATGCGGGATTGAGCCTGAGCAACTCGAACTTGCACTCGCCCCGCATGCGACGAGTAAGCTCAAGGACTCCGAAGACCTTTTCGATGTTCGAACTCTAGGTTTTCGCGGTGAGGCCCTTGCATCGATTGCCGAAATCAGCCACATGACGCTTCGAAGCCGGGTCGCATCGAGCGACAGCGGTTACGAGTTGCGAGCACAAGGCTCTGAGCGTGAAGCGATCAAGCCTTGTGCGATGGATATCGGAACGACGATCGAGGTTCGGCATCTGTTTTTCAACACGCCGGTTCGACGCAAATTCATGAAAACTCCATCGACTGAGATGGGGCATGTCGTCGAAGCCTTCACCCGAGTGGCTCTCGCATTCCCTCACGTTCACATGATCTTGTGCAGCAATGATCGTGTGCAATACGATTTGCCAGAGACCAGCAGATGGGCCGATCGCATTCGGGCGTTTTTCGGTGACGAAGTTGCCGATGCATTGATTTCTGTCGAGCACCAGGACGAGAAGGTTAAGGTGCGAGGTTATGTGGCCGATCCGAGTCTCTCTCGCAGCAACAATCGGATGCAGTATCTATTCCTCAATGGAAGATACATTCGCGACCGAGCCTTGCAACATGCTCTGTCAGAAGCCTATCGAGGCCTGCTGATGGTAGGCCGCATGCCTGTGTGTTTCTTGCAAATGGAGATCGATCCAAAGACGGTCGACGTGAATGTGCATCCGACCAAGGTTGAGGTTCGCTTTGAAGATAGCGGTGCAATTTACAGTCGTCTCTTGCACACGATTCGGCACCGATTCTTAACCTCGAACCTCGTCGCAAAACCCCGTGACGCAACGATCGATCCCCAAGGTTCACAGCCAACAGCACCAGCGATAGGAACAGAAAATACACCTTCGATGGCATCGGCTGGATCGAATACTTCACTGATGGACTGGGCCCGTTCGCAACAGAGCGTACCAGACTTTCGCCCGTTTCCGAGTTCCGGATTTTCAAACGATCCGTTCAGAAGCGAGCCTTTCACACCCGCTGCTCCGATGCAACAACCTGCCTGGACACCCCCAGCGAGCCATGCTCAAACCCCAGTTGCCCCAAGCGCAGATCCACTTTTAGACGCAATCGATTTTTCCCCAAAGCACTCGGGTGCCCAAGACATCATGGGTTCAGCCCGAGCCGTCGGATTCCAAATCCATAACCGATACCTGATCACCCAAGATGAAGCCGGGATGGTCATCATCGACCAACATGCTTTGCACGAACGGATCCTCTTCGAGCAGATCAAAACCAAAGTTCTCTCGAAGTCGTTGGATCGTCAGCGGATGCTCGTACCGGCCACCGTGCAATTGACCTCCGCTGAGGCTGCCATGGCCCTAGACTCCAAAGAGATGCTTGCCGAAATCGGCTTCGAAGTCGAGTCATTTGGTGGCGATACGATCGTCCTTAATGCCTATCCCTCGATCTTGTCCAAACGCGCCCCAGAGGAAATGCTCAGGCAGGTTCTCGAAGCCCTTATGTCGGGTGGCAAAAAGGTCAATGCACAAGATGTACTTGACGAACTGATGAACATGATGGCTTGCAAGGCAGCAATCAAAGCAGGAGATCGATTGAGCGATCCTGAGATCACCGCGTTGCTGGAACAGCGGCATTTGTACCATGACACGCATCATTGTCCACATGGTCGCCCAACCGCATTGTTCTTCTCCCGCGACCAACTCGATAAGATGTTCAAAAGAATCTAACCACTACGGAATCACCAACTCGCCGACAACGGGACGATGATCCGAGGCAAGCGGCTCAGGCACCACCTTTAGCGAATCGAGCACCAGCGTTCCGGCTTGATCGACTGCTACATAATCAATCCTTGTTCGAGGTGACTCACTCGGATACGTAGCTAGGTTCCGGTTCTCTATGCGAGGTTCTACCTGCCATCGCTTTTCAAAACACCCGAGCGTCCGGCTCTTGGGCACGTCGTTAAAATCCCCTGCCAAAACCGTTGCGATCGACTTGGTATCCGCAAATGAAACCGCATCTAGCAACCGATCGACCGCAGTTGCTTGCTGCTCTCGCAAATCCTCCTTGGAATGGTCCAAATGGGTTCCTAAGAATCGAATTGTTCCAGCCTCGCTCGGTACGATCGCTTCTAAGACGATCCGCTGCTCACGCATCGATCCGTTGGGTTGCTGCTCGTTGGGCAAGCGATGCACGGTGCTTTGCTTGATTGGCCAACGACTTAAAACAGCTTGGCCATACTCTCCACCATCGAAATCGATCGCTTTACCAAAAACACCATAATACCCGGTGAGTTTCTCAAGCTCTTGCACTTGCAATTTGCGATCGCTGCGTCCGCAACCTTGGTCAACCTCTTGCAAAGCCACAACATCGGCATCGGCTTGACGGATCACAGCAGCAATACGCTCAAGGGACAGCTTATTGTCAACGCCGCGACCATGATGGATGTTGTAACTCAGTACCCGCAGTGCGGAGTTTTTAGAAGCAGGTCGCAAGACGGCGATGACCGGGAAATGATCCGATGGAGTGCGCCCGTCGCGACTGGTTCGATCGATCCTTGCCAAACGAACTTGGAAGTCCTCCGAGCAACCGATCCAATCGATTCGAGGTCCGTTTGTCTTGCTCACATCAAACGACGAAAAAGTCCCTTCGTTGGCCTCAGGGTTTCGATGGACAACTCGATGGGTATCGAGCAGCTTGCGATCGGCAGCGTCGTCAAATAGCGCACTGTAGGGCGGCTCGTTGGGGGATGCATTGAAGTCCCCGGTAACAATCCACCTTGCATCGGCTCCTAACTCGGACAACTTGCTTCGAATCAGACGGCAACTTTCAAGCCTAGCCCTTTGCCCCTTGTGATCCAGATGGGCGTTGAGATACAGAATCGGTTTGGAATCGGCTGACTGGAGATCTTTGAGTTTGACCCAAGTTGCGATGCGTGGCAAAGCTGCATCCCAGCCTTTGCTCCCCACTTTCTCGGGTGTTTCGCTTAGCCAGATATGTCCTTGTTCGATTGGCTCGAAACGATCTTTGCGATAAAACAGAGCCGCCATTTCGCCCCCGTCTTTGCCATCGTCGCGCCCAGCCGCGACCACGCCGTAGCCATCAAGGGCTTGTGCAAGATAATCCCTTTGGCTTGCGAGAGTCTCCTGGGTCCCGAGCATGTCGGGATCAAAGTTGCGAATTGTTTCTACCAAAAACTCCTTGCGCAAATCCCAACGATTGATGCCGTCGTTGGCCGTGCCATAACGGATATTAAAGCTCATGACTCGAATCAATTCGTTGGATTGAGCCAAGGACTCACAGGTCCAGCTCACCCACACAAGCAATGCAGTCGATAGCAGGAGAAAGCGCTGAGAGAGTTTAGAATTGCGCATGATTTTTCTATTCTGCCAGCTCCCTAAGAACACTCAGATTGATGGCATCCCATTCTTGGCCGTTGTCGTCTTGCCCTTTTTCTGTCTCGAGGTACATCGGCCATTTCTTGAGCACACGATGTTTGAGAACTCGCTGGAAGCCTTCTTTACCAATGGTTCCTAGACCGATATGTTCGTGCCGATCGACACGCGATCCGCATCCCTTCTTGCTGTCGTTCAGGTGCAAGGCGCGGATAGCTTCGAGTACGCCATGCTTCTTTGCGTCTTTTTCCCAAGCTTTGAAACCGCTTTCGCTTGCAAAATCATATCCAGCGGCATGAGCATGGCAGGTATCCAAGCAAACTCCTACACGCATCGACTCGCCTGTTCGCTCGAGCATCCAACCGAGTTGCTCCATGCTCCAACCCAAACAGGAGCCTTGCCCTGCGGTATTCTCCAAGAGCAACCAGCAGTCCTTGGCATCGACGCGCTCAGCGGCTTGGGCAACTCCTCGAACGATACGCTCAAGTCCCGACTCGGCGTTGGAATCGACAAAGGCCCCTGGGTGGACGACCACTCCATCGAGTCCAAGTTGAGCGGCTCGTTGCCACTCGACGACCATCGCATCGATGCTCTTTACCCAAAGATCATCTTTTGGAGAGGCCAAGTTGATCAAATAAGAGGCATGCGAAAGAGGGTTGGACACACTGGATTCCTTCAGCGATTTAGAAAACTGCTGAACCTCCGCTTGCGTGATATCCTTCGCGTTCCATTGATTGTTGTTCTTGGTAAAGAGTTGCACGACATCCATACCGAACTGAGCTGCAGCATCGACGGCTTTGTAATAACCGCCAGCGATGCTCATGTGGGCACCGAGTTTGACCATCGGATTGGCTTTCTATTTGCGTTCTTGTTTAACCTGAGCTTTAGAAATTAGACTTCAGGCAAGGCCGATTTAGCATCCCCAAAGCTCGATTGCTCGATGCCCATTTTCTGCATCATCGACATATACAGTCGGCACATCTGACGCTCTGGGTTTTGACGGTAATCGAGCACCTTGCCGGTCTGGATCTTGCCGCCCCCCTTACCGACCATCACTACCGGAAGTTGTGAAGCGTCGTGGCTACCGGTCATCATGCTCGAGCAAAGCATGATCATCGAATTGTCCAATGCAGTGCGTTCCCCTTCTTGGATTTGACTCAGTCGCTTGGCGATATAAGCCATCTGCTGGGTGAAGAACTGATTGACCTTGAGCCAATCCTCGGTATCGGAGTGGGAGAGCAGGTGGTGGATCATGTAGTCGACCCCAAGATGCGGGAACCGCAACGAGGAATGGTCGTTGTTGAGTTTGAGCGTCGAGATGCGTGTCGTGTCGGTTTGGAATCCGAGAACCAAGATATCGCACATGAGTCGCATGTGCTCGGAGATGTCTTGGGGGATCCCATCGGCAGGCCGATCCATATTGGGTTTATCGAGCGTCGGTTTCCAACCCTGCAATTCTCCTCGCTTGCCGGCGTTTGCAATCCGTTGCTCGACATCTCTGACCGAATCGAGATACTCGTCAAACTTTTGACGATCACTGCTACTGATCTGACGACGAATGTCTCCGGCGTGTTCAAGCACCGAGTCGAGCACACTCTGATCGCCGCGATGGTTTTCGTCTTTGAAGAGACGATCGAAGGCAAGGGCCGGATAGAGCTCTAAGGGAGTTGGTGTCGTCGGGCTCGACCAAGAGATGTGCGAGCTGTAGATCATCGAGTAGTTCTTATGTACCGATGGATTGGACTTTTCGCAACCCAATACCAAGCTAGGAACTTTGGTCTGTCGACCGACGGTTTGAGCCAAGAGTTGATCGATGCTCGTTCCAGATCGAATTTCACCACCTGCGGTCAGTGGAGCGCCAGAGAGGAGGTTTCCTGTCTGCGAACTATGGATGTTCCCCTTAAGAGCTTCGGCGTTGTAGAGCCCTTTGATGAATAAAGTCGAATCGGCGAACTCTTGCAAAGGAGCTAGGACTCGCCCCAGTTGCAATTTGCCTTGATCCTCTTTGGCCCACCACTCACCTCCGTGAAAGCCGTTGCCTGCAAAGAGAATTGCTAAGCGCACCGGAGCCTCTGGCGCACGAGCCGAAGCCTCCTGGTTCCCCCAAGCTGGTAGTGACTCCATCCAAGGTAGCGCCATGGTGACACCGAGCCCCCGGAGCCAGGCTCGTCTGGAAAAGGAGGCTGGATCGCGACTTAATGCATCAAATTTCGCCATAGGATTCATGATGGAACCTTTGGATTGCGCTGTGTGGAAGGAATATTGGAATTATTGCTGCAAGGCTTCGTCTTGGAAATCTTTTCCTCGGATTTGTCGGAAGGGCTTACTCAAGACAATCTGGCAGATGGTTTCTTGGATGCTCCACCCCCCTGCCCTTTGCTGCTGGAGAATCTCACTGAGGATCGGTTCGTCGGAAAGTTGAACTGATCGACCTAACGCATAACCTAGGAGTTTACGATTGAATTGCCGAACAAAGTCCTCCTTACGATGGACTTCGAGGTAGTTTCGTAGATCATCGAAGTTCTCGATTTTTTGGCCCGTGGGAAGTTGCGTCGTCGTATTGATCGCTTTTCCTGATGCGTCGCGTGTACGGAATCTACCGATTGCATCGTAGTTTTCTAGTGCATAGCCGTAAGGATCGATTCGTTGGTGGCATTTAGAACAAGCAGGATCGCTGGAATGACGTTCGGTGAGTTCCCTTTCGGTGATCCCCTCAGGTGGCAACTCAGCAAGCACGGGAACATTCTTAGGAGGCTTGGGCAGTTTCTCGCCGAGGACAACTTCGCACAACCAGTTTCCTCGCAGGATCGGACTTGTGCGAGACGCACCCGACTGTTTGGCCAGCGTCGCACCGAGTGTCAAGATACCCCCTCGGCCATAGTTGCGTACGCCGTCGACTTTACGCCAAGGTTCCGCTGCATTTGCGGGTCCAACATCGGGGATACCGTAGTAGTTTGCTAAGCGTCCATTGAGAAACGTGTAATCGCCTGAGAGCAGATCGAGCACACTTCGGTCGTTGGCAAGAGCGTCAGTAAAAAGGTAGATCGCTTCTTTGTAGAGATCACTTCGGATGAGAGCAAATTCGGGGAAATGCGTTTCGCTTTTTTCGTCCAAAGTGTCCAAGTCTCGAATGTGCAACCACATGGTTCCGAATTCGACAGCCATCCGCTGGGATTTGGGATCTTTGAGCATCCTTTGTACTTGAGCTCGAAGGGTCACCGGATCCGATAACTTATTCGATTGAGCTAAATCCATGAGCGTCTTGTCGGGCATCGAAGCCCACAGAAAGTAGCTCAAGCGATTAGCGAGTTCCAAATCGGTAATATCCCTCGGCTTATCGGTTCCCTCTGCGGGCCGCTCGATACGGTAGAGAAACTCAGGGGAGACTAAAACCCTGGCGACCATTAAACCGATCGCATCCTCGTGAGGAGTTTCGTTAGCGATAAGATTTTTGTAGAGGCTCAGGAGTGTTTGACGTTGCCCATCAGAAAGGGGTTGCCGATAGGCTCGCTGAGCAAACTCCAATACCGAGTCTACATGTTTGTCTTGAGCGTCGAGCATCATTTGACGAAACTCAGCTGCTTTGCGCTGGATCGGTTCGCGGAGTGGCTCAAAGGCGCTAGGGTCTGCATCCTGAGTTGCAAACTGCCAAAGTTGTTCATAGGCATCGACGGACTTAAGTGCATCTTGGCTTACAAAGTGCAACTGTGCCCAGAGCCTTTCGAGTTGCATGGCTTGCTGGTCATCGAGCATGAGTTTTTTGAGCATATCGTCTTCGCGATAAAAGAGCGTCAGCGTGACAACTTCGTCGACCGGCACGATCTTGGTGTAACACAGAGCGATTGGGAATAGATCCCGGAAGCGATCGAAAGACTCTTCGGTTCGGGTTTGTGCTTGGCCGCTTGGCGATACGAGCACAGGAGAGTCAACCTGAACGCTACGCGAAACATTGGTCCAGTTGGGATCTTTTGACACCACATCCGTCTTGGGGATCGGCCCGGCTCCTTGCTCGGGCTTGCGATCACTTAAGGCGACTTGGACGCTCCCATTTTTTCCAGCCACTGGATGCAACGAGGCCGATGCGACCAGCTGGGCACCAGCGGCGATGCTCGCAGGCAATCGAATCTCGATAATTTCTGGAGCCCGCACTAGCACCTGATTTTCGGAGAGTTTAGCCTCTGCAACTTCGGCTCCGAACATCGATGCGTTCCAACCGTATCGAATCGCATCGGATGACTTTTGTATCTCAGAAGTATTCCCGGCATTTGGCTCAATACTGGATTCGATTGCCGCCATGAAAAAAGGGCCAGAGGCCGATGGGAGCCGACGGGCCAGCAATCCATCAGGGCTATCTGCAGGTACGCTCGTTGGATCGAGCAACAGCTTAAGCAGATTGCTGATGAGTTGCTTGCGAACCGACACATCGGGTTCATTGAACCATTTGGCAAGCAGGCTCTCGGGAGGTATCAGGCCATCTTGTTGTGAGGCTTGATTGCCCATCGCCGGCTGGCTGAAGAACTCCCATACGCCTGGACGGCCCTTGGAGTCGGCATGTGGATTGGACTCCAAGATATTTGGGTGCAGATCCTGAGTAAGGTTCCAAGTCTCTTCTGGCGAATTGGCTGTTTGCAAAGCGGTAATGGTCATGTCGATGGCTGTTAAATCGCATGAGTGGTTCGAGTCTCTCGGTTCGATGACCAGCACCAATTCATCCTTGGCGCGAACTCTTAGCGACTTGTGGGGTCCGATCGGTACATCTTTGGCCCCTGCCGAAAAACCTGACGAGAGAACCTGGCTTAGTGAACCTCGTCTGAGTTCGACTCGCCAAGCGATCCCGTTTCCACACTCGGTATGCGCATGGCGTACTAAGGCTTGGAAATCGATCTTCATCGCCATCGGAGCCTTCCATGATGTACAGATCGATCGAGATGGGGATGGATGCACTGCAATGCTCTTCGGTGGCATATTACCCGGGATGCGCACGTGCTGATCCGAAGAGTTTGCGACGATGCTTAATGCGTCTTCGGCAACCCAGCCGGTAACAAATGCCAAGCCAGACATGCTTTCGGACTTATTGGCCAGTCGCCTACGAGTCGGGTTCGCATTCGACATTGGATCAGAGTTATCCGATAGGCCCAGGGTGCGAGCCCACGCTTTGACAATCGCTGCAGGAGCTTGGATCTGCGTGGCTAGCTGCTCAAGCGATATGCCTTGGGGATTCTCAATCCAACCGTCGAGGGCCATGAGGATCGATTCGGTTTGGCCAATCCAAATCTTCTGCTGGCTTTGAAAGGTTTGAACGAACGCATCGAGGTTTCGCAATGGCAGATCGGGTCGACCAGGTGCGACGAGTCGGGGGTTGTCGATGACGACGGCATCGTCTTGATTCCCGTCTCCCGCATCGGAAACCTGCAAATAAAGCAGGACGTCTTGGTTGCTAAGGTCTTTTGAAATTGGCAATCGTAGCTCTTGCTCCTTGCGAATCGGATTGACCGGTTCTTGCCAAGCTTTGGGGCCATCGCGTTTGCCGATATGACCGACGCTTGAAAATCTCCAAAGAGCCTTTTGCCACGAGAGAACTTCAGCAATCAGCGCATCGGGCGAGTTGATTTCGGTGGTTTGCCAACGTTTTTGAATGGTTGCCAGTAGGCCTTTTGCGTTTGGATCGTTGAGTTGACTCCAGAGTGTGGTTAAGTACTTTGTGTTTAAGCCATCAGAATCGGCAATCGATGCGATCGAAGTTGCGATGTCATTCGGGTTGGCTTGAGGATTGGATTTGAGAGTCTCGCGGATTTTCAAGGTAGCGACTAGATACTTCTCGATCGGCAATCGGCCACCTTGATTGGTTTCGAAGACGATCCCTTGGAGATTGACCTTTGCACCCCCTGATTGATCGCTGAATGGAGCATAGAAGCGTCGGATTTCTTCGAGCGTTGCGTTGGTCATATCCGACCGGGAAGGGTTGGCGGCAAAGGTGATGCCATCGGGGAGCAAGACCACATGCTCGGCGATCGACTTGGCTGCATCGAGGTACTTGCGAACCAGCGATGGAGACATCACCAGCGCTGCACCGGTATTTGAAAAACCTTCACCGGCTGCGCTATCGGCGGGAAACTCTTTGGCCGGTTGGATTTCGGCGATATTGGTTAGATCCCTAATCGTGTTGGTGTATTCGGCGTTGTTGAGTCTTCGGAGGATCACCGGGCCCGGATCCCCCGCATTACGTTCGGCTTGGAGGGATAGCCAAGCTTCCAACCATCGGGTGACTATTTGCCGTTCGTCTGAGGACGGTTGAGGTTCCTCGGGTGGGGGCATTTGCTGGGTTTGAAATTGCTCGAGGACTCGTGTTAGTGTGCGAGTCTGTTTTTTCACATGATCCCAATTGGTCCACTGCGTCAAATCGACTTCGGCTTCATTTACCTTTTCGTTATGACACTTGCTGCAATATTTCTGAACAACGCTTTGCACCGAGGCTGAGAAGGTTTTTTCAAGCTCTGCAGCTCGGGAATCGGCATCTTTTGAATTTTGTGCGAGGCTTTGCGGGATCAGGCATTGGATCAAAAGCACAAATGCGATCCAAAGCTTGGAGGCAGGGGACAGACGCATGGTCGGTATTAGTATTGGATCGAGGGAGGGGTCGCTGAGGTAGGACGGTTTCTCTTGGGCTAGAAATCGAGTCGCTCTATGATAGTCGATAGGCCCGGTGATTGCACCCGAACAATGCTGGCAATCGAGTGAAGATAGCTAAGCATGTTGGCTTCAAGCTAGTTTTTCCGAAAAATGGCCTTTCGCTTGGCGCGATGGAATTGCTACATCCTAGGATCGTAGATGAATAGGTAATTCCACAGGAACCGTTCCATGCAGGCAGGGACTCGAAAAACTCTACCGACACGCAGCGTGTTGCTATGCTTTTTGCTGAGCGTGGTGGCAAGTAGCGTTGGGTGTCAGCAGTGGCCTGGGAACCATGCGATGCGTCAGTACCAGATCGAGAGCGAGCGATTGCTTTCGGAGTACCGAAGTCAAAAGAAACGAGCCGAGGAGCTCGAGCAGCGCAACATGCAGCTCGAACGACGGCTCGGAGAGAGCGAGCGAGAGATTGCCAAGTTGCAGGGTCGCAATCCCAGTTCTCGCATGGCTGCCAATCCGGGAGCAAGCATGATCTCCGGAGGCGGCTTACCCGATGCACGTCCGGGAACTGCTGGACGACTCTCTTCGGGAAATTCATCATTGGGCCCAAGCGACTCTCGCGGCTCGAATCAGTGGCGACCGATTCCAGGCCGATAGTGGCTTGAGGTGGATAATAAGCTCTGAAATTCACACTTTAGAGCTAGGTTGGTATAATCTGCAAAGGAGTAACTTAGCCCAAGCTAGCCTGTTGGATCGCTGGTTGTTTTGGTTACGTCATGCACAGGAATTCGATTCAAAGACACTTAGGAGTCTATTCCCTCAACCCGCATTTCTCAAAGCAACCGACACCATCGATCGGATCGCCAGGATAACGGAGGACAAAAACATGTACGACAATCGTGAAAAAAGGTTACGCGACCAGCAATGGTTGATGAGAGTTGGTCTTGTTGAGGGCCGAGAAAAGGGCCTTCAGGAGGGCCTTCAGGAGGGCCGCCAGGAGGGCCGTCAGGAGGGCCGTCAGGAAGGGATCCAAATAGGGGAAACCATCGGACTCATACGGTTTTTTCAGCGACACCTAGGCATTGAAGAATCGTCAAGGGAGGAATTGGCAGCCAAAGATCCCTTGGAACTCAAGGCACTATCCGCTGAATTGGAAATGCAGTTAGGTAAAGGATCCAATTAGCCACGCACCTACAGGCGACAGTTTTCTTTCATTGGCTTTAAGAATATTTGCATGCAGGTAGTAACGATCTGTCAGTCTCGCGGTCTGGATGAAATAACTTCGGTTCGTCATGTACGCTACTTGGTTCTCCGAGAACCCTTAGGGCTACCCTACGAAGAAACCCTCTTTGCAGGCGACGAAAACCCAGATACGCTCCACATCGTCGCTTATCGTAACACCCAACCCGTCGGATGCTTGACCGTCATGCCCCCAGAACCTACTCAGAACCCAGAACCTTGGGTTCAATTGCGAGGTATGGCTGTACTCAATGAACTACAGGGCCAAGGAATCGGTAGCCAGTTGCTAGCGTTTGTCGCCAACCTCGCCAAGAAGCATCATTGGAAACTCTGGTGCAAGGCGCGAGAATCGGCGGTACCCTTTTACTCTGCCAACGGCTGGAAGGTCGTCGGTGATCGTTTCGATATTCCCAAAATTGGATCGCATTATCGTATGGAGTGGAAAAGTGAAGTTAACTTGTAAAGGTTTCCAAGTCCATAAACGCGTGGCTCTTGCGATCAGCCGAGGCACCCAATCTAGTTCCAAGAACTTAGAAGTTCGCGTTTTGCAAGATGGGCTCGAAGGTTTCGGCGAAGCAGCAGAGTTTTCGATCCCCTACACGACCCAGTCTTACGATTTGCTCGAACAGGAAGTCTCACGAGCCTCCGTGATCCTCAGATCCTTCGAACCTTGGCAACGGGAACAAATCCACGACACTCTCGTTGAGCAAAAAATCGCTTCTTCGGTAATTGCCGGAATCGATATGGCGATCTGGGATTGGTGCGGAAAAGCTTGTGGACAGCCCGTTTGGCGATTGCTCGGGCTTTCCCAAAACTCCCTCGTGCCAACGTCGGTGACCATCGGAATCCAGTCCCCTCAATCAGCCCAGCAGCGTTGGACGAAGTGGCTCGAACTAGGCGTGATTCGGGCAGTCAAAGTGAAGATGGGTTCTCCGGAAGGTATCGAGGCCGACAAAGCGATGTTCGAGGCCTTAGAGAAACTCCTTCCAGAAAACGTGCATCGAAGCGTCGATGCCAACGGCGGTTGGAACATCGCCGATGCGATCGAGATGTCTCAGTGGCTTGCCAAACGCGGTGTGGATCATATCGAGCAACCCACCGACCCGGGCGACCTTGATGCTTTGGCGCAAGTCCATCAAAACGCAAGCCTACCGATCATGGCCGATGAAAGTTGCCGTACCTCGAAAGACATCCCGGGCCTAGTCGGTCGCTGCAGCGGGATCAACATCAAAATCCTCAAGTGCGGTGGACTGACCGAAGCCCTTCGAATGATCCACACAGCCCGTGCCCATCATTTGAAACTGATGCTAGGATGTTACTCCCAAACGAGCCTAGGAAACTCGGCCGCACACCAACTCGCTAGCCTCGTCGACTATGTTGATCTTGATAGCCACTTGAACCTCAAAGACGATCCCTTCGTCGGTTGCCGATTCGACGATGGATTCCTTATAAATCGCCAAATACCAGGACTTGGAGTTACCCATGCCTAAACACCCTCAATACGATGCCAGTGACCGCCTTGCTATCCTCCTGCACGGAGGCATCACCGGTATCCATGGCAAAACGGGTTTAGCCCTTCTTAGGTTTGCCCCCGAGAGGTGCGTGGTAGTCATCGATCGATTGACGGCCGGCGGCAATCTCGCTGAACTGACCGGTATCCCTTTGGATCGCCAGATACCCATCGTCGCTAGTGCCCAAGAGGCACTGGCCTATGAACCGCAAACGCTTGCATTGGGCCTTGCGGCTCTCGGAGGCAAGCTCCCCGAGGACTGGATCCCTGATATGCAAGCCTCGCTCGATGGTGGGCTCAATATCCTCAACGGATTACACACATCCTTAGCCAATGATCCACGCTTGGCTCCCCATGTCCAAGATGGCAAGTGGATCTGGGACATACGCAAAGAACCCACAGGACTTGTCTCGGGTATGGGACTAGCACGTCTTCTAGATTGCAAACGTGTGCTTTTTGTTGGTACGGACATGTCGATCGGCAAAATGTCGGCAGCCATCGCCTTTCATAGAGCAGCGGTCGCCAAAGGGGTTCGATCGAAGTTCATGGCCACTGGGCAAACCGGAGTGATGCTCGAAGGCGACGGAATCCCCCTAGATGCCATCCGAGTCGACTTTGCCTCAGGCGCTGTCCAGCAAGAACTCATCGCTTGCTCGCAAGGTCGCGATGTGGTGTTTATCGAAGGACAAGGCTCACTGCTGAACCCTGCGTCAACGGCGACACTGCCGCTCTTGCGAGGATCGCAACCTACCGACCTTGTCTTGGTTCATCGCGCTCAAATGCATCACTTGCGCGATTTCAAATGGGTCAAGATTCCCCCTCTTAAGGATGTGGTAGCCATGTACGAAAGCATCGCTTGCGCAGGTGGGGCTTTGGGACCAGTGCGGGTTCGTTGCATCGCCATCAATTCGCATGGACTGGGCGATGCAGAAGCCCGGTATGAGATCCAGAGGATCCAAGATGAGACAGGGTTGCCAACGCAAGACGTTGTCCGCTGGGGAGCGGACAATTTGTTAGCTAGTTGCAGTATCGGTTGATCAACGCCTATGACCTACTTGGCAATCTGGTAGGCTCGGTTTCGGAAGAGAAACTCTGTAAGGTTCCCTTCGTGAGGTTGCAACCAATTGAGTCGATTCGTCGCAATCGCACCGATATTGAGTCGATCGATATTCACGGCATTGGTAAGCTCATCGATCCAGATAGGATCATGGGTGAGAGCCGTGCCGATGAGGGTCTGACCGATCGATTTGATCATGTCCTTTTGCGGACACTCAACGACCGACACAAATGGGAACATATACTCTTTCGCAGCGACTCCCCGAGTTGGTGAGTCCGCATGGATGACCATTGGTCGCAAATAACCGCAACGCTCTTTCTCGATGAGCCTTGGCCCATACGATGCGGTCATATCCGTAACGCCAGATTCCGCAAGATCTTGTTGGATCATTGCCCAAGTTCCCGTTGCCATTTGCTTGTTGGTAAAAGCTGCCAACTCGGCTTTCGGATCCGTCGGAGGAAGCGCTTCCATCGGCCCAATCTTCGCCGCAATCGCCTCGGCAATTTTCTTGGTATGCCGAGAAGCCCAAATGCCCGAACAGTTGATGCATCCGCGTCCGGAGTTGCTCGCAACGCTCTCGACCATCATGTCTAGGTAGTCCTCCCAACGGTCGACCACATCGTCCCCGAGTAGGATCTTGGAAAACCCAGGTCCGTGGGCTTGGACCCTCGGGTTCCCCGAGTATTGCTGAACAGTCTGTGCGCTGCCGAAGATCATACTCCTCTCGCACTTGCTCATGATCGTCGAACCGACATCATGCCCACCTGGATACAAACAGAACGCTTCTGCAGGTATCCCGGCTTGGATAAACGCTGAAATCATGCGGTAGGGTGTCCAGGGCTCCTGAGAACCAGGTTTGAGCACAAGCCCAACCTGTAGTGGTACAGCAGGGAGCCACAGCGTGTGCACACCTGGAGAGTTGTTTGGAAGAACCGCACCGAGCACAGGCGATTGGCACTGGTAACTGACCGTTACACCTCGTCCCTCTTCTCCATAGCCTTGCGTGTAGACGCTCAGCGGCAAACCGCGTGTCAAGCAATCGAGAATCTTGCCCATGTTGCTTAGCACAAAGCAATTCTTTTTCATGTTGCTTTGGCACATGTGCTCAGGCAGACCCGTGCTAGCCGACTGTTGATGGATAAAGTCGCTGACGCTTTGAATCCCATCCCCAACCGGCAGTGGTTCATGCTCGAATAGCTGCGCAGCTTTTTGGCACTTTTGGATCAGATCATCGCAGGAAAACTTGCGAAGTGCTTTTCTTGCCTGCTCGGCCTTACGCATGTCGAGTTGCACCATCCCGCCGGTGACTTGTCCGATCTTTGCGATCGACTCACCGGTATCGAAATGGATCACATCGAAAGTGTCCAAGGAATTGTAGGGCTTGCCCCAACGCAGTGGCTGAATCGTTAACATGGTCAAATGGTTCTTTTAGAGGCTGATCGATTAGTAGACGCCGACGGTTGTCGAGGAAGCAAAGCCGTGGAAGGGACGAACACCCGAGACACCGTCCCAGGGATACTTGGCAAATGGCAGTTCACGTTCCCCTTCATCTCGTTCGAGAAAGCCAGGAACAAAGAATTCTTTGGTCATGGTATAGAGTTTCACTCGCCCAGTTTTGCCATACTCGACGATCTTGTTTGCATCATCAAAGTCGACGATTTCAACAACCGCGCGTGGCTCTGGAGCATAGTAAGCGATCGTGTAGTTGTCTTGATCGGTGATCGGCCTAGAACAAGCCAATCCCATCAACGTGTTGCCGTACGTTGGTGTCATGTACACACCACTTTGATCTGGGAGGCCCTCGAGGAGCTCTTCCACACAGAAGCGAGTCCACTGAGGCGTGAACTCCGTTCCACCTGAGAAGATACCAGTGATACCGCATTCACGGATCGTGGTCCCCTTTTCAGCTAGTCCCATCGCAAGAGCTTCGAGCAACTTCGGAGTTGCAAACATGCACTTGATGTTGTGATTGGCTGTCAAGATCGTGATCGCTTGGTCGATGCAGTGCTTCTTGTACTCCTCAAGATGCTCCATCCAACCCTTCTTAATAAGCTTAATCACCCAGCGAGGGTCTAGGTCGATACAAAAACAAATACCGCCTCGGTACTGGCACAGGTGCTCTACGGCTAGCCGCAATCGCCTTGGACCCGATGGGCCGAGCATAAGCCAATTGGCTCCTTTGGGAAAATACTCGTCAGGCAACGTGTGGCTGAAGAGCTCGTAATCGATCCGGAAGTCATCGATCACCACGCGGCTCTTAGGGATGCCCGTTGTACCACCTGTTTCAAAGACGTAAGTTGGCTTTCCCGCAAGACCTTTCGGAATCCAACGCTCGACAGGTCCACCCCGGAGCCACTCGTCTTCAAACATCGGAAACTTCTTCAAATCGTCAAAGCCTTTGACCTCCTTGAGCGGATCAAACTTCAGCTCGGCTTTCTTACCAAGCCAAAACGGAGAACCCGTCGATTCGTGGAAGTGCCACTGGACGGTCTCAACCGTGTGCTGATCGAGTCTTTTCTTGGCTTCGGTGATGTCGTTAGGGCTAGCAAGCCAAGCGGGGGAGGCAGAGGTCATGGTAGATTAAAAATGGGTTTGGGAAGAAACTAATAACAGCCAGTGCGTTCTTGTTGACTGCGAATTGTAGCCTGTTTTCAAGGGGTGCCCACCGACGTGGTCGCGGTTTCCGGGCTAGCAACCGTGTGCAAACCGACTCTATGAATGTTTCTTCTTAGAAATCCGATTGAATCCAGGCCCGAAGAGCTTCTCCGAGCAAATCGCGTTTACCCCGATAAGAATGATCTGCTTCAGGTATCACGCTCAAGTGATGAGCCCCGTGGTTTGCCGATCCAAAAGCCGTCAGCAGTTGCTGATCCATATCCCGAAAGTTCACTGATCCTTGACGGACTTCCTGTTGGCCAAAAACCCAAAACGTCGGGGTCTTGATCTTGGACCAGTAATCCAAGTAATCGTATTTTGTACCGCTACCGTACTTATCCAAAAAGGTTTCTGCCGACACCCAATTAGCCAGTGGGAAACGTACCCTCATGATGTGGTGAGGGAACCCCTTCTCGCACCAAGCTCTCGCCTCCTGCAACTGCTGATCGAAAACCTCACGCTTGGCTGAGTCGTTCAAAAGCAACTCCGTGTTGAGTCTCGGAGGGGATACAGCTACAAATCGAGCCAATTCAATCTCAGGCCCCTGTGAACTGTGTGCTAGAGCGAATGACACCTTGACTGCTCCGAGCGAATGGGCAATGCAACCGATGTTCTCATAACCCAATTGTTTGCAGAATCGAATCCACGTAACTAGGTCGATCTGGCCATCAGAAATCGTCTCGAACATCGAGCCCATCCGAGCCGGATAATCGGCAGACCCAAAGGTCGCCAGATCATGACCTCGGGTATTCACTAACAGAGCATCATGCCCGAGCATTTGCACGCATTGCCCGAGTTCACTCAGGAGCGTGCTACCATAAAAGTTACCGTTGACACCATGAACCACAAGCCAAATCCATCTTCGATCGGCATTGGCACTGGTCAGGAACCCATGCAACTTGATCCCGTCTTGAGTCTGAACATCAACCAAACGACCAAGCATCAGCGATGGGTTCAAATGGATTCGATTTACTCCAGAGCGATCACTTCGGAGAAGCTTGCCCGTCGGGAGATTGGAACAATCCCGAAACCCTACCACGGCTCGGCGGTGGTGGCGGGTCACGTCGTTTGAAGTCGTCGGCCCGCGTTGCGCTGCCCAGGGGTACGATGTCCTCATCATTCGAACCACGAAGATATCCCATGAGTTTGTCCAAGTTGATACGGCTAACACCCATCGATTTGGCTTGCTGCTCGATTTCCAACCGACGCTTGGCCATGACTTCGCTTGCTGCATCGAGTTGTCCTCCGAGGACCTTGAAATCGTCACCGACGACCAACCACCTGGTGTTGACGTTGAGGTTACCTTCCATTCTTCCATCAGGCCGCAGATCGACCGATACGTCACCGCCGTTCTGAGCGATCAGAGCCTTGACCGTGTCTCGATCATCCCTGCCGTCACCATTGATGTCGAGCTTCCCAACCAATCCAAAGGAAACTTTACGGCCTGGTTGCCAAGCCGGAGAGTAAATGCGATCGCCTCGGAGAATGGTTGTGGGAAATCGATCGGGAAGAACTCTGGCTCTGGAAAGGTGATCGGTCTGTTGGTTGACTTCGACAACCTCAATCCTGGCCTTAGGTGCAACATCAGCCACTTTCGATGTGTCGTCATCAAGTACCGCAAATCGAACGCCTGGACGCAATCCGTCGGCTCGACCAAGGTTCAGGTAAACCGTTTGTCCTCCGTCGACGACTTCGGTGATCTTCCCTTGAACGTATTGGAAGTCTTCACCTTTGATCTCTTCGAGTTGCTTCCCGAGTTGCTCGTTTTGCTTAGCAAGCTCGTCACGCTTCTTGGTTAGCTTGTCAATTTCAGCAAGATACGTTCTCTTTTCGGACTCGGCTTGTTGTGCTAGCTTCTGACGATCTTGCTGGATCTTGGTGATCTCGTCTTGGCGCTCTTTCTCTTTCTGAGCGTAAGCAACTTGGGTCTGTTCGAGCTGCTGAGCAAGCTCATTGGCTCGCTTACGCTCCGCCTCACGGGCTTCGGTCTCTTGTTTGATCGTCGCGTCGTATTTTGCCTTCAAGTCCTCTTCTCGCTTGGCTTGAGCATCGACCTGCAAGTTCCGTTCGCGAACCGTCTGCATCAGGGTTTCAACAAGCTTGAGATAGTTTTTGTCTGTCACGTTGGGACCAAGAAGTCCCATGTCCGCAAGGTATTTCTTTTGGATGTTGGTAATCTCAGCATTGCCTGAGAAAGATTGAGACAACTGGTCAAACTCCGCTTGGCTCGATTGCTTGGCGCCCAGTACCATCTCAAGCAACTGGGACTTCTTGACTTCCTCCCGCAACTTATCGTCCGAAGCCCTCGCTTGGGCCTGGGCCGCTTCAACCGTCTTGGAGTTTGTGCCCGATTGGAAGATTACGTAGCACAGTGCCCCAATACAAAGCAGGCTGACAAACGACATGACAACGACGTAAGCCTGCCAAACATACAAATTGCGATCGCGTGCCATGAACAACCTCGATTACCGAGCTCCTGGTGTGAGTCTCTAAATTCCATCTGTAGATCGTAAACAGGCTCGCCCCAAGCGTCAAATTTTCCGGCGTTAAGTTTGGATTTTTCTAGCTTTATTGCCAATTAATCAGGCTTGGCGGTTTTCTCCTGGTAAGCATTTCCTTTTGTCCTGGATTTGATGGCGAGTCCTCCAAAGCTTGAAAACTTGTCGAAGCCCTCGTGACACCTGGAATTCCGACGCAGTTGCGTCGTGTTGAGGATCGTCGAAAGAACCTCCTTGCGAGTATTAGCAAGTTAAATACCAGTCTATTGCCTTGAGCTTGGCCTATCGAATTTTCGTCCAAAAAAATCGGTGTCTGTCCCCGCGTTTTTTGGCGTTTTTATCGGGTTTGAGCTATCACTGCATGAATTTCCCGAATAATTGACCTCGGTGGTTCGGTATGTTCCCACCAGAGCGAAAAAACTCGCATTTCCAAGGCGACCGAGTACGATGATACGACTCGAAGCCTTCCTTCTTTTCCCGACTGAGGTCGAAATCTAGTATGACCAATAAACAACCGATCCGTTCTGGCCGTTGTGTGCAGGTGCTCTCGACGCTCCTGGTCTGCTTGTTCATCGGATCGGCACAAGCCCAGATCAATGAGCGATCGGTCGCTCCCCTTGGCTTGGAGCTCATGTGGGAAAATAGCATCGGTGGTGCTGGGCTTGCTCAAGGCGCCGAAAGTCTGGTCGTTTGGCCTCACTCATCGGATCGCCGAGAATATGTGGATGTGTTTGTCGGCAATCGACTGATAGAAAGAATTGACGCCAGAAGAGTCGACCGAGAGGCCCTCGACAAGAAGATTCTTGAAGGCAAGACCTCAGGGCCCGTGCCCGTCTTGGGTCTCGAAGGGGCCAAAGCACAAGCCGACAAACTTATCAAAACCTACGCAGTGCTCGGCAAGAAAGCCACCACCAAAGTCGTCAGCCAGCCAGTGACCTATGTCGTAGGTCTTGCAAGCAACGGTGTGGTCACTGCGATCGATGGAGAGACGGGAGAACTGCTTTGGCAAAGCTCAGTACCTCGAGCCGACTTGAACATTTACGGCCCGGGTGTCTCCGATGATTTCGTCACGGTTGTCAATGGGAATGCGTTCTATGCGATGGATCTCAAGACCGGCAACATGATCAACACCGGACGACTAGCCTTTACTCCTTCAGGCTCGGCAGCGTCCCTCGAGAAACGAATCATTGTTCCATCGACCGAAGGGCGCTTGGTCGGTTACAACGTCGACAACCCTGTGATTGCTCCGGCAATCCTTCGAGCCGGTGTAGAAAACCGTCGAGGCCTTGCGATTTCTGCAGATCGCGAGTTCATGGCTTGGACATCCAAGAATGCAATGTATCTAGTCCACAATGAAAACGTCCCGAAACTTTGGGCCAAAGTCAATGTCGACGAACCCTTGGATAGCAAGCCGGTTGCCACACCGCAAGGCTTTTTGTTTACGAGCATGTACGGGACAGTTATTCATGCGACAACATCGCGGACGGGTTCTTACCTTTGGCGAGTGAATCTTGCCATGCCTACGAATCGAACACCGGTATGCGATGGCAAGCATGCTTTCATCCTGTCGGATGACGGTCGGGTCGTGGCCTTGGACCTCAAGACTGGAACACAACTCTGGGGTAGCTACATTGGCCACGTCGATCAAATCCTAGGTGTGGGAAAAGACCACCTGTTTGTGCAAAATGATCGTGGATCACTCAGCCGTCTTCGAACTTCCGATGGTCAAGTGGATGGAACATCCTCTGCACTGGTCGACCTAGTGATTCCCAATAGCGTCACGGATCGATTGTTCATCGCAACCAAAGATGGACATATCAGTTGTTTGCGGGAACAAGGGGCGTTGCAACCAACGATTTTCAACCCGAGCAAAAAATCCGCTGAAGCCTCCAAATCTGGCACCAGCGGCCAAGCAGCAAAGCCCGCGGCCACTCCCAATACCAACAACGACGATATTTTCGGGGCTCCTTCTTCGGCTCCTGTCGGTGCTAGTAATGACGATCCCTTTGGCGCTCCTTAGTCCTGACACGGATCAAAGCCACAAAATCTAGGGTTTGCGTTTCCCTTGTGTGCAAGTCGGATAGAATCTGGCCAGTGACTTTATCCAGGAGTATCAGCCCCAGACGGAGCGATGGATCGTGAGCATTGAGAATCGACGCGAGCGAGGCGAACAGAGCCAAAAACGACGCCAGGCTCCGAGCACCGATGGGGCTTCTTTGATCGGGCGATCGCCTCCCTATGATCTGACGGCTGAAAAAGCCGTGCTTGGATGCGTGCTTTTGAATTCCGATTGCCTTAACGAGCTGACGCTGATCCTCAGGCCTGATGATTTCTACGACGATGCTCATCGAATTTTGTACCAAGCCATGTCAGGCTTGTACGATTCAGGGAAACGTGTTGACATCGCTCTGCTTGTCAATCAACTCAAATCAACAGATCAATTCGATCTCATCGGTGGAGCCCCTTACCTAGCCGATTTGGCCCACAGCATTCCCAATGCAGCCCACTCGGTTTACTACGCTGAAATCGTTCAATCCAAAGCCGTCGTTCGAAGATTGATCGAGGCATCGACCAAGATCCTTCAGAATGCTTACGACACGACGATCGATTCGAAAGAATTGCTCGCTAGCGCCGAGCAGGAAATCTTTCAGATTCAAGATGAACGCAGTTCGAACCAAGCCCAAAGCGTCTCGGCGATCCTCAAAGAGTCGCTCGAACGGATCGACTCGCGCATGCAGGGTGAACAACTAGCCTCGGGGGTCATGACCCACTTCAGGGATTTCGATACCATGACCGGCGGCCTGCACAACGGTGAATTGGTGATCCTAGCGGCTCGTCCAAGTATGGGTAAGACCGCCTTTGCCATGAACATCGCTGAACAAGTCGCGATGAAAGAACAGGCCCCTACCCTGTTTGTTAGCTTGGAAATGAATTCGATCGAACTTGTCGACCGACTCTTGTGTTCCATCGCTCGAGTCAATGGTTCACGCATGCGAGTCGGTACCATCACTCATGAAGAACAACAACGGCTCATCAAGAATGCAGCAGATATCTCTGTAGCTCCTTTATACATCGACGATTCTCCAAGCCGAACCGTCAGCGAAATCGCTGCAGTGGCAAGGCGCATCTCCAAGATGGAAAACCAGAAGACTGGAAAGAAACTCGGGTTGATCGTCATCGATTATCTGCAACTGATCGAACCAGATAACTCCAAAGACCAACGCCAAGAACAGGTCGCAAAAATTGCTAGAAAACTCAAGATGCTTGCCCGCGAACAGAATGTTCCTGTGCTCTGCCTCTCCCAGCTAAACCGTCAAGCCGAAGACTCCAAAGACCATCGACCACGACTAAGCCACCTGCGAGAATCGGGTGCCATCGAGCAGGATGCCGACGTGGTCATGTTCATCCACCGCGAAGAGTACTATCATAAACCAGACAAAGCCGTAGAGTTTGCCGGACAAGCCCAGGTCATTATCGCCAAACAGCGAAACGGCCCGATCGGCGATGTTGATCTTGTTTGGGAGAAAAACTTTACGCGATTTCTCAATAAGGCGGCTGAGTACCACAACGACTTTGCTCCCGGAACCAACGATTTCTCGACTCCCGGCGGCTACTAAAGCTTACCATTTCCTTTCTTGAACCACTCAATGAACGACACCTGGACTCCCGCTTCTTGGAAGCAATTTCCCGCCGCCCAACAACCCAAATACTCGGACGAAGCAGAACTGCTACGAGCCGTCGAACAACTTGAAAAACTCCCACCCCTGGTAACCAGTTGGGAAATCGATCACCTCAAGGATCGACTCGCCGCTGCCCAACTCGGTCAAGCCTGGATGCTCCAAGGTGGTGACTGTGCGGAATCTTTCCAACAATGCCAAACCGAGCAGATCGCAAGCAAACTCAAGCTCCTATTGCAGATGAGCTTGGTCATCGTTTTTGCGTCTCGCAAAGAGATCGTGCGAGTCGGAAGAATCGCAGGACAATATGCCAAGCCTCGATCGAGCGATACGGAAACCATCGGAGGTGTTCAACTACCATGCTATCGAGGTGACATCGTCAATGGGTTTGACTTCAACCCTGAGTCCCGTAGACCAGATCCACTGCGGCTGGTTCGAGGCTATGAACGCTCGGCGGCCACGTTGAACTTTATCCGCGCCCTTAGCGAAGGTGGTTTTGCGGATCTGCATCATCCCGAAAACTGGAATCTGCTTTTTGTCAACGAAGTCAAAGGCGAAGTTGCCAAACGGTACCGCGAACTGGTCAACTCCCTAGGCTCTGCTCTTCGCTTCATGGAAACGATCCTGGGCGGCGCAACGGTCAATGAACTCAAGCGTGTTGATTTCTTTACATCGCATGAGGCTCTGCTCTTGCCCTACGAATCGGCGCTGACACGAGCAAGCATACGGGGTGTGGGTTACTACAACATGGGAACTCATATGCCATGGATCGGTGAACGAACCCGCTCGCTACAAGGAGCTCACGTCGAATACTTTCGAGGTATCCGTAATCCAATCGGGGTCAAGATCGGTCCAAGCGCCCATCCAGACGAAGTCGTCGACTTGGCGAAGCACCTAAACCCTGACAACGAACCCGGTCGTTTGACCCTCATCCATCGCATGGGCAGAAATCAGATCGAATCAAAATTGCCACCGATTATCGAAGCGTTGCGCAATTCGCAGCGAACTGTGCTCTGGGTTTGCGACCCGATGCATGGAAACACCATCGCCACTCAGCATGGGCGCAAAACACGTCGCTTTGACGACATCGTCGATGAACTGCGTCTCTCGTTTGGAATCCATCATGCTTGTGGATCGAGCTTGGGTGGAGCCCACCTTGAACTCACCGGAGACAACGTCACCGAGTGCACAGGCGGATCTCGCAAACTGACCGAATCGGACCTGAATGTCGCTTACGAAACCCAAGTCGATCCGCGTTTAAACTACGAGCAGGCCCTCGAAATCGCCTTTGAAATCGCAGGCAAACTTCAAGAGTTCCGAATTCCCTAATCGCCCATTCCCAAAACGGAACCCGCTAGAGCGATGTCAAATACTCGGCGCTTTGGAGCAATGGGTCCTCGTAGTATAGCTTGATCGTTCCATCACGCTTGAGCGATTCGACCTTCTGAAGCTCCGCCGAGTAGATCTCTTCGGCGATCGCATCGAGTCGCTTGGCCCTCTGAAACCAACCCATCACCAGCATAGCGATGATCAGCACAGGTAGGGTGGATATCCCAAAGGCCGTGAGCATCATCGTCGCTTTGGGACTCGGGAACTCCGAAAGATCCTTTGTCCCTTGGCTCCATGCATGCATCGTCGCTAAAAAATACTGCCGATAGATGGCGATGATCGGTCCTGCCATCAAAGCCCAAAAGACCAGCGATGCCAATAGCCCGAGCAACTGAAGCAACCAACGCGGAATCCGGTACTTGCTAAACGTTTCATCGAACACCCCGCGCGCATGAACCTGCAGCGCATCGATTCCGCTCATGCGAATCCTCAGCCCCGAATCGATTCGGTGCACATCCCGATTTGTTCCACCAATCCGATCGATCGCCCGATAAAACTCCTGTTGCGCAGGCAAAAGTCGATCTTGTATCTGCTTGGTCAAATACTCCTTGATCCCCTCCTGCAACTCTTGATGCGCTTGACGCGAAGTGCTCAAGTTCTTTGCCCAAGTTAAAAAGGTACCGAAGATCGATGGCAGGCTACCGGTCATCGACAGAATCAAGCGATCCCAAGCTCCATGGGTAAACCCTAAGATCCCAAGAAGCGTTCTGTATGGGAACCAAAAAAGTCCGGTACCTGAGAGGAGTTCACCACGGATGCGATCGCGGATCGCGTTGCGCAGCACTTGCTTTGAACCGAGCACCATCTCGATGGCTTGGCTAGGCAACGCGTCGGCTGTCGACGCAAGCTGAGTGATCGCAGCAGCAAGCTGGGGAACCTGGCTCTGTATTGCTTCGGAAACCTTGGAACGCAATCGATCGCTGGCGGTTCTCAGACGAAGCGACTTGGTCGCCGATGCTACCTTAAGGTCCTCATGAGCGAGTCTAGACACCAAATCGCTTTGCAACTTACCAGCGATACCTCGCTCATCCCCAAGAGCCTCAAAGTCTCCCACGAGAATCGGTTCTAGGAATCGGGTGCCTGGAGCACTGGTGCTAAGGGCCGCGATGTACCACTCGATGTCGCGCTGCAAGCTGCTTGCATGCCCTTGATCACCACTCAGTTCGCCTTGCGCAACACAGGTGATGATCGGCAAACAAACCGAGCCTTCGGTCAAGGCAGCCAATTGCACATGAATCGCACTACGCAATTGATCTCGCCGTGCAACGAGCAGTTTTATCGGAGCCAAGCTCATCGCCTCTTTTGCGATCGCCGCAGCGCTTGGATCTTCGTCGGTGTATCCAGGTGTGTCTAAAACCATGTAGGGACGATTAAAATCAAGCATGCTCTTGGATGGGCAAGCCAGATAGATCTCACGGACCGAATCCAATGCGTCAGGAGCGGCAGGCCCGATCCAATGCAGCTTGGTCGTCGCCTCCTTGGCCAACACACCGCTTGGCAATAACTGCGAGATGGCTGGATCGAGAACCAACTGTCTGGCCACCCATGTCTTACCCTGCCCTTTAGCACCAATGATTCCAAAACAGGGAAGCGAAACACCACGATCATGCATGATGTCGTTGGCCGCTTGGCGATACTCTTCGCACCAACGCGTGATTTGCAATCGAATTGGATGAGAACCCAAGAGTTGCTCAGAGGCAACCTCGATCCGCTCAACCATCTGCAAATGATCTTCCATGGCTAGTGTTTATCCCCCTGATTGAGTTGTTGGCTCTTTTGCGATTCGGCTTGGTGCAAACGATCTAACGATTGCTCCAGTGCATCCCAACTCGGTATTTGCGTCTGGCGTGGACCGACTGGAACGCCTTGCACACTTCGCGAACTGTGCATGTTAGCGGTAATGGAACTTGAGACAAGCTTGCGAGGATTCGTCCCGAGCAACACTTGGGTTGGATCCTCTGGTGCTTTCCGTTGCAGCCCAAGTTCATCGGTTAGCACAGCCACCAAATCCGATAACTGTTGCCAAGCCGATTCGCTCTCTGCCAATTGAGGCATCCCATCACCACTTGCAAGCATCAATCCAAATCCGGCAGCACCCGCAAAGAGCAATTCCTTGAGCGATGCAAAGACCAGTACCGATGAACCACCAAAGTCCAAAGGGATCATGATCACAGCCAGAAGTGGAGCAAAGAGGATCCCTGCAGGGGCCACTCCGCTAAGGATTCGCTTTCCCATAGGCATCTGCTCCCAAAGACGCTTGGTCAGCTCATCGACTTGCTTCGGATCCAACTGAGTCGAACTCTCGGCTTGAAACCGCTCGATGGCTCTTTGGCAAGCATCGCGAATTTTTTGTCGATTTTCCCCCCGCTGATCCAGATCGAAGATCCCCTCTCGGTCGCGGCTAGCCAAAGCATCCACCAGCACATCGGCGGTGACGACTTTGCCGCTTTCACCCCGCTGCAATCGAGATCGAGCCCATTGGCCCACGGCGTTGCCTCGGTCGAGCATCCACGAAGGCATCTTCATCCATGAAGTCGCATATCCGACGGAGTCTTTGCTAGCCTGTGCGAGCCTTTGCATCCAGCGACCAGGTTTAGCCCACCAAGGTGCAGTGCGTTCAAGGGATTCTGCGATCTGCTGAACGACCTGCCGAGACGCCTGCAATCGAATCTTCGGGTTCGATGCGCTCGATGAAGGATCTAGCGAAAAGTCCAAGCAAGCCTGTGCAATCACTTGGTGCGCAAGGGACAATCTTCGATTGCTCTCGACGATCCACTCGCGAGCCGATACAAGACCTCGACTCACGGAAATCTTGAGGGTTGTTAAACTCGAATCGATCGCATCGGCCAAAAGAGCGTTTCCCTGGATTTGATCACCTAGTCGCAACATCCAAGCCGCATCGTCGATGGGGTCTGGGGGCTGAGGAATCGGCGAGCGATCGATCCGATAGAACGAGGGCAATAGAGTATCTTTTCGATTTTGTAATTCCCAAGGCACGCACTGGAGTTTCTCGCGACGCTCGGGGCCTTCGAAATGATAAGCCATATAAATCCGACTCGGAGTGGCAAAACCATAAAGGGTGCTCATCTCATGTGCAATTTGTGTTGAGTCGTATTTTCGCGGAACACGATTGACCGCAAGGATCCTTTGCACATGCGGCATTTTGGATTCGAGCATCTTGAGCAAACGACTAACCGTCTGGTCGTGCATAGCATTTGCAGGCAGAACGACGATGTAAGCGCTGCAAATGGTCGAGGAGCGTTCGAGCACCGTGAATCGGGCCTCAGCAGCAGCCATCGACAACTCGTCTAATCGAGTCAGCCGTACAGATTTCAAAGCGCCTTGTCCTACAGACATCAAACCCGTCTGCACGTCTGGACAATCCATCAAAGCAACTCCGAGCCGATCAAGCTGTGGATCGGTTGCAATCAAGGGGATCTCCAAGGCGCTCCGACGCTGCAGGTTGCCATCGGCATCGAGTAAATCCCGAATGGAAAGATCGTTGTATTGCATCGCAGCCTGCTGCGGATCGCTCGAGAGCTCTTCAGGCACAGTTCCGAACACTTGTGCCAAACGGCTTGAAATGTATCCCCAGATGACCGTGTTGCTTTTCCAAGACTCAGGCAACCAAAGCACAAAGCGATGCGTCCCTTCGGTGTTGGCCGAACCGATCAAGACGCGTCGCGTTTCGGAATCCTTCGGTGGGGATAGAAACGTCGCCACCAAGGAACTCTTCCCAGCATTGAGCATCCCCAAAACCGCGACGATCGGGCACACAGGCGACTCAATCATCATCCGGGCTTGGGATATCCCTTGGGCAATCGACGTTGCGAGCGAGTTGGCAGAGGAAACGCCAGAGACCTCGTCGCGCTCGATGAGCAGGGATTTTAGGCTCGACCCATCGCTCAAGGCTTGGGTGAGAAAATCCGATTCAATTTTCAGGAGTTGTTCGCGTAAGGTTTGGGTCACAATGGTTACTTACTACGTCGCTTTAGCGGTTTGTTCATCTTGTGAGCGTTGACATCTTCGGACTGATGACCATAGTACTCCATGGTTTCGAAAGTCGTTCGAATGTTGTTCGTTAGACAGTATTTTTTCATAGGAGCATAGGTTTGTCGAAGCATCCGGGGATTCGCCTGAATCGTCTCACGCTCACGCTCCTGATCCTAGGGGCGATTTTGATTCCTGTCGGATCAGCTCTAGGCCTGTTTTTCCTCTCCAAACCCATTCCAGAACCACACTTGGTCGCTCGCGTGCGACTCGATGGAATGTGGGTCGAAGACAGGAAAAATCCCGGCCAGAAAATCCTTGTTCCCGCCATCAGCATACGGAATCCGACGTCGGAATCCTGGAGACAACTAACCGTCGGGCTGAATAAATCGGGCCGAAATAACCAATTCTATGCATCCGAGCCAACTGGTATACCCGCAGGAAAAACCGTTTCAATTCCTCTCTTCGCTTTTGTCGCTAGAAACGGTAGCGTGACGTTCCCTGCGGGAAACCGAAACGTCAAAGAAGTGACTGTTTTTGCCAAGCTTCCCACGAACGCTCGGGGTGTGGCTGAGTTCATCCTACCTGAAACCCCCACCGTACCGAAATCGGATCAGGATCAGGAATCGTCGTGGATCGAACCGCTAACGCGACAATAATGCCTCGAGCACCCTTTGTCGACGCACTTTTCGAACCAGGATCCGCAATCCCTGATACTCGATGACATCCCCACCGATAGGCAGATGTCCGAGGCGATCCGACACCCAAGCGTTCAAATTAGGAAACGCATCGGCCTGCTCGAACTCAATGCCGGTGATCTCTCTAAGCCTTCCGAGCGAGATCCCGCCTCCGACAAGCCAACCCTGCCCCGACTTGACTGCATGGATCGGTAGCATGTCGTATTCGTCCTGGATGTCGCCTAATAGCTCCTCGACAATATCTTCGAGTGTGATCATTCCCGTAACCGTTCCAGTCGAATCGCTAACCAATGCAATGTGTGTGTGTTCTCTAAGCAAGCGCTCGAGTGCGGCGGAAATTTGAAGCGATTGATCAAGCTTCGGAATGGAACGCAAGATCCCAGCAATCGTAGGTTCGCTAGGATTGATCCTCATGACCGATACAATATCCTTGAAGGTCACATAGCCGACGATCGTCTGTGGATCGCTCTTGACCTTGGCCACCGGAAATCGCGTATGCATATCCATATGGGCTGCGATCAGGCATTCGCTCAGTGTGCTATCGAGTGGTAGCACGTGGATTTGAGAGGCTGGAAGTGAGATCTCTTGAAGTGTTCGGCTCGCCAGCCTGGCTGCACCGAGGATAATATTCTCTTCGCGCGAGCCGATCAGACTCGAGGTGCGTGCTAGACTTGCGATCGCCCTGAGTTCCTGCAGTTCGATCGCCTCAGTTTTTGACTCCTGAGAAGACTTTGGACTCCAGAGTCGCTCGGTAAAGTTCATCAGACTTGTCGCACTGGCCTCCAATAGCCAAACCAGTGGCCAGGCCAAAATTGCAAATCCTCGCACCCAAGGCGAAAGGGTCAAGCATACCCACTCCTTGTTTCGAAGCGCAAAAAGTTTCGGGACCAATTCGCCTATAACGATCGTCGCAATGGTCAAAGGAGCGACAAATAAGCCGATCGCGATAGCATCAGCAATTCTTTCGCTCCACCCGAATTCTTGCAGGATCGGAGATAATGATTCGGATGCTGTCGCACCGCTGGTCGCACCTGCGATAAGGCCCACGATGGTGATCCCAAGTTGAACGACAGCAAGACTCTTTTCGATGCGATCCTTCATGATGATCGCCGAGTGCGCACCGAAGCGTCCCTGTTCCTTCAGAGCCTGCAATCGGGCTTTGGTAACGCTTGCCAACGCGATTTCATAGGCCGCAAATAGAGCGTTGACCAGAACCATCAAGCCAACGACGATCCATTCAAGTCCGGCCATGTGTCGACTGACTCCTGAGCTGATTTACTCGTCTGTCACACAGCCTTCGCTGGCACTTTTGACATTCTTAATGTACTTGTAAAGGGTCCCACGTGTGGCCTTCAGCGCCGGTGCGGACCACTTCTGACGACGCTTGGAAATCTCTTCTTCACTCAGCGCCACATCGAGACGATTGTTCTGCGCATCGATCGTGACGTGATCGTCATCTTGCACCAGACCCAACGGACCACCGACTTGCGCTTCAGGGGTGATGTGTCCAACGATAAATCCGTGCGACCCCCCTGAAAACCTGCCATCGGTTAGCAATGCGACATCGGAGCCCAAACCAGCCCCCATGATCGCGGAGGTTGGTGTGAGCATCTCAGGCATCCCTGGCCCACCCTTGGGTCCTTCGTATCGGATGATGATCACATCCCCTTTGCGAATCTTTTTCTGCTCAAGAGCTCCAAGCATCTGCTCCTCAGAATCAAAACAACGAGCCGGTCCCGAGAAGACCAACCCCTCTTTGCCAGTGATCTTGGCCACAGCCCCCTCAGGTGCGAGATTCCCAAAGAGAATCTGAATGTGTCCTGTCGGCTTGATCGGATCCTTGGTGCTACGAACAATCGACTGACCCTCTTTGAGTCCCGGTAAGGACGCTAGGTTCTCCGCCAGAGTCTTACCTGTTACCGTCATACAATCGCCCGTGAGCAATCCTTCGGCAAGCAAGTACTTCATCACCGCCGGAGTTCCACCAATCGAATGCAAATCCTCCTGCACGAATTTGCCAGAGGGTTTCAAATCGGCCAAATAAGGGACACGGTTGCTGGTGTTTTGGAAATCTTGCAAACTCAGTGGCACGTTCACACTTCGTGCCATGGCCAGCAAGTGCAACACCGCATTGGTCGATCCACCCAAAGCGACAACGATCGTCATGGCATTTTCAAAGGCTTCGCGAGTCATGATGTCGCGGGGTTTAAGATCCATCTCAAGGAGGTTTCGGATCGCCACTGCGGCCCGGTCGCACTCGTCTTTCTTGGCAGGATCCTCCGCTGGAATCGAAGCCGAGTAGGGCAACGACATTCCAAGAGCCTCGATCGCCGAGGCCATTGTATTGGCAGTGTACATGCCACCACATGCTCCGGCTCCAGGACAGGAATGTCGCACGATGCTCTCTCGAGTTTGATCATCGATTTGACCTGCGATGTACTGACCATAGCACTGGAATGCAGAAACGATATCCAATGAATGACCATTCCACTTACCGGCTCGAATCGTCCCGCCGTAGATCATCAAGGCCGGTCGATTCAGTCTCCCCATGGCGATCAAACAACCGGGCATGTTCTTGTCGCAACCAGGGATCGCAATCAAACCGTCATACCACTGCCCCCCCATGATCGTCTCGATCGAGTCGGCAATCAGATCTCGCGACTGCAAAGAGAATGACATCCCATCGGTTCCCATGCTGATACCGTCGCTGACCCCGACAGTATTGAACCGCATCCCCACGAGACCTTGCGCCTGCACCGAGTTCTTAGCGAGCAGCCCCAGATCCAAAAGGTGCATATTGCAGGGGTTTCCTTCGAACCACACACTTGCAATCCCGACTTGGGCTTTGTTCATATCCTCAGGCTTAAGTCCCGTCGCATAGAGCATCGCTTGCGATGCCCCTTGGCTCTTGGGCTGGGTGATACGCGACGAATATTTATTGATCGATGAAGTCATACAGTGGTTCGTGGCTAGTCGTTAGTGATTCGTGGTTATTGAATATCTTCGCGTAGATCGCGATAGAATTTTAATGCGGCTCTGTTCGAGACAAAGGCCATTTGATCGAGCACATGGTCACTCAGTTCGGTCCAGATCCAAGAGGTGATCTCACCATCAATGAGCTCTATCGGCCCATCTTCAACCTCGACAGTGTAAAAAAGGTCGAGCACCGGCAGGGTAATCCCTCGATAGACATACGCGTTAGGCTGCGAGGTTAGGTACTCAAAGGATCTGACCCTCAGGCCAATCTCTTCGAGCACTTCTCGTTTCAATGCGACCTCAGCCGTTTCTCCATGATCGACGAATCCTCCTGGCATACCGAGCATGCCTTTACCCGGATCGTTTGCCCTTCGGAGCAGGAGCACTTGACCCTGGGCATTGCTTACCACCGCTCCAACAGCAGAGACCGGACCAAAAAAAGTCGCATGCTTGCAGCCAGTACACCGAAAGGGTCGCAGAGGTTCAAAGGACTCTCGAGGGTGTCCACAAGCGGGGCAAAATCGGTATACCTGTGCTAGTTCTTTATCCATCATCCTTTGGATCCTTGAACAACTCTCAGCCTGCGGGAACCATCGTCGGCGCTTTGCGCTTGGACACCTTGGGCAAACACAAAACCGCTTCGATCAGCAGAGCTACCAGCATGGCGACGACAAACCAACGCCATATCTCTTGAACCAAACTCGTAGCCCGCTTGCCCGCTTCAATTTTAGCCCAAGGCAAATCGCCAAACATCCGCTCTAAGTTCTGGGAATCGACACTTCGCATGGAATCTTCTTCGCTATCGCGATGCAGCGCCACGAGCGTCTTGTCGCTTCGATAAACCCCCGAGTGCATCGGATACTCATTCGATACGGCTGCATCACTGCCGAGCACGAGCTTTGATGTTGCATCGACCGATCGATGGTCGATGCCAGCCGCAGCATTTTTGGTCGTACCAACCCGCAAAGCCCCTGCGGTGAGCATTCGCTGGATCGTAACATACAAGACCACTCCATCTCCGGCCAGCGTCGAGTCTCGATCGGCAGGTGTCGTCGCGCAAAGAGTGATCGGCGTTGGATCCTGTGCCGATAAGGGGGCCGTCGCAAGAAACGCTTTGCCATCAGGCAAGGATGCCAAAGCCTCAAATTTCCCATCAAGCTTACAGATTCGGCGAATCCCGAGTTGCCCGACAGGCAGAGGTGCTCCACTGAGCGTATTGGCCAGCAACTGAGAATCATTTTGCCACTGAGCGATTCGAGCCAATCGATTCCGTTGTGCCTCGGCCGCTGTTTCATTTTCCACCGGGCTATTGGACTGTCCCTCTTGAAGTGACTCCCAAGCACCCCATCTCACCCCAAAAGCCTCTGAACCGTCGGCATTCTCCGGCGGCAAGATCAAAAGCTGCCCACCGGTTGACACAAATCTTGTCAAAGCTTCCAGCGGTTTGCCTGTTGGCAAGTTCTCCTGCCAGACGATCATCGCGAAGGTGCTTAGATCGATCGCGTCAAATTGATCAAGACTCGCAGACTCAGCTTCGCACTCGATGGCTTGCTGAGGAGCGATGCTTGCACACAACTCGATCGCTTGAACCAATTCCGGTGTTTGGCTCACGATGAGCGTTCGCCGCTTGGGTGATCTTTCGTAAACGAAATACTCGACGTCATCGCTGGGATTGGTATCGGCTGGTAGTCGGATCGAACCCCAACCTTGCGACGAAGCATCGGCGTTCGCCTCGTTGACATCCGAGCTGGCAAGGTTCTTTTCCAGAGGGATCCGGTAGTCGGTCATCTGAGCGGTGTTTCCCTGAAACTCGACTTGGACGATCGATCGATTCTCGCCGACGGCGATTTCGACCGGAATCGGTTCGGAGTTTGTAACATTCTCACCATTGCTAGCCCCTGCCCCAGCACTAGAAACCTGCTTGTCGATTCGGAAACTGATCGAAAGCTCCGGACCATTATCGGCCTCGATGCGATGCACATCAGTGATCCGCAACGCGCGATTGGACGTGCTCGATACAGACAAATCTAAAATAGAAAAACGGACTTGCTGAGCGATCGAACGGAATCCGTCCTGAATGGCCTTCCATCGCCCGTCTTGACTGCGCCAATCGCTATCGCGCATGTCTGAGCAAAGCCACACCATGGTGTTCCCCGACGGATTGTTCTTAGCATACAGGAGAGCTTTCTCCATCAGACTAGGTATATCGCTTGTGGCGCTCCAAGCTTGACGAGGAGTGGCCCTGAGCCACTGGACGATCGAGCCATATTCCTCGGGTTTGTCGGTCAGTGGATCGATCTGTACGATCCTTTGAATACCGAGGGTTTTGAATGTCTCGGCCAGTTGATCGATCCCCTGTTGGAGCTTCGTCGAGTTACCTCCCGCTGGCGTCTCGTCCATGCTTGGTGATCGATCCAAAATAACGATCGCGACTCGGTTTGCATCCCCTCCGAGCAAAGCCAGCAGCCCGCTTGTCAGTGGTCGAGCGGTGAACAGAATCAATGCCAAGACGGCCAAAGTTCGCATCGCCAAAATCAGCCACTGACGGAGCTTGGTATAGCCGCTAGACATCTTGGTCGCTTCGAGCAAAAAACGCATCGCAGCCCAAGGGACTGTTTGGAAGCGTCGCTGATTGACCAAATGGATGATGATAGGAATGGCCGCTAGGGGCAGAGCCAAGAGCATCCAAGGTTGCAAAAAGTTCATCGCACCCCTCGCGCTCGAGTTCTTCCGACAAGAAATCTCATCAGAGGATGCTCGTAGGATTCACTGGTTTGAACTCGGTGATAGTCAACTCCCGTTTCCAAAACAATTTTCTGCATCGCAGCTAGATAACTATTGAGTGCCTTTTGATAGCGATCAGCGATCTCATTGGGCTCGACGAAGATCGACGTGTTGCCTTCCATGTCGACAAACCGCACGGGTCTCCCAAATGCAAATTCAATCTCCTGTGGATCCAGCAGGTGAAAGGCAGCCACATCGTGTTTGCGAAACCGCAAGTGCTCAAAACATCGTTTGAGTTCCTCTGGGGCCACGAAGAAGTCCGATACGATCACCACCAAAGCTCTTTGGCGTACAGTCTCTGCTAGCTCGTCGAGAATCGCTGGCAAAAGCGTTTCGCCTTGTGGTTTGGTCTTCTCGAGCGTATCGAGAATGAGTTTCAAATGGGCTGCGGATCGCTTGGTCGGTATGTTTTGAATGATCTTCTCGGCCACGGTAGTCAGACCCACTGCGTCTCCTTGCTGGGCTGCAAGGTATCCGAGCGTAGCGGCGATCCTTCGTCCATAATCGATCTTTGTCGGCATCCCTTTCGAGGAAAAACCCATCGAACCACTGGTGTCCAAAACCACGCACAATCGAAGATTCGTATCGGCCTCGAACTCCTTGACGTAATACCGATCGGTCCGACCAAAGGCTCTCCAATCCAGCCGTCGCAAATCATCACCGGGAACGTATTTGCGGTACTCGGCAAACTCGACACTCGAACCGCGGTGAGGCGACGCATGACGCCCCGAGACCGTGCCTTGCATGGCAAAGCGAGGGTTCAGTGGCACAGCAGCCAATCGCGAAATGACTTTGGGATCCAAAAAAGATCGGGTGACGTTGAGCATGACGCTATCGGGTCTCGTCGATGAGTCGAGCAACGATTTGTTTGGCCGTCACCCCTTCGGCTTGAGCCGCAAATGTCGTGATCAACCGGTGGACAAGCACCGGTCTGGCGACATATTGAACATCCTCCAAGCGAACCATGTAACTGCCTTGCAAAGCCGCGCGGCTCTTGGCACCAAGGATCAAATTCTGAACAGCCCGAGGGCCCGCACCCCAACTCACAAACGGCTTGATCCACTCTGGAGCCGATTCGCCCTGAGGACGGGTCTTACGCACAAGCTTGGCTGCATACTCGTAGATGTGATCGGCCACCGGGATACGTCGAACGAGTCTTTGGTAGTTCATGATCTCCTCTCCACTTAGAACACCATCGAGCTTGACCAAGTCGTCTCCGGTGGTGGTCCTGGCGATTTGAATCTCCTCTTGCTCGTTAGGATAATCCAATTCGATCAAGAACATGAAGCGGTCGAGTTGTGCTTCTGGAAGAGGATATGTCCCTTCTTGCTCGACTGGGTTCTGCGTGGCCAAAACCAAGAATGGAGAAGCTAAATCATAGGTCTTGCCAAGGACCGTCACTCGTTGCTCTTGCATGGCTTCGAGCAACGCAGCCTGCGTCTTCGGTGGTGCGCGATTGATCTCATCGGCCAAGATGATGTTTTCGAAGATCGGACCCGAGATGAATTGAAACTCGCGACGCCCCTCGGCGGTCTCTTGCAAGATGTCCGTACCGGTAATGTCCATGGGCATTAAGTCCGGAGTGAACTGGATCCGATTGAACCCCAGTGACATCGTTTCAGCAACTTTGCTGACCAACAGCGTTTTTGCCAAGCCAGGCACCCCCATCAAAAGGGCATGCCGACGGGCAAACAAGCAGATCGCAAGCTGCTCGATGACCTCGCGCTGTCCAACAATCACTTTGGATAGCTCGCTGCAGAACCGATCGTAAGAGGATCGCAACTGGTCGATCGCTCGGACTTCCTGATCCGTGAGTTGGGCGGCGGAGTTGGTGTCGGAGGACAAAGCGGATCTTGAATCGATTTGGCTCATGGAGTTTGAAACATCAAAAAGGTGGTGTCTCCATGGAAGTCATGGAGGGAGGCTTATTGTAATTGAATTCAATTCGGTAACACTCCGAATCGCCAATTCGGCCTAAGAATTCGTCAACGGATAAGGGAAATCCTGCCCTCTAGAGTGATCGTGCGGCCCGATAGAGGGCCAAAAAATCGTCGGTATGGGCCGGCCTAGGATTGAATGAGCCCGTCCACTGCTTGGCCGCCATCTGAGCCATCGCCTCGAGGAGATCCTCGGTGCCACAAGAGCTCGAGTCTTTGTCAAAACGAGCCTTCCACCCGTCGAGTTGCTCGATACTCGTTGCCATCGAAGCAATCTGTAACCAGTGCGTAAAACGATCGGCGAGTATCTCGCTTGCGATGCGACGATCCGATCCAGAGACTTCAGGTAATAAATGAACCAGCTCCCGATAACGACTCTCAACGCAAGAAGCGTTGAAGCGAATGACATGCGGCATCATCATCCCAACAGCTTGGCCATGTGGAACGTTCAAATGAGCCGTCAAAGGATTTGCTAAGGCGTGTGCAGCGCCGAGCATCGAAGCTTCAATCGCCATCCCGGCAAAAGCAGCACCAAGTTGCATTTGCGAGCGACCATGAGTGTCCGATGGCTCTTGAACCACACGGGGAAACCCTCGAGCAAGGAGCATCCAAGCCTCCCTTGCATAACAATCACTCATGGCATTGCGTTTAGTGGTAACGAAAGACTCCAGCGCATGGGTCAACGCATCGATGCCAGTCAAGGCAGTGACACTCGCAGGTTGCGAACATGTTAGGAGCGGATCCAAAATAGCCACAGCAGGAGAAGCTTTGGGATCACCACAAGCCATTTTTACATGCGTATGAGCATCGCTGATAAGAGCAAACGACTGCGTTTCACTTCCGGTACCTGCCGTCGTCGGTATGGCGATCATCGGTAGCATCGGCGATGGAGCTTTTCCAACCCCCCAATAATCCAATATCTTCCCACCGCAGGAGTAGAGGAAGTTGATTCCTTTAGCACAGTCCATGCTCGATCCTCCGCCGAGTCCGACCAGAAGATCTGGGCGGAATTCATTGGCCAATTGCAGGCCTGCCTGGACATGCTCGGTGTTGGGGTTCTCTGCAAGTTCGTGAAAACCCAAGCATTCAAGTCCCGCGTCGGAAATTTGCTCGGCGCCCAGTTTGAAAAGGCCTGCAGCGACGACCCCAGGGTCGCTGACAACAAGCACACGGGTGGCCTTGAGTTGCTTTGCTAATGCTCCAAGCTCTTTGATGGCATGTTCCCCAGCGACGATTCGCGTACGGAGTTGGTAATCGATCATAGGGATCCAAAAGGGTTGGAGTGGTCGCAGGGCCTGAGAGCTAGGCGGGTATTTTTGCACAACCGGAACAGATTAACAAATCCCAGAATTTTCGTTGCAAACGGAATACAAGAATGCCTCTTTGGGGTGAATATTACCAAAGGAAAACTCCGAACAATTGATTTTAGCGGAGTGTTCATGGATGAACCGGAGCGCTTTCTACCACTGAGGTAGCAAGCCGGGGAGTTGGCGGCATGGGCATTCGGTAAATAGCAAATTGGTCCATCAATGTTGAAGGCCCAGATTCAACTGCTTTCGCGTCGCCGAGTTTCGTTCAGGATAGGAGTTCCAGAACTATGAAGATCAACCGAATTGCGCTCAGTGCAATGATTGCCAGCGCATGCATCTCGGGATCGGCCTTCGGTCAAACCAACCGAAACGCCGCTCCCAAGTACTCACCTGCTTCGTACTACAGTTACTATGACGAAGCGTCACCAAGCACTGGCAAACTTGCTAGCGCTACCTCAACCAAAGTCAACAGCGAAGTCGTTCAAGCTTCGGCAACAAATTGCGACAACACCAAAGCCTGCGATAATACCGCAGCCTGCGATTCCGGCAAAGCTTGCGATTCGGCAGGAGGTCTTGGGTCAGGTTTGGGCGGGGCACTGGGCGGTCGTCTCGGTCGCGGATGTGACAATGCCGGTGGCGGTGCTGCAGGATGCGATATGGGCAGCGGCGCCGGCGGCGGATGCGATTCCATGTGCGGATCGAGCGGTCTCTTTGGCATGGGAATCCTCGGAACTGGCCGCGCTCTGAACGATCCTTGGAAACTCTTTAGCAAACCAATCGCCGGCTTTAATATCGGTGGATGGACCAGCGTCGGATACCACTCCTACGCAAACCCATTCAGCTTCAACACCTATCCTAAGCGACTACAACTCGGACAGCAATGGTTCTACGCCGAGAAGGTTGCTGACGGTAGCAATGGACTTGGCCTAGGTGGTCGCGTCGATTACCTCTACGGTACCGATGCTCCCGATACCCAAGCCTTCGGCATTGCAAACAATCACTGGGATAACGGCTGGGATCATGGCGCACAGTACGGCCATGCCTTACCACAAGCTTACGCTGAAGCCGCCTATGGTGATATGAGCGTCAAAGTTGGACACTTCTTTACCATCGTCGGTAACGAAGTTGTCGCCGCAACCGGTAACTTCTTCTACAGCCGACAGTTCACCTTCTACAACGCTGAACCGTTCACCCATACTGGTGCTCTGACGACCTACAAAGTCAGTGACGACACCCAGTTGTTCAACGGCTATGTGATGGGTTGGGACTCAGGTTTCGAAGACAACGGTGATGCATACATCGGTGGTATCAAGACCAAGGTCTCCGATCGCTGGACGTTCCTCTGGAACTCCGTTCTGGGCCGCTTCGGTGAAGCCAAGTCATTCAATGCCGGAGAACGCGGTGGCATTCAGAACGTCATGCTCATCGGCACCTTGACCGACAAGCTAACCTACATCAGCCAAACTGACTACCTCTACACCCAAAACGCCTCTGGGATCACGGCCCGCAATTCGTTCGGTAACATCAACTATCTGATCTACCAACTCAACGATCGATGGGCACTTGGCAACCGCTTCGAATGGTTCAACTTTAGTGGTTCAGGCTTCGGTGGTGCTCAAAACGACGACCTCTATAACTTCACCACCGGTGTGAACTACCGAGCTCATGCAAACCTTCTGTTTAGACCAGAAATTCGCTGGGTTTGGGATAAAAATCGCTACGGTTTCAACGAAGACAACGCAGGTAGCCAAGCTGCCATCGGTGGCGACGTAGTTTTCACGTTCTAAACTTTGTCCGCCAAAGATCAGACCAAGACCCAGAAGCAAAACACCCTGCCCACAAAGCAGGGTGTTTTCTTTTTTCCTCCGTTGTCCCCTGCCCTTAGAAATTACCCTACAGGAAAAACCGTAATTTGGCCGATTGCATCATTGGACTTTAACGACTCTGCGGATTACAACGCGTCCCACAAGGAAACTCCTCCATGCCAACGGCAACCCATCATCCCAAATTTGCTAGCTTTCTTCGCTTAGCAATGCTCCTAGGAATCTCATCCTACTGCTCGCAAGCCACCGCTGGCGAACCCCACCAATGGTTCGCAGGCACCTACCTCGATCCAGCCATCCAAAGAGCGGACTTTTTTCCTCACACCCTCTCGCGAAGCATTCCTGAGTATCGCCAAGTCTATAACAGACCTCGGAATCTCACCGGCTGGATCGCCTACAAGATCGAACCCTCCAGCCAAGAAGCCATGGCTTGGCAAACCAACCATTGCAACGGCAATTATCAAAACAATGCCGGTGCCTATGTGCCCGTCTACTGCTATCCGAAGCCTTGGGAGTCTCTCAATACGCGCGGTCGCACAAACTCGAAGACAAGCAACACAGAAAAGATCTCAGCCGAGCAACTGGGAGTCGAAATTCCTCCTCCTGCTAGGCTCAAGTAACCTATCGAACAAAAAATTTTCTGTTTTACCCCTCGTGGGCCCATTCCGCTGTTGGGTTAGGGAACTTCAGTCGCAACAATACAATCAGTACGCTCTAGAGAGAACAAACGCTAGTAAGTGCTGAACGCCTAAAACAAAGAGGGTTGCGAAAATGAGCAAGAGAACATACGGCAAAAAGATAGAGGGCAAAAAGATAGAGGGCAAAAAGATTGCTTTGGTAGTTCCTCTCAAAAAATGCATTTGGGCAGTCAGTCTGTTTGCATTGTCGTTGAACGCTCGCGCACAAGACCCGGTGCAGGATCCGAATGCCAAGCAAGCGTCTGAGGCTCCAGTCGTGGTCGAGCCTGCCGAAGAATTGCCAATTCCAGAAGAGCAACCTAAGGTGGCTCCCGGGAGGTCCAAGCCTCCGATCATCATCACACCACGCATCCCTGGACTTCAAACCAAGCCAGCGACGAAGCCTTCTACGGAAGTTTTAAACGACAGCCTCATCGGTGATGGCGAAGTTGCCCAGAGCGCACCAGGAGGTGGATACCTCGGTTTAGTCGTCGAACCGGTTCAAGGGGGTGGCTTTGGTTTGTCGGTTGTCGATGTGACGAGTCAATCGCCGGCGTGGAAAGCTGGGTTTCGCGTCGGTGACCGGATCGTTGGAGTCGGTGGACAAGCCGTAACGACACTCGATCAATTCGGAGAGCAACTGGAACATTATGCACCTGGTTCTCCAGTCAAGTTCCTTGTCCAAAGAAGAGGTCGTAGCACGAATCTAACGGCGGTCTTGCAAGACCGAACCTTGGCAGGACAACTCCAAGGGATGCAACCGGGCACGGCTTTGCCACTTCAACCACCGAAGACACCTTACCAGCCCATTTTGCCGAACCTTGCCGATTCCGATCAAGTCAACCCTGTCAATCCATCTAGATCCGGCCAACCCGGCGGCGTGATGCTTGGTGTATCAGTAAGTGACTTGTCTGAGACTTTTCGTAAACAGTTTGGGATTCCGCTCTATCGAGGAGCTTCCGTGTCGAATGTTACCCCTGGATCGACTGCCGAACTTGCCGGCCTGCAACCTGGCGACTGCATCTCTGAGATCAATGGCAACATGATCCTCAGAGCAGAGGATGTAGTCATGGCTGTGCAACAAGTCCCAGTCGGCGAAACTTTGACCATTGGATATTATCGCGGCAAGCAAAAGCAGTTGGTCGAAGTTCCGCTGCTAAGTGAGGGTATGATCTCCGGTCAAGCCAAACCCCAGGACCGATCGCCATTGGGCGCAGAACCCATCACACCTGAGTACGTTGAATCTCTCCGAGGAGAGATCCGACGACTCCAAACGCAGCTTGAACGCATGCAAGCTCGATTGGATCAACTAGAAGGCGCACGCCCTTAGGGTTTAAGTTAGCACGAACAAACAAATCGGTCCGACAACCTAGAGCCATTCGACGCTGAAGACCGACATTGACTTGACGATCGAGTAATCGTCGGGAAACGTGTGGAAGGCCTGGACGAGCAGTTGCTTGTCGCGAGCCTCTAAATGCACAAAGCTTACGGCACCAAATGGCATCCTGCCACTGGAGTCGAACGTATGAACCAAGTGGTCTTGCGACGAGCAGGTTTTCAGTTGGTTTTGTACCATCCAAAACATTTCGGCTGAGATTTGCTCAAGCTCGAATTCCGAGCGATAGCGCAATCCTCGCTTGCCATGGATCTCTTCGGCATTGCGTCCCCTAAGAGGCATCGACAAGAGTTTTCGTTGGATGGGAAGTGTTTGCTGGAGTGATCCGACGACTTCAGAAAGTGTCGCACCCCTTGATCCGGTGAAGCTCACCACATGGCCATCGGAGGTGATGTCGATCCTGGCCCTGTACTTGGATCTTTCGATCGTTCGCGTCTTGTGCGTCGAAAACAGTTCCGGATGAACCGACCTGCCAAAGACGTTCACGACATGTTCAGCAACCGTAGGACGAATTGAAAACACGGGTGGAGTTTTTGATTGAGGAGTTGATGGACATTACCAAGACGAGAGTCGAATTATAGCGGTTGCAACGACTAGCAAACTAGATCAAGTTTACCAGATCGGAAACTCTTTCATAATTGTTGAAAATCACCAAGCCCGGTGTTGACAAACAACAATCCTGACCCACTCTAGCTTCGGACGACCCTGCGCGTTGGGTCATGCTATACCGCTACTTACTTGGCTCAAAATGCACATCGTCATGGCATCCTCAGAGGCGATCCCCTTTGCCAAAACCGGGGGACTTGCCGACGTTGCTGGCACACTACCGATCGAACTGAGCAAACTTGGACACTCCTGCTCGGTCTTTCTTCCAGCCTATCAGACCGCCAAGCAGTACATCTACGAACAGCCCGGAATTCAGCTCCAGGAATCGGTCGCATCCTTGGTCGTCGATCTTGCTGGATTCCCTGTTCATGCCTGGATCCATCGTGTGAACATCCCTGAAGTTGCGGTTGATTTCTACTTAGTCGACCAACCCATGTTCTATGATCGACATGGTCTTTACGGTGACTCGCACGGCTCTTTTGGTGACAACTGCGCTCGCTACTGTTTCTTTTCCCGAGCGGTGGTCCAGGCCATCGAGAGACTTGATCTACCGATCGATATCATCCATTGCCACGACTGGCAAACCGGGCTTATCCCCGCCTACCATCGCACACAAACCGACCAGCACTCTTGGTATCGCCGAAGCGCCTCGGTCATGACTATTCATAACATGGCCTACCAAGGCCGCTTTTGGGGCCCCGATATGGTCTTGACGGGTCTGGATTATGGATACTTCCACTGGGAGTGGATGGAATACTATGGCGATTTGAATCTGCTTAAAACCGGAATCGCCTTTTGCGATGCACTCACGACTGTAAGCCCGACGTATGCTCGGGAAATCCAATCCCAGCCCCAAGGTTGTGGGCTTGAAGGTTTGCTCAGCTCGCGAGCAGATCGACTCTTTGGCATCGTCAACGGGATCGACGATTCGCTTTGGAATCCTCAAAGCGATCCATTGCTGGCCATGAATTACAACAAAGAGACTTGGAAGCAGGGAAAAGCAGCTTGCAAAAGATCCCTTCAAGAATCGCTGGGACTACCTGTTCGTCCCGACGTACCGCTTATCGGTATCGTTAGCAGACTGGCCGAGCAAAAAGGTTGGGATTTGATCATCCAATTGATGCACTGGTGGATCGAGCATCGGGATGTGCAATGGGCAATCCTCGGTAATGGCGATCAGCGCTACGCAGACGCCCTTTTTCAACTCGCCATGAAACGACCAGACCGGATTTCACTCCAGACAACTTTCTCGGATCCACTTGCCCACCGCATCGAAGCCGCCACTGATATCTTCTTGATGCCAAGCCTTTACGAACCATGCGGTTTAAACCAACTTTATAGCCTCCGCTATGGCGCTGTTCCCGTCGTTCGCTCCACAGGTGGTCTTGCCGATACGGTCTGCGATGCAACCCAAGAGAACATCGAACAAGGAACCGCCACCGGATTTACCTTCACAGATTACACCCCTGAAGCCCTCGCCCATGCGACGATCCGAGCCCTAGAAATCTATTCCCAAGCCCCAGAGGTATGGAGTAAAATCGTCTCGACCGGGATGGGGCAAGATTGGTCGTGGTCAAAAAGCGCGAAAGCCATGCTCGATGTCTATGAGCAAGCAAGGCACTTTGCCAAAGGTGACCATCGCCTCTGACCGGCATGATCCGGGGATATCAGAAGGTCGATTCCATGAACGAAATGCGCTACGATTGGCTCGGGGATCGTTGGGTGATCTTTGCCCCTAACCGACTCTTGCGACCTGATAACTATCATGACTTCGCTCATCGACACTCTTGCCAAACAATCACCTCTCCTAGCGATGGCCACACAAGCAACGGCCAACGGTGCCCGTTTTGCCTAGGGGCAGAAGACCAGACACCACCAGCAACACTGACGCTGCGAACCGATCGTCAAAGCACAAGCGATTGGTCGGTTCGAGTCGTCCCAAACAAATTCCCAGCCATCGATGCCCCCGAGGAATTCTGCTTGCGCGATGAGCAATCCGATCGATCGACGCCCAGAAGCCATTTGTTCATGCGCAAGCAAACCCGCGGAGGACACGAGGTCATCATCGAGGCCCCTTTCCATGTCCAAAGCATCACGCAACTTCCCAACGACCATGCCGCTTTGATCTTCGAAGCCTACCAGCAGAGACTCAAGTACTGGAGAAACGTCCAGTCGATGCGGTATGCCGTAGTCTTCAAAAATAACGGTGCCGATGCTGGGGCCTCGCTCGTACATGCCCATAGCCAATTGATCTGCACCGACTTTCTACCAAGCGATGTGCTTAAGACCCAAAAGCGAACGATCGAGTATCAAAAGACTCACGGACGCTGTTATGTCTGCGATGTACTCAAAGAGGAACTTCTTGCTAACCAACGCATCGTCACACAAAGCGAATCCTTTGTCGCTCTGTGCCCTTTTGCTTCAAGACTCCCCTATAGCGTTTCGATCCTTCCCAAGCACCATCAAAGCGCCTTCGAAGCCTGCTCGGTCGATCAACTCCGTGAGCTTGCAACTCTCGCGCAGCAAACCCTTTTGGCAATCGAACTTGAACACCCAGGTGCTGCTTACAATTACGTTCTGCAAACAGCACCCTTGGATGATCACGATCCTGCAGCCTTCCACTGGCGCTTAAAGATCCTTCCGAGACTCATCAAAGTCGCCGGCTTCGAATGGAGTTCGGACTGCTACATCAACACCGTCTTGCCCGAAAAAGCAGCTCAAGACCTCGCGCGCCATCTGCCTGCTTGCTCCCAAAGGCCGTGCGTCCACACCTCTGTGCCTAGCCAAATATGCACTAACTAAGCCATATTTGGCTAAAGGTCTCAGCCAAATATTTGATTTTTCCTACATATTTGGCTAGAGTAAACCCAGACGACTTTGTGTAACATCAAATCCAAATCCCGGCACTCTCAATCGAATCCCCTTACATGCAATTCATCGGCAGAGCTAACGAACTTGAAGAACTCAAGGCCGCTCAGCAATCTGGCCAAGCCAGCTTGATTGTTGTCTACGGTCGACGACGCGTCGGAAAAACAACGCTCATCGAGAAAGCATTTGCCAAGTCCCGGATGATCAAGTTCGAAGGAGTCGAAGGCAAATCTCCGGAATTCCAAGTCGCAAACTTCGCCGCTACCATCCGACAGCATTTCAAAACCAAGGCAACGGAACTTGCAACTCCGATAAACTGGACTCAAGCCTTCAAACTGCTTGCCGATTGCGTCGCCAAAGGAAAATGGGTCATCTATCTGGAAGAACTTCAGTGGATGGCAAACTATCGCTCAGATCTAATCAGCGAACTCAAACCAATATGGGACAACCAATTCAGAAAAAACCCAGATCTCGTTCTCGTGCTTTGCGGCTCTTCACCATCATTCTTTCTCTCGGAAGTAATCCGCTCACGATCTCTACACAATCGTAGCACTTTGGATCTCCGACTCGATGAGTTTCCCATCGAGCAAGCTTCCGCGTTTCTAGGTAAGCCGAAAATACACGAACTCTTTGACGCCTACTTGACCCTCGGCGGTATCCCACTATACCTCCAAAAACTCTCCACCGGTTCGGTCTACCAAAGCCTGTGCTATGCAAGTTTTCGCAAAGATAGTTTTTTCGCAAGCGAATTCGATAAGGTATTTGTCAGCAGTTTTGGAAACAACCCTGCGTACCGACAGATCGTCGGTATCCTGGGTTCGCGCGGCCAAGCTACGCGAGAAGAGATTTCCAAAGCTGTAGAAACCAAATCAGGAGGAACCCTTACCAACATGCTCCTGGATCTTGAAGAGTGCGGTTTTATCAAAAGAATCGTCCCTCTGGACAAACCCCAAGCATCTTTACTGAGCTACTATCAAATACACGACCCGTACCTGCATTTCTTTTTTCGCTTCATCCAACCTAGACTCAGCGCGATCCAAAACGGGGACCACCAACGCTACCCTCAACGAGCCCTCGATACTCGATCCTATCGCCAATGGCTCGGAACCGCATTCGAACGTTTCTGCCGAGGAAAAGCTATGCATATTGCCGATAAACTCGGATTCAGCGCCGTCGATTTCCATGCAGGAACCTACTTTCGCCGTGGCAATATTCAAAAGCCAGGCGCACAAGTCGACTTGCTCTTTCAACGCGCCGATCGAGTTTTTACCGTCTGCGAAATCAAATACCAAGACGCACCCATCGGGATCGAATCAATCGAAGAAGTCGAAAGAAAAATCCAATCTCTACCGCTAAGCAAAAGCCGATCCATTCAAAAAGTTCTCATTAGCGCTTCAGGGGTCACCCAAGGGTTACTCAGACGCGCTTACTTCGACCGCATCCTCTCACTAAACGATTTGCTAGAGACCTCTGCTTAATCCCTTGGGCACCAACTTCAATATCACCCAAATCATCACGCAACTAAGAATCAATAGGATCCCACTTACGATCCCGACAGCCAACCATCCACCAGGCTGACTCGGGTTGAGAAACGGATAAGGATACCAACCGCTGATCGCCCCTCGAAGGAGCGAAAAGAAAAGAAACGCCAACGGATAAGCCAGCCACCACAGCGATCGACGATAGGTCGGTCGACTCGCAGGTGGCCTTGCTACCCATTCGAATAACATCCATAAAGGCATCAGCAAATGATGCACCCCATCGGCAAACGGATGAACAATCTCTCTAACCATCGGTAGGCGACTCAGCAAGACCGCATAAACCGCTCCTGTAATCCCTAAATACAAAACCGCAGCACCTCGAAGCGCACCCCTGCGAGACTCGCTGATCCCCAAGCCTCCTGTCGCCTCGATCACCAAGACAGCCACCGCATAGAGATTGGCTTGGATCGTAAAGAAACTCAAAAAAGGCCCCAGCTCAAATCCACCCCTGGCAATCAAATGATTGGCTTGCACAAACACCGCATAAATAGACACGGCCGCCAAGATCCAGCGGATGAGGTTCCAACCAAAGCTCCGACTCTGAACCATCGCTACTTGATCCCTCGATCAAAGAACCCAAACACATCATCCAATGCGGCTTGGACAATCACCATATGTTCGACATCACTGTATTGGCGATATTCCACAGAGCAACCAAGCCGCTTGAGCTCTTGAGCAAGACTCTTTGCGCGAGGTTTTCCAAAATCCCTATCGCCCGCACCAACAAGAAACGGAACCTTGCGAATCGCCTCAGTATCCCTAACACCTCCACCTCCGCCCAAAGCTGCTACCATCCGAATCGATTCAGGATGCTTGCTAACTTGCGACATCGCCTGCGCAGCGCCCATCGAATGTCCCACCAACATCACTCGATCCTTGTCAATCGGTAAGTGCTCCGATAGAGCTTGGATCATCCCCGGAATGTCCAACCCTAAGCCGGTCATCGTTTGACGGGGTGACACGATGATCCACTGACGCTCCTTAGCAAGCTGAACTAAACGCCCTGCCCCATAGGTTTGAAAAAACATGTTCTCACTACCACCTGCTCCGTGCAAAGCGACCAGAACCGGAAGCTTCTTGCTCGAATCCTTCGTGTCATACTCAGGTACTTCCATCCGCACCACCTGCGTCAAGCGACCCAGACTCAGTTGCATCCACTTCCAGCCCGCTTGGCGCATCCAAACATCAAAAGCTCCTTCCAATGGCTGACCCTCGGAAGAACGCTGCGAGATTTGCTCAAAGTCACTCATGAGTTTGTTCCATGGCAGATCGATCTCAAAAGGAGTCCCTTTGCGACCTCGAATGAGCTCTCTAGCTAAGAACCTTCCAGTGCTGCTTGCCGACTGACCCGCACCATTGGAAGACACATCCGATTTACCGCGAAGAGGCTCCTTGCGATTCGATTCATTCCAAGCTTCCAACTTAGCGAATCGCTCTTCCAAACGATCCACCAAAGAAATCGACGGACACATCCAATCGAACTTTCCCGGTTGCGAACCTACCTCGTGGGCCGTAAGCACATAATCCCCAGCAGCAAGTCCACGGAAATCGATCTCAAGTCCCTCTTGCGCCGAGACCTGCAAAATCTTGCTCATCAGAGGCTCTTTGCCAGAGCTCGACTCCATGACCTTTGCGGGCGAATCATCCCAAGGCCACACATTGAGCACGATCTGCGACGAGCTTTGCGACTCGGCTTGGGAATCGTAAAACACACCCGCACGAAGCTCGGTTACCGGATCGTTCAGATCCAAAAGCGTCCTCTGAAACTCAAGCTTCCAACGAATGCTTTGAAGCCTCTGCGCCTGATCGCTAGGCTCGACCCCACTGACTTGCATCCAAGCCTGATCGAGTAGTTTCCCAGCCCGACTCAGTTGCAACGAAAAGAAACTCTTAACCGCTTGCTCCATCGACGCTGTACTTTTGGCCCTGAGCTCCCCGGACGCTTGCTGCCATGCACGCTCGAACCGCTCCAGACGGCGGCCCAACTGATAACGCTCCGGGGCCGCTTGTCCAAAACATTCCCAAGTCTGGGAAAAACAAACGAAAACCAACGAAAAGAAGGCCTTTTGGACAGTTAGTCTTCGAATCAACCGGGATTTGCCTGCCATGAACGATCCGATTCTTTTCAAGGATCAAAAGTGAATCTAGTGAGAAATCTATCAGAAATTCCTTCCCAGTTGCCCTCGATCCGGGATACATTAGATATCTCACACACCAAACCCGGGCATTGTACCGGATCCGAAAAGGCCAAAGTCCACCCGAAACGCCGTCTGTTCGATGGCCGCCACAGGGGAGGTTGTGCATGAACTCTCGCCGCTACCTGCTAATTGATCCACTCGAAGACCGCCGGTTGCTCGCCGGTCTTGATGTGCGTGTCTTTGACGACCCATTGTCGATCCGAGTTCCGGATACTTCGAGCATCCCCGCTGCCCAGCGAGTGGTATATCTTGATCTGAATTCCGATGGCACTCACCAAGCTTCCGAGCCAATGAGTATCTCGGACATCGACGGCATCGCTCGATTCCGAAACATCGACCCTGGTTCCTATATTGTTCGACTGCTGGGATCCTCGAAATCCCAGATCCAAACCACCAACACCGAACCAGCACCTGCTGGCAATTGGACTGGCAAACTCGGCGCGACCCAATCTCTGGTCTGGCAATCCGATTCCATAGGCTGGTTTGCTACCTCCGATTCGCTCATCGAATTCGATATCGATCGAGCGACCGTGTTAAGCCAAATTCCTGTCTCAGGTCGCATCCTATCGGCAACGATGGAGAGCCAAAATCAAGGCACAGCATTGGTCTTGACTCCCGACTCCCAAACTCAAATCATCGGCTTCGATTTGCAAACTGGCCAAATCCAACGCTGGAATGACTCGACCGATCTTGCCAATAGCTTGATCGCCGGAGCAACTCCTTATAAAGAGCTCATCGCTGTCGGTGGTATGACCTTCTTGCGAAGATCCTCAGGCAACGGCGATGAATTGCTGAGACTTCCAAACCAACAAACTTGGAAATCCAACCCACTACCCACGATCGTAGCTAGCGGCATCGCTCCACATGCAATGTTGCACTCGATAGGAAACCAACGTCTGGTCGTCAGTGAATCACTCATCGAAGGATCACGATTGACGGTTTTCACCTACACAGATGAAACCTTCGAGATTCTCGCCCAACGCGACTTCGAATCCTTCGTTCGCGTTTCGAGCACAAGTCCCGACTCGCTGCTCTTTGCCGTCGAAACCAATCGTGGAATTGAGATCCTCTCGACGGTATCCGGACTACCAACACACTTGGTGCTCGAACAAGCCATTGGACCTACAGTCTTTGATCTAAGCCGTGGGATCTTTTGGTCGCTCTCGAAACTTAATACTTCGCGGCTCATCGGCTGGACGATTGCCGAAGGCTCTAAGATCTTCGATGTTCTCTTTGCAGAAGCTGGAACCACTGGCAATGCAACCAGAACCCAATTAACCCTAGGCTTTAGAAACGACACCCTCATCGGCCTACGCGATGGACAAATTTATCGACACTCCCTGAGTATCGCCCGCGGCAGCATCGCTTCGGTGATCGATCAAGTCATCGAGCAAGTCGCCATCGGTATCCGTAATCGAGGCCCAAACAACGCGCCCCTCCTGCGGTCACTACCTTCGATCCAAGCCACCGAGGACATGCCAGCAAGCATTCAAACCTCCGACTGGATCCAGGCCACCAGCGATACCGATCAAGACGCCGTGCATTATGTGATCGTTCGAGGTGGCCAACTCGGAACCGTTTCTTGGAGCACAAGTTCAGGTGGGGTATATATCCCTAAGCCGAATGCCAATGGCCAAGATCAAATCGTTGTTCAAGCTTACGATGGCCGAGGGTGGTCCACCCCACAGACCGTCAGCATCCAAATCCAACCCGTCAACGATCCCCCCCAAGGCCTCCTCTACAGTGGTGTCCTTGCGATCCCCGAAAAGCAGCCCGGCTATGTTCTAGGAAGCCTATCGATCATCGACCCAGATGCCAACGAGGTCTTCGATTACTCGGTCTCCGATGGACGCTTCGAAGTCGTCGGCAATACCCTCAAAGTTCGCGACACGGCAATGATCCTTTACCAAAGCCCAGGTTGGATCGATCTTGTTCTCTCTGCACGATCCCGAACCAACGGACAGACCATCGATCGCGCCGAACGAATCTTCGTCGTCCAAGATCCAACACCATTCCATAACGACATCAACCCATGGGATGTCGACGGCGATGGACGAATCACGCCGTTGGATCCGTTGATCATTATCAACTACATCAACACCAATGGCTCAGGGCAAATCCCCCCCCCTGGAGAGGGCGAGGAACATAACGACATGGATGTCGATGGAGACGGGCAAGTTTCCCCGCTGGATATCTTGCTGGTCATCAATGCCCTCAATCAGAACACCGGCGATGCGGAAGGAGAGCAACCTCAAACCGGTTCCAATGGCACCCCCGCTCCTATCGATCTCCTGGATCCCCTGGGACTGAAAAAATCCAGGCGTTGAGAATCTTCAAGGTAAGCACGGGCTGACTCAAGCAAGTCCATGGGAAATAAATATTCCCGAATGCCTCAAAAATTCGAAATTTCCTCCAACGGGTCCATCTGCGGTTTGCTAAACTAACAGCCTCGAAACCTGAGCCCACCCTCCCGCAAGGCTTCGGGTCCTTTTCACCTTGTCAGCACCTTATCATTAAATCATCAGATCGTCCGCAAGGTGATCTGAGTTGCCGAAATGTCGTTACGCGTCTGTTGCATAGACGATAGTCCATTGTGTCTACATGGCCTGAGACAATCTCTGAGCGGTGTAGGCTACGAGATCGTCGCTGAAATTAGCCAATTGGAAGACCTTGAAAAATGTCTTACGCTAAATCCCTGCGATGTGATTATCTCTGAAATTCGCTTGGCCGGATTAGATCTTTTTGAGACCTGCGGTGATACGCTCGAAAAGCATCCAAAATCCAAACTGATCGCTTACAGCTATGATGAGAACCCTACCCATATTGCTCGCGCAAGCGCAATCGGTGCATGGGATTACATTCCCAAACGTTATTCTGTACAGCGATTAATACAGTCCTGTGAAGCAATCCAAAGCGGGGAAAGGCATACGGATTCCTTGATCACCAGAGCCAAGAAATTTCTATTGCAGCATCACGAACCCGCCGACTCGATTCCTATTCCGTTGACAAAACGGGAGTATCAAGTGTTGATCCATCTATCGCTGGGACTAAGCAATCGCGAAATTAGCAAGTCGCTGAGCATTAGTTTGGAAACGGCCAAGGAGCACGTCCAGAATATTCTTCGCAAACTCAAAATCAACGACCGTACTGCTGCAGCGATCTGGTCGCTCAAACATGGGGTACCCACCCTGAATTTCGACACTCCAACTCCAAATCAGCCTCAGACTCTTAGCTGACTACGGTAGATGATGGATCATTCGGTAAGTCAGATTGATCCTACTGCCCACGGGTCGTTTGGTTTTGGGAACCTCATGCTGCCAATGCTGCTGCATGGTACCTGCCATAATCAGTAACGAACCGTTACCTAAGACGAAGTCCTGAGTCCGGCGACTGGTATTTTGCCGGATCCTGAATTTACGCGGTGCTCCAAGCGAAACCGAACCAATGATATTCCCCATCTCCGGCTCGTCGTCGGCATGCCAACCCATGCTGTCCTGACCGTTTCGATAGAGGTTGAGCAAGCAAAAATTGTAGGAAGCTTGCTGGCCATCGATAAAAATGGATTCAATTTGAGTCTTGATCAAAAGCAAAGTCGGTGTCCAAGCCGTCGCATAGTTCACGACACCAGAGTACTTATAAGTCACCCCTGGATCACCGCAAGAGGCGATCAACCGGGGTTGCATGTGACCAAATATCCCAGGCTTTTGCTCCCAGGAACACTCCGACTCAATTGCCTCGAAATAGTCTTGGGCAAGTTCCGGCTGGAAAAATCTCTCTTCAAACAGAATCAACCCACCACCTTCGAGCTCAATTCGTTGCATGGCTTACTCATGATCGGGCTTTTCAAGTTCAGCACGTCCAAGACTCCGCGCAGGCATGCAAACGGTCACCTGAATCTCCTTTGGAAACTGGACCGCATTTGCCAGCCAATTCACAAAATGCTGGGTGTGATCGTCGGTGCATAAATCTTCGTCCTGGATCAAAACCGCAAGAACAGGCGGGTCAGAGTCCATGATGCATTCGATTTTGCCAATCGGCCAATAAGCCTCATCGCTTGGAGTTTCGCCTGCTTGTTCGGCCTGCTCAAAGACGCTCGTCTCAACACCTTCTATCTGGAGTTCGTAGCTTTCGTAATCGACCGTCGAGCGAGAGATACGATTGTGCCTCATCTGCGGTTGAGTGATTTCCTTGGGGTCGAAGCGACTGAATACTTCGACGTCCAAAAGCTGGACGCTCAGGTTAGCGTCAAGGATCCCAGCGATGTTCAATACGGTCGGCTCCCAAGGCAACTTGTCGAGCACATCAGCCTGATCCAGGAACACCAAGGTTCCGGCGTAGGATTGCTCTGTGACCTGATGGGCAAAGAAAAAGGCAAAAGGCTCACTTTGCCCCTCGTAAATCAGTATCGCCTGAAGCCCCGTAGCAGACTGGTTTTTGATCACCAACTCGAAATCTTCGCCATCCATGTATATTCTCGCTAAAGGGTACCCAGACAACTAATCCCAAACCAACTAGAATTTGCGATTGAAGGAGACCTGGATTTCGGAGTCAAAAACGCGATCAGGGGTCTCACGCACAGGCACGACAGCTCCGACGCGAAGCGCCGAAAGAGCCCCGAGTTGAGCCTGAACCCCCGATGTTAGATTCAATAGATCCTGCCGATTCGCAGAATTAGATAGCTCGCCAACTAAGAACGAGTTGCTTCCAAGTCCGATCCTGTCGGTGTCCTGAATCGTTGTTGTATAGTGGAGTTCAAAAATGCCGGCTAAACCCGTAAATACCGGTCGCTGCGAGTCTTGCCAAATCCATCGACCTACACCGATGTCGGTTTGCAAGAGATTCTGTTCATTGAAAACCCCCACAACACCATTTTGATTGACAACATCGTTGCCCGATGCGGCAAAGTTCATCTGACCGAAAGATTGCAAGAACCACTTATCGGAGAGATTCATCGTGCCGGCGACAAAAGGAATCAAACGCACACCTTGATTTCTTACGGTGAGGAACTCGTTTGCAAAAGGAGCCACTGTTCTTGTGTGCAAGTCGCTACCGGTAGGAAGACCAATTCCAAGCCCTGTCGAAAACGCGACATCCTCATCGCTATAGACGAGCCCCTTGAGGAACATAGTTAAATTACCGACATTTCCAAGTTCCGACTCCGAAATCGAATTGTTAAGGTTAAATCCGCTTAGCAAGGGCATGCGAACATCGATCGACATGTTGCCATCGAGAAAGGTCTTTTCCAAACCAGCAACATAACGATGCAGATCAATCGACTGAATCGACGCAGAACCAAACCCACTGGACGATGAAATCGCGTTGAAAAACCCGTTATAGACAAAGTAAACCCGATCGACAGGTACCGCCGAATTGTTCTCGGCGATGTTGTAACTGCCTCCCCCACCAATTGGTGCTTGGTATACCTCCCTGGGGAAATCGGCGCTGCCCTGCCCTCCTTGAGTCCTAAAACTAATCAAAGGCGGGAGAGTGTCTCCGAACATATTCGGAGCGCGTGCGACGCGAGACGATGCGCTCCGAGAGGAACTTCCCATGAGATTTCGTGAGGATATCGCAGAACCAGTCCGCGCAGAGGCAGCAGGGGTCCGGATCAGAGGGTTGCTGGTTCCAGGATTGATACTACTGGTAGGTGGCGATGATTCTTGCGGCGTTGGACGTAATGACAATGGCCCCTGGGCATTTACATCGAATGCAGAAACACTTTCAAATGCGAATATACAACTCAGCCCCAGTGCCAATCTTCTGCGATTCTCAAACATGGCGTTGTACCCTTTTTGAACTCTCCAAGTCCCTACCGATTCAACCAGGTCCTTCGATCGATGCAACACTCTAAGATAGCTAGCATTCAATCGATCAAAACAGTACCGAGGAAGGCATCATTCCAAGGATTGATTCGGGTTACAGTAAGTAAGCGCTTCATCAATTTTGGAATAATCAACCATCTAAGCCTAATGGGGCCTGAAAAACACTTTTCGAAACCTTAGTGCCGCAGTACACGCGCGTTATCCCGGACCCAGAATCCTGATTGGAATCTCGCGCCAGTGACCCGATTGGTCTGTGATCTTAACCGTCGCATTAATACTCCCATGATTGGCCGCCGTTATCCCCAGCGGCGCCGTGATCATGATCGGTACAAGCTTCGATTCGTTGGGCTTGAGCCTCGGTGCGGTATCGCTCCATCGCACCGATGCTTCTGCAGGCGTGAGTATCTGAATCGTGTAGGTCTCGTCTTGATTCGATCGGTTCCTCAGTCGCAATCGGAAGTTGTTCTGCAAATCGCGATTGCTCGTCACCGAGTAGGGTGCCCCAGGTGTCGAAAGTATCCTCGCGTCAAACGCAAATTTCGTCGTTAGCAACATCAAGAAAAGTGTGCTCGTCACAAATGCCAGCACCGGATAAATCAGCGTTCTTGCTCGGATCCATGTATGCTTGACGCCCGATAATGCATCTTGACTAGAATATCGAATCAAACCCTCCGGCTTACCAATCCGCCCCATCACCGCATCGCATGCGTCCATGCACTGCGTGCAATGAATACATTCCATCTGCAGACCGTTGCGAATGTCGATCCCCGTTGGACATACCGCTGTGCAATGACCACAATCGATGCAGTCACCTGCTTTCGATCCGACTAGCGCCTTCCCCTTGTGCCTTGGCTCGCCTCGATGAATGTCATAGGTGACAATAAGACTACGCTTGTCCAACATCACGGACTGAAAGCGTCCGTAGGGACAAGCCACCATACAAAGTTGCTCTCGGAAGAACATAAAGTTGTACATCAGTCCCGCCGTCGCCCCAGCCATGATGCCAAAGGCAGTCGGATGCTGCCACGGATACAATCGCATCCACTGCGCAAGCCTATCAGTACCGATAAAATAACTCAAAAATGTATGGGCCAAGAACATACTGCAAGCTAAATAAACGGCAAAGCGGCCTATCTGAAGCGCCGTCGCAAGCGACTTGCGAGGCTTGCCACCTTTTCCAACCGTCCCGGAAAATAATCGATCAATAGGTCGGAACAGAAACTCTAAATAAACCGTCTGCGGACATCCCCACCCACACCACAATCGCCCCCCAACTGCCGTGATGAACATGATCGAAAAAAACACGGTCAACAACAACAGCAACAACAGCCCCGAATCGGTCGGGTAAAACGTATGCCCAATAAAAGTGAATTCTCGCGATACAATATCAAGCAATACGATCGGTTTGCCCCACAATCGCAGATGGGGCAAGGTGACAAAGAATGCGATCAAGCCATAGGCTAGCAGCCGGCGCCGTTGCCAGTACTTGCCCGTTACCAACGCAGGATTAATCCAACGACGCTTGCCATCACCCTGCAACGTCGGCAACACCATCTCTTGGGCCGGAATCAATGGACTGTGCGGATCAATGTGTCCAGACATTTTTCAAATCGATGCATGCGTTGTGGAATTGAAGCTAGTGAAATCATCGGCTCGATCACCCCACAAAGCAAGGAAACTTAGGTGCCTCTTTCTGTCGCATGCTCGGCTGGTGGACCTTCAAGCCATGTGACCATCGCGGGCAAAAGACACAAATTCCCAACCAATCCTCCAAGCATCGTCCATGCAGCCAAGGTCCCGAAGGCGACCGTCGGCAAGAAATCACTTGCTGCCATCGAACCAAATCCCAAGACCAATGCAAAGGTTGCCATCAAAACGGCCATCCCCGTCTCCCCCTGCGAACAACGCAGCGATGCCACCACATTACCACCACTTCGCTCTTGCCGATACCGAAACAAATAATGAAGCGACGAATCGACTCCTAGCCCCATCGATACTGCCGCAATCATGGCTGCCCCAAGATTCATACGGACTCCCAACCATCCCAAAACCCCAAGCACCACTAAGCTCGGTAGAATCGCTGGCACCATCGCAACCAATGCAAATTTAAAAGACCGAAGCGCGATGGTCATCGCAAGTCCTATCCCAAAAGCAGCGACCGCAAAGGATTTCCATTGGTCAGCAACCACATGCTCGACAAGCTTCGTCAGTAGCACGTAGTATCCTGTAACTGCTGTGTCTTTATTGGAGGAACTTCCAAACTCGGCACTATAACGAACAACTACCTGTCTGACTTTGCCGATGAGTTCCATCTTCTGCTCGGATTCACTTCGCTCCTTCGAGCGCAGCATCACGCGGACAGATCGCTTGCTTTGCGTTGGATCGGTACTATCGGGTTCGCTCAAGAGTGTCTCGAAAAACTTTCCCATCGTTTGCTTCATACCTAGCAGGCGAGCTTCGATCGGCACCATCCGCAGCACCGTCGCACTTCGAGCGACCTGATCGGTATCGGCTAAACTCAAGGCGCTCGTAAGCCCCAACGATTCCCCCCCTTTTTCTTTGGGGGGAACCTGGATTGCCAGTAACTCCTTTTCCATCTCGACAATGCGATCGAAGTAATCCTCGGTGATAGGTTTGGGAGCTGGAACCATCACATCCCAGATTCCTGCCCCGCCAAGCTCGGTCTCGACGGCCCTGTAAGCTTGCGCAATGGGCGAGTTCGCTTGGAAATTTTTCAGGAAGTCGGTCTCGACTTTTAGACGAATCGATCCGGTGAGCCCAACAAGCAACATAAAAATTGCCGTTGCAATGACCGCTAACCGGTGTCTGCAAACGGTATCAAGCAGATACCCTAGCATTCGTCGAATCCAAGCTTCGCCGGGCACAGTACCGAGCGCATATCCTGATTGCATACCCATGGGTAATCCTCCGAGGGGTATCAGCGCCAGAGTTGGAACTATCCAAAAGATCCCAAGCAGTACGACGCCGCAGGCAATAGCCATCATGCAACCGTAGTCTTGCACAGGCCCGACCCTCGATAGGGCCAAAGATGCAAAACCTATGGCATCGGTAATCACCGCCCACAGGATCGGTTGCCATAACTTGCTCATCGATGCACTCAAAGCTTCTGTCGCTCGAATTTGTGGATCGGGTTCATGGGATCTTGCCTCATACTCTTTTTGATAACCAAACATCCAATGCAACGTAGTTGCCACTCCGACGACCATCACGATCGACGAAAGCATCGAGGAAACCATCGTCAGTTCCCAGTCGAGCAGAACCAAGATCGCGCGGGTGATGACCAACGACCATTGCACTACGGCTACGACAATCAAAGCCCAACGGATCGAGCGGAAACCAAAGAGCATCAGTGCCGTCAAACTGATCGTCGAGTAGATCCCCAATCGATTCCCATCGAGTTCAATCTCGCGAAAGCCTTCGTCAACCATCGCCACATGGCCGACCAGCAGTCCACCCGGAGCGGTGTTGGCAAGCTTCCGAAGCTCTGCAACGGTCCTTTCGGGCTTGATCTCTGCGGACCGTGACTTGTCGAGCAGCACACCGATAGCGACCAAGTCGGTATCTGCCGAGTGGGTTTGTCCGGTGAACAGATCACGGTACTTTCGAGCTAGAGTGTTGCTCGCATCAAGCAGTGGTCGTTTGGCTTTCACACCAGTTAGGGCACCTAGCAAGCCGCTTGGACCACGCAGAGTCGTGAGCATCTCATCGACTCGCGAGAGATCCAATGCATAGGCGACCCCAGGGGTTTGCTCGATCTGCTTTCTCCATTGCAAAGCTCGATCGATCCCCGAACCGTCTTGTGCCCACAACTCTGAATCGCGGTAAGCGAACACAAGGAATTGAGAGACTCCGAATCGCTCTTCGATTTGCTGAAACTCGATGCGATCAGGATCATCCTTTGGGAACATCCGTTCCAAGGATCGATCCAGCGAGAGTCGCTCGGAGATCGGCCAAGCGACAGCGAGCAAGAGGATCGCGATGGCAAACCAGAGCCAGCGTGCTTGAATCATTTGGCGAAGGCGGGTTTGAAGGAGGTCAGGCGATCAGGGCAACGGGATACGTTTGGATTCGAAATAGTTTCTCACATCCAGCCAATCCATCCCAGCCCGCTTTGCCGCTTCAATCCCAAGTTCCGCATCTTCAAAGACAAGGCATTTCTCAGGTTGCATACCTAAACGACGAGCGCTTTCCAAGAAGACATCCGGGTCAGGTTTATGCCGTGTGGTATCCTCGGCGCAGACGATCGTATCGAACCAATCGAAGATTCCGACATGACGGAGTTGTCTTTCGATCCCATGACGAGAGCCGCCACTGGCCACTGCGATCGGTTTGACTCCACGGAGTTTCTGGGCAACTTCGACAATGATATGGATCGGTTCGAGCATGTGGATAAGCTCGTAGAAAGCCTCCTCTTTACGCTTGGCTGTCGCATGGGCATCGACCAAAACCTGCTGTTCGTGGGCGAGCATTTCGATGATGCGATGCGTTGGGATCCCACCCATGGCATAAAAGCGATCTTCGGGAAGTTCGATGCCGACTTCGGTCATGGTTCGATTCCAAGCCAAGAAATGGATAGGCATCGAATCGACCAGGGTACCGTCGCAGTCAAAGATCACTGCATCTGCAGCTTGCACGCGTTGCCAAGGGATCATTCGCCAGATCCTAGTGTTACGGGCACCGAGAGAGCTTTACCGGATCGCACGATCGTCAAACGAACGACTTCGCCGGCTCGTTTTGTTTCGATGACGCTGAGCAAGTCATCTGCTTGTTTGACTTTGGTGTCATCGATGGCGATGATCAAATCGGCTTGGCTATGATCGACGGTCTCCTGTTCGATCGCTCCGAGCACCGATCGGACTTTGCGTCGTTGAATGCTCGAGCCTCGCAGGCCGGCTTTTTCCGCAGGTCCATTCGGGGTCATATTGACCACGAGTAGTCCGTTTTCAGTTTCAAAGACTTGCAGAATACCGATCGTAGGTCGAGCCACACGACCGGTGCTGATGAGTTGCGGAACGACGCGGCTCATGGTGTTGACCGGGATAGCAAATCCGATCCCAGCATTGTCACCGCTGCGAGTGGCAATCGCGGTATTCATCCCGATGAGTTCACCACGAGAATTCAAGAGTGGGCCACCGGAGTTCCCTTGATTCAAGGCTGCATCGATCTGGATAACCGATCGGATGGTTCTGCGTGTGCGCGACGTGATTTGGCGATTGAGGCTCGAGATAATACCAGTGCTCATGGTCCGTTCAAAGCCGAATGGGTTTCCGATGGCCACGATATGTTGCCCGACACGCAGTTGACTGGAATCTCCCCAACGGATTGGAAATAGCAACTCAGCAGGCGCACTGATGCGAAGCACCGCAATGTCATTGTCTGGGTCTTGGCCGACCAACTCGGCGGGAAACGATTCGCCGTTAAAGAGAGTGACGTTGATGTTGCGTGCGCCTTCGATGACGTGAAAATTCGTCAGGATGTGGCCTTGGCGATCGATGACCGATCCACTGCCGTTTCCTTCGATCTCGGCGACAAGCAAAAAGGCTTCGGGCCGTATGGTGCGCGTCGAAATATTTACCACGCCGCGATTGACCGCTTCATAGAGATTCACGTGAATCGCTTCTTCAGTCGAGCTTGCGACAAACCCATCTGCCAGTTGAATTCCGGCAGGATCCGGTGGTGGCTGGGGGTTAGCGTACTGGCCTTGAGGGACTGGTGCGACGGGTGTGACCAGTGGAGATTGTGGGCTCGCATGGGCACTTGGGTTGTCGAATCGGCTGTGAAATCCCCAACCGATCAAAACGCCTGTGGCAAGAACGGACGCAAGAGCAATGGATCGACGAAGCATTTTTCAATCTCAATCGGTAGTTCTATTTAGCGAATATTCGTGATGGTGAGCTGAGGGTGAGTCGACTGCCGATAAGCCACTTTGGCCGCACGGATAACACGATCTGAATGCAAGAGGTTCATGCAGTTTGCGTGTTTGAAGCGACAGTTGTAAGACCTACAGGGTTGGCAGGCCAAGCCCAAGGTTAAGATCGTTTCGGGGACATTGTAACTACGGGTAAGTCCTGGATCGATCGATCCAAACAAGGATACCACCGGCTTGTTCATCGCCACAGCGATGTGCCGAGGGCCGGAGTCCGTTGATAGAACCAATCGAGAGCGGGCAATAAGAGCCTTGCTGAGCCCTAACGGGAGTTCTTTAAAGCGCCCCATGCTCTTGACCCGTGGGTGACCGGCAAGTTCCTCCAAAGCGTTGGCGTTGTCTCGTTCTGAAGGCCCACAGTGGACGATCACCGATAGATCCAATTGATCTGCAAGCTCCGAAGCTGTTTTGGCCGCTTGCTCGATCGGCCAACGCTTGGTCGGGGCTGTTGCTGCGCCGGTATTAAGAACCAGCAGTTCCTGTTGTGGGTCGATGCCAAGCGACTCCAAGCATTCGAGCGCAAGCAACTCGTCCGATGGATCGACAGCAAGTTGTGTTCGTTTGTCGAGAGCTTGGCAACCCATCGATCGAACCAGTCGCAGGTAGTTATCGATGCATGGATCTTTGTGGGCATCGTCCGTGGCTGATCGAACCGAGATCGCGTCGGTAAGTAGCCATGATCGCCAGTCACGGGCATAACCAATGCGACGAGGGATACGGGCCAGAGCCCCTACAAGTGCGGTCGATAAACTGTTGGTCAAATAGAGAATCGCATCGTATCGATCTTGGCGCAACTGATGCACTAAGCCTCGTCGACTGAGGATCGGCTTTCCGCTTGCAAGTTTCGAGCCTGCGGATGCTCGTGGTTTGTAGCAAAAGGTTTGGTCGGCCCATGGCAAGCCCTCTAGGACGGCTAACGGGCCCGGACGGCCCACCCAAGTGATCACGGTCTGGGGGGGGAGTTCGCCGCGCAAAGCGCGAAGGGCTGGCGTTGCCATGCAGGCATCACCTACCCAATTAGGGATCATCACCGCGAGTTTCATAATGCGGGACTTGTACAAAATGCGCAAGTTCGGCGTCAAGCGGTCTTTCGACGGCCTCGTCGGGAAACTCTGCTCAACCCATAAATTTTACCAAATCCAAACAGTCCGCCTTATCCGCATCCCCTGCGCCAGTCGATCAGACGATTGAGTGTCTTCCCTCGAACCTACAGGTATCCGATGAACGTCGCAAAAGTAAAACGGAATCGTATGAAAACCATCATTCGAAATGCTTGCATTTCGGCTTTGGTGTTTCCATGGATTCCAGCAGCCTTGACCGGTTGCAACCGAGCACACTACCGAACCAAAGCTGATGAGGAAGTTCGCAATCTGATTGACGAGAAGGTGTGCGATGCGGCGATGCCAGCGATTCCCGACGTGCAGGTCGATCGCGCATCGCGGATGTTTGATCCGTTCAACCCGGATCGTCCCCCGATGCCTGAAGATGATCAGGTGGCCCATCAGTACATGAAATTGGTTAATGGCAAGAAGCATTATCCGTTGTGGGATGTCAATGGACGCACCAACACCGCAGAAAACCCTGTTTGGTGGCAATATTTGCCTTTGGATGAGCGTGGAGTCTTGGTTCTTGATGCCGACACGGCGGTTCGCATCGCGACGCTTCATAATACGAACTATCAAGCAGAAATCGAAACGCTTTATCTGTCTGCGTTGGACGTGAGCACCGAGCGATTCTTACTTAGCAATCAATTGTTCGCAGGCTATGGATCGATCTATACGGCCGATGGGGCACTGCGGCGTGGAGCGGGTGGGAATTCAAGTTCCACTTTTTCAAACAGCCTGTTTTCGCGGGGGCCTCGTGGTCTGGCTCTTCGTCGTCAATTCACCACCGGTGCAGACTTGATCGTAGGCTTTGCGAACAACTTGACATGGCAAGTGGCAGGACCGAATAGTCAAACCGCCAACTCGCTGATTGACTTTAGTTTTGTGCAACCTCTGCTCCGAGGAGCCGGACGCGACGTGATTATGGAGCGACTGACTCTCGCCGAGCGAACCTTGCTCTACAACGTTCGAGCATTCGAGCGTTACCGCACTGGCTTTTACACCACGGTGACAGTGGGCCGTCAGGCCGAAGCTGGACCGACGCGTCGCGGTGGTCTTTTCGGTGGTGCGGGCTTGCAAGGCTTTACGGGTCTTGGGGGTGGTTTCGGTACCGTTGGCAACGTGCAGAACAATGCCGGTGGCGCAGGCTTTGGTGGTGGTGGAGCGGTTCCCCAAGTCGGTGGCTTTCTGGGATTGGTACAAAACCAACTTCAAATACGCAATGCCGAGGAAAACGTCGCTCGTTTGCGAGACAACTTGGCCCGCTTCGAGGATACGCTTCGCGAGCAGTTGACGATCATTCCTGCGACCCAGGATACGATCCCTAGCCAGCAATTGCAGGTGGCTCAAGCAAGGCAAGCGCTGATCTCTGCACAAGCGAGTTTGCTTCAACAGAAATTTAACTACGAGCAAACACTCGACAATTTCAAAGGGACACTCGGCCTGCCACCTTACGTTTGCATTGAGATCAAGGATCCGACGCTCGATCAATTCAACTTGATCAGCAGCGAGCTCAAGGAACGTCGAAACAAGGTGGCGGATTTGCGTGATGAAATCGGCAACGAGAACACCAAGTTGCTCGAACAAAGCCCAATACAGACCGATGCGGCGACAGGTAAAAAGGAACGGTCGCTGACCCGAGGAGTGCAGACCACGCAGGCGATTGATCGAATCGATCAAGGCATCGGAGCGATCGAAGATGTTCGAAAGACGCTCCTCTCGAAAGACTTTGCTCAAGTCCGAGAGGACATCGAGAAGCTCAAACAGGTTCTACCACAACGGATCGCCGAGCTGAAACGCTTGCGGCAAATCTTCGACCAAGAGCGATCGATGATCTGCAATCTATTGCCAATCGAAACGCTCGATGTGGCCTTGATCGACTCGACAGAGCTCGAATCCCTCGCGGAAAAACTTTCCAAGGACGTCGACGATTTGGAAAAGCGATTCCAGAACCGAGCCAAGCGGATCGAAAAGCTGCAATCGGATGCCAAGAAAGCAAGCAGCTCGACCGGAGCCGACGGCAAGGAGCAATTCAAGAGTTTGCGAGACGAGGTGATTTTGCCGAGTCAATCGATGCTGGCAGAGTTTGCAGAGGATGTGCTGGCGCTTCAGGTTTTGCAAGCACGAGCGCGTGTTGAGAGTGTGAATCTGCCTCAAGTCGATCTGCAGCCCGAAGAGGCTGTTCAAATCGCCCAGCAGCAACGGCTCGACTGGATGAATGCCCGTGCTCAATTGGTCGATTCCTGGCGATCGATCGAGGTTGTTGCAGATAATCTTGAAAGCTCCCTCGACTTGGTCTTCAGCGGCGACATGCAAAACATCAATGACAATCCGCTTTCGCTTCGCGGTCGTACCGGACGTTTGCGAGCAGGGTTCCAGTGGGATACAGCCCTGACCCGGATGAACGAACGCAACCAATACCGTCAGGTTTTAATCGAGTACCAGCAGGCCAAGCGGAATTACTACCGGTTCGAGGACGGAATCTGGCAGACCTTGAGATCGCAACTTAGAAATATTCGCTACAATCAATACAACTTTGAGTTGCAGCGGTATGCGGTTCGGATTGCTGCCCAGCAGATCACGATCAACGAGGATCTACGTCAGATCCGAGAAAGCCTCAATCAAGCTTCGGGACCGACGGCAGCTCGCGACAGCATCTCAGCCTTGCAGGATCTGCTCAATGCTCAAAATACGTTCTTGGGTGTATGGGTCTTCTACGAAGCGCAGCGCCGGAACCTGGACCAAGACCTAGGAACTATCCGGGTCGACGCGGAGAACATCTGGATCGATCCAGGTCCGATCACCTCGGAGATATACGGGATGCCTGGACAAGGGGCTTACTGTCCACCTTGCCAACCAGGCGAATCGATCGAGGGAATCATGGAACCGATGATCGAGCCAGCGATCGAGCAACCCATCGAGGTTGTTACACCTGCGGGATATCAAGGCCGGGTGGTTCCTAAACGGGAGCTGACGCTCCAAGAATACGTCCGACCTTAACACCAAGTAGACAAACGTTAGGTAGTTTGGAGTGTTCATGCGAGTAGTCATTACCGGAGGGGGTGGCTTTCTTGGCCACCAATTGTGCCAAGAGCTTTTGAGCCTAGGTGAGCTCGTAGGGCCCAAGGGTTCCGCGTGTCGAATCGAGAAAATCGTTCTGCTCGATGCAGTATTCCCTCGAACACTCAAGCCATCCGGCTCGTCGATTCAAGTCGAGAGGATCGTCGGAAGCATCGAGTCTTGTGACTCGATCGATGCGGCGGTAGGAGAGAAGAGAGGCTCTGAACGCGGGGTGGCGATTTTTCACCTAGCTTCGATGGTCAGCGGTGAGTGCGAGGAGCGATTCGACGATGCCATTGGAGTGAATCTTCAAGGTGGATTGCGGCTGCTTGAGGCGGCTCGCAGGATCGGACCGACTTGCAGATTTGTCTTTGCAAGTAGCATTGCATGTTTTGGTGGATCGGCACTTAAGGATCCATGCGATGATTGGACAAAGCTCACACCGCAGACGACTTATGGGATGACCAAAGCGATTGGTGAGTTGCTTGTCAATGACTATGCGCGCAAGGGGTTTGTTGATGGGCGAAGTGCACGGCTACCGACGGTCATTATTCGGCCCGGCAAACCCAACACAGCGGCGTCGAGTTGGGCAAGCGGTATGTTTCGAGAGCCGCTTCATGGGCAAGACTGCTTGCTTCCGGTGGGTTTAGATCAGCGACATCCGATGACTGGTTATCGAGCGGTCATTGATTCACTTATAGCGATTCATAATTTGCCAGCCGCGAGTCTTGGGTCGGATCGAGCGATTGGGCTTCCAGCGATGAGTATTACACCGAGGATGGCTCAGGAGGCACTGATCCGCGTGACCTCGGGATCTGAACCGTTGAAGCTTCCGAGTGGTCTTGGCAAGATCGTCTTGTCACCCGATGCAAGGATTCAAGGGATTGTTGATCAATGGCCCGTTGCGATCGATGGGTCACGAGCCCAGAGACTCGGGCTTGCAAGTCCTCCGAGTTTGGATGAAATCATCTCGGAGTTCGTCAAAGATTTTATTGAACGGGATTGACCAATCTCCCAATGGAGCTAAACACTAGCCAGATATTCATCTAAGATACGACGTACTTTTGCGATCTGTGTGCCACTTGGCAGCCGATCGGTCTTTCCTGTGTCTGTGGTCGTAAAGGATCCATGCAATTGGCGACAACCCGTCGATCGTAGAATGACCTCTGCGTTGAGTGCATGAATACCCCCTGCTGGCAAGATCTCCAATCGATTCGACGCCACGGCCTGCCACTCCCTAAGCGAATCAAGCGAATCGACAGCTCGCACGGCTCCGCCACTAGTCAATACTCGATCGTATCCATACTCGATCAATCGCTCGATTGCACCCGTTGGATCCAATGCGTTATCAAAAACCCGATGCACCACTAACGATGCAGCCAGCGAAGCTTCTTTAACAACTCGATGCGCCCGAAATAGAAAATCCCAATCGAGCGAGTGATCCTGATGACAAGCCCCAAGTGCAACTCCGTCGGCACCCAGCCTGATTGCCTGAGCAGCTTGCTCGAGCATCAGCTGACGCTCCTGATCGGTATAAAAAAAATCCCCTTCGCGGCACCGGATCAACACGATCAACGACTCAGCGCACGCTCGCCTCGCTTTGCTGATCAACTCTACCGAAGGAGTCAGTCCGCCGACACTCAAGTTCTCGCTGAGCTCGATGCGCTGAGCTCCTGAATCGATCGCAATCTCAAGAGCCTCAATCGTATCGACGCAAACTTCTAACATACTCTGAATATCCCTAGGTGCCTTGCTCGACGAGTATCAGGCTGTCGAGCTTGTCGATCGGGACTTTCTGCTCAGAACCATCGGGCCAACGGACCGTGAGCTCCTTGGGCTCGCGATTACCCAAACCAAAGGTTGCCGTCAGCTCCGTCTGAGACAAATAACTCCGCGTCGAAGAAATCGTCCGCATCATCTTTTCGTCGTTGCCAAAGTCCATCACGAGCACCGCACCAATCGCTCCTGTATTCGACTTATCTTTGAGCCGAACTCGGAGCCAATGATTTCCAAGCTTCTGATCGTTCCTTAGCAATCTCGCCTTGCCTCCGTTTGCCACCATGAGGACATCCAAATCTCCATCGGAGTCGATGTCGGCAAGCGTTGCGCTGCGACCGACCATCGGTTTCTGAAAATCCGAACCGGTCTTCTCAGTGTTTAGCGCGACGAATTGCGTTGGCTGCTTTTTGCCGGCATTCCAAAACAATTGGCCCGCTTGCTCGTACTGCTGCGTGGGAAAGACTTTCTGAATCTCCGGTTCCAAATGCCCGTTCGAGCAAACAATATCGAGCCGCCCATCCAGATCCATGTCTCCAAACACCGCTCCAAAAGTCAATTTGATACGTGTCTGTGGCCCGAATCCTGTCGTCGGTGCCACGTCCGTAAAACTAGGCTTTAAGCCGTCGCTCAAGTACAAACTCGATTGCTCGTTAGCAAAGTTCCCAATGACAATACCGCAGCAATCGTCGTTACGAAAGTTCGCACAATCGACACCCATCGCTCCAGTAGCCTGCCCGTCGCGAGTCAGCGCCACGCCCATCGTCACACCCTGGTCTTCAAACGTCCCGTCCTTCTTGTTGACGAAAAGATAGTTCTTCACCGTATCGTTGGCCACACACACATCCATCCATCCATCATGGTTGGCGTCCAGCAGCGCGATCCCAAGTGATTTGGCTTCAGGCACGCCCGTGGCTGGATTGAGCACATGCAAACCTGCTTCTTTTCCAACCTCCTTGAACTTGCCACCACCTTCGTTGTGGTAAAGGTACATGTGTACTCCATCGAAATTCGTCGGCTGGCCATAGGACCGTTCGAGTCCCACAAGAGTTGAAGCCAGCGACAGATCGATCTCTCGACTCCAGGAGACATAGTTGCCGACGATCAAATCGAGCTTGCCATCGCGATCGTAATCAAACCACATCGCAGGACAACTCCATTGGCTGGCCACCCCGCCAACGCCCGCCACATCAGTCACCTCGACAAACTTGCCTTGCTGATTGTGAAACAGATGGTTCTTACCAACCGCAGTGATAAACACATCGACCCAACCGTCGTTGTCGTAATCGCCAAAGGCCGGCCCCATCCCATAGAAAGTCACTGCCAAACCAGCTTCTTGCGTGACGTCCTTAAAGTTCCCTTGGCCATCGTTTTGATACATGCACATCGTCGGTGCAGGCTTGCCCTCGGGTGGCTTGCTCCAAGGCCAATCGCATGAATTGACAAATAGGATGTCTTGGTCGCCATCATTGTCGTAGTCTAGAAAACCACTCCCACCACCCATCGTCTCGGGCAAAAGCCTCTCACCTTGCTTGCCGTCGTAGTGGCTAAACCGAATTCCCGCCTGCTCGGTGATATCCGTAAAGGGAATCTGCGGAACTTCAACCGTCGCAGCTTTGCGCTCCTGGGGTAGTGCCGTTTCGGTCTTCTTCTCCACAAACTGCTGCTTGGCCGGCCGTGTTGCCGCATAGACAACTGCACCGATAAGAGCCAATCCTGCGATCAGGCCGAGCGATCGCCAAAACATCTTTCCGATCACCGAATCATCTTCGGTCTCGGTGCTCTCGACCTGGGTGCGTTCGGGCAATTGAGCTCGACGTCGCTGAATATCGCGTTTCGAAGGTTGATTCTTTGGAGAAGCCATGGGAGGAAGTGAGAAGTTGGAAGGGAGAAGGGAGAAGTGGTTAGGGGTTAGGGGTTAGGGAAGCAGATTGTGAGGCCGATTCGGGAGGCAAGCCTGGGGCACCCGGACGCTGCATCGGATAAATGACGGTCGCTTCGGCAGCCCGGTTGGCAGCAGGATACTTCTGGCGGGCTGGCCTGCGGGCCAAGTTGCTTGCGTTGTCATCAGGCTTGTATCTCAAATTGGCTTGACGATGGAATTCCGCTTTGTCTTCCATCCCCATGCGTTCAAAGACGGTGACCAGGTTGGCATGGGCCATAAGATTCTCACTATCGATTTGCAGGACTAGTTCGAATTCGCTGCGAGCCGAATTCAAATACTGATCCTTGCGCTGGTTCTCATCTGCACTGGCAGCAGCCAATGCCAAATCAAGATAAGCAGACCCGAGTTGGTTGCGAACAACATAATCGAGCGAGAAGTCGAAATTGCGTTTGTTGCGTTCCTCCGTCTGATCATAGAGGACGCTCTTGAAGTTCTCGACAGCCACATCGAACTGACCTTGTTGCCTAGCGATCTCACCCGAGAGCCAAGCCGATGTCCACACGGGCGGTTTGGGTTCCATCGCGACGGCTCGCCCGAGAGCCTCGGTGGCTCCATCGAGGTTGCCTTCGGCAAAGTAAACCCGAGCGATGTTCAATGGGCCATCATATCGCCCAGCCTTCTCGACCTGGGCAAAAGCCTCGGAGGCTTGTTTGAGCTGCGCAGCACCCGTAAGTAACAAGCCGATTCCGTAATCGTTCCATCGTTGCCAAGTCGGCTCGATGGCCTTCTTGCTTTCCCCTTGGGCCTGAACCGTCGTTCCATCGGCAAGCACTACCGGTAGAACGATCTTATCCTCGGCGATGACCGTGATCGGAAGTGGATTGTAGCCCGCTGAGCGTTTGGCAAAGTCGCGATCACCTGGCTGAAAAGCTTGGTCCATAAACTCGATATAGCCCCGATCAAATTTGCGGTAGTTGAGCTTCACTGTCACTTCAATGGCCGTCGAGATATCCTTAGGCACATCGAGCCGATAATGGACCGTCTGCCCCGCACCCGGAGGAATTTGATGGTCGTACAGGGCGATGAAGATGTCTTGAGCATTGCGTCTTGCAATACGATCCCCGTTTTTATCGATGACAAAGTTGTTGACAAAGTGGGACCACTCATCGACGGCTCCATCCTTGGTCTGCCCACCGCTGATTCCGATAACCCGATCCCCGGATTTGGCTTGGATCTCGAGCCACAGTTCGTTGGAATCGACGGTACCTTGGGTCAAGTGATGGCCTACCTTGAGAGTTCGAATGACGGTTTCCAAAAGATAAGCCTCTCCTGCCTCGAGTGCGGGCACCTCTGGCCGTAGCGGTGCGATGAGCTCTCCTTCGAGCATTCCGCCTTTTCGGATACCAAAGATATCGACCCGAGCACAGTCTTTGAGGATCGACTGAGCTTGAGCGATGATTTCATCATCCCCTCGCCAGAATGGCAAAGCGGTATTCCCTCCGGGAAAATAGTGGTTGTGCACAACGTTCTTACCGGTCTCTGGGTGAGGCTTGGATGCAAAGTCATTGGAATCTTTGTAGGGCATGTGGCAGCCATTGCAATTGGTCTGAGCTTTCTCAGGATAATAGAAGCTTCGTGCACCGTGCCCTGCCACTCCGCTTAGCAAATAAGAGTCGTAGTGGTTTTGACCCCGAACCCATTCTTTGTATTTGGTAAGGTTTCCGGGCAAGTGGACTTTATGGCAAGTGCTACAAAACTCAGCCGACTTGAGTGCCGGCTTGAGCATCTCGCTTTTATGAAACGCAGGCTTGGCTTTGACCAAGAGCATGTTGATTTGTTGCAGAACATAATTTTCGCTGTAAGCGAATGGATAGTGCTGAGGCTCCTCGATGATGTAGTCGGCATTCCCCCGAGTCGATTCGACTTCGGTGATCGCATGGCACACTGTGCAAGTGATCCCCGCTTGGCTCGTCGGATCGTTGACATCGTCGTAGTGTGGGTTGTCAAAGGCTCCCGAAAAGAATGGAACCGGGTCATGGCATCCTGCACAGAATCGAGCCGCATGGACGTTTCCATCGCGCTCCATGGATACCTTGCGGGTTTCTCGGACGGCGTACAAGTAAGCCGGATTGTTAAACGAACTGAAGTGGTGGGAACTGTGAAACCAATCGTCGTACACGCCTTGATGGCACTTCTTGCAGTACTCGTCATTCATCAAAGCACGCTGGGGGATGAAGTTTCCATCCCGGGTGCTGGCCAAAGAATTTTCAAAGTACCGTTGTCCATCGGTCGGAGCTCGCTTGTTCCATTTGCGTGGGTCTTGCGTTTGAGCGATGAGCATCGCGCCGACAGCCAAAGCCGTTGCGATACCGACTCGCTGAGCGATCACCCAGCGAATGCGGGTACCGACCAATCGATGGAGCCAATAGAGCCACATTGCAACCAGTGGCGTAATGATGTGCGCCCAATAGACAACTCGCTTACTGACAGGCCCCCGCATGAACTCAAAGGTCCCGAACTTAATCAGTAGCACTCCGCTCACAAGCACAACGACACCTGCGATCAAAAGTGCGTAACCGATCCTCACCGCTCTGCGATTGCGACGCTTATAGGATGCTTTCCAGTGAAAGAAACCGAATGCCAAAAAAGGCAAAACCAAGACCAGCCCCAAGATCAAATGGAGCAAGAACATGTAGTGGTAGAAGAGATCTTGGAAGGTGCGCTGAAAGTACCACTCTGAGAAAGTCACACCCGAGAGGTATAGCCCATTGGCAAGAAGGATCGAGAACAATCCCAAGACGATCAGCAGCAACTTGCGAGTCCGGGGCGTTACCACCAACTTGGGTTTACTGCCGGAAGCTTTTAGCAAATGCGAAAGATCTTTATCAGGCGCTGGCGCAGGTTCGGTGGACATCGTAGATGCCTTCAATGAATTGCAAGGACTAAAAAAACGAATGGAATGATTGGGCCACAACAGGCCAGGTTCGTTTTAGCTTGCGAATTTCGGTGGAGGTTCACAAACCTCGATGGCACCACGTGGTGCTCGCTCGGAAGAAGGTCGAGCGAAGGAGTCGACGGAAGAACTGTTCGAAGAACATCGAATGGGCGAATTGGCCACTTGGGTCACGATCGGTCGGTAAGTGGCCAGGGGCAAAAATGTCGGCTCGAACGTGGACTTGCTGCTGCACGAGGGGCCATCGCAAGGCCGCACAGGACGTTCAAGGGTAAAGCTAAGTGAACCTCGCTCGTAACGGACATACATGGCCAAGGTCAGTTGGCCCGGAGCCGATGGCTTGGACTCGATGGCTTGCGCGTGAGAGCCGTTCCAACTCGAACAACCCGCTTGGAGTTCGGAGCAAAAGACCACAAACCCCAGCCAACCCAAGAGCAGTACCAATAGACAACGAGCCGACGGCGAAGTGAAACTTCGCGACGCATGGTTGCTCTTTGGTAGGAGTGCGATGGGATGGATCATTGAGAGGAGGTACGGGATGTCAGCACGTCAGGTTCGAAACGCGCGGAGGCAAGGCGACTCGATTTACGCGTAATTTTCGGGCCTTGCGACAGAAAATCCAATGTAAACCGTTGAAATTTCTTGCAAATTAACCGCCGAGGGTTCCAGTCGAGTGAGAAATTCGTTGGAAATCGGAGCAAATCGATGGATTCCCGGGCCGGCCGTCCATTATTCGGCACTTTGGGACGAAGGAGTTTCGGGGGTCGGGGCCGGGGAAATCTTCGGGAGCGTCTTGGGCACAACGCCAGATCCCATATCGACCAGATCGAATTCGGCCCGATCGACATCTTTGCGAAGAACTAGGTAGATGGCCGTCGAAGCGGTCCAAAAGAAGCTGAATCCAAAGGCAGTGACCAACAAAGGGACGATCCCTTGGATGCAACCATCGAGCCACGACTCGGTGAGCCCAAGACCTTGCGATGCGCCTATCGAGAAGCTCTGTGAGAGGATGTTGTAACCGGTATTTAAGACGATCGATACGACCGAGCCACCAAAGTGCCCGAGCCACTCGGCAACGATGACTGCTAGGATCAAAGTCGCTGGTCGTTGGAAAACGTAGGCCGAAGCTCTAGACATGCCATCGAATGCGTCGGCTTGTTTTTCCGTCACGATCGCAACGGTCGAGAGTGAGAAACCAAACAACGGGATAGCGGCAATCCAGCCGAGCCCAAGGGCCATCAGGGCAACAGGTACCATCAAGACCATCGATACAGGCTGCCCGATTGATGGGATGCGCGAGAACAAGCCTAAGAGTAAAGGTAGCAAGCATACCAGCGCAACGAGTGACAACGGCATGACGACCGACCAGATGATCGATCGCCATCGAGACACGACCCATCGAATCGTGTCTCGCCAAGGGGAGGTAATATGCATACCGAGTTCTTGAACCGATCGCCGCGCAATGACCCCTCCGACGAGCGACCAGAGGATGATTACAGAAAGGGTGTTCCAGAGGAAATAAGCCGACTTGCGAAGCGTCATGCCATCGAGGGCATGGAACGGGTAGGACGTATAGCGGCGCCAGACGTTGAGAAAAGAATCCGGAGAGTTTTTAAACCACTGCAATGGGTTGCTCCGAGAGGGTGGCTGGCTTTCGAGATTTCGATTTTCGAGGCCATCGATCCACACATTCGGGTCCATCGACCAAGGGATCATGGCTGGGGCAGGGTTTTCAGGAACAAGCCATCGGATCGATGCCGAGTGCGTTTCGGGTTCAAAGAGGATTCCAGAGATACTCACGAGGGCTTGGGTGACAAGTAGAGCTACGGCACAGAGAGCTAGATGGCTGGCACGCCAGGAGATGGATAAGGAGTGCGAGAGCAGGCGCCACCAAGGTGTTGAGCGATACCAGTCGACGGTAACCTTTGGGACTGCAACGCTCTTATCCGATTGATCATTCATGGATGCGATTCGATTCCGCTAATTGAGGGATGTGTGATTCTTCGATCAATCAAATCGGTATTCTTTGGGTGAACTGGGGGCTTGCGGTTCCTCTTGATCCTCTGGTTCATCGCTGGTGCATACGGGCAGTCCGACTTCTTCGGAGAACCAGTGGTTAAGATCCACCATTTTGCATCGCATCGAGCAAAAGGGCATCGAGGGGGCCTTGATATCAGCCGGGAAGAATTTGCGGCAAGTCGGGCACTGGATTTCGGGTAAAGCGGTCATGATCTAGCGGGATACTGATCTTCGAGATTCGATGTCCAAGGAGCTTCTTGAATGGGATTCTTAAGTTGCTACACCAGAGCGGCATTAGGATAACGAATTCCTGCGTTTCGCACAGCACAGGCCAAGAGCCTTCAATCATTGGGAGCAGCGATTCAAGCTCGAAAGAACTCCGATTTAGCCACTAAAATCCATGAAGAACCCCTCAGATCGGTATTTACGTAGCAAGAGCATTTCGGGCAGAATGCTCCCGAATCGGGCTGGACGGACCCAGCGAACCGCGTTGTACAGGGGTTGCGGCTTGGAATCAGCAACGCAGCGTCAACCAAAAAACGCAAAACGAACGCAAAACGAACGCAAGGAGTGCAAACGTGCTATTGAGTAAGAACATCCTTCCGAAGATCCGTGTGGCTGAAGTTGCCCGCTTGGTCGCATTCACTCTGGCCGGTCTAGGTCTTGGGACAAGTGGCTTGGCTCAGAACCCAGCCGAAATTCAGCCGAAGCTGACGCCTGTTGCGGTTGTCGACATGGAACATGTGTTGGACAACCATCCGACCTTCACGGCTCAGATGGAGGCGATGAAGGCAGAGTTTCAGCAAACGATGAAGGACTTCGAAGAGCGTCGCAAAAAGCTATCCGAGTCGGTTCAGCAGCTTAACTCCCAGTTGAACTCCGACTCGCCAGAGTTCAAGCAGCGAGAGGAAGCGATCGTCAGTCAGGAGAGCAAGTTGCGGCTCGATGCGAAGAACAAGCAAGAGGAGTTCGACGAGCGACAAGCAAGGCTCATGTTCGACACTTACAATCAGATCGTCAACGGCGTTGCGATTGCTGCCAAGTACTACAAGTATGATTTGGTGGTGCGATACAACCGCAAGCAGAGCACGCAGATGAATCCCAAGAAGCCTCAATCGGTTCTCTATGGAGCTGACCGCGAGGTGATTTATTTCAACACAGATAATGATTTGACTGACGTGGTGATCGGACTTCTCAAGCGAGACATTCCTGCGGCTCCGACGGCGTCAGTTCAAGGCGGGGCACCTGGAGTAGCTCCGGTTCCGGGAACGCCTGCAGGTAAGACTCCGCTGATTGCAAACCCCCCAACGGGTCCGAATCGCAAGTAGTCTGCGAGTTCTTTCATCGCTAGAAAACGGATTTTCTTTCGAAGATGCAGATTCCTTTCCAAAAGACGATTGCTCATGTCGCTCATGTCAGCGGCCGAGGCTACTGGACAGGCAAAAACGTTTCACTGACGTTCTTGCCCGCCGAGCCTGATACCGGGATTGTGTTTCGTCGGGTAGATCTACCCGGTGAGCCGACGATTCCTGCGCTGGCAGAGTATCGAAGCGAAGCGCAGTTGCGAACCAAGCTGGTTTGCGACGGCGCGAGTGTCGAGATGGTCGAGCACGTAATGGCAGCCCTTTATGGGATGGGAATTGATAACTGCATCATCGAGTCGGATGCAGCCGAGATGCCTGCGATGGATGGCAGTGCGTATGGAATTGCCCTGGCTATTGAGCAAGCGGGTCGCATTGTAAGCGATCGCAAAGCCAGGACGTTTCGGATCGGTGAACCGATTCGCTTGGGTGATCAGCAGGTGTATGTCCAGGCCAATCCAAGCGAGCAAGCTGGATTAACTTTGGTGTATCACTTGGATTATGGCCAAGGCAGTCCGATCCCATCCTCCTCCTCGACTTGTTTGCTGAGTCCTGGTGAGTTTCTCAATTCGATCGCTCCTGCCCGAACATTTTTGACGCAGGCTGACGCTACAAAGTTGCAACAAAGTGGAGTCGCTCAGCATGTGACCCATCGCGACTTGGTGATTTTCAGCGATTCGGGTCCGATCGACAATCAACTCCGATTTCCCGACGAATGTTCGAGGCACAAACTATTGGATTTGATCGGTGATTTGGCGCTGTGTGGGTATCGACTCGAAGGCTTGGTCTATGCCTGTCGCAGTGGCCATAACCTTAACGGGAGGATGGCCGAGCAGATTCGAACCCTCAAGCTTTTGCCCGACGAATCACTGATCAAAGCAGCATAGACAACTAACAACAACTGAAGAACGATAGAAGGCGAACCCAGGACATGTCAACGATCATCGCTCATACCGCTGTGGTGGATCCCCGAGCAGAACTCGATGAAGACGTTCGCATCGGCCATCATTGTGTCATTGGACCGCATGTGCGGATCGGGCGTGGCACGAGGCTTGAAAACGGCGTGACGATCACCGGTCACACTAGCATCGGTCGCGACAATCGGTTCTTTACCGGTTGCGTCATCGGTGGAGAGCCGCAGGATCTTTCCTACCAAGGCTCTCCGACCCAGGTCGTCATCGGTGACTGCAATGTCTTCCGAGAATGCACTACGGTCAATCGTGGAACGGAGAAGGATCAAGGCGTCACGTCGATCGGTAGCCAATGTTATTTTATGGCCACCTCTCATATCGCCCACGATTGCATGATCGAAGACCGAGTGATTACCGCCAACAACGTGATGCTCGGTGGTCACGTACGAGTCGAACATGATGCCACTCTCAGTGGCGGCGTTGCCGTTCATCACTTTGCATCGATCGGTTGCTATAGCTTCGTCAGTGGACTATCGAGAGTGCTACAAGATGTTCCACCGTTTATGCTCGCAGAAGGATTTCCTGCTCGACCTCGGTGCGTGAACGTCGTAGCCCTAAAGCGAAAGAATTTTACGACCTCCGCGATACGGGCCATTGGCGAAGCCCACAAGTTGCTTTATCGGTCTAAGGTTGGGGTCAAGCATGCGCGCGAGATTCTCCAAGGCGATGGGATACTCACCCCAGAGCTAGAGACCCTCTTTGCATTCATTGAAAATTCCTCCGAGGGTCGGCATGGACGTGGTCGCGACCGCCGCGCAGCTGCCTGATCCCTCCCCCCGTTGTCTTGAGGTAGCCAGATGGATTCAGTCCCAACAAAGAAACTTGCAGTGGCTCTCGTCGGAGCCGGTCACCTGGGGCGAATCCATGCCAAGTTGCTTGCGGCACGAAGCGATTGCCATCTTGTGGGTGTTTGCGACCCGGTGGCTGCATCGAGAACCTGGGTGCAGGAGAATCTTGGCGCTGCGGTTTATTGTGATCCTCAAGAGATCACTGAACCACTCGATGCGATCGTGATCGCTACACCGACGGTATTCCATCACGAAGTCGGTCTTTGGGCATTATCCAAAGGAATTCACACACTGATCGAGAAACCGATCGCAGCCAGCCTCCAGCAGGCCAAGGAGCTTGCGAGTCTTGCGAAAATCAACGACTTGCGATTGCAGGTTGGTCATGTCGAGAGATTCAATCCGGTTTGGGAAGAGTTCCAACGTCGACTCGAGCCATCGAGTGTGCAATACATCGAAAGCCGACGAGAGGGTGTCTATACCGGGCGCAGTACCGACATCGGTATCGTCTTGGATTTGATGATCCACGATTTGGATTTAATTCTAAGTGTCATTGATTCGCCTGTGACGAATATTCGCGCAACAGGACGTTGCGTACTGGGTCGACACGAGGATCTAGCGATCGCGGATTTGGAGTTTCAAAACGGAGCAAGAGCCCATTTGAGAGCGTCGCGAATCTCATCGACGGCAGTACGGGCAATGGAGATCCAAACTCAGCGTCAGTGGTATGAACTGGATTTTTCCGCTGGACGTTTGACTCTCACACAGGCCACCGACGAGGTAGAACGAGGCGAGTTGCAAGCCGACGAATTGGAGCCGAGTTTGCGAATGAAGGTCAAGGACGAGCTCTTTACGCGTTGGCTTACACGCACGGAGGTTTCACCGACACCTTCCAATGCGATCGATGCAGAGCACAGTGATTTCTTCGATTCGATCCGTCAAGGGCGAGAGCCTCGTGTAACAGGACTCGGGGCGATTCGAGCCCTCGAGGTGGCTTGTGCAATCACTAGTCAGATCACCAATAGCCGCATAAAGATTCTGCGCCCTGCGGCTTAAAATTGCCTCACCGACTCGATGGTCGAGCATTGCCCGCAGTGAGTCTGTTGCGTAGAGTGTTCCGTTGGAAATGGACAACTTTGCAGGATGCAAATGCCGAGCGAGTTTGACTCGCTGGGGTAACGAGAAGGGACTCTTGGTCGTTACTATCCCAATTTGCGTCATCGTGTGATCGGTGATGTTAAGCTCTGAGGGTTGTGCCGAATGCACAACTGAAAACTTGCGATCGTTTTTTGACCTTCGCAATTAGCGCTTTATACTCGCGAGCCTGACATCCATGCACTTCCTATCTTGTCTAGTTATCCAGAATGCTCCAGTCCCTTCGACCTTTGGTTTTCGCAACCGGTTGCTGTCTTGCATGGATGTGCAGCAACTCGGCCATCGCCCAAACAACCGTTGCTCCAAATCCTACGGCTAATTCAGCAACGGAGCCCGCAGGCACCCTGCAAGCCGATGAGGTCTTGCGTGTTGGCAAGGGTCTCGAACAGCAAAAGAGATGGCAAGAAGCCATTCAGCACTACGAAAAGTCGCTCAAGTCGCTTCCGCTCAATAAGCAGATCACCGAACGGATGCAAATCTCTCGTGTTCACTTGGATGTCACGAGGCGCTATGCTGATCGTTCTTTTATCGAAAGCGTGGAACGTTCCACGCCTGCGCAAGCGTTAGAAGTGTATCAAGATGTCGTATCGAAACTTGAAACCTACTACGTCGATACGGTCGACTATTCGAAGCTAGCACTCTACGGGACGGCTTTCCTAGAAGTCGCACTGACGGAGCGAGATTTTCTTCAAAAGCATCTTTCTAAAACGCCGTCGGCTTCCACCGAGAACTTTCGACGCAACGTGCATCGTTTGGTGTTTGGTAAGCGGGTGAGTAACTCAAGCGAGCTCAAGGGGCTTGTGCAGTTGGTAGCCAGTGAGGCACAAGTTCAAATCGGTTTGAATCCCACGGCCACCATCTTTGAATTCATCAGCGGTTCGGTCGGCCTGCTGGATCCTTATTCGTCGATCCTCACACCGGGTGAGTATCGAGAGATCATGTCGCAGATCGAAGGAAATCTCATTGGACTTGGAGTTGAGTTGTGGGCCGAAGGTGTCGAACTGAGGATTGTCGATGTGTTCAAAGGGAGTCCTGCAGCCGAAGCTGGACTACTTCCGGGACATTACATCCTAGAGGTCGATGGTCAATCGGTTGTGAGTGTCGGAGCAAAGCGAGCAGCAGACATGTTGCGTGGACCCGAGAACAGCCGAGTTAAACTTGTGATCTCATCGGGTAGTGATCAGAGCGTAGCGATCGAAGTGGTTCGCAAGCGAGTCGAGATCCCCAGTGTGGCACTTTCGCAGATGCAAGACGGACAGGTTGGATACATCCGCATCACGAATTTTCAAAAGACGACCGTGGGCGAAGTTTCACGGGCGATGTTCGATTTGAGCAGTCGTGGGATGAAGTCGTTGGTGATCGATTTGCGTCGCAACCCAGGAGGGTTGCTTGAGTCGGCAGTTGAATTGGCCGATTACTTTTTGGTTCGTGGAGGCATTGTCTCGACGCGTGGGCGAAACACCGCCGAGAATCGCAACTACACGGCGCATGCGGCTGGGACTTGGGATGTACCGCTGGTGGTTTTAATCGATGGCGATAGCGCAAGTGCCAGTGAAATATTCGCTGGAGCGATTCGAGATCATGAGCGGGGATACATCGTTGGACAGATCTCTTATGGCAAGGGGAGTGTCCAGGGTGTTTTTCCAAGCGACCGGGGGATTGGTGGGTTGCGTTTGACCGTCAGCCGTTTTTACTCACCGAGTGGGACAGCCATCAGCCAGCGCGGGATTACACCGCATGTGATGGTGCCCGAGGATCCGCCTGCGAGTCCGTCGACGCTCGTGGCGCTCAAGCCACCTGTCGAGTCAGGTCTTTCTGCTAGCGAGTCGACTTCCAGTGGAACCGAGACTGGCACGAACCTTACGGCTCAGCGACCGGTTCTTCAGTCGGCAGCCGACCCATCCTCACCGGGCAAGCCAGACCGTGTCTTGGACAAGGGGCTGGAAATTGCCCGGCAGATTGCAAGTGGAGCCGGGCGGTAAACGCAAGTTCACGATTTTTCTTGGAATTTCGGGGCGCAATTAGAGGTAGCCGAAACCCCCGCCAAGGATCACAATTGGGGGCATGTTAAGAAAGTTTCTTCGCTCGAAAATCCACCGTGCAACGGTAACCCAAGCGGACTTGCATTACGAGGGGTCACTGACGATCCCGCCGGATCTAATGCTTGCGGCTGGTATCGCACCTTTTGAATCGGTTCATGTTTGGGACGTGACCCGGGGCACGCGTCTAGAGACTTATGCCATTTTGGGTGAACAAGGATCGACTGATGTATGCATCAATGGGGCAGCGGCGCATTTGGTAAGGCCCGGGGACGTGATCATCATCGCGACGTTTGGCTTGATCGCCGAGAGCCAAAACGAACTGCGGGTTCCGGAGCCTAAGGTGGTTTTTGTGGATGCCAACAATCGGATCACATACACTGGTCGCGAGATACCCGGTCCGCGTCGTCGAGGTGTCGAAGACATGCCCGTGGACGACTGTTGTTAGAGGCCCAGGGGTACTTGAGAGGAAGCGATGATTGATCGAGTTTTAGAGCCGGAGATTATGGGAGATCTGCAGGAGGCCATCGAGTACAACGACATGGACTTTTCGGAGGTCAATCGCACATTTGTGACCGATTTCGTAGCCTATGCAACGCAAAGTGGCTTTGAGTTAGGCAAAGACATCCTCGACTTAGGAACAGGGACGGCCCGTATTCCTGTCGAGTTGTGCGTCCAAGTTCCCTCGGTGAGGGTGATGGCTTCGGATGCTTCGACCCAGATGCTCGAGTTAGCGCGATACAATGTCGAGATCCATCACATGCTCGATCGTATCCAGTTGCATCGAGGGGATGCCAAGAAGTTGGTATTTGGTCGAGAGTTTTTTGATGCGGTCATCAGCAACTCGCTAGTGCATCATTTGCCCGAGTGCGAAAGTTTCTTTGCAGAGTCGTTGCGGGTCTTGAGGCCATCTGGGGTGTTGTTTGTTAGGGATTTATTCCGGCCTGAGAGCAAGGAACAAGTCGAGAGATTGGTGGCAATGCATGCCGGGACTGAGAACGAGCGATCGCAGCAGTTGTTCCGACAGAGTCTTCAGGCGGCGCTGACAATTCAGGAGCTTGCGGAGCTTTTGAATCGGCTGGGGATCGAGTCCTCGTGCATTCGGCAAAGCAGCAATCGGCATTGGACAGTGGCTTATCGAAAACCAGCTTGAGTGAGCGATCGTCAAAAAGAATTATGGAACAGCAGTACTTGGATTTATTGAGATATATCTTCGACCATGGGGAGCCCAAGTCGGATCGTACTGGGACTGGTACGAGGAGTATTTTTGGGGCGCAGATGCGTTTTTCGTTGCGCGAAAGCTTTCCGCTTTTGACGACCAAGAAGTTATCATTTCAATCGATTGCCCATGAGCTTTTTTGGTTTCTTCGAGGGGAGACCAATGTGAAGTATTTGCATGAGCACAAGGTAAAGATTTGGGACAAGTGGGCAGACTCCGACGGGGAGCTTGGGCCAGTCTATGGCAAGCAGTGGCGATCTTGGGAGTGTCCAGATGGGCGAGTGATCGATCAGATCAGTAAGGTACAAGAGTCGATTCGCAGGAGTCCTGATTCGCGAAGGCACGTCGTGAGTGCTTGGAATGTAGCGGACATAGACAAGGTGAAGTTGCCCCCGTGCCATACGCTCTTTCAGTTTTACGTGTCGCGAGGGCGTTTGAGTTGTCAGTTGTATCAGCGAAGTGCGGATATGTTTTTGGGGGTACCTTACAACATCGCATCGTATTCGTTGCTAACGATCTTGCTGGCGCGGTCGACGGGACTCGAACCCGGTGAGTTCATCCACACGTTGGGAGATGCGCACATTTACGACAATCACGTCGATCAGTGCCATTTGCAGTTGTCGCGAGAGGTAAGGGAGTTTCCGACGTTGCGGGTAGTCAATACCAAGGCGAGTGTATTAGACTATGTTTGGGAGGATCTGGAACTTGTAGGATATAATCCGCATCCGGTCATCAAGGGCGATGTAGCAGTCTAGACCCCCGAGGGGTCTTGGGTTAGACTTGACGTCGACCGCATTTGGGTATGGTAAGGGTATTTTGAATTTGGGTTTGGATTGGACTCATCGAAAACCCAATAAAAACGTTGGTCTGGATGGGTGGCAGAGCGGTTTAATGCACCGGTCTTGAAAACCGGAGTAGTCGTAAGGCTACCGGGGGTTCGAATCCCTCCCCATCCGCTTGGATATCTAGCAATAGCTGGCGAAAACCGCTTGTTTCGCCTGTGTTTTCCTTGGCCGAATCGCTCTTTGCGTGCTTCTTGCGTGCTGTCTGCGGAGTCGTTTTTATCACACGCTCGGCTTGCGACTCTGTGGCCCTCGCAAAATGCTCTGGCATCGTCAAGAGGTAGTTTTCTTTGGCGATGTCCGGACTGTTGCCACGCCGCCTGGTGGCGGCGGGTATTTGACGGCATTGACGGTGTTGACAAGATTGACTGCATTGACAGCCGATCGCCAATGAGGTCAACCAATCAACGATGTCAACCTCGTCAACAGTGTCCGCGGTCAATCCAGTCAATGCCGTCAATAAGGTCAATACTGTCAAAACCCCATGCGTCCGCCGCAGGCGGACGCTGGCCTACCTGCGTTTGTTGTTGATCGTACGCTTGAGCAACACCGTCTGATCGGTATTGAGATCTTCGCCGGGCAAGAAGCCCACGGGGACCGTACGGTCGATGATGTAGAAGGCTCTTTCTCGCTCGGGCTCTCCGGCTGTGTTGGTGTACTCTTTTCCGAAACCCGTTACCGGATCGTACTCGAATAGAGCTACGGTGACCCACATGGCAAACACGTTCGACTGATCGGTCGTCAAATTCGACAATCGCATCGCTCGCTGATATCGCGTGAATGCATTTTGACGTGCTTCAGCATACTCGAGTGGATTGACTCCACCGATATTACCGGCTTCTGCGTTGGCAACCGAATACGGTGAGTAGAGCAAATTACCTTGGTTTTGACCATTGGGTTGCTCTTTTCCTGTCGGATTGCGATCAAGCGATCGCAAGACCGTCGACTCACTTGCATAACGCCCCCGCTGGGTCGTCTGTGGCCGATTCGTGCTGTCTTGATTCGGTGCAAACGGATAAAGATTGGTCGCTAAACCGGAACGATAAGCTCCAGCAAACAACGTCGGATAATTTGGATCCATGCCAGTAATATTTATTCCGATCGAGGAGGAATTGCCTCCATTAAAACCTTTGCGATTCAAAACGAACTGATTGAACAGCCCGTTTTGTAACCCCTGCCGCTCGGTCGTATTGGTAAAGAGATACTCCAAACCTTGGAAGACTTTCTCTGAACTGATCGTGTTTAGGTTGATCTTGCCAGGGCTGACATAGGTTGGGAGTTGGTGGTAGGGCGCAAGCACCGATGCACCTCGGAAACTTTCGCGCTCTCCATTGCTTGTAAAATTCTCCGGGATGAAAGAAGCGAGGAATCTTGCGGCCCAAGGATCGATATTCCCACTCGGGAAAGCAGCCGCTTGCAATCGCTCGACATCAAGTTGCTTGATCGTATCGACATAAGGTGTCTGAGTTTCGACTAGGTCTAGTATCAGTCCCCAATCGGCTTGCAAGCGTGGTTTACCGGACGCTGTTTGCCAATCGCCCGATCGACGCATCCAGTAACCGTTGAGCTTGGCCACGTTTGATGCGTTTGCATCGGTCGGAGCATAGTCCATGAAGTCGTTCGAACCGGCGTTTTCCAAATTCGTTACAAGAGCGTTGGAGACTTGGAACGAAGGTAGGAATCCAAACGGAGTACGAGCAGCATTGTCGTCGGCGATATCGAAGTAATAACCGAATTGCCCTGCCGAGGTCAGCGGAACCATCATCAATTCATTCGCATTGGCAAAGGTTCGATTCATCCAAACCGGAGAAGTCAGGTCTCGGGGGGAACCGTTGTAGTCCGGTTGATTCTGAACCAATTGCGGTGGCCCAAATCCGTCGTACTGATCGGCCGTGTCATTGATATTTCCGTTGATGTTTTGATGACGGTATCCGACGTTGACATAGCCCAAGGTCGTCGCGCTGCTGTGAACCGATTGCGTCATGTCGTTGTCGCTCGGTTGCTGAGACGCATAGCCCAATTGCGCGTTGAAGTAGGAAGGATAACGCTCGAACTGTTGACCGTTCCCGGCAGGCGGGTCTGGTTTGACAAAGCTGTTCTGGTACGGTGTGGTTCGTAGCTGGGCCGTCGATGCCGAGTGGTAGGAAAAGCCCCAATTCTTCTGGCCTCCTGCAACATTGGGTTGTCCGCTTGCCACGGACGACTTGGTGTTTGCATTTCGGCGAGTCCCACCGTCTTTGTATCGAGACTGGAAAGCGACATTGGCTGCCGGATCGTTCGGGTCGGAACCCCTGGGAGCCTCACCATTGAAGACCGTCAAATCGAGCGAGATCCAATCGACGGTGATGTAAGGGTTGTTGATTGGATCGTAGGGTAGCTCTGGATCAGCAAGCCGCTGCAAGCAAGCGGTACGCACGTTGTCATAAGTACCGGTCCGAGTCATCGGCGGTGCCCCGTTAGGATTCAAGACGGGATTGACGTTGGGTCGGTAGTCAAACGGCTGATCTGGCAACGTGGAGGCTGCGATGTTCGCAACATCGACCCATGAGTCAGGGGGCAGGTCGTTGTAGCCAAAGCGATTGTCCGATCTTCCCTGCCGACGATCCTGGGAATTCAACACCGTCGTAGGCATCAAATTTTGCTTCCAATAGCCTTGATTCTCGATCGGATTAGGCATCGAGATATTGATACCCACTCCATTGGGAAAGCAGTCTTGCCAAGTAATAGCGCCACCCCCCGGAGGACTCGGTGGAGCCTCTGCGGCACAGACTAAACCAACGGGAGCTTTGATCTGATTGACCCAGTCTGGACGATACCTTGTGATCGACTCACCGTTGAGCAAACTCGTTGACACAACGTTGTTTCTAAGAGTTATCAATTGGTGACTCGGGGAGTGGATTGGCCGAGTGTCAGGATTGGTAAGTTGACTCTTTAGCAGAGTCGCAGGCCACTGTGTCCCGTCTGTTGGATTGTTGACCAATGATCCAACGTTTGTCTCGGGACGTGGACCGACAACCATGTAACTACCACCTTCGAGATACAAGGGATTACCTTGCTGAGTGGATCGATTGTAGTAGACCATGAACTCGCGATTGGCATTTTGGGCAGGAACATCATTGCCTACAAGGTTCGGTACTCGAGGGACGTTTCGGGCCGACTGCTGCGTAAACCAAATCATCCGTTCGAAGACTTCCGTGTTTGGCGACGTGTCGGTCAAGAGTTGATTCAAACCAGACCCAACATTATATTCTGGGTTTCCATTGTTCTGATCACCAGAAATATCGCTGTCTTGGGCAAACTGGGGATCGAGCCAAGCAAGCCGATTGGTGTTGCTGTCATTGGCTTGATAGAGAACATTGGGATTCTTGTTTCGATTGGCTGTCCCTGGAAGGGTGCTGTCTGAAATGCCGATTCGCCATACGGGCTGTGACCCCCAAGCTTGGCTCGTCGGTGCCATTTTATTGACAACTAACTTGACTCGATTGCCGTTATTGCTGTCGACTCCGTAGAGAGACGAAGGAGCACCTGGGAGGACAGGATCCGTGCTCGTATACGTCGAACGCGGTGCGTAGACCTCTAAGAACAATGAGCCCTGAGGGAATCGGTACTGATCAAAATCATTGTCCCCTTGCCCAACTTCTTTGCCTGATCCGCCGTCGATGTTCGTATCGCGTAGGCGCTTGTCGTGAAACGCCAACGATTCGGTCAGCAGCAATTCGGGTTGCTCCATTCCCCAAACCACTCCGATGAACTGACGCACGCTCGAATTGACCGGGTTGTTTCCAGAGTTGATCAATCGATCTGGAGCCCAGTAAGCGGATCGATCCAAACTGCCGCTTCGTACACCAAAAGGATAGATGTCGTACTCAAAGCGAGTCATCGCCGCATCGGTGTCCCTAAAATCAACGACATTCACCGCCCATTGGGCCAATGCTCGTGCTCTGAACTTGTCCTTTTGGATTTGATTCGTCACAGTTTCCATGCTCGGGAATTCGTAATCCCGAGGGATGATCAACTGGGCCAAGCAGTACAAGTAACGAGCCAGAAGCTGGCGAGACCCCATATAAAACCTTGAGTTTGAGTTTCTCAGGTTCAAGCCCCGGGTGTAAAGTCCTGCGACACCGCTAGATGTTTTATTGCCGTTGGTGTAATCCCACTTGGCCTCGACTTCATCATTGAAATTGTAAATCTCAGCAGGCTCATCGATCTGACCGTTATTATTGCGGTCTTCCCCGTTGCCGAACGGGCGATTGAGATTGAGCCTGAGATTCATACTGAACTCAGGTGGAAAAAGCTCGTTTAGACTCTCGACCGATAGAGCATATTCGTCGTTTGCAAGATCAGGAACAGGTAGCGTTCGTTTGCGATGACGTTGCTCGTGGAGCATGCGAATGAGCCCGAGCAGATTGCCAGGATCGCTTTGGGTGTTGTAGCCATTGGAGTTGGCCAGCGTCGTGCCATTGAGGGTCGGAGCGACTGCCGTGAGCTTGGGATACCGAAGTTCAGCGCTATGGGTGGTGATCAATCGATTTACGTCCGATCCGCTTCCAAAGCCGGATGCTGCGAACCGGGCTCGCAGTTCGCTCGGCAAAGACGAAACATCTTCGTCGTACCGACGGAGGATCGACTCAAGGTCACTGAGGGTAAAGGGGGTGTCTCCGTAATCTCGCTTGCCCGATCCTGATTCATAGGCATCTCCGACTGTCTCGGAAGGAAAGCCTTGCTGCACACCCGCTTCAGGAGTTGCATCGGGAACTTGGGGATACAGGTAAACCAAGTTACCGTGTTTATCGAATGTCGGCGCGACGCTAGAACGACGTCCCATCGGAGCGCCTGGCATGGTGCCATGACCATAGATTCCATTGAGTGGGAACTCTCGCTCCATCAGGGCGCTTTGCGGGTCGTTTAGCGGCCGACCTGGGCTACGATCGACTGCCGTATTGAATGCCAACGAAGCGTAGGGACGGGCACCGTATCGCAGATCGAAGATCGAATAACCGCTGCTTGAGGTCAACAACGAAGCACTGTTCTCAAAAAGCGGATTTAGCGAAATATCCGCTGGACCATATCCGAATCCTTGAGAGAGCGACAATCCAAATCGATGTAAGCCTTGGGAGTATCCAAAGGCATTGAACCCAGTTCCCGAACCATTGAAGTTCGCCACCGCAGAACCTTGGACTCGATCGCCATGGAGATTGATGTTCAATCGACCATCGAGGTCCTGAATCATCACCGCAGTCAAGGCCTTGAGCAACCGACCGTCTGGAGCATGGATCGCAGGCAGATTCGGATTGATCCAAACACTATCGGGAGTCCCGTCGCCATCGTTGTCGACATCCCAAGGCCCTGAGATGAGTTGGTTGATGTAGGCATTGAGCGGAACGTTTTGCGCTAGGTTTTCTCGAGGGTAGGCTGGGAAACTGCTGTTGGGCTGGAAGTAAGGATTCACCGAAATGATATTGTTGCCTGCCCGATAGCTGTAATTCATCACACGAGCCGATGCAGCATCGATCAGCCGCAGCAACTCGGAGGCTTCTGCCGCGTCTCCAGGTGGCCCAAAGACGTGGGTGATGTAATGGATCAATTCCGGGCGGTAGAAAGAAGGCAGGATGCGTGATCCGTCGGTAAACGAGAGCCAATAGTCTCGCCAATCGGCCACATCGTACCCTTCGTTGCTTTGTCCCTTGAGCAGACTTTGCTCGCCGATGCCCGAAACACCAACCATTAGTTGGTTGTCAGGCATCCAATTGTTTTCCATCAAATCAGGGTTTTGGAGATAGTCGTAGTTTGGTAACAACGCGGGCGGAATCTTCGGCTTGTTGGTCGGAATTCGCATGAAGTGCCGACCGTCGATGTTTCCTAGTTGCGGATTTGGAAATATAACTTTTGGTGTAGGCGGGTCGTTTCGATCAAAAAGTCGTAATGTTGGATTGGTTTCAAGACCGATCGCTGCATTGTTGAATGCATTGCCATTGATCATGCACTTGTAGCCTTGATAGGCTTGGGTCGCCGGCTCATAAAAGAAGAATAGATTGCGGAGCCCTTGGCTGTTGGGCAACGAGAGCCAATCCCCCAGTTCACCGGAAAACGTCTCGACACGAGAGGTATTGGGATTTCGCCACTTGCCTTCGAGTTTGCCTTTGATGCTCGATACATCGATCATCACCGAGTAGTCGTAGTCGATGGCCGTGTTTTGAGGGTAATTGCCTTGTGGAGCACCTGGCATGCTCCCATCGAGATTTGGATCGGCAACAGAATCGTTCGCCGAACGGACATACCCAACGTACTTGTAGATGCGGAACGAATAGCCAGACAATGGTCCTTCTAAAACCGTCAGAACGCGTCCGTTGTAGGCACCCTCGATGGGGCTGATTTGGTAGGACGCATAACCGCCTGCGAGGTTGTTTCGATTGCGTGGATCCAACGAGACTTTAATAAGCTCGACGCCGGGACGATCCGTAGGGGTTAGCTTGCGACACCATTTGTCTTGGAACGTGTTGATGCCGGCGCCAAAGAATCGATGCCCAAACTGGACTCGGATCGCATTTGTATCATAGACATCTTCTAAAAGGGCATGCTTGTAGAATGCACTCTTTTGGTCCTTGGTCCCTCGAACGGCCATCTTCATCACTTCGCTGGTCATCCCTTTGACCGAGGCGTTCGAATGGCTGGCTCGAACCCGCATGGCCTGTGCCCCGGTTCGAGAGGAGCTTGCCGAGACGACCCAGGTCACCGCTAGGAGCGAAAACAGCGCGAGCATCCCGAGAGCCAACAGCAGGATCAAGCCTTGTCGCTGATGACCGGGTCTTCGATGTCGATTTCGTTTCGAGTTGTCCATGATTAGCTTTCCTCTCTCGCGAGTATTGAGTTGGAGAGTGGCGTCTGTTTCGGATCGATCGTGTATGGAATCAAAGCCTATGAATCGTATGCAGCAACTAACGCAATTCCATCTGTCGCTCGTAGACTTGTACGACATCTTTCAAAATCACCGCTTGGGTTTCATAGGTTCCTGCGGCAGTACCAGGGATAGGAGGAACTGTCGGCAGACTCATTCCTTTTTCCTGCATATCGCTGATTTCACCTTCAGTCCAACCCCAAGGCTTACCCGCAACGCGCAAGGTCAACGGATAGCTGTCCCCGGTCACTGCGATGATCCGATACCATCGGTGGACTTGCCGAGCCACTTGCGTCACGTTGGCATTGTTCGCAGGTCGCGGAGTTAAGTCTCGCATGGCGAAACGGGACATCATCATCCAATCCCCAGGCTTGATCTTCGAATCCATTGTTGCATAACCATTGACGATAACGTTAAAGGTTCCAGAGGTGATCGCATCGTCGGAGATGCCCGTAACCCTTACGGCTCTTTCGTTCGTTGGAACATTCATGACATCCGATGGCGTACCTTGCTGAGCATTCCCTGGGTTGATCACTGCAACGGAAGAGAGTTCTCGCACATCGCGTTTCGAGAACACGACCAAAGCCACGTCATAGAGCCTTGGGATGTCCAGCGGTTGGTTAGCCAAGACACTTTGTTGGAAGATATTCGTCACTCGATCCAACGAGATGATCGGTGTATCCTCCGAAGGAGTGATCGTCGCTAACCAGGAAGCCTGAGCAGCGGCGTTTGGAGTCGAGATAATTGCACCGTCGGTTCCCACATACACGGATCGCAAAGGACCGATCGCTTTGTTCTTCGTCGAGGATGGTTGAATCAAATCCCCACCGTACATGGTCGCTAAGCGAACGGCTGCAGGTTGACGCAACCAACTTCCCGGTATCGACAACTGCGGATCGCTCAGAGAGCCCCTTAGGAGTCGTGGTGCTCGCCGAAGCTGCGGGTCAGATACCAATAAGACCGGGTCGCTGTTATCGAACAGAAACGGAAAACGAGTTCTGAAAAAGGGCTGAGGAACATTGTTTCCACTACGATTGGCGAATCCCCAAAAAAGCGGATCGATACAAAAACCGATTCCGATCGATTCATTCTGCGCGACAGCAGCTTGCGTTGCGTTTTGAGGAACCGGAAACGAACTACCGACGGCATTGTAAGAGTCCTTCATTCCGCTGACGGAATGCTCCGTTACACCCACGTCATCGACCAAGCACCAGGGGCTTTCGAGGGTCGGCTGGGCGATGTTGGCCGTGTTGAAAAGAGCCAGTGCACTATCGCCCGCAGCGAGACCTTGGGTGATCTGCTGGCTGTCCTCGGCTTGGCGACCCGCAAGTGGGATCAGAAAGGCGATCGAAACCAATCCGACCAAAATAACGACCATCGAGAAAATCACCTCGAGCATCGTCAATCCGCTACGTCTGTTGATCATCTTGGTTGCACCTACTTGCGAAGCCTTACTGAGCCGTGACATTGGAGTTGTAAGTTCCTCTTCGCGATAGCTCGATCATGTCCCCGAGGTTCAGGCCACTGGGATTCAATCCCAAGATCGAAACTTGCGTTTCAATGTTGACCACTGGCGAAGCAGTAATCGCTCCAGAGTTAGGACTTAGTCGTACGATGTAGGCGCTCAGATCGGTCAAGTTGTTTTGAATTCCCAGCGCAGCCGCGCCGTTGTAGGCAAGCGCGTTTCGTCCGAGAATCTGCGGATCGGGATCCAAAGGCATCGTCAATCGCTCGATCTTACCTATGTGCAAAAACACATCCTGCGTTGCATCGATGCGAGTAAGACTGCCTTGGTAGTTCGGATCGGCTCCAGAGCCTCGACGTTCGTTTGCCCATACATGACTGAGTTGTCCGTCGGACGAAAATACGACATACACTGGACGGAGTTCTTCGGGAGTTGGAGGCGTCGGACCGTTGCTGATCCAATCCGATGCAAAGCGTGTTCGATAATCGAAGCCGGCCATCGCAACGCCGCTAGGATCGAAAACCGGTTGCTTGTTGGGCGACAGATTTCCATGCCCGGGCATCTTCTTTCCAAAACCACTGAGCGATAGATCGACGCACATGCCTCGGGGCAATTGAACTGTTTGGGAGAAGATCGGTTTAGGTCTTTGGTAGATCTTAAACTTCGTAAAAGTCATGCCAGGTTGCAGGTCGACGTAGGGCTCTTTGGCCCGTTCGGTATGACCATCAAAGAGTTTCTCGTTCATGACCGAGAACCAAATCCTAGAGCCTCCGGCGTTTCCATGCACCGTTGGGGATCTAGGTGAGACGATGCTAAATCGTCGCGTTGAATCGCCAAAGCTGATCTGAGAGCCGTTGGTCAAATACTCTCCAACGAGCCATGCAAGATTGATATTGTTGCCTGCGATGACTTCGAAAATCCTCGCCTCAGGAACCATCCCTTGATGAAAGTCTGCTAACGCATCTTCACCGACGTAAGGAGCATTGGTCGGTATCGAGGGATTGAGTCCGTCGCCTGGAACGCGCACCCGAAAGGAGACCGGCGCGGGCAACATCGCTTCGGTCACCGGCAGGGGCTCTTCGGCAAGGCTCATGCGGATGCATGCGTTGTAGGGTACGAAGTTCGTATCGGGAGTCGGATAAGGCCCTGGCACCGCGGTACCTGAGATGAACTGACGCGGATCATTCGCGTTTTGGTTTGGATTGGGAATCGCTTGCGAAGAGAGTCGCTCAAAGACAACGGCCACGGGTCGGTTTCGCCCGATGGCTCGAGCGCGGGCAGCCTCAAGGTAGTTCTTGACCATGATCGCAGCTTGACTGGACTTGCGATCCGTCAGCACCGACTTGATGCCAGGGAGCATGACAGCAGCGATGGCCGAGACCACACCGACGACGACCAGCAACTCAACGAGCGTTAAACCATGTTTGGTTCGTCTTCTACGAATCATTGGTAAGCTCCGTTGATGCTGTAATTGGTGATGTCGTCCTCGAAGGCCTTCGGATAAAGAGGATTAATCGCCCCGAGCCTTAATGTCGCATCGGTTCTGGGAAACCATGGATCGCACATAGTTATCCCTGCTGGAGCGTAAGGAACTTGCATTCTTACATCCGTGACCGATCCACTTGGTATTGGCAATAATGGCAATCTGTAAATCAGGTTCGTGTCAGTCGGATCACCAATAGTCCCTTTATCATGCCAAAGTCGGACTCCGAATCCAAAGCCGCCGCTTGCGTCTCGATCCACTCCGGAGGAGATCACCAAAGGAAATGCCATCGCACTGGGCTTATAGACTTTGGTATTAGGAGCCTTGATTCGATACCCCGGATCTGCTTTGCGTGGATCTAAAGGATCGCTAAACGCGTAGTTTGCGAACCCATCGCGATTGAAGCTTGGGTGCAAAAGATCCGGGTGAAAACGTGTTGTTTCAGGGAAACCAGTTGGCCATCGTACCCAGCAGATCGGTTGCCGATTCGCATCGAGGAATTCAAGTAGTCCATCGTTGTCGGTATCACCGATCTCCGTCTTGCCAAAGAGTTCGATGGCAGGACTTCCGTTGAGATTGGAATCCTCGACGATCAAATAGAGGAATTCAGCATTGGCAACTTGAAAGACTGCTGGGTTTTGATTTGGATCGAGTGAATCGAGTTGTTGTCGCCAGTTTGGATTGACTTGTCCGAGCCTTGCTTTGATCCGAGCAGCGCGGGGTGATTCCGAAGCGGTAACAACCACCGGCAGAAATCCGCCATTGGCACTGGGGTTTGGTGCCTGAAGTCCTGTCCAATAGTTTCTTACTATCGGGACGGAAGTTTTGATATCTTGATAATGATCGGGCATCTCCTGGGCGATCATTTCGCGAAGGAGCATGACTCTCAAACGCTCTAAAAGAATTCCCTTCGGCTCGAACTCAGGATCGTTATTTGCATTGAGAGCTTCAACTGCATTGCCTGGTATTGGCACGGCAAACACATTGCCAGTACCTCGAGCGAAGTTGATCGGGTAGTTCTCGTACTCTTGCATGCGAGAGACGAGCACTTCGCTGATCTTTCGGATCGTGCTTTGGGTGCGAATGTTCGACGCTTCGGCAGATGCTTGCCGATAGGCTACCAAGAACATGCTCGAGACGACCGTGATCAAACTGATCGAAACAAGGAGTTCGATCAAGGTGAGCCCTCGGTGCATCGTTCGGTCTGGTCGCGTTGGTTTTCTCATGGTGCCTAAACCCTAGTTCGCTTAAGGCGAATAATCAACTCGACTGGCCGAACGTTGGGCCATCGATGAAATTGGAGGTGTTGTCATCCACGGGGCGATCCCGGCCAAATTCGGGTAGATAGTAACGAATGGCGCTCGGAATGCTTGGGACAGAGAAACGAGCGTTTTGACCGACAGGACAAGCATTTCCGCCGGGTGTTGCAAAGAGCACCAAGCCGGCGCTGAGGTCTTTTGGAGCGCGACAACCGTAGAAATTATCATAGCCTGCGTTCATGATCTGAAACGTCTTGTTGTTTGCATACAACAAGGTTCCAGGAAAACTGGGGTTGATATCCGTCGAGAGAAAAGGTCTTGCGCAATTCGGTGAGCTGGATACAGGTCCAGGTACATAGAAATTGAAGTAAGAACCTGCGGTTGTCGAGAACTGATACGTTCGACTATCGAAGTAAACGACGGGTCGTCCACCTTGCGATAAACCTGGACCATTGCCGATGTACACCGGCATCAGATCATTTCCAACGCCTTCGGCAAAAGTCGTCTCATCGGTTGAAATGCCATTGGGATTAAGAGTCAGCCTGGAGAGTTTGAACTCGAAAAAGGCGTTTTCTCGTTGGGTGTTGTAAGTAAACACCGTTCCAGACTGCCTTAAAGGTCCGCCCGGGCCGGTGATGGGTCGCTGTGGATCGTTGCTAAATCCACCCAAGAAAAAAACCAGTGCTTCTGCCGGATCGAAAACGCGTCCACCGAGGGGATGCGAGCCGGTCAAATCGTTGTCGTTTCGAATATACGCGTTGGCACCGCTATTGGCTGGATTGAGCAACGCCAACTCGGTGACCAAAATGTTTGGAAACGCTTTCCGCAAGTGAGCTTCCATCACCGGCCAGGAGCTCCCATCGGGCGGATAATCTCCATACTTGTTTCTGTAGGCTTCAACTGCCGTGGCCATTGATTGAATTTCGTAAGCCTGAGCTTGCTTGAGAATTGAAACCCTTGCTGCGTTGACACCCCATGCCAACAGGCCAGCGAGGATCCCGAGGATCGCGATGACTACCAGCAACTCGACGAGTGTAAAACCCTCGCGGACTGTGCGTCGAGCCTCCAAAACCGTGTGCTTCGTTTCGCCTCTCATGAGCAGTACCTCGACTAAAATGATCTATCCAAAGTAGCCTTATCGCCCTCACCACAGCCGAGGCTGCGGTGGTGACTGTGATGTAAGATGTCGTCGTGTTGCTATTTGTTACCGCTAAGGTTCGTGATAAGCGAAATCAGCGGCATAAAGAGCGAGACAACGATAAAACCGACAGCGACCCCGAGGAACACGATCAACAAAGGCTCGATCAATTTGGTCAAGCCTTCGGTCATCACGCGAACCTCTTCGTCATAGTTATCAGCGATCTTATAAAGCATCGTATCGAGCTCGCCGGTCTCCTCACCGACATCGATCATGTTGACCACAAGGTCGTCGATCACGCGCGAGCGGGTTTTGAGCAAGTACAACGCAGCGCAAATGAAGGCTCCGATCGCAAGAGCACCGAGGCTCATCATCAGAAGCTGGCCTGCACCGCCGGCGTTTCGAGTCGGAGCTCCATCGGTCGATTTGCCCGCTCCTCGGCCTGCGGTCAGGGCCACCGAGAGCATCATGATTCCTGGGAACATCCCCATCCACACCCAGTAAAACAGTGCCATCGGGTGGAAACCGAGATAGGAATTCTCCTTCATCGGTTTAGCGATTGTTTCACCTTCGCGAATCGCTTCACTGACCTTGGTATAGATCCGCTCGAACATCGCGTTACCAGAAGTCTCACGGGTGATATTGAGAGCTTCCAAGATCGGAACACCAGAGGTCACCAGGGTACCTAGGGTACGCGTCGTACGGGCCAAAATGTTCTTCTCAACCAAGTTTCCGAAAACCGGAACCTTGATGATGAACATGTCATATCCCATCCGACCATGCTTGAACTTACGGATCAGTTTTCCGATAAGCCACACGACGACCGGTAAGAGGAACATGAGCCAAAAGTAATTCACGACGTAATCGCTCATGGCCATCAACAGCACTGTCGGTGCAGGTAGCTTGAGCTCAAACTCGTCGAACATCTTCTTGAACGTCGGGACGATGAAGTACATGATCCCTGCCAAGATACCGGTGGCGACCAAAACGACCGCCACGGGATAGATCATCGCTCCCTTGACCTTTCGCTTGAGCGATTCGGCCCGTTCGAGGAACTCGGCCAAACGTTGCAAAATGGTTTCCAGAGCACCACCGGCCTCACCGGCCTTGATCATGTTGACATACAGCCGGCTGAATACCTTCGGGCTTTTAGACATCGCTTCAGAGAGGGTCGAACCGGTTTCGATCTCATCGCAGATATCCATCAAGGCGTTCTTGAGCTTACCCCCCTTGAGGTTGTTCTCGAGGATTCTCAGCGACCTGAGGATCGGCAGACCCGCGTCTTGGAGAATCGACAACTGGCGAGTGAACGTACAGATATGTTTGGTCTTGGCCCCGCCCATCGCAAAGGGGCGTTTCTTTTTGGCCCCTGCGGCGGTGGCCTGTGCCGCCCCTTTTTTCAGCGAGAGCTTGGTAACAAAGTAACCCATCCCCTTGATGGTGTTCTGTGCATCCTCTTCGCTTGGAGCCTCAATCACGTCCTTGATTTCTTGGCCCGTGCGATCCATGGCCTCGAACTGATACATTGGCATAGCGTTTTCCCCTGATAGGAGGTTCCTGTTCGGAAGTTTTCGTATGTCCGTTAAGGAATTGGACGGATAAGGATTGTTAAGAAAAGATGATTGAGTCGATTGGGCCAGTTAGGCCTAGGGCGATTGGCCGTGTAATATCATTTACAGAGTCGGCCTAAAAATCTAATTTGGGACGTAAAATTCTTCCCTGTCGGCAAAAAAACCATTTTGGGGCTCGGATCAGCCGTCATGAACCGTTTCGCGGACGACTTCCTCGGCGGTGGTGTGGCCTTGGAAAACAAATTGCTTGCCGTAGTCCCGTAGGGTGATCATGCCGTATTCGACGGCTTTGTTTCTCAGTTCGTCGGTTGTAACGTTTCTGAGGATCATTTCGCGCAGGTCGTCGTTCATGACCATGAGTTCAAAGAGCCCAATACGGCCTTTGTAGCCGGTGTTGTTGCAGTTGTCGCAGCCTTTGCCCCGGTAGAACTTCTGATCCTTGATGTCTGCTTTTTCCATCCCCAGTTCGTAGAGAACTTCCAAGGGTGGTTCGACCTCTTCGCGGCACTTGGTACAGATCCGACGAACCAGACGCTGGGCCAAGATCGCTTCGACCGTTGCGGTGATCAAGAACGTTGGGATCCCCATGTCTTTCATCCGCGTGATGGTGCTTGGGGCATCGTTGGTGTGAAGGGTACTGAAAACGAGGTGACCGGTCAGGGAGGCTTGAACGGCGATCTCAGCGGTTTCAAGGTCTCGGATCTCACCGACGAGGATCACGTCGGGATCTTGACGCAAGATCGCTCGCAAGCACGAGGCGAAGGTAACACCGATTTCGTGATCGATTTGGATTTGAACGATCCCATCGATGTCGTACTCGACTGGATCTTCGGTCGTGATGAGTTTGTCAGCGATGTCGTTCATCTCTGAAAGGGCCGAGTAGAGCGTCGTGGTCTTGCCCGAACCGGTCGGGCCGGTCACAAGCACGATGCCGTTTGGCCGGCGCATGATTCGGCGGAAGTTCTCTTTGGTCGCCTCATCCATACCGACTTTATCGAGCGACAGATTCACCACCGTGCGGTCGAGGATCCGCATAACGACGCTTTCGCCGAACATCGTTGGCAGAACGCTCACGCGAAGATCGACCGGGTGGCCACCGACCATCAACTCGATTCGACCGTCTTGAGGCATGCGGCGTTCGGCGATATCGAGGTTGGCCATAACCTTGATCCGCGTGGTGATGGCAAAGGCAAGGTGCCTTGGGGGAGGAACCATCTCATAGAGGACCCCTTCGGCTTTGATCCGAATTCGAAATTCATCTTCGAAGGGTTCGAAGTGGATGTCGCTAGCGTGGTCTTTGATCGCAAGCAGGAGCACGAGGTTGAGTAGTTTTCGAACCGGTGCGCTATCGGCCAGAGCTTCTGCTCCGTCGAGGTCAAACTTATCTCCTTGGAGTTTGTTGGCCGCTTCGAAGAGCTCTTCGTCGGCATTGAGGTCGGCGATGATCTTTTCAACGCTGAGCGATTCGGGTGAATAGAATCGATCGATCGTGGCTTTGATCTCTCGCTCGGTCGCTACGACCATTTCGATATCGAGTCCCAGGAACGTTCTGAGTTCGTCTTGGACGGTGAGGTTTTGCGGGTCGCAGGTAGCGACGGTTAAGCGACTACCATCGAATTTCACCGGCACGACGCGATAGAGTTGGGCCATCACATCGGTGAGTTTTTCAAGCAATTCCTTGGGAATCGGGGCATCCCCGAGGGTGACTACCTTCATCCCCATCTGTTCGCCGAGAGCTTGAGCAAGCTGCTCATCGGTGATCAGCGCCATGTCTTCGGCGAGCTTCCCTAGCAGCGCTCCTGGCTGCTGTTGTTGTTCCTCGATCAGGAGCTGGAGTTGTTCATCGGTGATGAACCCCATGTCGACAAAGATCTGGCCGATTTTTCGCTGAGACATGTGCTACAAGGGTGTTTGGTTGTGTGTGATGGGTAACTTGAGATGCGAGGGTTTGATCAGCTTCCGTGATCGAATTCCTCGGCTGGCTTGTCGTCTTCGACGCCTCGGCGAGCGTTGACAATCCGCTTGGCCAAATCATCTGGACGGTGGGCTTTGGCCAGGATGTCTTCGATCTCGACTTTGCCATCTCGCCATAGACCAAACAGAGCGTCGTCCATGAGCTGCATTCCGAACTTTGCACCGGTTTGGATTGCTGATCCGATCCGGAAGGTTTTGTTTTCGCGGATCAGGTTTGCGATACCGGGGGTAACGACCAAGACTTCGTAGGCTGCACAGCGACCACCACCGATCTTGGGGATCAGAGACTGGGCGACGACCCCGAGCAAGCTTGTCGAGAGCTGGGTTCGAATCTGGTCTTGCAGGTTACCCGGGAACGCATCGATCAAGCGGTTGACGGTTCCTTGGGCGCTGTTGGTGTGCAAGGTGCCGAAGACGATGTGGCCGGTTTCAGCGGCGCTGATGGCCGCCGAGATCGTTTCCAAGTCCCGCATTTCACCCACCAAAATACAGTCAGGATCCTGACGCAGTGCGCGGCGAATGGCTTCGGAGAAGCTAGGCACATCGACGCCGACTTCCCGCTGATTGATGGTCGATTTTTTGTGGTCGTGATAGAACTCGATCGGATCCTCGATCGTGATGATATGGTGGTCGTGATTGATGTTTAGGAAATCGATCAAGCTTGCGAGAGTCGTGCTTTTGCCTGATCCAGTAGGGCCAGTAACGAGCACCAGCCCGCGAGGACGAAGGACCATCTTGACGACCGATTCGGGAAGTCCGAGTTGTTCGGGAGTGAGTTTGTCGTTGGGGATTTGACGCAGCACCATCGAGATAAAGCCGCGTTGCTTGAAGATCGAAACCCGGAATCGTGCGAGGGTTCCGAAGGCGAATCCAAAGTCTGCCGAACCGACTTCTTGGAGTTCGCGTTGGCAACGTTCCGGAGCGATCGACTTCATCAGCTGGACCGTATCGTCAGGCTCGAGGACTTTCGTCTCGAGTTTGCGCATCCGACCGTGAAGTCGGAACACCGGCGGTTGGCCAACAACGATGTGGATATCGCTTGCCCCCTGTTTAACGGCGGCTTGAAGAAGTTTATCGATAAGGACGGTTGCCATAGAGGAAGATCAGTTCGAGTAGGTGGACAAGAAATAAGCTGTGAGCACTGCCGTCTTCGGCGGTGCTGGTATTGTACTCAAGTTCAAGTTGGCCAATGGTTTAGGAACGCAAAAAATCAAAGATCCGTCCGATCACGCCGGCGTCGCTGCTCCGTCCACGAATTCCTTAACAACGCGAGCGATCGCGATGTATTCCTGTTCGGTTTTCTTGGCCGAGCGATAGACTTCGTCGAGGGTCGAGATGCCGTTGATCACTTTTCTTAATCCGTCGCAATAGAGGGTTGTCATGCCCCCTTTGATGGCTTCGGTGCGGAGTTCGGCGGAGGATTTGGCTGAGAACATCATGTCTCGGATTCGACCGTTGATGAGCATCAGTTCGTAGATACCGATCCGTCCGCGGTAACCTTTCTTTTGGCAGTAGGGGCAGCCTTTGCCTTTGGCGAATTTGGTAAATGGCAGGACCTCTTCGGGGATGCCGGCCTCGTCCAAGACGGCTGGACTGAGGGTCGTGTTGTATTTGCAGCGGGTGCAGATCTTTCTCACAAGCCGCTGAGCTAGCACGGCGATGACCGAGCTTGCCACCATGTAGCCAGGCACCCCCATATCGGTCATCCGAGTCACAGCACTGGGCGCATCGTTCGTGTGCAGCGTACTGAAAACCAAGTGTCCAGTCAGACTAGCCTGGATACCCATCTGAGCCGTCTCGGTGTCTCGCATCTCGCCGACGAGGATGATATTTGGGGCTTGTCGGAGCATCGCTCGGATGATGCGTGCAAAGTCGAGTCCGATGTTGTGCCGGACTTCGACCTGGTTGACCCCTGGGAGGTAGTATTCGACGGGGTCCTCGGCGGTGATGATCTTTCGATCAGGGCGGTTCAGCGCGTTCAGCGCCGCATAGAGGGTGGTGGTTTTTCCGGAGCCGGTCGGGCCGGTCACGAGGAAGATACCATTAGGCCTTTTAATAAGACCTGTAAAATGCTTGAAGTCACGATCAGCCAAGCCGAGTTGCTTCACACCGACGCGGATGTTGTCTTTGTCGAGCAGTCGCATGACGCAAGACTGGCCGTGGTTGGTGGGGATGATCGAGACGCGAAGATCGAGTTCTTTTTCGCCGACGGTGATCTTGATCCGTCCGTCTTGTGGCCGGCGTCGCTCGGCGATATCGATCCGTGAGAGGATTTTGATCCGCGAGAGGATGGCCCCCAGGAGTCGGCGTGGTGGGCTGTCGCGTTCGACCAAAACCCCGTCGATACGGTAACGGATCCGGACTCGGTCCTCGAAGGGTTCGACGTGGATATCTGAGGCGCGGAGTTGGACGGCCTCCTGGATCATCAGGTGTACTAATTTCACCACGGGTGCCGAATCATCCCCGTCGCCATCCCCGTCGGCCATTCCATCTTCTTCGGTGGTGGTGAAGTCGATTTGGGTATCGGTGAATTCTTGGAGCATCGAGTCAGCGGATTCTTCGCCGACTTGACCGTAGTATCGGTTGATCGCTTCCTGGATGTGTTCGAGGGGGGCCAGGGCCGTTTCGACTTTGCGGTTGAGGATGAATCGGAGTTTTTCGATGGTTTCGATATCGAAAGGATCCGAGACGAGGACTTTGATCGTGTCGTCTTCGTCGGCGACTGGGATGATTTTGTTTTCGCGAGCGACCGATTCGGGAACAAGTTCGATGACTTGGTCGGGGATTCGGATCGATTGGAGGTCGACGTATTCGAAGTGGTTGAATTCGGCGAGGGCTTGGGTGACCTCTTCGCCTGTGGCATAGCCGAGGCTCACGAGCATGGCTCCGACTTGCTTGTCCTCTTTTCTGCCGATGGACTTGGCTTCATTGAGTTGTTCGAGGGAGATGATTCCCCGCGAAAGAAGTAAATCGGTGTAGTCCCGGGCTGGTCCGGCCATAGATGAGTCCCCGTCGATGGGAGAAAAGAAGACGTATTAGGTTTACCGATCCATCGAAATAACGCGGTCGATCGTTATCTGTTGGCGTTGTTCGATAAACCTTACCAAGTATACTCGACGCGGGGATCGATCAACAAACACGAAACTGCGGGTATCGCGACGTTTTCCATGAAAAATCGGGGCGATTCACAAGGCCCATCCCAGGCAGGCACGGCTCAGGGCCCTAGTTTCTTGGCGATAGGTTTAGCGCTGCTAGTGCTCTACGTTGTTTGGGGTTCTACGTATTTGGCGATACGAGTTGGGGTACAGACCTTTCCTCCGTTCTTGATGGGTTCGGTTCGTTTTGCGGTCGCCGGTGCGATTCTATTGGGTTTTTTGCAAGTCTTTCGAGGTGTGAAACTCTCGTTTCGAGAGTGCCTCGACAATGCCATCGGTGGGTTTTTCATGTTACTCGGAGGCAATGGACTTGTTTCATGGGCGTGCCAAGAGATCCCATCGGGGATAGCGACGTTGGTCGTGGCGCTGAATCCCTTATTTTTCGTCGGGGCTGAGTGGCTTTTAGGGGCATGGACCGAGCATCGACAAGACGCTCAGCAATCGTCGGAGGCCTTAGAAGTTGCAGAGCCTTCGAGTCTTTCGTCGGTGGTTCTTGCAAGGATGCCCAATGGCTGGACGCAACTCGGGCTCGTCGTGGGCTTCTTAGGTTTGTGCATTCTCGTCGCCCCTTCTTTGAGTGGTTCAGGAACTAACGAATTGTCCTTGGTTCGTATCTTGGCGCTTGTGTGGGCTTGTTTGAACTGGACGATTGGTTCGATGTATATTCGACACGTGCGGCATGCATGCGATCCGATGGCAGGGGCCTCGATACAGATGTTGGCTGGGGGAGTTTTTATGCTCCTGGCGAGTTACTTGTTGGGTGAGTTCCAAGGTTTCCGTTGGGGTCAGATTGCACCGGAGGCTTGGTGGTCGTGGTTGTACCTGGTTCTTGCCGGATCGCTGGTGGGCTACACATCGTTTGTTTGGCTGATGAAACATGCTTCGCCGACGCTCGTGAGTACTTATGGCTACATCAACCCGATGATTGCGGTTTTTTTGGGATGGTGGGTTTTGGGGGAGCAAGTTGGTCCGAGGGTTTTGCTCGCAAGTGCGACGATCGTTGCTGGAGTGGCGATGATTTCATGGTCAAAGCGTTAGACCCTGGCAGATTTTGGCCAAAGTGTTTATCATCTGGCGGGTTTGTTTCGACTTAGGCGTCTCTTGCGGGGGAAGATAGTAGGTGAGCAACCAGGACAAGCGAGGGTTCTTGGCGTTGGAAGACGGCACGGTTTTCGAGGGCATCTCTATTGGTGCCGATGGGCAGCGCGATGGCGAGGTCTGCTTCAACACATCGATCACTGGCTATCAAGAGATTTTGACCGACCCGAGTTATCGCGGACAGATCGTCACGATGACGTATCCGATGATTGGCAACGTCGGCATCAATATGCAGGATCGCGAGTCGGCGCGTCCCCACGTGGCGGGTTTTATCGTCCGCGAGAACAGTCGGCTTGAGAGCAACTATCGCTCTGAGGACTCGTTATCGAGTTATCTGATCAGCAACAATGTGGTTGCGATCGCTGGGATTGACACTCGGGCATTGGTCAGGCGTATTCGCGACCGAGGTGCTCAGCGAGGGATCCTCTCGACGATCGATTTTGACCACGATTCGCTTGTTGAGAAAGCTCGCCAAAGCCCAGGTCTAGTCGGTCGCGATTTGGTCCGCGAGGTGGTACCGGATTCTGTGCGTCAGTGGTCTGAACCGCTTCACGATTTATCCAATCCAACGAGCATCGAACCGGCTCAAAGAACCACCAAAGGCTTCCATGTGGTTTGCTTGGACTTTGGCATGAAGTGGAACATTGCAAGGCATTTGGCTGATCGGGGCAATCGCGTGACGATCTTACCTGGAACAGCTACAGCCCAGGATATACTATCGCTTGATCCCGATGGAGTATTCCTAAGCAATGGCCCTGGGGATCCGGAACCTTTGACCTACGCTCAAGAGACGATTCGTCATGTGCTCGGTAAAAAGCCCGTCTTCGGTATCTGCTTGGGGCACCAACTGCTGTCGCTTGCAAGCGGTGCAAAGACCTTTAAGCTCAAGTTTGGTCACCGTGGGGCCAATCAGCCTGTATTGCGATGCGGCACAGGGCGAGTCGAGATAACATCGCAGAACCATGGCTTTGCCGTTGAAGAGGCCACGCTTCCGAGTTGCTTGGAAATCACCCATCGGAATCTCAACGACAACACCATCGCCGGTGTGCGGCACACACAGGTTCCCGCATTTAGTGTCCAGTACCATCCTGAGGCGTCGGCAGGCCCTCACGATAGCGCGTACTTGTTCGATGAGTTCCAGCAGATGATGCAACATCAGACCGGACGCTGAGCATGCTTGCCAAACGCGTCATCCCTTGCTTAGACGTTCACGCGGGCCGTGTTGTCAAAGGGACCAATTTCGTTCAGTTGCGCGATGCGGGTGATCCGGTCGAGATTGCGGCACGCTATGAACTCGAAGGTGCCGACGAGTTGGTCTTTCTAGACATCACCGCCAGTCACGAACAGCGCTCGATCATGATCGATGTGGTTCGACGAACCGCCGATCAGGTCTTTATGCCACTGACTGTTGGCGGTGGTATTCGGACGATCGAAGACATACGGGATTTACTCCAGGCCGGATGCGACAAGGTCTCGCTCAATTCGATCGCTTGCAAGAACCCCGATTTCATTCGGCAAGCTTCCGAGCGATTCGGAGCGCAGTGCATTGTTGTGAACATGGATCCCCGTCGGGTGCTCAAGGACGGTAAGGAGTTTTGGGAAGTCCACATCCATGGCGGTCGAACTCCTACGGGCATCGAGGTCGTCGAGTGGGCACAAAGAGTCCAGGAACTCGGTGCCGGCGAGATCGTGGTAACGAGCATGGACCGCGACGGAACCAAGGATGGATACGACTTGCCGATCACCAAGGCTGTCTCTGAGGCCGTGTCGATTCCGGTGGTAGCAAGTGGTGGAGCTGGAAATCCACAGCACCTCGTCGATGCGATTGTGCTTGCCAAAGCCGATGCAGTTTTGGCTGCAAGTATTTTTCACTTCGGTCAGTACACGATCGCGCAGGCCAAGGCTCTCATGGCCGAGCATGGGATCCCGGTTCGGCTTGGGTGAGCCTCCTTTAGCCTGAAATGTCTTGGGCAAGTCCTAGGGAAATCGCAAAAGCTCGAGAGAAAACAGGGTGACAACCCACGCGTTTTGAGTCAGAATACAAGCTCTATTCGTGGCTTTTTCCTTTCGTCATTCGACAACCTTGTAGCTCAGACTTATGTCCCATTCTACCGAGCCTCCTCGTACGACCCCTGCCAACGTTTCCTCGCCTGATGAATTGGCTGCCTCGCTGCTGGGTACCAAGCAGGAGCTTGAGGTCGACAAGATGTTCAAGGCTTGCGTGAAGCTCGAGGGGAGCGACTTGCACCTGAAAGTTGGCACGCCACCGATCGTGCGAGTAAAAGGGGATCTTAAGCCGCTGAACCGTCCGCCGATCGAGGTTGAAGAGATGGTTCGATTGCTCATTCCGATGCTCAACGACCGGAACCGACGGATCTTTGAAGAAGAAGGTGGAGCGGACTTTTCTTACACCGTGAACGTCGACGGAGAGAATTGGCGTTTTCGGGTCAACATGCTCAAGCAACTCGGACGACCGGGGCTTGTGGCTCGCCGCATCAATAACTTCATCCCGAACTTCGAAGGCCTATTTCTTCCGCCGGTTCTCGAAGATCTTTGCAAGTACGACCAAGGGATGGTGCTCTTGGCTGGGGTTACCGGTTCTGGGAAAAGTACGACGATCGCTTCGATGCTCAACTGGGTGAACAGAAATTACCGCAAGCACATCTTGACGCTCGAAGACCCGATTGAGTTCGTGTACACCGAGGACAAGTGCTTGATTAATCAGCGCGAAGTCGGCGCGGATGTGAAGGACTTTAGCATCGCCATGAAGCACGCGGTTCGAGAAGACCCAGACATCATCCTTGTCGGTGAGATGCGGGACGAAGAGACGTTTATGACAGCGATCCATGCCGCTGAAACGGGGCACTTGGTCTTTGGTACCATCCACGCTTCGTCGGCACCATCGACCATCGGTCGTATCTTGGACTTGTTCCCAGAAGAACTCCACAAAGCGATTCGAAACGCGATCGCCTTTAACATGAAGGGCATCGTTGCTCAAAAGCTCTTACGATCGATTCGTCCAGGAGTTTCGCGCGTTCCGACCTGCGAGATCATGACCTTCACACCGATGATCCGAAAGCTTCTTTTGGAAGAGAAAGATCAGAAGCTTGCCGATGCGATCCGCATCGGTGCAGCCGAAGGGATGCAGGACTTCACGATGAGTCTAAAACAATTGATCGACGATGGACTCATCGACCGTCCAACGGCATTCGAAGTCGCACCGAATCCCGAAGCTCTGAAGATGGCTCTTAAGGGCATCAACGTTAGCCAGCCAGGTATTATCTAGTTCCACCGGCTCGTACTGTTTATTCACTAGCCACAAACCACAAACCACTTGCTCATGATTTTCGGAAAAAAGAAAAAAAGCGCTGACAATAAAGCTTCCTCTGGTGGGGAGATCGAAGTTCCGAATCTGGAGATCAAGGCATCTGGGGTTAGCAAGGAGGAAGCCGTCGGTTTGCTGATTGCTTGCAGGCAACTGCCGGGCTATCCGCTAGCGATTGTGCTCGTGGCCAATGCCATCAACACGCGTGCCGATCGGATTTTGATCGATTTCTCCGCCCAAGGAGCGGTGGCTCGGTACCGGGTCGATGGCATTTGGGAATCGCTTCCGGCGATGGATCGCGCGACGGCCGATGCTCTGCTGGTGGTTTGGAAGAAGGTCCTTGGGCTCAACCCCGCCGAGCGAAAGGCTCGGCAGGATGGCAAGTTTGCGACGACCTTTCGAGACATCGATTGGGTGATCTCGTTTATGAGCACCGGGGTTCCATCAGGCGAGCGGGTGCTTTTTACGATCGAGAGAAAGAAGCCTGTTCTTAAGACCCTCACGGACCTGGGGATGAGAGATGCCGTTCAAGAAAGTCTCAAAGGGATGCTCAATGGCGACAAGGGGATGGTTGTCATCAGTGCGCCGGCGACCCAAGGTCTTCCGACGACCTGGCGAATCGCGTTGGAAAACGCCGACAAGTTCGTGCGAGACTGGGTGCTCATCGAAAACAAAAAGAATCAAGAACCCGAGATCATCAACGTGACTGAATTCTTCTACGAAGACGGTGGCGATTCTCCCGAGCAGGTCTTTGACAAAGTTCGTTTGAAGCAACCTGATGTGTATGTGTTGCCCTCGCTGATAAGTCCACAAGTCGTCGAAGCCGTCTTGGGTCAGATCCATAAAGAGCACAAGCACATGGTCACTCGGATCGTTGCCAACGATGCGGTCGACGCGTTGATTCAGATTCTCAAGGGGAATCCCAAGCATGCGAAGGCGCTTTTGGGTGTTGCTCAAGGTGTCCTGAATCAGCGTCTGATCCGGCGACTATGCGAGTCTTGCAAACAAGCCTATCAGCCCACTCCGCAACTGCTTCAAAAACTCGGATTGCCAGCGGGTCGGGTCCCCAAGCTCTACAAGCCCACGATTCCGCCACCCCCCGAGCAGCGAGTCGATGCCAAGGGCAATCCGATCGAGATCGAGATTTGCAAGAGGTGCAATGGGCGCGGTTACTTCGGACGCATGGCCTTGTTTGAACTCTTGGTTATTGACGACAACATGCGTAAGGCGTTTGCTCAGTTGATCGAGAAGCCAGATGAACTGCGCAAGTTCGTCAAACAGTCTGGTCATTCTGGGTTCTTCGAGGAGGGTGTGCTGGCCTGTGCGCTAGGGCAAACCAGTCTCGAGGAAGTCCAACGAATACTCCAAGGCAAATAGTTGAGGGAACATCAGTATGGCGCATCGTATTTGGATCGGTCTTTTGGCGAGCCTCTTTGTTTTTATCCAATCGTCCGAGAATATCGCTCAGCAAACAGGCCCAGCGCGGAGCATGTTTGCGGCAGACTATCAAAAGAAAGTCGCTTGTTTACTCGATGCAAAGAGCAATCCTCTATGGACGATTCCAATTCGCGACATCCACGATGCACAACCGCTCAAAGGGGGAGGTTGGCTGGTTCAGACCTCTTTTGGGAATGTCGTTGAGCTCGATGCGCAGGGCAAAGAGATTTGGAAATTCGATGCGGGAAAGACCGAAAGTGGCGGGCCGATCGAGATCCACGCCTTCAGGCGTTTGCCAAATGGACTGACGATGATTGCTCAAAGCGGTGCTGCTCGGATCATCGAAGTTGACAAGGATAACAAGATCGTCCACAGCATCCCATTGAGCGTGCCGAATCCAGATCCGCACCGCGACACACGGTTGGTGCGACCGACGCCCAACGGAAATTACCTTGTGGCTCATGAGGCATTGGGCTTGGCTCGCGAGTACGATCGAACGGGAAAAATAGTATGGGAATACAACGTAGGCTCCAAGCTTTACGCGGCGCTGAGACTTGCTAACGGGAACACTCTTATTGGTACAGGTGATGGTCATCGAGTGATCGAGGTAAGTCCTAATAAGGAAGTTGTTTGGGAACTCAAGCAGGGGGACATTCCTGGCGTGACGCTCGCTTGGATCACAATGGTCGACCGCTTAGATAACGGCAACACTTGGGTGGTTAATTGCCACGCAGGTCCAGAGAACCCTCAAATCCTAGAAGTCACACCTGAAAAGAAGCTAGCGTGGAGTTTTAAGGACTTTGATCGCTTTGGTAATGCGTTACCTGTAGCAGTGCCTGTCGCCCCGTAAAATGTTCGTTTAGCGGCTTGCTCGATTCGTATTTGTGCAAGTCGATCCAACGCCTTGATTGGCTTATCCTGTAAAGAGACTGAAACGGCATGAATTCAAGCACGACTGCAACGCTCCAGCGGCTACAGAAGAACATGGAGTCGGTGGTCTTGGGCAAGCAGGAGGTCATTCGCAGGACGCTCATTGCGCTTCTGTCGGGCGAACACATTCTGCTTGAAGATGTTCCTGGGGTTGGAAAGACTCTGGTGGCCAAGGCGCTTGCTAAGAGTGTCGATGGTAAATTCACGCGAGTGCAGTTTACCCCTGATTTGCTTCCGAGCGATATTGTAGGTAGTAGCATTTACCACAATGGTGAGTTCAAGTTTTCGCAGGGACCGATCTTCGCGAACATCGTCTTGGGCGACGAGATCAATCGGGCACCGCCCCGTACGCAGAGCGCGCTGCTTGAGGCCATGAGTGAGCATCAGGCGAGCATTGATGGAGCGACCTATCCGATGCCCGACCCGTTCATGGTGATCGCCACACAAAACCCATTTGAGTTCGAGGGAACCTATGTACTTCCCGAGAGTCAGTTAGATCGATTCCTCATGCGAATCGATCTTGGCTATCCCTCGCGTGATGCGGAACGGAATGTTCTTAGGTCCCACCGAAACGGGGAGCCTGTAGACACACTTGTCAGTGTCGTGTCACTTGAGGAAATCAAGTTGATGCAAGGTCAGGTAAGAGAGGTTCGATTTGAGGATTCGCTAGTCGATTATCTCCAAGACATCATCGAGCGAACCCGTCAGAGCAACGACCTGCAAGTGGGTGTTAGCACGCGTGGCGCGCTGGCTTTTTATCGGGCGGCCCAAGCCAACGCGCTGATCGGAGGACGCGACTACGTGGTTCCCGATGACATCAAAGAGTTAGCCATCTGCGTGTTGTCCCACCGAGTGATACCTCGAGGATTTGCAGCCGGTAGCGAACGATTGGCCGTCGAATCGATGATCCAGCGTTGCTTAGAGTCGGTCGTCGTACCGGTATAACAAGCTATGATTCACTTGCTGGCAACAAAGATACGCGAGTTTGGTTCTTGGTTACTCAGTTGGTATCGGCTCTTTAGGCATTCGGGAAATCCGGTCTACACCCGACTGACTCGTGAAGGTTGGCAATTTTGCTTCATGATCGGCTTTATCCTTTTGGGTGCAGCGCTTCGCAATGCGAATCTCTTGGTGATCTTGGCGGGAACTCTCATCGGGATGATGTGGGTTCAGTGGCGAGTCTGTACGCGAACCCTTTCCTCATTGAGTGTAACTCGACGTTTGCCTAGAACGATACAAGCGAGGCGTCCTTTTGAAATCGAATTGAACCTGAAAAACCCAAAGACTTGGCTCGGTGCATGGTTGGTTTTGATCCAAGACCGATTGGTGTATGCACCGGTTCAAAAGTCGGTGCATGCAGCTTCGCAATCGATACAGCTTTTGGTTCTCTCGGTTCCACCGAAATCATCTCGCATGCAACGTTATCAGTGCACCGCCCAGAGGCGTGGGCGGTATCAGTGGCTTGGGCTGGAGATGACCACCCGTTTTCCGCTCGGGCTCATGCGAGCTTTTTTGCCTCAGAAGAACTCAATGCATTTGATCGTTCAACCCGCACTAGGAAAGCTTGCTCCCAATTGGAACGAGCTATTTCGAAAAAGGGACTCAGGCAATCGGCAGCGTCAAGTACGAACCATGAGCGACGAGGGAGATTTTTTTGGGCTCCGAGCTTATCGAGCTGGGGATTCGAAGCGGTGGATTCACTGGCGTTCTTCGGCGCGTCGGGATGAACTAGTCGTCAAGCAATTCCAGCAACCAGAGAGCCAAGAGCTCGTGATACTCCTGGATTTACATGGTGTTGGCGCAAACGATGAGGCTTCGAGAAAGCAGTATCAAGCCGCTGAAGATGCTGCAGTAGAATTCGTTGCGACCCTGGTCAATCACATCACATCGAACAGCATCGGATCGGTGACTGTCGCGATAAGCGATGCGACACCAACGCTGGCCGCTAGAGTTGCAGCCAAGTCACAGGCTTACTACCTGCAAGAAAGACTTGCCACAGCCCATAGCCAATCCGAATCCTTGCTAGGCGAAACGTTAAGACTTTTGGAGCGCGAGCATCGCACGGTTGATCATCTGTTGGTTATCAGCACGCGGGCGATGCCAGAGCATTTTGGTGATTCTGTAAAAGCCTCTGCAGCAACGCTAGGAACATCTCATGCGTTTTGGCGATCCCTCCGATGGATCGACGTTCACTCTAGTGAAACGAGCCGGTACTTTACACCAGCTCCTTAAGCTGACGGGGGCGGCTTCGTGTCATCCGCGAAATTTCTTAAGAACCTGTTTTTCAAGTTCGGCGGCTAAGGCTTGGAGTTCAGCGATATCTTGTTCCAGGCCCTGTTTTAGCCCTTGGCGTATGGACGAGTTGATCATCCACCGCTGATCCCTGAGTCGCTTCTCGCGTAAGTCGTACATGTCTTTGTCCTCAGTTTTTCTTGCTATTCGGTCGATCGTATCGGTCGAATAAAAGCGGAACGGCGCGAGCCGTCCGGTGATAAAACATTGCAAAACCGCAGACATTCCATCACTCACCGGAATCACTCACCGGAGTGCTTGCGCACTTCCGCTACCATTGAGTGAACCCACAACGAGTCCCGAAGCCCAAACAAAAAGCGGCCAGCAAGATTGAACTTGCCAGCCGCTTGGCTTTTTCGATTGGTTTGCGAAAGTTCGCAAAAAAGCTCGACTACTTGGTAGCCTTAGCGAACTTGGCCTTGGTGTAAGCATCTTCGCCGAAAAGGTTTGCAACCTTGTCGTCGTCGCTCATCTTCTCAGCCTTGCCCTTGCAGTTGTCGCAGCAGAAAGCAACCTTGGCTCCCTTGAACTCGACGGTCTTATCAGCCTTGATCTCTCCACCGGAGAATGGGCAAGCCTTCTGAGTGACTTGACCGGTCGCGATCAACTGATGATTGGCCTTGGCAGCCATGGCCTTCTTATCGCCTTCAAACTTGCCCTTGCAATTGTCGCAGCAGAAGTAGACGTTGCCGTCCTTCCATGTGCTGGACTTGGCTTCCTTGGCAGCAGCGCCAGATACCATGCACTTGACCTTGGTAAAGTCAATCTTGTCGGCTTGTGCACTCACAGCCGCAAACGCAAACAAGGCCGCTACGGCCAACGCAAAAAGATTCTTCATGTCTCATACTCTCCAAAATAGTATGGTGGGAAACAAAAAAGGTGGGAACGCTATCGATTGTCCCGCGCCAAGCTAACTTCGGTTGGCCCTCAGGAATCCCTACATAGTAGGGGGTTTATCTCCCGAATGTCAATCTCGTAGACCAGAATTCAAGGAAAAACGCATTAGTTATTTTTATGCCATTCGAGCCATCAGCAGTTCGTGTTGACACAGGAGTTCTTTGGGCATTGAGTGATAGAGTTTCAGAAAGAACTGATTCTGACTGGTGATTTCAGCGAGGAAATCGTCCCTTCGGAACTCCATGGCCGCATCGAACTGTGCTTCGTCAAAACCTTCGAGTCCTTCGACGCAGAAATCCTCCCAGTCGGGAGTCCAACCAATGGGGGTTTCATGTCCGGGGATCCGGCCCTGGCAGCGTTTGACGATCCACTCGAGCACTCTTAGGTTCTCTCGGAAACCGGGCCATAGGAACTTGCCCTGCGCATCTTTGCGGAACCAGTTGACATGGAAGATCCTCGGGAGTCTCCGAATGTGCCTTCGCATGTCGAGCCAGTGTGCAAAATAGTCTCCCATGTTGTAGCCACAGAAAGGGAGCATCGCCATCGGATCGCGGCGAACGGTGCCGACTAAACCGGTTGCAGCCGGCGTGGTTTCGGAGCCTTGCGTGGCACCTAAGAAGACACCATGAGTCCAGTCAAAGGCTTGGAAGACCAGCGGCATGGTTGTGGGGCGTCTGCCTCCAAAGACGATGGCATCGATGGGTACTCCATCGGGATCTTGCCAACTCGGATCGATGTTTGGGCATTGCTCGGCTGGTGCGGTGAATCGCGAATTGGCGTGGGCTGCGAGCCGTCCGCAATCGGGCGTCCAATCTTGCCCCGTCCAATCGATCAAATGCTTCGGGGCTGGCGATAAGCCTTCCCACCAAACCCCCCCTTCGTCGGTCAGAGCGACGTTGGTGAAGATCGTGTTTTTGGCTAGCGCATGCATGGCACCTGGATTGGACTGCCAGGAGGTACCGGGAGCTACACCAAAGAAACCGGTTTCAGGATTGATCGCATGCAGCTTACCGGACTTACCGGGCCATAGCCAAGCGATATCATCACCCACGAGAGTCGTCTTCCAGCCAGCTTTTAGGTAATCATCCGGTGGGGTGATCATCGCCAAATTGGTTTTACCGCAAGAGCTCGGAAAAGCTGCAGTCAGGTAGGTCTTGGCCCCGCCTGGGCTCTCTAAACCCATGATCAGCATATGCTCGGCCATCCAACCGTGATCTCTGGCGATGGTGCTTGCGATTCGCAAAGCGACACATTTTTTACCCAGCAGCGCGTTGCCACCATAGCCCGAGCCATACGACCAAACTTCGCGAGCCTCCGGAAAATGCACGATGTATTTTTCGTCATTGCATGGCCAAGGCACATCGCTTTGCCCCGGCTCAAGCGGCGCTCCGAGGCTATGAAGACACGGGATGAACGCCCCGTGGGCTCCGAGTTTATGAAACACTTTTTGCCCCATATGGCACATGATCTTCATGCTGATGACCACATAAGGCGAGTCGGTCAATTCAACCCCTACCAGGGCAAGCGGGCTATCGATGGGCCCCATGCAAAACGGAACCACATACATGGTTCGACCTCGCATTGAACCATGAAATTTTTCCTTCAGCAAACTTCGCATTTTGTCGGGCTGCTGCCAATGGTTCGTCGGCCCAGCATCGGACTCACGCAGTGAGCAGATGAAGGTTCGGTCTTCGACTCGAGCCGTATCGGATGGATGGCTTCGAGCCAAAAAACTATTGGGATGGAGTTTCGGATCAAGTCGCACGAGCGTCTGGGACTCGACGAGTTGCTCGGTGAGCCGATCCCATTCCTGCTCGGAGCCATCGCAAAGCACGATATGATCGGGCTGGCACATCGAGGCCATCTTGCGAATCCACCTATCGAGAGTGGCATTGGGGCAATCGAAAGGGAGTTTCTCAATTTCGATGGGACTCATATTCGTTCTTCAAAAAAGGATTTTTCGTTTCTTTCACCCACAATAATACCTCAATAGTAGGACAAAGCGAAAGTAGGCCTTTAGGGCTGATCCTGGGGCTTTTGATCGCCATCGGTCGGCAGATCGTTTTTCCGAACTGTCGATCGCCTTGTGCTTTTTTTGCGATCTTTCGTTGAATCGAAAGCGCTTTTGCGGCGGAGCATGTGATGGTAGTGCTGGGCGAATCGGTGGGCTTCGTCGCGAACATACTGCAAGAGCCGCAGAGCAAAGGAATCGCGTCCGAGTCGCAGGGGTTCTTTTTCGCCGGGCAAATAGATCTCCTCTTCGCGTTTGGCTAGCGACACAAGAACCGGGGGAGTCAAATCGCAGTCGCGAAAAGCGGCCAAGGCTGCATTGAGCTGACCTTTGCCTCCATCGATCATGAGCAAATCCGGAAACGTCTCTTCCTCGATGGCCATTCGCTTAAAGCGTCTAGCAACCACCTCGTGGATCGATCGAAAGTCATCGATGCCCTCGACGCCTTGGATTTTGTAACGCCGATATCCGGGCTTAAACGGCAATCCATCGAGAAATTGCACCAAGGAAGCAACGGTATCTTGGCCACCTAGGTGCGCGATATCGATCCCTTCGATGACCCGTGGATCGCGATCCATCCCTAAAACCTTTCGAAGGGCTCGCATCCCTCGCTTTGGATCGATGTAAAAAACCTCTGGTTGAGCATGCGCATCGATCTCGCCTCGCCTGTTGAGATTCTCCAAGAGCCGAATCTCATCTCGCAACTTGGCCGCCTTCTCAAAGTCCAGTTGCTTCGATGCCTCGAGCATCTCTTGATGCATCTGTGCCAAGAGGCGTTGACTGCCACCTTCGAGGAACGTCTGCAATCGGCGAATATCTCTCTTGTAATCCTCTTTCGAGATTCGTAAGTTGCATGGTGCAGAGCACTGCTGGATCGATGCGAGCAAGCAGGGGCGAAACCACTGCCAACGCGGATCGCTTTGGTCGATATCCAGCGTGCAAGTCCGAAAACGAAACACACGCTGCATGACCTGGAGCGCACCGCGGAGTTGGCCTGCACTGGTGAAGGGTCCATAGAGCTTGGCCCCCTTGGCTTTCGGCGATCGAGTCACTTCGACCCGAGGATAATCCTCGTGGGTCGTAATCATCAAATAGGGGAACGTCTTGTCGTCCTTGAGATCTTTGTTGTAGCGAGGCTGGATGTCTTTAATGAGTCGGTTTTCGGTCAGCAACGCATCGACCTCGCTGGCGCACTCCATGTAATCGATGTCAGCGATCTCATGGATCCACTCGGCTGTCCTGGCCTCCTTTTCGGCCGTGGACTGAAAGTAACTTCCGGCACGCGAGCGTAGATTTTTGGCTTTCCCAATGTAAATCACCACCCCTGATGTATCCTTCATCAGGTAAACCCCGGGCGTTTGCGGAAATTCCTTGACTTTTTGAGCCGCTTTGCGGAATCCCAGATTTCCGGCCAAGGGGTCTAAATTCTCATTTTTTTCGTCCGACACGCTCCCTCCTTTTGGTGGGATTAGCTTTGGTTGTATTGCAGAGCAACCATTTTGCCCCTTGTACAAGCCCTCGGCGGGCTTTATGGTGGTGTTCCTTTGAGCGGGTTACTTTGATCCGCCCTTTCTCCGTGTGCACATCCTTTATGAGCCAAAACGGTTCGCGTGTCGAGCAAACTCTAAAACTATTTCGGGGGATTCGCCCAACGGTCCTCCCCTCGTTGCTCCTGTGCGACTTTGCCAACTTGCAACGGGAAGTCCAGCGGCTCGAAGAGGCCGGTGTCGAAGCCTTGCACCTCGATGTAATGGACGGCCACTTCGTTCCAAACCTTACCTATGGTATGCCGATCGTCGAGTCTTTAAGAAAGATCACGACGCTCAAGCTCGACGTTCACTTGATGATCTCCTCGCCCAAGACCTACGCACCTGCCTTTGTTCACGCAGGGGCCGACATGATCACCTTTCACATTGAGGCCGAGCCGCAGCCGAGCCAACTGCTGGGCGAAATTCGCTCGATGGGTGCCGCCGCAGGTCTAGCCATCAATCCATCGACACCGATGGGATTGCTACTGCCTTTCGTCAAGGATTGTGATTTGGTGCTGGTTATGAGTGTCCAAGCCGGCTTTGGGGGCCAAGCCTTCAATCCGATCGCTTTGGAGCGACTCAAAGAACTGAGAAACACTTACGGATCAGATCTATTGCTGGAGGTCGACGGCGGAGTTAACTGCCAGAGCACACCAGCCATTACGTCCCATGGAGCCGACCTGCTCGTCGTAGGTTCGGCCATATTCCGCGAGGCAGATTACTGCCAAGCGATGACGCGTCTGCGATGCAATTTCAAGTCCTTCGGGACTCCTAGCGACGCGTAGTCCCTTTGGAGTATTTTTGTATATGTGCCAGATGCTAGTCGTTCGTCCGGGTGCAACAGCCCTCGACGAACAAGAGCGGATGAAGGGCTCGTTAGATATCCCCTTATCCGAAGTCGGTAAGCAGCAAGTTCTCAAGACGGTCGATCAGATCGCTCAATTCCCAATCTCGGTGATTTATTGCGGGCCGTGCGAATCGGCGATCGATACAGCCAAGATTCTCGCGGAAAAAGCCAACTGCAAATGGAAAGTCTGCCAGTGGCTAAAAAATCTCCATCACGGACTCTGGGAGGGCAAGTGCATCGAGGAGATCAAACGGCAGCAGCCCAAACTCTACCGACAAGTCCAAGAAAACCCGAACCTTTTCAACCCTCCAGAAGGTGAATCGCTGATTCAAGCCCAGCAAAGGGTAGGACGACAACTCCAGAAACTCCAGAAAAAACATGCATCAGAAGTCATCGCGGTGGTGATCTCCGAACCGCTGGCGACACTCATCGCTACCCAACTGAAATCCTCGACGATCGGCGACTTTTGGAAGTCCGAATGCGATACCGGAAGCTGGGAGCTGATTGACCCCTCAAGCCCTTCGATAAAAATCATGGCCTAGGCTCGGATCGAGTCTCAATTGCCCAGGTTTCAAAATACCGCTAAAACTTAGGGGAGTTTCGTCAACCCTACCCGTTCCTTCAGTTTATCCAATGGCCATAGCAGACACCTCCAGCCCAGATCTTGATCCCCAGGGGTTGAGTCCTAAAACGCGAGGGATCCCGGAGGGCCTTTGGGTGCGTTGCCCCGGATGCGGTGAGTCGATCTACCGCAAAGAACTCGAAAAAAATCTAAGCGTTTGCCCCAAGTGCCGATACCACAACTATGTCTCGGCCAAGGAACGCATCGCCCAGCTCCTCGACGAGGGAACGTTCGAAGCCAAAGACGAGCATATCCTGCCGACCGATCCGCTGCGATTTTCCGACAAAAAATCCTACGCCGAAAGACTGGCCGCTGAGCAAAACCGCACCGGCCTGACCGACGCAGCATTATGCGGAACCGGGATGATCCGAGCCCGCCGAGTGGCGATCGCCGTGACCGATTCGGCCTTTATCATGGGGAGCATGGGTTCGGTCGTGGGCGAACGGCTTACACGTCTGATCGAACGTGCCACCGAGCACCAACTACCTCTGATCATCGTCAGCGGTTCAGGTGGCGGTGCCCGAATGCACGAAGGGATCTTGTCGCTCATGCAGATGGCCAAGGTCTCTGCGGCCCTTGCGCGATACCATTCTTCGGGAGGTTTTTATATCAGCGTCCTGACCAACCCAACGATGGGTGGTGTGGCTGCAAGTTTTGCGAGTCTAGGTGATTTGGTCTTTGCCGAGCCCAAGGCACTGATTGGATTTGCCGGTCCGCGTACCATCAAAGCAACAATCAAAATCGAATTGCCCGAAGGTTTCCAAACTAGCGAATTTTTGCTTGAACACGGATATATCGATCGTATCGTCGAACGATTCCGCTTGAAGACAGAAATCGCCGCCGCCATCGATTACTGCGGTAAACAATAGTCCCCTACTTGATCGAACCTCGGGCCTACCAATGGCCGCAACTTGGGATTTAGCATGACCACTGTAACCCTGGATTCTTCTAAACCCTTTGCCCCCTACCGCGAAGTCGGAAACGATGAGCTTTGTCAACGGATCAGCCAAGCCAAAAAGACCCTTGGCAAGAGTCTGCTGATCCTTGGCCATCACTACCAGCAAGACGAGGTCATCGAGCATGCAGACCTTACCGGTGACTCCTACCAGTTGAGCAAACTCGCTGCCGAGAGTCCAGATTGCCGAACGATCGTCTTTTGCGGAGTGCACTTCATGGCCGAAACCGCGGACATCCTTGCCAATCGACCCGAGAAACTCAAACAAAGGGACAACCACCGAGTTGCAGTCGTCTTGCCCGATATGGCCGCAGGATGCTCGATGGCCGATATGGCCGCGATCCGTCAAGTCGAATCGGCTTGGGAACAACTCTCCGAAGTCATCGACACCAAAGAGTTGACACCAGTAACCTACATTAATAGCGCTGCGAGCTTGAAAGCTTTCTGCGGAAAGCATGGGGGAATTGTTTGCACCTCCAGCAATGCCAAAGCGGTCCTCGATTGGTCTTTTGCGCAGCGAAAAAGGGTGTTTTTTTTCCCAGACCAACACCTCGGTCGAAACACCTCTTTGAAGATGGGGATCACCAACGCCCAAATGCCCGTATGGAATCCTCACGAGGAGGAACTCGGTGGGAACTCGCGCCAAGCGATCGAGGAATCGAAAGTCATTTTGTGGAAGGGCCATTGCTCGGTCCACCAGATGTTCCAAGCGGCCCACGTTCACCAGTTTCGCGAAAAACACCCAGGCATCAAGATTTTGGTTCATCCTGAGTGCCCCCAAGAGGTCAACGACATTGCCGATATCTCCGGATCGACCAGCAAGATTATCGAAACGGTTCAAAAAGCCCCTGCAGGAACCAAGTGGGCCATCGGAACCGAACTACACTTGGTGAATCGACTCAAGAAGCAACATCCTGAGCAAGAGATCCACTTTCTATCACCGCTGGTTTGCATGTGCGCTACGATGTATCGAATCGATCTGGCCCACCTATGTTGGAGTCTAGAAAACATCGTCCAAGGTACGATCGTCAATCAGATCCACGTCAAAGAGGATGTGGCCCGCTGGTCATTGATCGCGTTGGAACGCATGCTCACGGTCAAGTAGCAGAAGCTTTCATTCCTAACAACGCAAAAGAAATCATCCAATGTTTAAACTCCCCTATGTCTTGCTAGCCACGGCGATGACAGCCTTCTTTTGGGGCGTCTACGGGGTCGTTCTCCGCTCAGGGACCCACTGGATGAATCTCAAACAAGAGTCCTTTCAAGGTGAGCTAGGGATCGCTCTTCGAGCCTTCGTCGGAGTAGGGCTTGCTTATTTCCTCATCGCAGTGCTTGTGCCTGTGGCTCTGCTTAATCGAAAACGTGAAACAGGCTATTGGTCCGTTAGCGGGACAATCATGGCGTTGTTTGCAGGTGCAGTCGGTGCCCTTGGTGCACTGGGTGTGAGCTTGGCTTTGGCTTTCAAGGCCCCGGCGATCATTGTCATGCCGATCGTTTTTGGCGGTGCACCGGTGGTCAATACCCTGCTGACATCCTACTTGAACAAGTCCTTTAATCAGATCAAACCACTTTTCATGATTGGCATGTTGATGGTCGCTTTAGGTATGGTCGGTGTATTCATCAACCGACCTGCACCCACACCGAGCAAAGACCACTCCAATGAGAGCAAGGCCCAAGCGACGATGGGCGAGACAGACTCACAAGCGACAACACAAGAGCCGAAAGTTGCAACAAAGCAGCAAAGCGTCAACTGGTTGTCGGTGGGATTTTCAATCGCACTGGCTGTTGTTTGCTGGGGATCCTACGGTCCGTTTCTGCACATCGGTCAATCCAAGATGGGTGGATCGCGACTGCGTCCTTTCTGCTGCGTGGGGATCGCGTATTTTGTGATCGCCGTGATGCTGCCCGTTGTTTTGCTTGAATCCACAGCGATGCACGATTCGAGTGGATATACCACCAGGGGTATGATCGGCGCGATCCTCGCGGGAGTCTGCGGTGCGATGGGAGCTTTGGGAATTATCTTGGCCTTCACGTTCGGCGGAAAACCGATCTTCGTCATGCCCCTTGTATTTGGATTTGCACCAGTGGTTAACACCATCGGTAGCATGATTGTTGCAGGGAATTTTAAGTCCATGAACCTGATGTTTTCTGCCTCGTTGCTCCTTGGAATCCTCGGGGCAGTGACGGTTCTTTTGAATGCTCCCAAAGCAGCCGGGCACGGCAAACCCTCGGCAACACCGCAGCCGCCGTTAGCCGACTAGCGCGAGCGTCGGGCATTGGCAGTACACGGCCCGGCGCGATCAGGCACCTTTAACCGGAACCAAACCACCGTTGCAGTTGGGCTGTTAGTAATTCAATTGCGCACATGCATGGTTTGCGGTGGTTTATTGCGATGCCCGACGCTCGCGCCTGTCGGCTAACAACAGCCGTGCCGGCGCGAACTCGCATGGTTTGGCGTGGTCTAACGCGCTGCCCGACGCTCGCGCCAGTCGGCTAACAGCAGCCGGGGCTCTTGTAATCATGCTCCACCTACGAAATCAAATCACCTTTGTCGAAAGGGCTACTGCTGAAAATTTTTAAAAACCAAAAATATTTCACGAACCAAAATCGGGCATAAAACTTCGATGATTGCTATAACCAAAATGATAGGAGGTTAGAACGATGTCAGATGCTATCGCTTATTTCAATACGTGGACTATTTATGGCACACATCTACCAGGGTCAGAAAAATGGTGGAACAAGAAAGGTCATGGTCTATTATCACCAAGGCCTAGACTCGAGCAGTGGTGCAGAGACAGACTCAAATTCCCCATACAAACACTCCAATCTTTCGAACGTCGATGCCTTCAGAAAACAATTGAAAAACATTGCGAAGTACGCAACTGGAGATTATGGGCAGTTAATCCAAGAACCACTCACGTTCACGTTGTTGTGACGGCTAGATTGGTCTTGCCCGAGACTGCAAGAGACCAATTCAAGGCGTACTGTACTAGATGTCTGCGAAACGAATCTGATCGCTGGACTGCGCGTGATATATGGACTCCTGGTGGGTATTGCTCATTTTTAGATGACGAAGAAGATCTAGGCAATGCAATTGAATACGTGGTCAACGGACAGGATCATGATGGTTGGTGAAACACCAGGAGCATATGCTATCAGACATGATTGTTTGTTCGCACGGCGCAGCCGCCGTTAGCCGACTAGCGCGAGCGTCGGGCAGTGACAGTACACGGCACGGCGCGATCCATGCACCTGTAACCGGAACCAAACCACCGTTGCTGTTGGGCAGATTAATAATTTAATTGCGCACATGCATCGGTTTGGCGTGGTCTAACGCGCTGCCCGACGCTCGCGCTTGTCGGCTAACAACAGCCGGCTCAGAGCGAAATTGCATGGATTTGAGGTGGTTTCTTGCGCCGCCCGACGCTCGCGCTTGTCGGCTAACAACAACCGGGGTTATAATCGAGACTTCAAGGTACCCGCTTCCCGATCCGAAAGTTATTCGATATGTCTCACACACGACGTCATTTTCTCGGTGCTGTTTCTTCTGCCGCAGCCGTTGGACTTGTTCATACGCAAGCTCAAGGAGCCTTGAAGTCAGGCTCGAAACCCTTAGGCGTCGCCGTCGTCGGCCTTGGAACCCAAAGCCAACAAGTCCTCGGAGCGAGTGTAAGCTGGATCTCTTCAAGCCCCCATTGCCGCCTGGCTGGACTCGTATCGAGCGATCGCAGCAAGTCGCTGGCCTACGCTGCAAAGCACGGACTCTCTAGCCAGAATCTTTACACCTACGAATCGTTCGACAGAATCGCTAACGACGAATCGATCGACATCGTATACATCGCTGTGCCAAATGCGATGCATTGCGAGTTTGCCTTGCGAGCGGCCAATGCAGGCAAGCACGTGTTTTGCGAATCTCCAATGGCTATCCATTCCGATCAGTGCCGCGAAATGATCCAGGCATGCCAGGAAAACAACCGAGCCCTTGCGGTGGCTAGTTCTCCGTTGCCCAAGCTCATGAATTGCTGTGGACCGATCCGATCCATCGAAACCTCGAACGCTGTAGCGATCGATCCAAAGAGTTCTTGGCGACTGGATCGTCAACTCGCAGGTGGCGGAGCTTTGATCCAAGCCGGTATCGATGTGCTTCGTACCCAACGGCTTTGGGCCGACTCGGCTCCCCTATGGGTCATAGCCCAGGAAACCAAAACCGATGCAACGCGGTTTGCTCAGATCGACGAATCGGTCACTTGGAGTTTAGGTTTTGCAAACGGCACAGTCGCTCATGGGGCTGTGAGTCTGAATCATTCGGCCACCGGGCAATTGAATGTCCAAGGCCAACAGGCCTGCCTGAGCTCTGAGTTTCCGTCGCCAAATCACTACTGGTCCCGAGCCAACCAACTCGAAGCCTTCGCCGCCTCGATCCAAGGAAAGGGCTGTTTGCCTGCCGATCGATTCAATTCGCTCGATCCAGCGAATGCTCTCGAAGACATGTTGCTTGTCGAAGCGATTTTGCGTTCGATAAAGCAACGAAGCCAAGTACAATTGGGCTAAGTTCGAATTCCGTAGAGAGCAACATCTAAGCCCCAGAGAGAAACCAGCCCTTGGACGCTAGCCGATCTTGGGATCAACCGTCCCTCGAATCCCAGACCGAAGTCCAGCTCTATCCGACGATCGCTTATCCGGTCGATCGCGGAACGCTCTGGCGCGTTCAGGTTCAAGGCCGCATCTGTCAAAACAATGCTCCCTCGCTCGCCAAGAGGTTGCTTTTGAAGGCCCTGATTCGAGCCTTGCAACTCGACGATTCGACGGCCAAGAGTTCCTTGTTCCATGATCGCATCCACGGTTTTCTTGTCAGCCCTCTTGCTCGCGAGCGGATCCACGTTTCGATCAATGATCAGATGTATGTCTTGCCCAGGAAGTCTAAGTCCAGCGGACTTTTCCAGGGCCGACTCGATCTGCCGCGACGCTTGCTAGAGTCCCAGCAACAATGCTCGATCCGATGGGACAACGGCATTCGCCCAATTGCAAGCCCCGTTTTTTTGGCCCAAGAAAGTGGCGTGAGTGTCATCACCGATATCGATGATACGATCAAGCAGACCGATGTTTGTAGCCGCCGAAGGATGCTCAGGCGAACCTTTGCAGAACCCTTTACAGCCATCGAAGGGATGTCGGAAATCTATCAGCAATGGGCTTCCAAAGGAGCGATGTTTCACTATGTCAGTTCGAGTCCTTGGCAAATCTACGACTCGCTGAATGAGTTCCTGCATGCGGCGCAGTTTCCAAGTGGGAGCATGCACCTAAAATGGTTTCGGCTTCGTGATGAACTGATCAAGAGATTCATCATTCGTCGCAAAAGCAAGTTCGGGGTCATCAACAACATGGTCAAGAGGATGCCCCAACGGCATTTCGTGCTCGTTGGCGACAGCGGCGAGAAGGATCCCGAGATGTATGCCAAGATCGCTTCGAAGTACCCGAAACAAATCGTTCGGATTTGTATCCGTCAAATCGACGCAAACCCGATCGATCCGCCCCGGCTACATCGTATCTACAAACGCTACGGAATGATTGTACCCATCCAAGTCTACTCGAGCGCCAAACAACTCGGATCCTCGCCTGCCTAACGCTGATGCTTGCAAGTTTTAAGATTAAACGAAACGGACCTAGTATCGCTTGCACCGCGGTAGCGATCGTCGCTTGCAATGCTTTGGGAGGATGCCAGCCCCAGATCCATCAACCACCTCAAGCGATGCAAGTTACCGATGCGGATTCGATCGCTTCAATGATCTATAGGACGCTTGAATACAATCGCTCTCGGCGAGTTCTATCGGTCGACCGCAATGCAGCTTGGCAAGTTGCACACGGTGCAGTCGCATATGGAAAGGATCTGAAACTACAAGTCGAAGGCAAGGAGGTTTCAGCCTTGGACTACCTCTTCCAAGGTGGCCAAATGCGAGGTTGGGAACTTTCCACCGGACCGGTACTTGCCAGCACCAAGCGACCGAGTGTCCAGGCCTACGTCGAGGCCGGCAGCTATGTAGGACAAGGGCACGTCGATCAGTTCCTCGGGTATCTATCTCAAGCCTCGCTACCCTTAGATACACCGATTCAGATCGAAGACCAAACATTGACCCTGGAGGACTGGGGGCGATCGGCTCAAAACGAGTTGCCCAATAATCCTTACCGCGAATACAGTTGGACATTGATCGCACTGACCAATCTCTTCCCAAACGATGTTACTTGGACTGCAGGAGATGGGAATCCTTGGACCCTCGAGTCGGTAGCGGAGTTCGAGGCCAAGCAGGATATAGCCGAGAGTCCCTGTGGAGGTATGCATCGACTCATGGGCTTGGCCCATACAGTTCGTTATTGCAGGAATCGACAAATCCCTTTCCAAGGTGGATGGTTGGCGGCCAAGCAGGTTGTCGAGCAAGCGATCGAGACGATTAGAAAGTACCAAAACTCCGATGGAACATTTTCGGCCAACTACACCGTTCGTCCCGGAACGAGTGCCGATCTAAGTACGAGGATCGGAACCACAGGGCATACGCTGGAATTCCTTGCCTATGCCCTTGAGCCACATCAGCTCAAAGAGCCGTGGATGGAGCGAGCCGTAGTGAGGTTGTGCGAGTTGCTCGACTCGGCATCGGAGGTAGAGCTAGAATGTGGCGGGCTCTACCATGGACTCAGCGGGCTACGGATCTACCGAGATCGACTTAGAAACGTCGAGAGCGGTCGTTAGATTCGACTTTGGCGGTCGCCGGTGGATCGATGAATTCGGTGGCGGGCATGAGGTCACGAATTTTTTGGCTCAGGACAGCAGCATCGTACCAATTGAACGACATCGTCGGGTCGGCAGCATAGCGACCCAGGAGCCGTAGCAATTCTGTTCGTCGTTTGGGGTCGAAGACAAAAACGTAGTGTTCTTCGCCACGCACCAAGGCGATCACGTTGACCTGTTCGCTTCGAACCGAGTTGTCCATGAGTCGGATTCCAAATGCCAGCATTTCCCACGAAACGGACGTTTCGGTACGGGTAAGGATCGGACGCGAGAACGTGAGAAAATGAACGGACCTGTGGAAAACCATTCGATCGTCAATGTCGTCACAAAGTGACAGCCACTGGGCATGGAACCCAATAGCTAGCCTTCCAAGAGGCATCTGCTAATGATCCACACCACTTCGTTCTATTTAGCGATTTCTACAACGGCACCCGAGCGTCGGAGAAGTTCGATCGCTTCGATGGCATTGGTCCTATTGGAACAGACACCGAGTCTTGCTGGAAGCGAATCGCACATCTGCCTAGCCTTGTTCATGGTTATCCCTGCCAACCGGACGATCATCCTGGAGACCTCTTGCTTGTTGGTAGCGATTTTCGTCAAGACCAAGACCACACCTTGAGCGCCGCTCGAAGCGATGATGGGCCTCGAGCCATGCTTTTGAACTTTACGATGGATCGGCAAAGAGTCTCTATCAAGAGCCTCTTCCATCAAACGAGCGACCGATCCGTCTTGGTGTGCTGGTGTTAGATACGCTTGAAACATCGGGGTTTTGCCATCACCGAGCAACACCGTTGCAGGTAGTCCAAAGATGGGATGGCGGTTTGGGAATTGAATATCCGATGGCAAAAGAGCTGGCCTCGCCATCATTTGCCAATTTCGACTCGAAACCGATGAGTCCTCATCGGTGGAATCAACCACGGATGGTAAAGCGATCGTTCCAATCCCCGATCGCTCGGAGAAATACCTTGCGGTGTTTGGATCCAAGCCATCAGCCAATGCTATCTGACTTTGGAATCCATCCAAAACAGCCACCCAATCCTCTCCATAGATTCCGGCAATCTGAGAGATCGATTGAACGCCTGCGACGAAGGAAAAGTTTTGCTCACGACAGGTGTGTAAACACTCGACTAGTCCTGGAATTTTACCTGATGCGATCAGTTCATCCACGATGACCACCGTTTTATGGGGAAGTCCACCTGTGGCCGATGCACAAGCAACCCGTTGAAAGGAACTTACAAGTTGACTTAGGAGCATCGTTACGATGGGACGAAGAGTCCTTATATCAGACTGATCAATTTCGATGATCACGATCCCACCGGTCTTTGCAAGTTCGCTAAAGCGAAATTCATCTCGCGATAAAAATACCGACGAGTGGTCGATAAAATCGGTCAACTCGGTAATCGCTTGACGTACAGTACCGGCGTTGAGGTTCCCTGACCGATCATATTCCGCAAAACCCTTGAGCACGGGATATTTCGGATGCTTGGCCGCAAATCCTAAGTAATCGCCGGACAATACAACTTTTCGGATCTCTAAGAGGTTTCGAGCACTAGAAAAATTGTCATTGCACACTGCACGAATGCTATGCTGAAGCCACTCTTTAGCTTGGTCTCGATCCCAATCTCTCTCGCCACTTCGGGGCGACGGTCCCATAGAGCTCGTCAATTCCTTTGCTCGCGTAATATCTTCGCAGCCTTCCACAAGCGTGCAACCCACCGAACGTTCGGGTTTGGCTGGACTAAGAACGATGACCTCATCCTCCCTTCCAAATGCGCGAGCAAAGCGCCGCAGAATCTCCGTCTGCCTTGGACCTTTGATGTTCACATAGACGATCAAGTGGCCTAAGCGAATACAATCGAATCCGACAGGCAAAGTCCCCTTTTGCGTCTTGCCACTGCCCGATCGTCCAAAAAACAAAAGGTTCGGTGAGTCGATACCCAAGGGAATGGGTAGGCCACCAAAATCGATGACGCTGGCTTTGGGATCATGCCCGATACCATAGGCCTGTAACAACCGCACATATCTATCAGGATGCCTTTGTGCGGCATCAACGAGCAAAACGAGCTCTCGTCGGGTTGCTAATCGGCTACCACCCAGGGGACCGCCAGCGATCCACATCGCATTGGGTGATGCCAACGGTATTGACTCAGGAAACAACAGTCGAAGCCAATCGTTATCAATCGACTTTCGATCCCTATCTTCGGGGGTATTCCCAAAACCATCGTCGATATGTGTCACTGTAAAACTCCTTGTTCCAAATCTCCAACCTCTTCGAACTCCGAATACATCGAGCCCAAGGTAGTAAGTCCACAAGTTCGAGGAATTGATGGTTTAGCTTTAAGGAAATGACCAAATGGGTTGATTTCCGTGATTTTTGAATCCTAACCGTCAAACAATGCATTCCGGACGACTCTATCTCCGTGTAGCGACGCTTGCGATTGCGGACGAGCATGCAAAAAAACAAAAAAGTAAGCGACTTGGGATGCTAATCCCCCAAAATTCGCGATCTGCTCGCCTTTTAAAAATATGAAGATGTCGTTTTGTTGTGTTCCAACGGAAAGATTTAGGTGGATGATGAGTTTCGAGAATCTCTTCGAAGAAGAAGGCCAATCCGATAACGGCCTTCGCGATTCTTACCAGTCGAACATTCCAATGGTTCGAGACTACTTGCCGTGGCAGAAGGTCGTCGTTGCTGCCCTTGGCAGCATGGTGTTTCTGGGGGCCATCTACGGCTGGGCAGGCTCCCAAGGTGTTGCCCCCGAGAATACTTACCAACTTCGCGGTGCGGGGTTGGTTGCTCAGTTGCAAGCCGGGTCGCCCGTGTGCCTCTCGGGCGTTGAAATCGGCCGGGTCATCGCTGTTCAAACAGTTAAGGACTCGGCGCAGGTGTCAGCAGAAAGCTTAGCGTCGATCAGGTTCCACGATGGATTCCATCGTCGGTTGCCGAGCGACACTCGCTTCGAGATCCGATCGCTCTCGGGCAAAGGGCGTGACAACCTGGGTGTCGTTGTAGTGCCCGGAAAGAAAATCGGTAGCGAACTTCCCAAGGTGTTAAGCGTTGATAGCGATCCTTCGCTTTTTGCGGATCTAGGGAATCTGACGATGGATTCTCAGCCGATCGCTCGCGCCACAAACATGCTATGGGCGATGCGATTCTCGCTGGCACTGCTGGGATTGATCGTCACTTCGCTCGGCTTTGTCTATCGGATGACTCGTATGCTCGTAACGTTTTTGATTGCTTTAATTTTGATCGGTCTATTCGGTTGGATGGTCACGCAGTACATCCCAGCCGATTTTTTGAGCAACATTTCGTCTCGTTTTTCAAATTAGGAAAGGGTAACTCATCATGAGTCTCAAAAAGTTCTTGTCCGAATTCTTGGTCATGTTGTTGCTATTCGAGTTTGCTAGAGGAACTGCCTTTTCGCAGGAACGGATCTCGCAACTCGGGCCTCCAAAACACTTCTTCGTGCTGGTCGATATCTCTGGCAGCATGCTCGATAGCTTTCCAGCCCCAGTCCAACCTCGACTCGCTGATGCCAACAAACTCTCGGATGTAAAGTATCGGCTCGACTTGCTTGCCGAGCATTTGCCGCAAGGTACGCATCTTGTCGTGGCGACCTTCGATAGCCAGCACAAAACTATTTTCGATGGTCTTATCGACAACGACGACTCGCGCGCAAAGCTCAAAGAGGTCTTCAAACAGATCGAAAGCCGGGAAGGCTCTACCTATCTGTGGAAAACCTTGGATCACTACCTCGACAGGGCATCGAACCTCACGGAGTCCGACGCCGGACGCTGTCGCGTTCTGCTTTACTCAGATGGTAAAGATGAGGAAAAGAAGATCAATCACGAGGACTTGATCAAGAAATACGGCAAGAACCTCGCCTCGAACATCCGCCTAGATTGGGTCTGCATCGGCTATGAACTTGCCAAGGAAATCAAAGAGGATCTCGGTAAAGCCGGTGTGCAATTCACAACCGCCGACAAGCCCGATGATCTCGCACCGATCGTCGCTCGGTTCGAACTATCGGCCAACCGTTTATCCGTCGGCGAGACGTTGAAGATCACGAACACTTCCCTCGCCGGTTCCGATACCCAGGCAACCATCGATTGGGGAGATGGTAGCCCAACGACCAAACTCACGGGTAACCATGCAAGTCACCGCTACGAGAGATCAGCTACCCTTGAAGTCCGCATGACGATCCAATCCAAAAGTGGGATGATGGATCAGTGCCTCGCGAGCCTGATAGTCGATTTGCCACCACAGGTTCCGACGGTAGTCTTCCTCGAGTCAAACGACTTGATGATCACCGAGCACTTAATCGCATTCGACCGTACCGGTGTGCCTTCTGCACGAAGCGATTGGTATCTAGATGATCAGCTAGTGGCTTCGAACATCGACAAAGTCCGCTTGGCGATGAACAAATCCGGGGATCATACCTTGGAACTCCGTCGCACCGATGCTTACGGCCGTACCAGCAGCGAAAAGGCTAAGGTGAAAGTATCCGAGCCTCCAAAGCCATCTGCTCCGGTGGCCAAGATATCTTACCCGGCGAATTATAAACTCGGGCAAACCAGCGTCTTTCGCTCCATCTCGACCGGACCAATCGATAGGATGGAGTGGATCAAGAATGGCAAGAGTATCGGAACCGATGCGGTTCTTACCATCGCGACGAGCGAACTAGAACCAGGCACTCATGTCCTGAAACTTCGAGTCGAAGGACCGGGAGGCACGAGTACCGATACGCATACGTTTGAAATCCCCCTTCCACCCTTGCCGAAAGCGAGCTTTCGGCTTGCATCGGCCCCCGCACCCAAAATCGGTGTGCCACTGTTGGGTATCAACGAAAGCGACACGGCGGTTGCTTTCCAATGGCAAATCAACGGTATGAAGATCTCCGAGGAGCGGCACTTGGAGTGGATCCCGAGAACCTCAGGTCCTGCCGAGATCACGCTGTATTGCTACGACCACTACGGACAAAGCAGCCAACATAGCGTTCGTATCGATATTCCGGCCTTGCTTCCTCCAACGGCTTCCTTGACACTCGGAAGCGATGCCCCTTACGTCGGCGACACCATGACGATCACCGACACGACGCAAGGGGATTGGAGCAAGGTCGATATCACGGTCGATCTTGCTGGCAAAATACTCGGTAAATACACACTCTTGCCTCAAGACACTAGTAGAGCGATCAAGGTCAATTTGGATTCAAATGGACCATTGGTCATCGGACTGATTGCCACTGGCCCAGGGGGAAATACCCAGGCGTCCAAGTCGGTGATGGTATCGAGCCGCAAGGTTGCGCCTCTAGCGAATTTTTCAATGGATCGTGCCGTAGACAAACGAGGTCAGGTTTTGGTTGAATTCCTCGACCAATCCAACGGTGATTACGACAGAATTGAATTGGATCCAGGCGATGGAAGCCCTATTCGTAAATTTGTACGCGGTGAAAGGATCATGCAAGCGTACCAAACCTCAGGCCAACGTGCTCGAATCGTGCTGCACTCGGATCAACCGGAACTTACCTCGTCGAGTTGGGTAAGCGATCCAGTCTTGGTTCGAACTCCTATCCCAACTTGGATGATCATAGCTGGCTTAGGATCCACCGTTTCGACTGCCCTAGGAGCGGTGCTTTGGGGAGTATGTCGATTCCGACGCAAGCGAAGAGAGCATGAAGAACGCTTGAAGGTTGCTGGAAGGTTGCTTGTGGGCCTAAGGGGTGGTCTGAACATGAACGCCCATGATTTCGAGGGAAACAATTTTGAAGAAATTGTTTCCTTAGAACCCAATTCGCAAATTCGATTGACTTGTATTGATGGCGAGAATCCTAGGTTGCAAGCGGAGTTGCTCGTCGACGGTCAAGGCGTCGAGAGTTGCGAGTTTGATGACGGGGGAAACGCCAAAGTTGGTCAGTACGAACTGACGCTGATGTAGAGTCTTAGTGATAGGTTTGTGTTCCATTTTGAAAGGGTTTCGATCATGAAACGACGTTTAGAAGACCTCGATAGCGAGTTGGAAATGCCTGTCGAGCGACTGGAAAAAGCTCCCAGGGGCTCACGAGGCGCCAAGGCACCGCGCATGGTGCAGCGTACGGCGAATATTTATATCGGGGGAACAGGCTGCGCAACGGGTAGTCGAGTCATGAAACTGCTGGAGTCTCAGCATACCAGCAATTTCGTGCGGCATTTAGCCTTCGACACCGACGAGTCCTCGAGGAACGGTGTCCCAAACGGACGCCCCTACAAGGAAGGTGAGTTTCGCAACATATCGCTAGATCGTGTCGGGATTGTGTGTGAGCATCCAGATCGTCATCCTGCGTTGGTGAAACAAACAGGCTTGGATGACACCGAAGCCATGAATTTCCACCGAAAGCTTACCGACGACAAGCTCGGACATGCTGGGCAAGTCCGCAGTTTCGGATTTTTGGGTTGCATGGCCGACATCCACGGAATCAGGGTAGCGATTCAAAATACGCTCGACGAGCTGGTTCGCGTCGATTCGATGCTCCTCGAGACGCTCAAGCCCGAGAACGCCGGCGAGATCAACAAGAGCATCGTATTTAACCTGTTCTTCAGTATCGGTGGTGGCACGGGGTCATCGATGGCCCTGGCCATCGCTTCGATGATCCGAGCCATGACCTCGCAGCTTAACGTCGAAATCGTCGCCTACATGGTCATGCCCGAAGCCTTTGTTGGTGTTTTGGACGATAAGCCCGAGCAGATCAAGCGAGTTTACGCTAATGCATACACGTTTATGCAAGAGCTCGAAGCCGCTCGCTCGGGACTGCTCGAACGGGAAGGGGCCAGGGTGGGTATCGAAGGTTTCTTTAGCTGTCCAATCCCTCCGAATGTCTTCAGCCAGGTTATCACCATCGGAAACACAGATGCAACAGGTAGCAAGGTAGAGGACCTCGATGCGTTGCTTGACGCACTTGCAACCTACACGGTCGGATTGATCGGAACGGAACTTAATGACCGGGTCACGGCCGACCGGGTCAATCATCAGTCCGCTATGCAATTGACCGCCGATCCGACTTCCAAAAAGCCTCGCTATCTTGCGACCATCGGCTCGCGTTGCTTGGCCGTCGGTAAAGTTCGCATTGCCAAACACTTGGCTGCTCGATATCTCGTTGAACTCTACGACATGATCGAGGGTCAAGGGTATGCTGATCCGAAAGACCTCGAGACGGAGATTGCAAGCAGCTTGCATGGAGTCCAAGGCCTGGTCAACTCGATCACTGGCCTGTTCTCACCGGCGAGGGCCTTGGTAACCCGTGAACTCTATGCACGTGTTACGGGGAATCAGAAGGAGTATGTGAGGAACTCGGTTTTTCTCCAACGCATGGCCAACGCACGACGTAATTGGTTGGAAAAAACTGCACCTACGATTCAGTCGAAGGTGCGTGAGAAAATCGCTGAACAAAAGGCGCTATTGATCACCGCACTTGATGAGAAGCTTACCATTCTCGGCGAATCAAAAGGTGCCATAGCACAAGAAGAATTCCTGCGTCTCTTCACACAGAGATTGAGACTCCTTGCTGAGACCTTGAGTTCAGAAGCCAAAGCTGACGAAGCGGTAGCAAAGCGACATGTCGAGAAACTATCCGAGGTGCTGGCTGGATTATCAGGTATGCTAAAGGGCGTACTGACCCACAAGTCCAAGCAAGATGCAGCAGCAGGGTTTTTCAGCGATGCATGTAACGCGGCTTCACGCGCTCTGATCAAGAATGCTGTCGCCGAACTTGCCATCGACTTGCTTTCGCGAACCAACACCTGGTCTGAGGGTATCCAACGAAAAATCGGTACCTGCCAATCACGTCGATCGACAACCATCGAGGTTTATCGCTCGACGAAAGCAAGCCAATACCTGACGACCGAGTCCAAAGCCGAATTGGATCTAGGTTCCAAGGAACTCGACGCAAAACTCTACAAAAAGTACGCGTCAGATTTTAATGAGTTTATTAACGACCTTGCAGTCGCTTGGCAGACGACGAACCTCGATGCCAAGCGTCTCTTGGTCAGCGAAGCCGACTCGTATCGTAATGCCCTCGAAATGGCAGAAAAGCACTTTGAAATGCACCTGCGAGAACTGAGCATCACCGATGTCCTGGCCGATCTTCTTTCCAACGAGGATACCAAGACCGATGCTACGATCAAATTAAGGCACGTGCTTGAGACCGCTCAGCCTCTATGGGTGAGCGAAGCAGGGCATTTGGCTGTAACCTACTCGGATATGCTCCTAGTTGGATTACCTAGCAGTCTCGATCCAGAACGCAAGAAACTCGTCGAGAGCGCGATCCATGGGATCGATCCGAGTCGGTTTCGAGCGAACGGACAGTACAACGAGAAACTGAGTCTTGTCGAGACCGGCGACAACAGTCGTTTGTATGTTATCCGCAGGACTACAGGTGCACTGTGGCATTACATGCCAGAGATTCATAAGGCCAAGGAGTACCAACGCGCCTGGGAGTCTATGGGTGGACACAGCACGAGCATCTTCAATAAGAGGATCGTCGCTAAGTTCGAATCATTGGTACCCGAAGCGATTCAAAACGAAGGAGAGTTAGCCATGGCATTGGGACTGGCCTATGGATGGATCGCCATCCGTGGCGCCCATGCCTATGACAACCTCAGCTTCGACGAGAACCAAAAGCTTTGGATCGTTCGGCTTGCAAGCGGTTGGAATGGTATCGCATTCCAAGGATCCAAGTTACGAACGGATGACCTACCTAGTTCGGTCCGATCTCTCCTGGAGTCAGGGCGAATTCACTACGACTCGAAGAGGGATCCGGAGAAGGCTGCGAGGATCGGACAAGGGTTCGAGGAAGCCTATGAGACCGTCGTCAATAACGGCGAGCTCATCGAGAAGATTCTCGAAGCCTTTGATACGATCCGCACCAACGCAGGAGACCTGGTCGTCATTCAAGACCTTGAGGCCTACATCGTTTCGCTCAAGGAACGGTCCAAGCCCAAGGATGGCAACTACAAGCTCGTCATGCGGATGGTCGATGTATTAGGAACGATGGTCGCAAACATGCGATCCGAGAACCGTTAGAACACTACTGTTTTCTCCACCGGCAGTAGGTTCGATACCCTCGGGAAGCTTCGGTTTCCCGGGGGTTTTTCATCTGGTAAGCACGCATTCTTTCGGCGTGTTGACCATCACTAGAACCAAATCACGAGTTTTTTGTGAACATTCGCCAATTCAAATTCCCCTTTAGGTATAGTTCGTTTGGGGGCAGATTCATTGCCCGACGTTCCGCGGGTTGTCGGCTAACAAATCCCGCTCTGCGGATTTGTGCCGGATTTAAAAAATTCCGAACTTAGCCCCTAAAATCGTTCCGCGATGAACTTCTATAGGTATCGCCCTTGTTCCGAATCACTACTGGAAACCTATCGGAGTTCGAACCATGTCCAAAGAATTGGAATCCTGGATTGAAGGAAACTTTCAACGCGTCGAGCATTCGATGCCCGGCAGCTCGATCGGCGTCGAATACATCCCCAAGAAAAAGGATGTAACGCCTTGGCCTAACCATCGTGAATTCTCTTTGCGTAGAGTCCTACTTACCTCGACGCTATCGAGCATTCTTATCGTCTTGATGGCCCTGTCGATCGTCTGATTTTTAGAATACCAAAAGCCTCCCGGGGCGAATCCACTCGGGAGGCTTCGGACCAACGCTAACCAATAATCTGGCCACTCTCTTGCCAGCCCAAGTGCTGACTATTACCATCGGGGATTCCTATTCGATGGAAATCCCCGATGATCGCTTCGCCCAAGGGCGAATGCCCATTGCCCTTGACCATGACCACCCCCCCTAATCCCTACCGAAGCATCGCTAAGGATCTTACGCTCGGTAAGTGCGGATTGCTCGACTTGATTCTCCAACACCGACTTGAGCCGAATTGCCAAGACACATTCGAGCAACGTGTCCAGAAGATCCAAAGCCATAAAAACCGGATCGAACAATATCCCAATCTGTGGCCTCTAATCGAGGCTCGTATCTCGCTTATCAACACCGAACTCTTTGCTAACCCATCGGCCAAAGCTGTCGCTGATCAACGCAAAAAAGCCATGCAACGCGTTATCGATTTGATTGGCCAGGCCTGGAACCACCAACAGGCCGACTGCACGAGTAAATTGCTTTTTGCAAACCGGCCTCCGGCAAAATGGAACTCTCAATGGCCGATTCTTGCAGAACTTGCTAAGAACGACACCTGGGACCATCCGGGAGTTCTCCTCGTCGGCGAGACCCTCGACGCTCTCCATGGAAATCGACGAGAGTCGAAGCTCACGGTTCATACCCATGTTCTGTTTGCCTACGGTGGTTCTCAAAAGGGGCTACTTGCACGACTGACCATCGAGCGTTTGGACCAAGGTTCTGGCAAACTGATCCCAGATCCACTTTGGTGTGGATATCTCACTATGGAGGAGACCTTTTCGACAGGCCTCCAAAACGCACTTTGGGCCGCTCATAACTACGCAGAAAAGGAGCTCAAAACCACTCGAAGCGATTTCGATTACCGCTGGTCGTTGGACTTGTACAACGCACTCAAAGTTCCAAAGGGTGGACTCTACCCTCTTTCTATCCCGTTGGCGGGTCGGTCCGCAGAGGTGGCTTTCGCCTGCGCGATGATTGCTGCTCATCCGGACAACGCCGATAGCCAAATTGGCTCTGGCAAAGAGGTCAATCCCCTGGATCCGCACGTGGGAGCCACTGCATCGATCGCATTTCCAGGCGACCCAAATCGCGAAGACCTCAAAAGCGTCGGGAGCATCGACGATAAAACCTTGATCGATCGGATGGAGACCAAGCGGCTCGTACAGATCGTCATCGCGGACACTCAAAACGCAGAATCTCTGCCCAAAGACGACCGGTACGAATACTGCCGAGCAAAGAGTCTCAAGCAAGCCTATGAATTCATGAGCCGTCAACCGCGTATCACTCGCGGTGTGAATAAATACCTTCGTCAGTGGGCCAAGGACCATATCCAGAAAAATTGCAATCCCTGGGTCTGTCCCGACATACAGGAAGTTGTCGAAAAGGACAAGCGACTCGTCGAGGAGCAAGACCTAAGGCAATCGACTACAGAACCCTTGATCGAGGACCTTCGATTGTTGTTACGAGGTCGCTTGGAATACCGCGTTCCTGGCACCCCCGAGCAACTTGACAAAAGCCAGCGCAAGAAACTGTGGGTTGGGAATCGGGTTCGGATCTTTGCCGATAGCGGGCTTGGGAAATCGACCTGGATCCTTCAATGCCAGTACCATACCGCGCGTCCCGAAAGCATCTACTTGCCGTTTCGACTGGGACGAACAACGGGAGAGGATTCAGCACTGGATTTGCGTTGGAACGAAGGAGATGTGGTCGCCAAGCTTTTAGAGAACCACAAGACACTCAACGATGCTTTCGTGTGTTTTGAGCAGGAACAACCGACGGCAAATAGAATTTCGATCGACGATCGCAAAGTGTGGTTTCGGTCCATGCTCCGCAAAGGTCGAGTCGTGTTGCTCATCGATGCATTGGATCAAATCGTCACGGACACTGCGGGTATGGGAACATTTTTGGCAAGCACGCATGTAAGGGAATGTCCGGTGATTTTAACGGGCCGACCTGAGGCAGCACTGAATCGTGCTCAAGCATTCGTCAATAACCAATGGCGAACACTCAAAATGATGCCGTTTGACCGCCCAAGGCAAGTTAAGTACTTGGGCCGTGATTTAGCGGAGCAGTTGCTACTGGACGATTCAGAGAGCGAAATTGATTGGTATACGAGCCCCGAAGATCTATGGAAGCATCAGATCAAGGATTTGGTGGAAGTCCCATTGCTCTTGAGCATGATCAAGCGGTTGGCAAAAAGTGAGAATGCGGTCGATGTCGGTGGACTAACATCAATCCACAATCGATATGACTTGTATCAACTGGCGGTGAAGGAGCTCATAAGGCAGGGGTGGACCAGCGCATCGCAAGAGCAAAAGAATCTCTTGATGGCGGAATCGAGCATCCGCGAGTGGCTCGGTAAGATCGCTTGGCTGATGATTCGGTCGCACGATTTCAGCAATGTGCTAGAAGGTGGTCGTTATCAAAGCCTGAGAACTTCACTGAAGGACTCGCAAGTCCAGTTGCTACCTGCGTTGAAACAGATTGATTTGACGACGGAGTATCAGATCCTCGATCGTGCGGATGCCGGTGGTATCGCCTTTCGACACCGGTCCTTCATGGAATACTTCGCAGCTTGCCATTGGATGGCTAATCAGACATACGTCGACTTGAATTCTGGGAAGGAAAAGCAGCAAAGGCTATTGCCTGAAACGGATCGCATGGAGGTGCTTGAGGAAATCCACCGACTGGACGACTCGTCGGGACCGCCAAATGAAGACCTTCTCAAGCGAAAAGATGACTGGCAAGAGACGTTCCGATTTGCGCTGGGACATCCCAGCTACGAATTTCGTCAAGAACTGGCCAAGCAGTTGATCTCGATGGGCAATCCTTGGGTGGTTTACCAGGCCATCAAACGCGATCGGGTCAAACTGCCCCAAGGTCTTGAGGATCTTTGCCGATGGTTGGTGCATCGAGACTCGCCGTTCAAATTCGAGTATCGAGATGCAATCTGTGAAACAGAGCGAGACCCATCCGAAATAAAACAGAATGCAATGCTCGAAATTCAAGGAGACCAGTTTTCTACTGAGCAGATGATAGATCGAGAAACACGCGACGCAGGATACCTCTATACGCTTCGGGAACTCGTTGGGGACCAAGCGTTTTACAGTACTTATTCGCGCGAAGCGAACTTACTGGATCGGATGCGTCACTTACCAAGTAGCGATGGCAGGACTTGGGATTTTCTCGATAGTTTTTATACGATACCTGGAGGAAAGTTTACCAACTTTAGAAAATACCATTCTGATTACAAAGGCGAACCACCGCAGATCGCAACCTTGGCCCTTGCGGATTTCCCAGTGACCAATGCGTTATTCGAACTTTTTTGCCCGAGCCACCGCAGGGAACGAGACCAATACAGCGACCGCGACGACGATCCGGTGGTCTATGTCTCTTATTGGATGGCGTTGGAGTTTTGTCAGTGGCTCAGCGCGATCACCGGTAAGAGATACCGATTGCCGGACGACTGCGAGTGGGAGTGGGCGACGCGTTGGCAAGACACGTGCAAAGAAGATTACTGGTGGGGCCCAAATATCAATAGTCAATTGTGCTGGTGTTCTGAAAATGAAGCAGAGAAAACACGCAGTCGGCAAGCGGCAACCGAGGCACACTTGAAGGCGCAGCTTTACCATCCGAGTCGAGCCTACCAAAGAGGCAAACAAGGCTACGGGCTTTTGGATCTTCACGGTAATGTTGATGAATGGCAAAACAACGTCGTAGTGGGGATCCCGCTAGGTGAGTCAGAAAGGGAGTCGTCTCGTTTGTTGGTTGGGGGCTCCTGGTACAACAATGCCAAGAGCTGTTGTTCGCGGTCCCGCCTCGTCAACGTACCTGTCTACCGTTACAGCCTCATAGGTATTCGTATTTGTTGTTTTTAGTTTCCCAGTCATCCTCGGTTTGTCTGGTGCTCTGCTCCTCTGGACTCTGACTCTCTGGGCTCTGAAACTCTGGCTGTTTGGGTTTCAAGCGCGGCGAAGCCGCGCGAAAATTTTGGCAGGCGCACCCCGATGAACAGCAATAGGCAGTGGAATGTCGCCGACCCTATTATCGAGTCGGGAAATACCACTGCCTATCGCCAAAGCTTGTTAGCTCAAACCTCAACCCGGCATGATGAAGTGCCGAATCGAAGCGATATGCCGCTGGAATTCACCATGCGAGAAGGCATTGATCAACTCAGTAACGGGTATCTTGTGGCTACTTGCTGCGCTGCTGACGGTCTTCATCGCGCTGACGAACAAACAACCTACGATGAGCAGATCACTGAACTCGAGGACCCCTTCTGCGTTGCGTCGCATCAGACCGCTGTTGATTAAACCTCTAATTCCAAGTGTCGCCGACAGGACAAAGTCACTGTTGGGCTCGAGGATTTTGTGCTCTTCGTCCAAGACAAGCAGATGTCTTGCGACTTGTGGATCGCGAACCGACTTGATCAAGTCCTTGAGTTCTGGACTCAAGTCTCTTGTCTCACCCATTTCTATCAAAGCTTCGACGTACGTTGATACC
>JBEIGI010000002.1:0-243757 GCA_040381975.1 Pirellula sp.
CCCTTTTGCATCCCGTTAGATATACGTCGTCCGTTGAGTTGCAAATCCTCGCGAGCCTTGGCTGGCACTTGGGACAAGGGTGGTTTAGTCGGGTCTCCCATCATGTAGACCACCGGATCGGTCATCCAAGGTGAACCGGCGACAACGCACAGAAACTCGCGTCCCATTTTTTCTGCAGCGACCAGTGCCAAATGCCCACCGTGACTACCACCGACAACTCCGACTCGATCGGTATCGATCTTTGGAAGAGTTTTTGCAAAACGGATACCTGCAATGACGTCGTCTTGCTCCATCCCAAATAGAGCTCGATTGCCTGCGCGGTAGCTGATGGCAAGGATCGCCCAGGGTTGTTCGTTGAAGGCAGTGATGGTTGGCGAAAGTCCGTTAGGGGCGGCCATCGAGCGGATGTAGCCAAAATCGCGGTTGCCTTGCCCTCCGTGGATGGTAACAAGAATTGGGAATGGACGGTTGCCTTGTGGCATCGAGAGCACACACGGGATCAGTTTCCCATCGCTTGAGGGATACTGCATCTGGGTGATCGTGCGGTTGCCGATGAATTCGGGTTTTTCCGCAGGTGTCATTGCTCCGGGTTTGTTTTGTATTTGTTTCATTTTTTCCCGAACTGCTCGGCGCTCGTTATCATCGATCTTGCCATCACCGTTGGCATCGAAGCGTTGCAGGAGGGATTTGTCGGGGACTCGATCACCCTTGGGCGGTTCCTGAGCAAGAATTTGCGATAGCCCGAACAGTAAACAAAAGGCCCAGATCAAACAAGGTGCGATGATCAGACGTTGATATACACAAGCGAATTTTCGCATCTTATAAATCCCTTTAAGGTCTGTTGTTATTCGATGGGTGAGAAAAGCGTAGATTCTGTAAGAAGTCCCTGAGCAGATCGGATCGGCGACCGAAACGAGTTGACCGATCATAGACGATTGAGTCAGGCTGGAGATGGTTTTCTAACTCGTAGAATGAGTTTGGAACTTGTTGGATCTGATCGAGTGAAAAACTAACGACAGCCACCGGACGTTTGTCGTTGAGTTTCTCGATTGTCACGCGACGCACGAGTTGCGAGTCTGCTTGGATTTCGATTTCAACGGTTCCAGATTTTGCAATCCCGGACTCGGACCGTCGCTGGGCAGTAATGGTGTGAATTCCGTTTTCGTGGTCGGCATACTTAAGGTCGTAATCGCTTAGTAGTGATTCGATTAACGTGGTTAAATCGAGCGTCCGCAGATCGCAGACATCGCGTAGGACCTCGGGGATCTCGTTGGCTTCAAAAACCGCAGCCGACTTTCCGGATACCGTAAACCAAATGGATCCATTGGGGTTTCGTCCCCAAATCAAAGGGCCGCTGGGCGCCTCGAAGATCTGAACAAAGCTCTTACCTCGCACCCATAACTTGGAGTCGGCCGGAACAGCTCGACTAGCATAGCGGCCGCGAAGCGGCTTGTTTTCCAACTCCACACTCACGTTGTAGCACCGGTCCATCGCCGCGCGATACTCGACGAGAGTCTTGCGAAGCAATTCCGCAGGGCTCGCGGTTGCTCTTGGCAAGAAAGTCATTGAGAACAACAACAAACTAATCGCAGCAGCAGACGATACCCAAACCCAAGTACTTGGGAGAAACCGTTTTCGTCCTGAAGCGACTTTTGGTAAAGAGTCCAAGTCCTTATGGAGATCAAGCGCTGGTTGGGTATCGGGAATTCCCCCGGAAAAAGATTTCGCTAGAAGCTGATTTAGGATCGACCGGTTGGAGAAGTATTCGAGCGCTTCGGGATTGCACTCTAGTGCTGCTCGTAATTCGACTTGCTCATGATCCGACAGATCGTCATCGAGCCATCGATCGATCTGTTGGGCTATCCCTTCAGTTATCATCGGTTACTCCTTGGCCAATTGATCTTCGATGCACTGAGCAAGGGCGTTGCGAATCCGATAGAGGGCGACTCGAACGGTTCCTGGAGTGCTTTTGATCGCGTCGGCGATTTTGTCGATCGGTAAATCATCGCGGTATCGATACTGGATCATGGAGCGTGAGCGCTGGGGGAGTTTCTCTAAGCAGTTTTCGAGTGCTTGAAGTCTGAGGGATGCCGACTGTTGAGTTCGCGTAAATTGCTCGGCTAGTCGCTCAAGGGCATCATCGCTCAGTAGAGCCCGCTGACGAGTTTGAGTTCTGTAGTAATCGATGATCCGGGATTTGGCCAGCCAAAGGGCCCAGGCCAGGAAAGGGCGCTGATGGTCGTATTCCTCGAATCGACGAGCAATGGTCAGCGCTACCTGCTGAACGACATCTTCTCGATCCGCAACGGATTGAATCGCTGTGGCGACGTAAGCCCTGATCGACGTCTCGCAAGAGAGCCAATGCCGAGTCATCTGTTCGCGAATTTCTGCTGCGGGATCACTTTCCATGCAATGAATACCGATCCAGGAAGGCGTTTGTTAGCACAATTCTAGAGAAATTCGTTTTCCATTTTCTTGGGTTATTCAGGTAACTTTGTGGGCAGGAATGCCTATTATCCCTTTTCGTTGCGATAGCTTCAGGCCTGGAAGGCCGACACACATGGATTGAAACAGCCTTCATCACCTTTCGCCTCTTTCGTTGTGTCAGCCCTTCGGGCTTAGCGCTTCATAGGGTGGCCGCTCACCGGCGGTTCACACCACCGGCATAGGGTATGCCAACCCTTCGGGCTTATGAATCAACATGCATCGATAAAGTCCAAGAGGCTATCAACTGAAATACCTGAGGTTTTACCGACAACAATCCCCGAAGAACCTTTTTTTGCAAACATTATCCGAGCCGCTACGGCATTCTTTTGGTGTGGATGCGATCACCAAAACGACTGGACGCTGAAGTGCAAAAAGAAAACGGAGTCGGAAACATTCCGACTCCGTTTAGATTAATCACTGCTCCGAGCTTGGCGTGATTGTTTTTCGTACGTCGATTGCCGGTACTTAGGAGATTGTGTAAGCGGTCTCTGCGTGATCGCTTAGGTCGAGCCCCATCTTTTCACCATCCTCGGTCGTTCTCAATCCGATGGTTAAGTCGATGATCTTGAGAATCAGTGCCGTAAGAATTGCCGAATAGATCGCAGTAATGAGTACCGCTTTGCCTTGGAGCATCAACTGAGCGACGCTACCGCCAAGACGACCGACACCCACGCCAGGCAATGCGAGCAATCCCGTTGCAAGCGATCCGAAGATACCTGCCATACCGTGAACGCCAAAAACGTCGAGCGAATCGTCATACTTCAACGCTGGCTTGACGAAGGCCACAAAGAGGTAACTGATAATAGTCGCACCAAAACCGATGATCAACGCACCTTTGACATCAACGAAGCCTGCAGCAGGAGTGATACCCACAAGGCCTGCAACAACTCCAGTGATCATCCCTAGAACGGTCGGTTTTCCATTGCGAATCATTTCAATCAGAGCCCACGTCAGGCCAGCCGTAGCTGCGGCGACTTGAGTCGTGACGAATGCTTGGACTGCTTGTGGAGTTGCACCGAAGGCACTACCGCCATTGAACCCGAACCATCCAAACCACAGTAGACCAGCACCCAGGACTGCAAAGGGCAGATTGTGTGGTGGGTTGACTTGTTTAGGAAACCCTCGCCGTGGACCGATGATCAGGCAAGCGACCAGTGCAGCAATCCCAGCGTTGATGTGAACGACTGTACCTCCTGCGAAGTCCAAGGCCCCCTCGGGTACAGCATCTTCTGCATTGAAGCTACCAAGACCAAACAGCCAGTGCGATGGACCGTACCAAACCCAGTGAGCCACCGGGCTGTAGACTAGCACTGACCATAAAGCGATAAAAATCGTAAATGCCAGGAACTTCATCCGCTCGGCGAATGCACCAATAATCAGTGCCGGGGTGATGATCGCGAACATCATCTGGAAGACCATAAATGTTTGTTGGCTCAGCCCAAGCTTGACCTTTTCAACCGGGGCAAAAGACTGATCAGTCGCAACCCCATTTAGCAAGAAGTGAGTTCTCGGATCACCGCAGAATCCCCCTAAGAGTTCTGTCCCTGAGAATGCGATACTGTATCCGACCAGAACCCACAAGACAGTCACGACTGCCATGCACATGAAGCATTGCATGAGAATGCTAAGGATGTTCTTGCGGCCTACCAACCCCCCGTAAAAGAATGCTAAGCCAGGAGTCATCAACAAGACGAACGCCGAACACGCAAGCATCCAAGCTTGATCCCCTGTGTTGAGCGTCGACGCTGGAGCAGCAGGCGGAGCAGTGACCGCCGCCGGTGGATCGACCACACTAGGCGAGTCGGCAACGGGAGCCTGTCCCACTGCCGGAGTTTCCGGAACTGCCTCCTGGGCAACCAAAATCCCACCTGAAATCAAAAAGAAACAAACCACACCCTTGAACCAACGAATCATTTCTTACTCCGCCTTCTGCGATTCTCTCCTTATTGGGCCGTCAGTAGACCATTGCCGAGAGAATGCGCAAGTCCACCGCCTGACAACCACGATAGCAAATGCAGGGCCAAACAGGTTCAGCAATTCTAATGGATGAGCATCGATCACGAATTCCTAGGTAGAAAATGAGTATGCGATTTCGTTTTTCAGTCGCCTCGTGCGCCCCGCTCAAAAACGTGCTTAGTTGCGTCGCATCTAGCCAAAAAACGCATGTTTTATTTGCAATATCGATGGTAAGACAGCTTAGTGTACCTAAACACGGCGTTAAGGACGTAAACTCCATCATTGCGGTTTTGGAATCGATTTCAGCGGGAATGTAGCTACACTACCGGACGAAAATTAACTGGCAGTGGCTCTAAGTAAAGAGGCGAAGGAACATGGTCCATTTGGAACAAGCGTTGGATGTGATCGCTGTTGGTGCTCATCCGGACGATGTTGAAATCGCTTGCGGTGGGACACTCGCCGCGTTGGTTGAACAGGGTTACCGAGTCGGGATCATCGATTTGACCGATGGGGAACCAACTCCGCATTCGCCTGGTCCAGAGGTTCGTTTGGCAGAAGCCGCCGCAGCGGCTAATGTTCTCGGAGTTCACGTTCGCAAGACGTTACATTTCACAAATCGTCGATTGATGGATGGATTTGACGAGCGTGTCGCACTCGCCCTCGAATTTCGTCGATACCGCCCGAAAATCGTGATGGGCTTTGGGAGCAAAACTCCGATGGCATCGCCTGACCATTACCAAGCGATGCAGATTACCGATGCGGCAGTCTTTTATTCGCGGCTCACCAAGTGGGAGGATACCTTCAAAGGGATCCCTCCCCATGTCATTGACAGGCAACTCTATTTCCGTCTTTCGTTTGAACCTGCTCCACCATCGGGAATCGAGAACTCGATCACCATGGATATCACCGACACGCTCGAGCAAAAATTAGAATCGATCCGTTGTTACAAGACCCAGTTCCCTCCATCGAAAGCTTATATCTTCGATCGTGTCCGAGGACTGGCGATCGCGGCGGGTGCGGCTGCCAATTGTTACGCCGGTGAAACATTCATATCAACCCGTGCCTTGCGCACAAAGGATCTTCTTCAATCCGTATTGGGCTGATCTGCCGATTCAATGAGCGAACCCGTTATGAGTCTTGAAATCCCTCCGTGGATAACGCCGTGTGTTCTGACGATCGGCAATTTCGATGGTGTCCACTTAGGGCACCGCTCACTGATCGAAGCACTTCTTGCGATGGCAAAGCGTAAAGATCTCCCGAGTGTTGTACTGACCTTTGACCCTCCGCCACTTAGGTTATTGCGTCCTGAGGTAGCACCCAAGCCCCTCACATGGAATCGCAGACGCGAGTTCCTTTTGAGGAGTCTTCGGATAGATCATGTCTATTTCTTGCCTACGACCCACGAGTTGCTTAACCACTCGCCCAAAGAGTTCTTTGACAAGATCCTGTTAGATCAATTTCAAATAAAGGGAATGGTCGAAGGCCCGAACTTTCGCTTCGGTAGGAATCGAGCGGGTGATATCGAAACGTTGCGAGCGTTGTGCGAAGGAGCCGACGTAGAATTCCAGACTGTTGAGCCGAAGACCTTCGGACAGAGGCTGGTTTCAAGCACCCAGATTCGCCAGTGGATTGAGCAAGGAAACATAAAAGCGGCGAATGCGTTTCTTGTCGAACCCTATCGTATCTCCGGAGTCGTAGGTCACGGCGCTGCCCGTGGACGTACTCTCGGCTTCCCAACAGCGAACATCGAAAACATCGAAGTACTAATTCCCAAGCATGGCGTATATGCAGCGAGGGTAACCGAGCCGAGTGAACTTTCGGGAGTCCCGGCAGCACTCCATATAGGGCCTAATCCGACGTTCGGAGAGGATGCCAGCAAGGTCGAAGCCCACTTGCTTGACTACCAAGGTGATCTTTACGGCAAACATCTCGAGCTTGAGATTCTCGGCTCGATCCGAGAGGTTCAAAAGTTCCAGTCCAAAGAGGAGCTTCTAGAGCAGCTCAGGCAAGATGTCGCAATGGTTCGATCGCTCGTGTAACGATGGACCTCATTTCTTGTGTGGAATTGATGTAGCGATCTGATTAAGCTATACTTATGTGCAGTTGCGATCCGGTTCGACTGGCGAAGAGCATCTGCGGTCGATCCATTTTTAGAGCCCTATCGTTCGAGGCGTTCGGCAATGATCCGAATTCAGGGAAAGTACTCGCGTCGCGAGTTGCTCAAAGTCGGTTCGCTCAGCTCGATGGGTCTGTCGCTTGGCCGATGGATGGCGAATCAAGCATCCGCGAACAACGCTTTGACGCCTGAATTTACGAATGCCCTGCAAGCCCGGGGTATCGCGGGCTCGTTTGGAAAGGCAAAGCGATGCATCGTCTTGTTCATGCTCGGCGGCCCACCACAGCATGAAACTTGGGATCCCAAGCCTGATGCGCCCGCCGAAGTGCGTGGAGATTTCAAGCCTATCGCAACGGCCACTCCCGGACTTCATGTAGGTGAACTGATGCCACAGACGGCAAAACTCACCAACCACATCGCCGTTCTTCGCGCGATGGCCACCGACGACAACGCCCATTCGGCCAGCGGCTATTGGATGCTCACGGGTTACCCCCACTCCCCTAAGAACGCGGAAAACTCTCTGCCCGGCCCACCCAACGATTGGCCGTGTATGGCCGCTGTCGTTCGGCATCTCAAAGGAGACGCAGGCCCACTCCCCGGTTCTATTCGCTTGCCCGAAGAAATTTGGAATACCGGTAAGCTGCTTTGGCCTGGCCAAGATGCCGGTTGGCTTGGCAGTCACGCCGACCCCTGGCTCGTCAGTTGCGATCCAAATGCACCTGATTTTCGGGTCCCTGATATCGCTCTTCCTGCAGAGCTCACCACCGAGCGCTTCGAACAACGTAAAGACTTTCTCGCTCAACTAAATCGTTCGCTCGACAAGATACAGGCAAGTCCAACTCTTAAGCGTTGGGATACTTGGCAAAGCAAAGCGATCGATCTGATCCGAACCAAAGAAACCCAAAACGCTTTCTCGCTCGATCAAGAGTCTCCAGCTACCAGAGATCGCTACGGTCGCAATCGCTTCGGACAAAGCGTTCTTCTTGCTCGAAGACTCGTCGAGTCGGGCGTGTCGCTCGTCCAAGTCAATTGGACGCGTTGGAAGGATGATCCAGACAACGCTCCGGCTTGGGATACCCATGCTAAAAATGCCGATCGCCTCAAAACAGTACTCATGCCTCCGATGGATCAAGCTTACTCGGCGCTTCTAGAAGATCTCTTGCAGCGAGGGATGCTCGAGGACACCTTGGTCGTCTGGATGGGTGAGTTCGGACGATCACCCAAGCACAATCCAAGCGGCGGACGCGATCACTGGGGTCATGTCTTTAGCGGTGCTTTAGCCGGTGGGGGGATCCAGGGAGGCACGGTTTATGGTGCATCGGATCGCCAAGGTGCTTATCCACTCGATGGCCGTGTCGAACCTCAAGACCTTACAGCAACTGTCTACCATTGCTTAGGTTTCCCACCTAGTACCGAAATTCACGACCGCCTCGGTCGACCTCTTGCGATCAGCAAAGGTTCACCGATCGAGGCGATCCTCTAGAATCCAATCGAGTGACCGATGGAGATAGATCTTCTTGCCGCCTGCGAAAACGCTTGCCAGGTCCTCTCGGATTCCTCGCAAAGAAAACAAATTCTGGCAGGTTCTCTCTTTGCAGAGCAACCCGGTACTCGGTTTAGTGCCAACTACGGGTTGGCCTCCGATGATCATGCGAGCTACCTTCTCGGATCGATCACCAAACCGATCGCGATCTGCGCGCTGATGAGCCTCTACGATCAAAAGGCTTTCGATCTCGATGATCCGCTTGTGCGTTACCTGCCCCAGTTCCAACAGTCGGAATATCCCAAAGTAACGATCAAGCATCTGCTGACCCATACTTCGGGACTTCCTGATCAAGTTCCAAATAATCATCAGCTTCGATCGGGACTTTCAACTTTGAACGCATTCGTGGAGGCTTGCGAGCCCCTGCCATTTCGCTTCGCACCGGGAACGAATTACGAGTACTCGAGCATGGGGATTTTGCTCGCATGCGCTGTCGCAGAAAAGATCGCATCTACATCGATCTTAGATCTTGTTCAGAAGCGGGTGTTAAGCCCTCTGGAAATGTTCGATTCCGCCTTGGGTATCGGAAAGCTCTCTGAGAGCAGTCGCATGCCTGTTCAAACGGAGTTTGGGGCACCCGAGGCTGGGGGCGGTGCAGTGGATGCTGCCAAGTGGGATTGGAACAGCAAGTATTGGAGAGGATTGGGGGCACCATGGGGCGGCGGGCATGCCTCGGCAAGCGACATCGGCAAATTTCTACGCGCGATGATGAGCGACCAAGACGATTTTCTGAAGGCGTCCACCAAGCGGATGATGCTCACCAACCACAATCCTGTCGGACTTGAATCCAGAGGATTAGGCTTCGATGTCGACATGCGCAGCAGCAAAGTAAGTTGCTCTGCAAATTCATTTGGACACTCGGGTTCGACCGGCACACTCGCTTGGGTCGATCGCGATGCATCGCGGATATGCGTGGTTCTGACGACACTACCGGCAAGGGCTCTGGATGAATCGGTTCATCCTCGGCATTTGGCATCGAAGTGGATAGCTAAGGCTTCGCGACCCAAGCCTTAACAAGTGCCGCGTCCGAGAGATTCCAAATTCGAATCGAGCCGTCCATCGAACCAGTCGCGAGTTTTCCAGATCCGCTATGGACAGCGATCGATGTGATCCAGTCCTCATGACCAGGCTGCTTGGCTGAAATCGCGTTGTTCGATAGTTCAAGTCGATACCAATGCTTGTCTGCATTTGGAATCCAAACGGTGGCTTGATCCTTTACTAGTTTTTGCGAATCCCCCCCGAGAGCCACTTCGGCGACCTTCTTTGCGTTCTCGACTTCCCAACGGTGGATCTTGTTATCGGCTCCGACGCTGATCCATTGCTTACCGTCTTGGAACGAGGCGATTCCGCGGACGGCCGCGCCGTGTCCAGGATAACTGCCTAGCAACTCACCCGTTTCGGCATCGGCAACCTTGGCCGATTTATCGCGACTCGCTGAACCCAGTCGCTTACCATCTTCACTGTAAGCGATCTGAGTGACCCAATCGGCATGGCTCGCGATTTGGCGTACTTGCTGATTATTCTCGAGATTGATAATCCGGATCGTATTATCGGCCATGGCGACGGCCAGTTCCCGGCTACCGGGTCTTAGCGCTAAGTCGAGTACAACATCGGGTCCGCGAACGATCATTTGCTCGACCGAATTATTCGCTCGATTGAGCAATCGAACCTCACCAATCGACCCAGGCGTACCTCCCCCAACAAGCAATTTGTTTGGATCCAAGCTCGGTACGATCGTGTAGGTTCTTTGCGTTTGATTTCCAAACCGACCAACCAACGCTCCATCGTTGGCATTCCATGCGAGAACCTCATGGTATCCCGACGAGTAAACTTGAGTACCATCGCTTGAGAAAGCTAACGCGGTAATCGGTGCAACCAGTGGGTAGTGCTCGGGTGCTGTAGGATAAGTCCGCGGTGGGATGATGGACCAAAGTGGCTCGGTCAACGAAATCCCATCGAGCTTGGCACCTTGGTCAACCCATTTGGAAATTAGCTCGATTGATTCAGGTGAAATCGGCTCGCTATCTAAGGGCATGCGAAACTCTGGATCCGCATGCTTCATGCGCAGGATCCATTCGCTTTGATCCCTCTTGCCTGCAACGATCGGACTTGCTGCACCATCACCAGGCTTGACCAATTGCTCGATCGTGTCGAGTCGATATCCACCTTCAGCGCGTTTCGCGCAGTGGCATGCGACGCAGTGCTCTTGAATAATGGGGGCGACCTGATCGCGAAACGAGACTGCTTCCTGAGCCTGCAATCCGATGTGCGAACTTGCAATGCCTGCAGCGATCAACGTGGACAACAAAAATCGACGCATCGTGACAACCGTTAGTGTTGGAAAAGGAACTCGTCGGTGTTGATCAGCACCCAGCAGAGGTCTTCGAGGCCAAGCACTGGGTCAGGTTTGCTCTGACAGTGTTTGAGCGACTCCTGCAACTCTTCACTGGTTGGATTGCGAGATAGACCCGCCAAATAGAGGTTCTTGATGATGTCCTCAATCGGCTTGCCTTCGGCGATCAGATTTCGGAAGCGGTTCTTGGGGTTCTTGAGTTTCTCGTGTACGGTCGAGCCATTGAATAACTCGATCGCCATACTCAGATTGGAATCCTCGGAACGCTCACAAGCGCAAACCGTGGATCGCTCCGGTTGGCCAAAGACCTTCAAGAAATCAACTTTCGCGAGATCCGGTGCTGGAATCTGAGTCGCTTTGGTACCTGCAGGAAGTCCGGCGAAGGTTTGCTCAGTTTGAGTCAACTGGTTGATCGCGTCGAGCAGTTGTTCAGCACTCAGGAGACGAGGGGTTTGGTGCGAGAAATAGAGATTATCCTTTTCATTAAAAGGTGTGGTCTCGAAACTTGCTTGATAAGTCCGACTCTGAAGGATTGTGCGGATCAATTCCCGACGATTAAAACCGCTATCCACAAAATGTTTTGTCAGAGCGTCGAGCAAAGGCCGATTGGTTGGAGGGTTGCTGTCTCGAAAATCATCGATTGGATCGACGATACCACGTGCAAAAAGTTGAGACCATATCCGATTGGTTTCAACGCGAGCTAAGAACGGATTCTCTGGCCTTACTAGCCAATCAACAAACGCCTGTCGGCGGTCATGGACTGGATCCAAGGGCAACTCATTACTGCCAGGAACCCATGGTTTCATGGTCTGTCCGGTGCGAGGCTGAGTGACCTCACCTGCGCTGCTTGTGTAGACAAGCCATTCGTTAGGGCGTTGTGTTTTCTTGCGTTGAACCCGATTAAAGAAAGCACCCAAGCCGTAGTAGTTGTCTTGAGTCCACCTCTCGAAGGGGTGGTTATGGCACTTGGCACACTGGAGTCTTGCACCGAGAAAGACTTGGGAGATCGTTTCGACCGACTCGTTCATATCTCCAGCGGTTCGGTAAAAATTCGCAGGCGGGTTCGCAAAGGTCGAACCACTTGCGGAAAGAAGTTCGCGAGCGAATTGATCGTAGGGTTGGTTCTCTCGAATGGAGGATTCGACCCATCGGTAGTACTTGAAAACCGCCTCGTTCCCGACCGCTTTACCGGTCATCTTCAGCAGGTCACCCCACTTGAGGGCCCAGTATTTCGCATGTTCGGGTCGGGACAAGAGTTTATCGATCAATTGATTTCGTTTGTCCGAATTGCTGTCGGCAAAAAAGGATGCCGCCTCATCGATCGTTGGCAAAATTCCTAGCAGATCCAAGTAGACTCGACGCAGGAAGACTTCGTCTGTGCAAAGAGGTGCTGGATTGATCTGCAGTTGTTGGAGTTTTGCGTCGACGAGGTTATCGATAAAGTTGTGTTGATTTTGCGCAGTCCACTGAAAACCCGGAACCTCTTGATTGAAGAGAAATGGGATCGACTCGATATGTTCGAGGAAGCGAACAAGGATCACCGACTCCCCTTTTTGCTGCGGTGTGACCTTTCCATGAACATCGACGGTAGCCACGGTCGTGTTGGAACTCTCGTACACACACAAGGGGGTCACATCCCTCTTGGCTCCGTTGGCGAAATGAGCCAGGACGACGATCTGCTGGGATCCTTGGTCTTTCGCAAGAATGCGTTGGGAGTTCGGAAACACCTCCAGCTTGACGCATCTGGCTTGATCCGCTGGATCCAAAGGAGCACCCTGGCCGATCCAATCGACCAGTACGCGATAGGCTGGATCCGATTTACGCAATTGCATTCCCCCGCCATGTGGAACCTTCATGAGAGGTTTGGTTACCAGCAGACTCTTGTCAGGTTCAAGTGGATTGAGTCTTCGCTGACTCTCCTCACGAACCAGGGTTAACGCATCGAGAGCTTTATCGAATGCGCGAAGCGACAGGCGGAAGTTTCCTTTTCCGCTTGGCGAGCCGTGGCATGCTCCGGAGTTGCAACCTTGTTTCGATAGGGCCACAAGCACTTCGTTTTCGAATTCAACCCGTGCTGGTGCATCAAGCCCACTGACACTTATTGGTACGACGACGCGATGATTCGCCAATTCCGCAATGAGCTCCGTCTGGCCATTGGCTGTTGGAACGATTCGTCCCGAGGCAATCGACGCAATGGCTGGATTCGCAACGGTCCAGCGAGCACGATTTGTCCAATCGCGAGCCAACCCACTGGTATCCCAGCCAGTGAGAACAAATTGAGCCGAGTCGCGTGAGCGAGTAAGAGCGATTTGAGCTGGAAAGGGCTCGACGCGTGCTGGTGGTTGTTCAAAGCTCAAGGGAATCGGCATTGTATTTGCAGAGATATCATTTTCCGCCGATTTGGTGGTTGCCGAGATAGTCAATTCGAGTGGAGCATTGACTTGGATATCTGGTGCAATGCGCAAATTGAGTATGCCCGTGGCTTGATCGCCAGCTATGACCACCGGATCCGCAGTGATCCCAGGTGGGGGATTCACAAGTTGAAGCGTAATGGGCGCAGGGTCGATTCCCTTCCTTTGAACATCGACCTGGACGCCTTGAGAGCTTCCAAGCATGAGGGTGGGAATCGTTGGACTTGAAATCGAAAGCGGATCGAACCAGGTAAAGGGGATCTCCATATTCTCGATGCGTCCTCGGTTTGTCTGACCGTAGATCGACAAAAGGATTCGTCCACTGGGAGTCGCTGCAGGGTTAGGTGCGGGTGATGCATCCGACCGCAACATCGTCAATTTTAAAGTGTCCTTGTCGAGTGCTGGTTGAACGCTCCATCCCTCCGGACCAGCGGCCGATAGGATAGAGACGGGTTCCTTGAATTCCTCTTTGAGCCGTCTAATGTTGCCGGTAAGTACGTGCTGTTTGATTGGTGCGGCCAGCGAGATCCCAGCGGGGAATTCTGCAGTGAACAGCGGTGCTCCGGTACTCAGGGCTGCATACCCGATCGGCCCATCGATCACCGAGGAAGGGAATGGTTGATGGGGTGCTTTCGCGCGCCGCAGAGCAATGGTGCTTACCGAGGTTGAGAAAGATCCACCATCAACTTGCTTTGCAAACAACTTTAGTTGTCCGACGCGCACAGGATCCCATGCTGCATCTGTCGCAATGAACACTCGGAACTCGGCTGCTTTGGCTGGGATGGTTGGATTGAGGATGCGCAGCCCCGGAAGTGCAGTTTGCAATTCGAGTTGGATCGGGCCTTCGTAGGGAGTTCTTTGAATAGCAAGGTCGAGGTAAGTAGCGCCAAAACCGGTTTCGAGCAATCGGCTTTCGGTTGTCTTTGGATCAGGTTTAACACCAATGCTGAAAAGGGGTTTTGGTTTTGCTTCGATCCAATAAGCATGCTTGGGACTTGACTGTCCAAGCAGTTCCGTGGCTCGTATTTGGTAGACGCCGTTTTCTGGGAATGTAACCTCCAAGGGCCATTCGTCGGCTTCGTTGATCGCGTTTTCTGCGATTACACTTCCATTAGGATGCAGAACAGCGAGTTTAAGAAGAGTGGGGAGCCCGAGACTACGAGTGATCGTTTGAATCTGGATCGCTTGGCCCTGCGTCGCTGCGATCGCAAAAAGATCCGTTTGTCCAGGCTTAGTGAATCGGCCTGTGATGCCCACTGGGATCGACAAAGGTGCTTCGCTGGGTGATGCATGGGACTCCGATTCGATCGGCTCGGTGTAAAGCGGCAAGTCTCGAACTAAAACATCGGACCAAAAACCACCGGGTCGAGTCGGACTTGTGGAACTGATCATCCAGCGATTGCCAAGAACTTCCACAGGTACCATTGCGGTCACTCCCCATTGGTCGGGATTCTGATCCGCTTTGATGACTAAGCCGTCGGCGAGAATCCAACTGATGGGGCTTGGAGTATTTGGGGGGATCGCAAGTGGATAGGGGATTGGGGACAAAGGTGTATCGCAGACACGCATCCGATACCGTCCATCGCCGGCAAAACGATTGTCGACAACTTCGATCAGGTAATCCCCTTCGTTTGGTGCAATGAAGCGAATTTGGCTATCGGGACTCGATGCGGTATCGTCCGCTTGGATTAGCAGTTTCCCTTGTGCATCCCAAACGCGTAGAACCGAGTCCATGGTCGACCCGATACGCTCGGCGATGCAATCGATACTGACGCCTTCGTTGACCTTGAGGTGGATTTGATAGAAGTCGCTTTGGGCCGCATCACTTTTGCCATCAACCGCGCAAGGAATAGTGAGGACTTGAGGTTGAGCACGGTTATGATTCGCGCCGTTATCACCGATGCTCTGGAGATCATCAACGAGTATCTGAAGAGGCTCGCTGATCGACTCGTCGGTGGCAAGCCAGATTGTCTTGGGGCCAAGTGGAGCATGATCGGGGATACGAAGATCCGCGATGGCTTTGGTGGGCTCGACGCTAATCCACTGAGCTTCGATGGGGATCGAACCGCCAACTCGCAGGGGAGTTTTGAATTGGTTACCATTGAATTCAACTCGAATAGTTTTGCCCGGCGAGAGGGCTTGGGGTGCCATCGCCGATAGGGGCATTTGGGCTTTGGCACCCGTGAGATCTCCAAATAGCCCAAGGGCGATCAGTAAGCCGCAGCAACAGGCGTGGAGCTTAATCATCGCAGGATTGACTCGGTAGTCTCGCCCGATCGTTGGCCGAGTAAGGTCTCGGTTTGCCATAGTCGCTACGCGGTGGGGAGAGAGTTGGGGTGGGGGGGAAGGCAATCGCCAAAGTTTCGCTGATCGCTAACTTGCACGCAGTTGGGATATTCTACACCAAACCGGCGATCGGTTCGCCGTGATAAACTGCAAATGGGCGGGCCTGGGTATCGTGCCATACCGCTTCTGACGGTATTCCGAGCAAGTGGTAGATGGTTGCAGCGAAATTCTCGGGTTTAACGGGGGAATCGACCGGGTACTCTCCTTTGGAATCGGTTTTGCCTATGACTGTTCCGGGACGAATCCCACCTCCGGCGAACAACACCGATTGGGCTGCTCCCCAGTGATCACGGCCTGGGAGTTTGTAGTGCTGGGCCAAAAGGGTGATCTTCGCTGTACGCCCAAACTCCCCAGCCATGACGATGAGCGTTTCGTCCAATTGTCCGCTTTGATGGAGATCTTCGATCAGTGCCGAGAGAGCTTGATCCGTTGGTGGTAAGAGACGATCCTTGAGGTGTGGGAAGGCGTTTCCATGGGTATCCCAAGTCTCATTGTTTCCGAGGTTTACTTGGATGATAGGTACTCCGGCATCGACAAGTTTTCGTGCCATCAAAAGGGAGTAACCAAACGAGTTGCTGCCATATCTGTCAACCACTGCAAGATCCGCTTTAGCGACATCCAGTGCCTTGTGAATATTCGCATCCACCATCATCGAGGCAGCCGTCTGCCGATAGCGATCCAGATTATGGGACTCACCAATGCGATCGATCCGCTTACGTTGTGTATTGAGTCGATCGAGCAAATCCATCCGATTGTGGATGTCAGTAATACCATTGGTATGCGGCACTGAAAGCTGGGGGGCTTGAAAAACCCTCTCGTCAGGTTTGCCTCGTTGCTGATGATCGAAATGGTACTGCGGAAATGCACCATAAGAGGTTGTGTGGAATGGGGAGGCTTCGATGAACCAAGGATCTGCAGTTTGGCCCATCATCCCACCGTTTTGCCCTGGCAGCGTGCGTCCTGTATTGTGAACGATTCGATCTGGCAAAACGACAGCAGGAGGCAAATTATTGGTCGCTTGCCCTCGTACCTGGCTAACCGCATGCCCGACCTTGGATACAATCGAGGGATGATCGGTTCGACTCGGTGCATTGGGATTGAAGCCGACCGGGAGACTCGATTGGCCGGTGAGCATGATATGGTGACCGGCAGAATGGTCGTTCGATGGATGTGTCAACGATCTGCAGATAGACCAAAGGTGGCTGATGCTTGCGAGTTTTGGCAAGTGTTCGCAGATTTGCAAACCTGGTGTACGTGTTGCAATCGGACTGAACTCGCCTCGGATATCCGCTGGAGCGTCGGGCTTCATGTCAAAGCTCTCGTGCTGTGCCAATCCTCCGGAGAGGAAAATGAAGATGCACGACTTGGCTTTTGGCAAAGGAATTGGCCCGCATGCAGCTTGGGCATCACGCAGCGCAAAGAGGTGATTGGTGCCTAGCCCAAGGATACTTGCTGCACCGATTTGCAACGCTTCGCGACGACCATACAACGCGTGGTTCCAAATCGGTCTGTTGGACATGATTGATCCCTCTTGCTCGAAGGCTGTTAAGTAACAATCTCTCGGATCGGCTCGATGTGTTCGACCCCAACAAGCTTCTGATCCAATCCGGAGTGGAAATAGGAGAGGCGATTCGGGTCGATACCGAGCTGTTGAAGAACCGTCGCGTGGAGATTCTTGACATGGAACGGTTTTTCAACCGCTGCTGCTCCCAGTTCGTCGGTTGTTCCGACGCTAACGCCACCTTTGATGCCGCCACCAGCCATCCACATGGTAAAACCATAGGAATTGTGATCGCGACCGGTACCCTCAGCGTACTCGGCAGTAGGCTGACGTCCGAACTCTCCACCCCAAATGATGAGTGTTTCATCGAGCAACCCTCGACGCTTGAGGTCTGCGATCAAGCCTGCAATCGGCTTGTCGGTATTGCCAGCGTGGAAGTCATGGTTCTTCTTAAGGTCGGAGTGAGCGTCCCAGTTATCGTCGTTGTGCGATCCACCTGAGTAGATTTGAACGAAGCGAACGCCCCGCTCGACGAGCCGTCTGGCAAGTAAGCACTTGGTTCCAAAGTCCTTGGTGCGATCCTTATCAATACCATAGAGCGAAAGAGTCTCTGCTGATTCATCGGCGATGTCGACCGCTTCGGGAGCACTTTCTTGCATTTTATATGCGAGCTCGTAGGTCGAGATCCTCGATAGCAGATCGCTGCGATCACCTCGCTGCTTGGCATGCAACGTGTTTTGCTCGTGGAGCGAATTGAGCAACTCGCGTTGCAACTCACGAGAAACGCCCTCTTGAGATTTCAAGTCAAGAATCGGAGTGCCTTGAGTTCTAAAGATCGAGCCTTGGAAACTCGCGGGCATGTATCCGCTTGACCAGTTCTTGGCTCCCGAGATCGGGCCCCCAGTCGGATCGAGCATCACAACAAAACCAGGAAGATTCTCGTTGACACTTCCAAGTCCGTAATTGACCCAGGAACCCAAGCATGGGTGACCGCTTTGTACGCGCCCCGAATTCATCATGAGCATGGCCGAACCGTGGATGGGCGAATCAGCCGTCATCGAATGGATAAAGGCTATGTCATCGACATGGTTGGCGACGTTTGGAAACAGTTCGCTGACCCATTTGCCGCATTGGCCATACTGCTTGAATTCCCAGCGTGGTTCAACGATTCGTCCTTGATTCTTGTGTCCACCACGACCGAAAGTTTTGACCGTCACAACCTGATTATCGCGACCCTTCATCGTCGGCTTGTAGTCGAACGTATCGATATGGCTAGGGCCGCCGTACATAAACAAAAAGATGACGCTCTTTGCCTTTGGTGCAAAGTGAGGTTCGGGCAATTTGCGTCCCTCACCTGCGTGGGCATTGCCAAAAAAACCGTCGCCCGAAAGCATCCCCGTGAGCGCCAGGCCACCAAAGCCACCGCCAAGTTGCCAGAGGAATTCTCTTCGTGTTCGTCCGCAAAAGTTTTGCCGCATAGGAATATTCGCCTTATAAAGAGTATCGCTCTTAATCGACGTAGGAGAACTCGTTGAGGTTGTAAACAAACAAGCAGAAGAATGCTAATGCTCTATCGGATGTCAGTTTATGTTTGGATTGCAGTTCTTCGATCAGCTTCTTGCCTCGCGCTATTTCGTCGGCCGACGGTTCGCGCGATAGCGCCAAGCTATAGGCTATTTTTATTTGAGAATCGAGGTTGCCTGGTGCTTGGGCCTTGAGCCTACCAGCAAACTCTTCGGACTGAGAGTGTAGGAAATCGCTATTGAGCATCCCAAGAGCTTGTCCGGGCTGGGTTGTAATGAAGCGAGCTTCACAACTGACATCCGGATCTGGGAAGTCGAAGTTTGAGAGCATAGGGACCAACAGCGAGCGTTTGATATGAATATAAACACTCCGCCGAGTCTGCTCGCTTGGATCGGATCTTTCCCAGCCTTTACCAGGCACCGATTGAGTCGCAAGGACTTCTTTCGAGAGCGCCGGATAGATACTCGGCCCGTACATCTTCAAGTTCAGCTTACCATTAACGGCCAGGATCGAATCGCGGAGCTCTTCGGCACTAAGTCGTCGAAGGTCAAAGCGACTGAAAAGATCATTATTGGCATCCTTGTCGAGTGCTTCTTGGGAGGCCATCGTCGACTGCCGGTAACTGTGCGACAAGAGAATCTGTTTATGCAAGGCCTTCATACTCCAGCCTTGTTCGACAAAGGTTGCAGCGAGCCAATCGAGTAGTTCTGGGTGGGTTGGTTGTTCTCCGAGTTGTCCAAAGTTGTTTGGGGATCGGACAATGCCGCGTCCGAAATGGTGTTGCCAAATTCGATTGACAATCACGCGGCTAGTAAGTTTGTTGTTTGGATCGGTAGCCCATTTCGCGAATGCCAATCGGCGACCTGTTGTGTTGGCTGTCTGATTTGGCTCGATCTTAGGAGGGGCTCCTCCGATGATCGAGGGGAAAGCCGGTTCGACTTTATCGGCTTTTGCTTGGGGACTTCCACGTGTCAGGACGAATGTTTCGGGGGCATTGGTGCCGGCCTCGCTTACGCACATCCCGTACTCTTCCCACGGTTTACGCCGTTTGTTTTCCTCGAGCTGTTTGCGAAGTGACTTAAACTCCTCCACTAGCGCGGGATCCAATCCATCGACGCGAGAACTTGCGATCGCTTGCTGCAAATCCTTGGCTTGTTCGCCACTGTCTGCACTCAATCGTTTGCGACGGAACCCAGGGCCTGACCAAGCCAGGCTCAACCCCTTGCCGAATTGCCTTTGGAAGTAATCGAGTCTTAGGGGGTAACGGCCTTGTTTGAGTTGCACACTTGCGCGTTTCGGTTTTCCAACTCCGTGGATCCCGTCGTATTCGATGAGTTGCTTGCCATCGAGAGTGAGTCGAGAGCCGTCATCGGAATCGAGGATGAAGGTATATTCGCCATCCTTTGGAACGATCAATGATGCCGTGAATACAAAACCAAAGAAGTCAGGACGCGTCGAAGCTCCGATGTCGATCAGGGGAGGATTGACTTTGGCAACCGTCTCAGGTTTGAGTTCATCAAAGTTAGGAAGGTTATCCCAGGTGTCTCGGTAGAATTTGTATTCAAGATCATCGAGGTCATAGGAAGACGATTCGGTTTTGGTTAGCTCGTTGAACTGTTCGCGTAGCTTGCTCTCTACTTCGGTAAGTTGTTTTTGAAGACGATCTCCGGTCTGACGAATCTCTTGTTCAATCGCTCGCATTTGTTCTTTGTCTGCATCGCTTGCAATCAAAGGGCGTTCGACCTGGGGGCCATAGCCATTGGAGGTCAGATTGCGGAAAAACGCCAAGGTGCTGTAGTAGTCTTTGGTTGGAATCGGATCGATCTTGTGGTCGTGGCATCGACTGCAGTTGATCGTCAAACCTAAAATCCCCTGTCCGACTGTCGTGAGGATATCGTCGTAACCTTCGTAGACAGCCAGTTCGCGATCTGCGGGTTCATCATCCCAAATACCCAATCGATAGAAACCTGTTGCGATCAGTGAATCGCGAGTGACCTCAGGGAGTTCATCACCGGCGAGTTGCTCCATGAGGAACTGGTTGTAAGGCTTGTCTTGGTTGAGGGCTCGAATGACATAGTCGCGGTATCGCCACACATGGGGCTTGGCTCCATCGCGTTCGAAGCTGTTGGTTTCAGCGTAGCGAACCACATCGAGCCAATGGCGAGCCCAACGCTCGCCGTAATGCTCGGAAGCAAGTAGCGAATCGATTTCGGTTGCCCAAGCCCGATCGAAGTTCTCTTGAGCACGCGTAAGAAAATTCTCGACGACCTCTGGGCTCGGTGGCAATCCGGTAAGGTCATAGTGCAGTCGGCGAAGAAGATGGAGCGCCTGTGCTTGGGGTGCTCGATGCAGCCCTCGTTTTTCGAGTTTATGATCGATGAATGCATCGATGGGGTTTCCGGTCGAAACGGCAGTCTTTGGTACTTCCGGCTTGACGATCGGTTCAAAGGCCCAGTGCTGTTTCCACTCGGCGCCTTGGGCGATCCATCGCTCGATGAGTTTCTGTTCCCTTTCGCTCAGCGGCTTGCCTTCGGGCGGCATGCGATCCGCATCATCGGTCGATCGGATACGTTTAAGGAGTTCGCTCTGGTCGGGTGCACCTGGGGCAATCGCGGCGTGTCCAGACTCAAGTATTGCAGTGGCTTGCTCGCGAGAGTTTAATCGCAGACCGGCTTCGGCTTGATCAGGTCCGTGACAGGCAAAGCATCTGCGAGCAAGCAGAGGTTGTATGTCTTGGCTGAAACGAACCTCATTCTCGGGTTCTTGTGCCTTGGCTTGCTCGGCAAGCATCGACCAACCGGCGATGGTTAGCAGGGAGGATGAAACACTAGACAGTAGCCAGAGACTTCGTCGGCTAGCTTGGTGGGATGGATTCATCGAGTTGCTTTGAGGTGGGGAATGAGCAGTCGGTGCGCGAGCGCCTGTATGTCGATATTATGCAAAATAATGGGTCTTATTTCTACGCCATTAGCCGTTTCTTTTGGGCTTAAAGCTAATGCGTAAGCTGCATTTGCGGGCTATGATAACCGGACAATTTTTGGTTTTGCTGAGTTTTTATTGGATGTTGTGGATGTTATGGTTACAGATGCCCCGCAGTTACTTGAGAGTCAACCGCATCGAAGTAGTTTTTCTAAACTCTTTTTCTTTTCTGTTTCTTGGTTTGTTCTGACGTTTGGGTTCGTTGGTCTAGGACCTCAAGGGTCTTTAGGGCAAGAGGTTGATCCGTTTACGATTCCGATGCCGGACAAGCTACCTAAGGCCTCCGAGGCCAAGGCGAGCGACTTACCGGGCTGGATTCAAAGGGTCGATGGTTTCGCGAAAGAGTATTTGGTCGATCCGCTCGAAGCGGTCTTGTTCTACGATTTTGAGACAGAGCATTGGTTAGGGGTTAAGGTCCCGTTTGTCGTCCTTTGGCTTTTGTTTGCCGGGATCTTTTTGACCCTCCGCATGGGCTTTATCAATATTCGGCTATTTCGACACTCGATCGACTTGATTCGAGGTCGCTATGACCACGAAGGGGATCGCGGAGATGTGTCGCACTTTCAAGCTCTTTCGTCGGCTTTATCAGGAACGGTCGGGCTCGGAAACATCGCCGGCGTGGCTATCGCGATCGGAACCGGAGGCCCTGGGGCCACCTTCTGGTTGATCTTCTTTGGGCTCATCGGGATGACCACCAAGTTCGCCGAGTGCACCTTGGCAGTGTTGTACAGAACAACGGACGAAAAAGGGAATGTGCTTGGGGGCCCGATGGTGTATCTACGCAGGGGCTTGGAGTCTAAGGGGCTTGGTGGGCTGGGCAAAGTGCTTGCGGTGGTATTTACCATTCTGTGCATCGGTGGCTCGTTTGGGGGTGGGAATTCCTACCAAGTTGCACAGTCGCTCAATGCTTTTCAAGCCGAGCCCGCCTTTGCCATCCTGAAATCGGCTCCCTGGATTTATGGACTACTGATGGCTATCGCGGTGGGAATTGTGATCATTGGCGGGATCAAGTCGATCGGAAATTTCGCAGGAATCGTCGTTCCATTCATGTGCATCGCATACATTTTGATGTGCTTGACGATCCTAGGTACGAATTATCAGCGGATTCCGACAGCGGCAATGGAGATACTCCGAGGAGCGTTTTCACCGGCTGCGATGTACGGAGGTTTTTTTGGAGTGCTGGTCATCGGTGCCAAGCGGGCATGCTTCTCGAACGAAGCCGGGGCGGGTTCAGCAGCGATCGCGCACTCGGCTGCCAAGACCGAAGAGCCAGTAAGCGAGGGGATTGTCGCCCTTTTAGAACCATTCATTGATACAGTGGTTGTTTGTACTTTGACCGGCTTGATGATCGTGATCACCGGTGTGTATCGGACTCCTGAGGTCCAGCAGATGGCCGTCGATAATCAAGGATCGATGATCACACTTTCAGCCGTCACGCAGAATGCAAATTTCGCTTGGTTCAAATACGTTCTTTACTTGGCGATCTTCTTCTTTGCCTACTCGACCTGCGTGTCTTGGTCTTACTACGGCGAGCGATGCTTTGTCTCCCTGTTTGGTCAGAAGTCATCGCTGATCTACAAGCTGTTGTTCCTGACGTTCACCGTTCTTGGATCGATCGTTCAGCCGACGAATGTTCTGGAATTTAGCGACATGATGATTCTCACGATGTCTATCCCAAATCTAATAGGCGTGTTCCTTTTGAGCAACGAGATCTACATGCATTTACAGATTTACATTCGCAAGCTCAGGTCGGGCGAGATCAAGCCGCAGCGATGATTCCTGTGGCTGTCCAATCGCGTCCATAGAATGGGAGATGAGTTTGGCATCGCATTACGATCTTGCGGTACTTGGTGGGGGAGTGGTGGGCTTGTCGATCGCCGCCCAGTGCGCCAAGCGAGGTTGGCGCGTGTGCTTGGTCGATCGCAGAGAGGTCGGCAAGGAATCGTCGTGGGCCGGAGCCGGTATCTTACCCGCTGGAGCGACTCTGCGGGTCGATGATCCGATCGAGCAATTGAGGCAACTATCGGATCAACTGCATGAAGAGTGGGCCCGCTGGCTGAGGGACTATACAGATATCGACACTGAATATCGACGCAGTGGCGGATTGTACCTTGCTCGAAGTCCCGCTGAACGGGCCACCCTGCGAGCCAATTGCTTTTGGTGGCAAGAGCTCGGGATCGAGTATCGCACGCTGAGTTCAAAAGACATCAGCGACATGACCTCGATGATTGCACCCACCGAAGCCCCGGGCCAAGAGTGCGAATATTACTGGGTTGCGAGGGATGGAAAGTTGAGAAACCCTCGCCACTTAGCCGCACTGAAATTCGCATGTCAAAAACTCGGTGTCGATTTCCAGGAACACACGGAGGTTGTGAACTTACAAGCAACGGAAGCTGGGATCGACTTTGTCGAATGCTATCGCAAACCCTTTGAAAATCAGAAATTGCAGATTGTTGCGGATCGCTATTGCTTGACCACCGGGGCTTGGACTGCACCGCTCCTGAAACCCCTAGGGATCGAGACAGGGATTTATCCAGTGCGAGGTCAAATGCAGTTGTACCGATTTGATCAGCAACCGTTTTCCTATGTGGTCAACGAGGGGCATCGCTACCTTGTCCCGCGGGAGGATGGACGCGTTTTGGTTGGCTCGTGCGAGGAAGAGGTTGGTTTTGTTAAAGAGACAACCCCTGAGATGATGGAGCAATTGCGTTCTTGGGCACTGAGCGTTTGCCCGAAACTCGATGGTGCAACGCTCGAATCACAGTGGTCGGGTTTAAGGCCTGGGTCGATCGATACTTATCCTTATCTAGGGACTTTGCATCCCTACAAGAACGGTTACATCGCTGCGGGTCATTTTCGGCATGGATTGCACTGGTCAACGGCAACTGCTGTACTGATGGATCAGCACATGAGGGGTGAGCCTACTGCTATCGACCTCGAAGCATTCCGTGTTCAACGCGGAAATGTTCGAACTTGTTAAAAACTTTCAGTGGGCGATTTAAAAAGGGCCACTCCTAGCGTAGCTTGCACTGCACCCAGCCCCAGCGGTTGTGGGCGGATTGCATTTCGAGACCGCTCAGAAGCAAACATTTGTGAGAGTTGTTTTACTGTTTTGTCTATCGATGAGCATCTGATAATTGTGAAACTCGCCAAACGGCTGTTGCCAGTCGAGCAAGTTGCTTTTGTCGCTCGTCGAGTCGCGTTGGCGTCCACTCTGCGTTCTCCTCAGCAAGCTTTTTAGTCAATTGAATTCCACTTGCTGCGATAACAGAACGTTTATCCAAATACGGCTTGTTGCCTACTTCTTTGTTCTTTCCAGCTTCGAGCATCACCATGTTGGCGAGGCGAAAAATTGAGCTCTCAAGATCGCGATCTGCAAACGCTTCCCAGCCCTGGTTCGGAGATTGCGGTAGGACATGTTCAATAGTGTATGCAGACGATTCCGCGTCGAAATCAACGCCACCAGACTGCCGTTCAAGCTTACCGAGGATGTACCGGACAATCTTGGCATTTCGCGATTGTGTTGTTTTGATCGACTTGTCCGCAAAATCTTGACGGAACGTATCATCAGTTGGATAGACAGGTTTCAAAATATCTAAGACAGACTGAAGACTGCACAAAGGGTCTTTCTGGAGTTGCATCGCGGCGGCGTGATAAACACGTTCTTGTTCGCCTGCATGCTGACTGCCTATCACGTTGTACCGGAAGGCAATAACCGAAGTAGCTCTGAGAAGTCCACCGAACTCATCATCTGACAAACGACTTCTAGCTGCCATCATCATCGGGTAAGGTTGTCGAACTGAGAACATGCGAAGTTCACGAGCTGCAGCCCGCCAGTCCGATGGCCATTCTGAGCCTTCCGGTTGCGTCAAGGCAAGATAAGTGTCGATATCTTCATCCATCTCCCTGAGCAAAGTAAACACGTCGCTTGGCTTCTGTACCTTAGCCCTCACCGTTTTAAACAAATCCGCTTGTCGAGCGAAAGAGTGGCGGCTATTCCAATGCATCCGCAGGAAATCGGGATAGCTTTCACTTCCCAAACGTCCGACCATGCTTTCCCACTGGCGCTCTAACTCCATCAGATTTGCTTGCGGTGTCTCTCCTTTTGCCAATACGGAAAACAACCAATTTTTCAGCATGTCAGTAGCCGATAGCCTAACTCCTCTTGCATTGAGAGTTTCGAAGACTTTGTAAGCGTTCAGTTCATCTGCAACGGTGATTACCGTGAAAAACAACTTGTCGCTCATCGATTCGATGAACTGCGCTAGTGCCATTCCTGGGTCGCTTTCACTGCGGATCATTCCTTGCAGCTTCCGGTCAAACCACTCAAAGCCTTTTCTCATCGAGTGGGTTGATGCTGGAAACCCACGTTGAGGCAAGTGATCGGCCAGCTTTACCAGATAGTCTCGGTAGTATCCGTCGTTGTTGCGATTTAAAGCAAGCTTGTTTCTGCTGGTGAGTGTCACTGGGTCCAAGTAGCCAATGTACGTGGCTCGGATCTGATCCAACCGACGTTGATTGTCATCGGGATTGCGGTTTTCCGAGATGATTTTCTTCATCACTCGCATCGCGGCTAAGACGATCAGACTTATCGTAGTCAATCGTTGCTGACCATCGATCACCTCGAAGGTTCGGCTGTCGGACGTTTGCAAGACTAGGTAGCCCATGTAATGAGCTGGCTCCCCGTCTTTGGGAATAGTCCCCTGGATATCGGTCCAAAGGTCCTCCCACTCCTCTTCACCCCACGAGTAATCGCGTTGAAATGGCGGGACGCGGTACATCAGGCCATTGCCTAACATCTGTCGATAGGTTCGATTCTCGGTATTGAAATTAGTTGCTGTCATGGTTTGATACTTCTGTACTTTGGTCGAGTTTGCGAAAAGGCGAGTCGATCGTCAACCTAACTCTCTTTTCACAGAGGACCATTTTCGGGTTCTTCAGGAATTATTATGGGTAAAACCTCAGGTATTCTAGTTCATAGCCTCTGGGACTTTTTCGATGAATTTTGATTCATAAGCCCCAAAGGCTGGCATACCCTATGCCGGTGGTGTGAACCACCGTAAGCGGCAACTCCATGAAGCGCTAAGCCCGAAGGGCTGCATAATAATGGGGGCGCTCGGTAGAGATCGATCCATGATGTGCCGGCACCCCGGGCATTACGCGTTTTAAAGGGGCCATTTAACCGGGGCCTTCGACCCCGGCAGAGGTTGTGTCGGCCCTCCAGGCCTCAAGGCAACTTGTGGTTGCAATCCTAATACGAGTACTAAAGTTATCGCAAAGAAAAGGCATAACATACATTCCTAACCACAAAATTACCTGAATAACCCGTTTTCGGACGCCGCTGAGACTAGAACTCAAGGATGTCGTCGATGTCTTGGGACGAACGAGTCTTACCCGGAAATCGATAGCGAGCTCTTCAGTTGGAATCACGCCAAGCCGACAGGCGCTGATGGTACTCAGGCTTTTTCGCGGATCTTTCAATCAATTGATCGATGAGTTGGTCACCTGTCTTACGAAGCGATGCATCATATCGATAAGCTTGTTGCAGATGCCAGTCACCGGCTTTGGAATCGCCTAAAATGACTTTGCATAGAGCTAGGTACAGATGCACCAGGGGTAGGTCCAAGCCCTCGACGAGCCATTGGTTGAGGGCGTTTTGCAACTGCTCAATATCTTGATTTGTCCCAAGTAAACTTTCACAAACGAGCTCGTTTGTCGAAGCGTTGCCCCACTGCGTACGGGTGATTCTCGCCAAACAGTACGAGATCTCGCGTACGTTTTTGGGTTCTGTCAGAGCACTACGGATTCGTCGCTCTAAAAAGCTCTGGTACGCCAAGCCGGTTTGTCTATCGCGGCTGATTTGAAAACCCTCGATCAGCACCACCTCTGCTTTAGCCCATTGGCCCAAGGACTCGTAAACTCCCGCAAGTTGACTGCGGGCGTTTCGGTTCCAGGGATCCGATCGCAATAGATTGCTGAGCAACTGGGCACTGGATTGTAAGACTTCCGTGCGCTCCTGCTCCTTACCCATCTTCTTCAGAAGCGATGCAAATCCGGGACCTTCATAGGGATTTCGCTCCCATAGTGAGCGATAGGCATCGAGCGCCTCCGTCTGGTTCCCGGACCAGTATAGTTCCATCGCTTTAAGAGCATCGACTTGGTTTTGATTCACCCCGGAGGCTTTCCCCAGATGCCAACGAAATCGTTCCAGCAGATCATTGCGATTCTGGAGATCCGATTCGCTTTTTTCAAGCTCTGAAGCATATTTACTGGCCCGCCAAAAATGGGCAACACCAAGCCCCGTTGCATCCTCTGGTGACAAGTGTCCGAGCATGCTCTCAGCAGCTTTCTCCTCTCCGGCTTGCATCTGTACTAGGGAGACGAGGAATTTACGATCCAGGTTCGAGAAATCCTGATCGTTGATCCATCGCAAGGAATATCGAACCCCTAGGTTTCCGTTTTGCTTGGAATAGGCATTCTGCACCCTTGCCAGATACCTGTTGTAGATTCGCTCTTTATTGAAGGCAACAATCATCCAGATAGATAAAACAGCCATCGACATTAGCAGGAATGGGAGGCTCCAAAAATAAGTTCTTCGTCGCTCACCCCGAAAGAACAAGCCGGCGATGGGATAGCTGATAAGCTGAGCGGTCAGTTGCAAGAGACGCAGGAAAGTGGATTTCGCACGCCCTTGAAGTCCTTTCGCGTTCGAGAAATCATCGGCTTCAACTGGGCGAAAAAGTCTTGCGATATTTCGCAGGCTTATTTCTATCGCATCGGATAACCACGCGATGACTCGAACCGGGAATTTAGTGAGGAATTTGAGCATGGTTGCTGGCCCGAATCTGCTCTTCGATCTCCTTGCGATACTTGGCGAAAAGCTCCTTCTGAGACTTCCGTTGCTCTTCAGAAAACGTCTGGTAGCCTTGCTGAATCAAAGACAACTGAAGCGAAGGTGATGCCATCGGATCAGGTGTTGCCACTCCGATGTTGCAAGTGACGACAAAGGCTTCCTCCACGATCGATCGAGTCATTGACCAACTGGATTGCCCGCGTTCATCGATCAGCGGATTACTCAATCGCCATCCAAACCATCGCCAATGCCAATCGATTTTTGGGGGACGTAGCCAAGCACCCTCCAATCGCAGTTTCATCGGTAAGGTACCTTGGGCTTGGTTGGCCAACTCCCAGTCACGTTGAATCCAAGTTGTTCCGTGTTTAAAAACCGGAGCGATCGATTCGGGCGAAACCGAGGCATCCTCGGCTTTCCATCCGTCGAGATCCACTGGTAGCTTGATATTCTCGACCGCATTCTTAATCTCTTGACTCGATCGCCGAATAGTTGTTCCTGCCGATTTACGGTATAGGATCATGGCCCCGGTTAAAATAAGACCGATCAACATAACGTGAACCGTAACCATCGATGAAAGCGTCTCTTCACCCACGATCACAGGTGCCTTGGCAGGCTCTGACTCTCGGTCGACTTCCTTCGTTGTAAATGCAGCATAGAATTGGTCTGCACTCCATAGCAGAAACAAAATTGCCAGCAGACAAAGGACATCAGCCACAGGAGCATTAAAATCCACCGGAGTCGCTTGACTATCCTGTTGCCTAGCGAAGAACGCAATTCGAACCCCGTTGATCACGACGACCCAAAATAGGCAGACGACTGCCATGTAGATTGATCTCGCTAGGCGATATCCTCGCAGAAAAGAATAAATCAAGGCGATGAGCAAGGCGGGCCCGAGCAATCGAAGTCCCGAGCATTGAACGTTCTCCAAAAAACTGGTGTTTACCAAACCAATAACATTGCCTTTGGTAAAGAAGAAAATCTTCAAAAGATCCAGTACCGCACCGGCAAAGCTCGTCGAGAGATTCTGACCTAAGCTATGGATCTGTGGTGCAAGGCTCCAAAGCGACAACGGGACAAAGCATGCCAAAGAAGCCAAATGTGCGAAGTTGGATTTCGAAAACCCGAAAGCCAGGGAAAGAAAGGCACTAAGACACACTGCCCAGCTCCGAAAAACCCAAACGGGATCGGATGAATACCAACCCCAAAGCGTCGATAGCAAGGCCAGCGAAACGCCGACAGCCAAGGCGGTGGAGTTGACTCCATTTTGCAACTTGTTGGCATTCGAACTTCTAGACGTTATCGCAGAAGTAACGATTGCAACAAACCCAAGGAGCAATATTCCAGCTTCAATCCACATTCCACCCCAGGCGATCTCAGAGAGCAACTGCCAAAGCGATGGGGAAAGAACGATCAGCGAGACGGCCAACAAAGCGAGCGTAAGAGTCTTTGTCATGACAAGGATTATTGTGTGAAAAGAGGCACAAGGAGTCGCCTGTATGCTTCTTGTAGGGATATTTTTTCGATTCGACTACCTTTCCGATCTCGCCCTATCAGAATAATCCGAATATTTTTTGTCGTAATAGTTTTTGTAGGAATATCCGTGGTAGTAAGCACCGCGGTAGTAGGTTCCATACTCGTTGTAGTAGAGATTCTCGTCCATACCGTTGACGATCACTCCGATAAGATTCCCGTTAACCATGCTAAGGCGACTCTTGGCTTTATGGGCCGAAAGAACCACGCCCCTGCGGATGCGCAGTACCATGATGATCCCGTCGACCAAGCTGCAGATCGAGGTCGCGTCGGCTACAGGGATCACGGGCGGGGAATCGATCAGTATAAAGTCGAAACGTTCCCGCAGTTCGGAGATGAAGTCAACGAACGCTGCAGAAGCGACCAATTCGCCCGGATTTTTAGGTCTTCCACCGGTCGTCAGGAGAAAGAGATTCTTCTGAAAATCACATGGTCTGATCGCTTCATCGAGGCTGCATTGTCCTTCCAGATACTGCATACCACCGGGTTCGAATTGCACCCCGAAGTTCTGCTGCACTCTCGGTCTGCGGTAGTCTGCATCCAACAAGCAAACGCGCTTGTTGGTTTGAGCGAGCGAAATAGCTAGGTTAGCGATCGTCGTTGATTTTCCATCGCCTGGTGAGGGGCTCGTGAACATGAACACCTTACCACCAGATTGGGCCGCTGTGAAAAGCAACGAGGTTCTTGCTGCACGGAACGACTCAGATACCGATGAATTCGGCTGATGGGTCGCCACGAGCATTGGAGAACCGACGAATCCCTCTGGTGTTTTTGACTTCCTAATCCTTGGGATCTTGCAAATGACCGGTGTGTTGAGGTTCTCTTGGATATCGATCGGAGTGCGGTAGGCAAGATCAGAATGGTCGATCAAAACAGCAAGCCCACAGCCAAGAAGACCGCCCAGGGTTAATCCTGCAAGCATGAACTTCCAAAGCTTTGGGAATACTTGAAGCGGAAATGAAGCCTCATCGATGATCTTCACTCGAGTTGATGAATAAGAGTTGGACATCGCTCGCATCGCAGAGAGCTTCTCAAGGATCTGCCCAACAGTGTTTCTGCGATCTTCGATTTGATCGCGCAGCATATTCAGTTCGGTAATATCGCCCGCGATGACAGTCGACTTATTTGTCAATTCCGTGATGTCCTCGGCGATACGATCAAGATTGTACTTGGCTCTATCGCGCTTATTGGACATCGCAGCAGCGTAGAGTTGAAGGATATCACTGTCTCTGGTGCGAGATTGCTTGGAGAGTGTTTCCGCATACTGTTCGACAGCCTCGGTACTTTGCTTTCGGGAGATGCCCCCCAAAGTATCGCTCTTGGCTTCAATCTCTTGTTCTTTTTTCAGGAAGCCACGAAGGGTTTCGAGTTCCTGACTGAGTCGATTGCGAGTCGCGACGGCAGCTTGAAATTTCGCTTCTACGAATTCGACCTGAGGGTGCTTGGCTCCGTATCGAGCCTGGGCTTCTGCTCTTTCGGAGTCCATCGCGACGACATCGGCATTTGCAGATTCCATGCGTTGCTCGTAGCGCATGAGTCTCAGACGGTCTTCTTCAGACATGCCATTGAGAAAGTCTAAGCCTCGATCCTGCTTATCGAGACTGAAGAACTTACGACCCTCGATGACTGCCAGTCGTAAAAGATCATCTCTTGGATTGTCCGGATCGGTGGCGACGCGAATCTGTTCGAGTTGTTGATCTGCATCTCGAAAATCCTCAAGGATTTCATCCCTCTCGGTGCGAAGCTTTTCGATCTCCGAAACGTATGGATTAACCCACCTGCCTTTGTCGTTTTCGGCTGTTAGATTCAACTCTCTAAGAAGTTGATAGTAACGATCCTGGTCAGTCTTTTGATCATCCACCAAAGACCTCTGGAGTCGCTCGATGAGCTCCACAGATTCCTTGCCTGAAATCTCGGAGTCCTTCTCGATTGCGGAGATGTACGATGCGACAACTTGGTTTAAAATTCCGGGCAGATCCTCTTTAACCGTACCCTCCAGAACGATTTCAAGAGCATCGGAGCTAAGATCCTTACCGACCGGAGAGATCGTGAGCATCTTCCGAAGATCACCGATGGGTGAGTCTACGGATTTGAATGTTTCGAGCTTATCGAGCTGACCGTTGCGGATCGCTTCGGCCAGAACCGTCTGACCCGAGAGCAAGACTCGATGCTTCTCTAGAGAAACAGCCTGAGGGAGAACCTCGCCATTGACGACACTCGGAGGTGCCTGAACAAAGAGCATCAGTTTCATCACCGACGCATACACGGGGGTGACTTGCGTGTAGAGGATGCTGGCAATTGCTGCCCCGAGCACCGAGAGCAGAATGATGACCGACTTACGACGCCACAGGGCACCGTAGAAATCGATCGATGGCATTGCCGGCTCATCCTGAGGCGAGGCGGGTCTTCCAAAGTTGCTAGATTCGTCGAAACCGTATTGCAAATTTGGCTTATCCATCGATTCGACTACCCTCGCGGTTCCGCATCTTCTGTCTACCGTGTGTCTTCATCGAGTAACTTTACGCATCCGTGCTGATGGTCGACCAAAACACTTCTTTATCTTAGGAAAGCCTCTCTTGGATGTCTACTCATTTCGGCCCATGGAGCCTGCCAGCTACACTGCTTCCCACAGGGGAAGTAGACAAAACCACCGATTTTTATCTTTGCGAGCGGAAATATTGGCTCAATTTTCGAAGTGGCTTCAAGATTCGCAAGCCTAACGGGGGGCGTGTCCCGTTGACGATCCATGCCCTTGCGTCCTGCCTGTTGGCTTTGAGTCTGTTAAGAAGCGAGGCATTGCTTGCGCCTCCGGTTCTCATGCACACCAAGGTCTCGGGAATGTAAGCCATGGGTATCTTTGCGAAAAACAACATCCGGAGCATGAGTTCGTAGTCGGCCGCTGATCCAAGATCCTCACGAAAAACGCCGTGGGCATCGTAACAGGCTTTCCTGAGATAAACTGTCGGGTGAGGGGGCATCCATCCGTACCGAAATTTCCTCACGTCGTACCCACCTGAAATCCATCGACGCGCCAACTTGGAGGGATCTTTCGAATCCACATAATCAAGATCGCCGTAGACACCCATGAGCCGCGATTCTCGTCGGAACTCCTGAACGATTCGAGACACGACGTTGCAGTCAAAGAGAAAGTCATCCGCGTGAAGGAAGCCAATCACCTCGCCGCTGGTAAGCCGAATCCCTTTGTTGAGAGCATCATAGATGCCTCGATCTTTCTCCCTGACTACATGAAAAATTCGATCTGAGTATTGGCTCACAACACGATCGGTTCCATCATTGGACATCCCGTCGACGACGATGTACTCGATATCGGTGTAGGTTTGGCTCAAGACTGATTCGATCGCGTTGGAGACGGTGTCCGAGCGATTATACACCGCAGTGATAATCGAAACCTTCATATCTCTTGCACCCATTGGATCATTTGCTCGATCCCTTCGGAATAATGGACTTGCGGCTCCCAACCGATCAAGTCCTTTGCCTTAGAAATATCCGCCACGAAAACATCTTGGTCGCTGTGACGTCGTGGTAAATATTTAAATAGCGGTTCCTTTGCCATTCCAAGTAACCGATAGAGCTCTTGACATAGCTCGATGAGACTCAAGCTATTTGGCATGCCTCCACCGATATTGAAAACCTCACCGGCGATCGATTCTCTTTTGTCAAAAGCCATCCTATACAACCGAACGAGGTCGTTGCTGTGCAAAATATCCCTTACTTGCTTGCCGGTACCAGACACCTCGAAAGCCACAGCCCCATACTCCTTATTCATATGCGACTTATGCTCGATAGCGTTCTTCGTAAACCATCCTACCCATCCTTGATCGATCGTGGCAAACTGCCTTCCCCCGTAGATCGACGAATGCCGAAAGACGACGGTCTTGACTCCGAACGACCGAAACCAATCTCGCACGTACTGATCGGCAGCCCCTTTGGAACATCCGTAAGGCGAGGAGAAATCCAGTGGCATTTTTTCATCGATTCCGTTTGGAAAGTCCGACAGTAGATATCTCGTAGAAGTCTCTCCGTAATTAAGCGTCCTTAGATCGCCGTAAACCTTGTTCGTGGAGCTGAATGCGATGAGCGTATCGGGCGACATTCGCCTTGCGACGTCGAGTAGATTCAGTGTACTTGTGGTATTGCTTCGGAAATCAGCCAGAGGATCTAGCAGTGATTTGGTCATCGCGACTTGTCCCGATAGATGGCAGATGTAGTCAAAGGGGCCATGGTTGGTAAAAACCTCCTCTAAAAATTCGATTTCGGTAAGGTCTCCTTCCCTCATCTTGAGGTTTCCAGAACTGCGGAATAGACCTTCAAGCCAGCTTTGGTTGTACCTTGAGCCCACCCTCTGCATATTATCGATGATGGTAACTCTAGCTCCCTCCTGACTGTATGCTGCTGCGATGTTCGAGCCTAGAAAACCACAACCACCTGTGATAAGAAGGTTCATCGATAAAACGGTTCTTCGGGTATTTTCGTGGGTGACTCGAAGTGCATTTTATTCAATGAGCCTACCACTCTAGAGGAAATACAAACCTTATGTACGACAGAAATCCGCGATCGTTTTAATCATGTAGTCAATCATCTCATCGGTCAATCCTGGATAGGTTCCAATAAAAAGAGTGTCATTAAGAATCCTATCTGCCCCACTCAAATCACTGACAACTCGAATCGATTCTGGATTTTCTTTTCGAGCCGTTACGAAGGCAGGCTGTCGGAGCAAATTCCCACCAAAGAGCATGCGATTGCCAATTCTATTTTCGTCAAGATATCTAGCCAACTGCGTACGAGTGAAACCAGCTGTGGGCTTGACCGTCAACTGAAACCCAAACCAAGAACAATCTGATCTGCAACCACTATTGTCCCAGGTGAAACTGCCGTCAGAATTCCAACTCGTTGCATGAGTGGGGAGGGAAAACTCGAAGAAGTCCTCCAAATCTACCAATCCTAGTCTTATTCTTTGCCAGTTCCTCTTCCTTGCCTCGATGAAAAATGGCAACTTCTGCAATTGCCTTAAGCCTATTGCTGCTTGAAGATCCAGTGGCTTTAGATTATAGCCGAGGTGAGTATAAATCGATTTGTGATCGTATCCATCGGGCAATTCACCCAATTGCCATTGGAATCTTTTATTGCAGCTGTTGTCCTTTCCTGTTGGACACCAGCAATCCCGGCCCCAGTCTCGATAACTTTCAACAAGCATCTTGAGCGCTACCTGCTGAACCACATTAACCGCCCCTCCTTCTCCCATCGTGAGATGGTGGGCTGGGTAAAAGCTCTGTGTGGATAGATCCCCCCAACTTCCCGTGTACCTAATCAAGCGTCCATGTGTATTCCCCAATGCATTCGGATAGTCCTTGGCGACTTTTGAATCCGATGGTACTGAGTATTGACTGCCTAGTGCATCGCAGTTGTCTTCGATAAGCCAGAGTTGATGGGTTCTGCAAAAATCTAATGTTGCATTCAGATCAAAGGGATTACCTAGCGAGTGAGCCATCATCACCGCCTTGGTCTTGCCGGGACGAAAAGCCTCCTGAAGTTGTTCGCACTTGGCGTTTCCCGTCACGGTATCTGCATCGATGAAGACGGCAGTCGCTCCGTATTGCAGGATAGGGGAAACCGTCGTTGGAAAACCTGCGGCGACGGTAATCACCTCGTCGCCTGGGAGTATTCGGCTCTCCCTGGGCAGTTTCGGACTAGTCAAGGCTGAAAATGCAAGCAGGTTCGCACTTGATCCTGAATTGACCAGCACGGAATTGCGAACACCTAGAAAGCTTGCAATCTCCTTCTCAAACTGCTCTCCTTGCTTGCCTAGCGTCAAGAAAAAGTCGAGCAAGCTCCCGACGGCAGACTCGACCTCATCCTCCGTAAACACTCGTGCCGCATAGGGAATAGGAGTCTTGCCTGGCACAAAGGCTTCACGGTTCTCATGCCCACTGGGCAAAAATGCTCTATGATGGATCTGCGAGAATTCTCGCACCAATTTCAATATCTCCTCGCGTAGATCTTGCGATTCCATTGGCTAGAACTCTCTCGAGAAGAAAAAATTTATCCGTTGGCCCATCGCTGACCGCTGGTGATTGCATCGTCGATGTAATTCGTTATACACAATTCCATCGCTTCGAGCAGATCCATCCCTTGTAACCAGCACAAATGATGAAATCATGGATGCCAAATGCAGAGTAGATCTTCATGATATGCCACAAGAGTGGCTTGCCTCCGACCTCGATCATCGGCTTGGGCTTCAAATGCGTCTCTTCGGAAATCCTCGTTCCCATTCCCCCTGCCAAAATCACCGCTTTCATCTTTGTGTATGCTCCGGCTTTGGATCGCTCTGTTGCTTGCCCGTCGCTTGTTCATGAGCCTGTTGCAATAGCTGTTCAATGAGCTTGTTTTCTGGGGCAACCTTCGCAAGCAACTCCAAATCCATAATAGCTTGTTCCCATCGGCCATGATCAGACAGAAGAATCGCCCTGCCAAGTTTAACCTCCAGGCTCTTTGGATAAGCCTCAATCAGCGAATCGACGATAGCTTCGAGCCGCGTCCAGGGCAACTTGTTTTTTCTTGATATCTGAATCAAAAGCGACAGTAAGGACAAACCGACATCAAAATCCTTGTCAGACCAACGCAAAGTTTGATCAGGCGCCGGACTAGTATCCTCTGGCATGCCTTGAATCATGTTTCTTACCCAATTCAACTGATCCAAGAATGGGTCCGACGCAGCAACGAGAGGTTTTTTCTGATCCATGAGCAATATCTCGAAAAGCCAAACCAAATCCGGATGATCAGGTCCAAGTCGCAAGGCAGATTTCAGAAGTGCATCCGAAGGTATCGCAGCATATGTACCCTCGGGATAAGATTCAGCAGAAGCCCACGCTCGCAACTGACTTGCAACCGCAAGATGCCTTAGTTGCATTTGGTCAATACTCGGTATTTGATCCAAGCGACCCAGGATCGAACTGGTGGCCTCTTCTGGCCCAGACACAAGCATTAAACATCGAAAAAATGCCTCGAACGCCTCGATACGCTCTGGAACTGGTAGATTCGATCCGTCCTGAAGAAACGAGGAGTATTTCAAAACCGCCTCACGAGCAACCTGGCTGGCCCTTGCCGGCTCGATGCTTGCCAAACCTTCGGCCAACCAAGCCTGAGCAATCAACACTTCCGCCGTTTCATTTTGTGACAAGCGGTATTGCTCGATCCTCGACGCAATTCGCCCCACTCCCGAACGTAGCAACCCATCTTTGACGCTCTGCTCTAATGGTGGACTGAGGGTGTGTGCCAATTGGATCTCTAGGGCCCCCAATTCTAAGTCGAAGTCGGCAGCATCAGCTTGTTTGCTCGATTGCCGGTATCGATCTATGAGCGATTGAATCCGACTCGAATCATCTCGGCAAGATTGCCTAACCCAACATGTTTCCTCCCGAAGAAGCCAATCCTTGGCCCATTGCCCGTCAGCCCCCTGAAGTCTTGTTGCAGACCGTATCGACTCCCTGGCACGACTTCGCGTTGCATTGCTCAAATTGGTCCATTGCTCATACTCTGGGGAATCCTTGTGCACGATCTCCGAGAGCATTCGATTGGCAACGTTCGAAATCTCTAAATTGACTTCAGCGTGCATACGCCGATATTTCGATTGATCTGGATACCGCACCATCAACCTCTGGGCAGCCAATTCGGCTATTTTGAGATCATCGAGCCGATGACTGCTGATCGATTGATGCACCAATGACTCGTAACGATGATCGATCGACGGTTCGATTACAAATTGACTTGCTAACACAAGTGAAACGGTAACAATCGCCAAAATCAGCGAAGGCAGCCCCCATCTCCAATAGGTTTGCGGCGTCTCTGGTAGGTTATCCGAGGGCATCATCGGTTCAATCGCTTTGGAGAACCCGTAAAGCGTCCGCAGATTTAGCCAGAATCTGTCGCCGATTGGAAGCAAAGATCCTGCGAAGGTTCGCTAATTGCTCCTGGTCAGGCTCCGAGCTTGTGTATGCAATCTGTTGAAACTGAAACGTCAACGGCTCGATCACTGGATCAGATGGACGTGCTCGGTTGAACAGGTTTGTCGTCCAACGATTTGCCCTAGTTCGATACTCAAACGAGCCTTCGTAACTGTAGGGCCTTCCGTACTGATCAAATAGCGAGAAGTGCAAAATCGCGACATCGCCAAGGTCATTTCGAAGTTTTGTCTCATAGAACGACTCACCTTGATCCTCTTCGATTAGGTCACTCGTTTCCCTACGCCAACCGGAGTTGATATAGCATTCCCATAACGGATGCCATCCTCTGAATGGGAAATCCAAACAGACGGTCATGTTGCCGAGTTCCCATTGCAGATTCCAGATTCGCGAATGCTGACCGAGCATGTCATTGCGATCCCTTGATTCTGTATGGAAACCAACCAACCGGGCACCACCGCCTGGAATCAAATCCTTCAGACCAGGAAATTTCTCAGAGTCCTCAGCGCTGATGCTCGGCAAATCAGGCTTGGCATGAAACTCGGAAACCGCCCTTAGGCTCTCAGGAAAAAAGACAAACAGGAACAGTGGTATTGCGGCCCAGCGATAACTGAGCCGTTGGAAACCACTGGAGTCAAGAGAAGGGTGCTCGTTAGCAGGATGGTCGACAACTCGTGGTTGTTTGGATTGCCAGTAGGTCGCCTGAAAATAATTCAGCAGTTGAACCGAACTCCAATGCACCCAGGCTGTGAAGATAAATACGCATAAGCCAAGAATTGTGTGAATCATACCTTTGGAGAGATCCAGACCAAACCATTCCAAACCAACCACGATCAAGTAGATACGCAACAGGTTGCCAAGGATTGCCCATATTGGAACAGTGACTACGGTTATCAGCGTCACCCAGACGCCTGCCCTTCCGATCAACAGAAGCACTCCGGCTACAGCCATCAATGCATATTGGCTATCTACACCGCTACAAGCTTCTTCGACAAACAACGGCTTGCTCGATATGTCGATGACATTGCCTCTTCGTACGTGAATGATCTGAGTCAGATCCATGAGCCTACTACAGCAAATCGAGGACAGAGATTGCAACCCGCTTACAAGTTGCTTGTCCCAACCAAAGGGGGGCGGAAGCGTGACTAACAAGAGTCCTGAAATTCCCGCGAGTCGAAGCGTAGTGATCTCTGGTCGTGCGATCAATCCCCACGTAAAGACCAATCCAATCGCGCAGAAATGAGCAAGCCAGGGACTTCCCAGATACAGCGCCGCAATCGAGATCACAACGACTGCGACCCAACAACCAACTCCCCAAGTTCGATACGACGCAAACGAAGTTGGTACGCGATTTTTTTCGTTGTTTAAAAAATAGGCTGCGGCAAGAATCGCAATCGGAAAGAATTGCAAATGGGGCTTGAGCATCAATACCCGAGACTGCATGTACAACAGTGGTGACAAGGCGAGCAGAGGTAACACCAGCGCGATCCATGTCCAGCGACTGACTTGGTCGATGCTAGCTTTATTCACGTTCGACTCCCATGGAATCACCTTTGCGCAACTCCTGGATTTTCAGAGTGATTAAATACTCGTAGAACGAAAGGAGTTTGCAATAATGGTAACCGGGGACTCCGTCGAGAAAACCAAGCTTGAGTACATACATGTACAGAAAACGCAATGCACTCCTGCATGGCATTCTAAATGACAATTCCTTGAGCGCCACTCGCCTAGCGGCGGGATCTTTGAGCTGAAAAATGTCCTTCCAAGGTATACTCCGCTGATCAAGACTGCGAATCGACTCGATCGCCTCGTTGGTGGAGTATTGATTGTGTTTTTCGACCCAAGAATAAAGCCCTTTACGGAAACTAAAATGGTGAAAATGGCTCGTGAGTCTCCCTGAGTCACCTTCAACGACCGCGGTCGGATTGACAAGTCGCTCCCATCGTACCGACTCAGGGCGATAGAAACGAAGTACCCACACCGGATAGATTCCGCAGTGCTTGATCCATCGGCCCATAAAAAAATTCTTGTATCTCAAACGGTAGGCAACACAGGTCTGCTTTGGATCCCCAGCAATTCGATGAATCTCAGTTCTAAGATCCTCCGGAACCACTTCGTCCGCATCGGAATAATACAGCCACGGATATTTGTATTGGATCTGAGATCCGGCCCAATTCAAATGCGCCGACCAATTATCAAAGGTTCGATGGATCACTCTGCAACCAGCTTGTTTGGCAATTTCAAGGGTGCGATCCGTACTTCCAGAATCCAAGACAACGATATCGTCGCACCAACGCAGCGACTCTAAGCAGTGAGGAAGGTTGACTTCTTCGTTTTTTGTCAGAATCAGTACAGAGATCATGTTGCTTTATCTACCTTGCGATGCTTACGAAAGACCGCCGGGTTACCTGCAACGACCGTCCAAGCGTCGACGTCTTTGGTGACCACCGAGCAAGCTGCAACGACAGCACCTTCGGCGATACGCACGCCCGGGCTGATGAAGGCTCTTGCGCAGACCCAAGCACCATGTTCGATATGGATCGGTGCGTGCAGTAAGGTCATCTGGGGATGAGATATGTCGTGGCTACCGGTACACAAAAAAGCTTGCATGCTCACCGTACAGTGACTGCCAATGACGATTCGATCCACCGAATATACATCGACCTCTGGTCCGATCGAACTATGCTCGCCGACTTCTAAAAAGGCTGGATCTCGTATCTTGGTTGTTGGATAGATGTAGCTGGTCGAAGTGAGTTTCGCTCCAAATAATCGCAACAGAAATCGTCGGAACCGGAAGGCTCTTTGCGGACTCCATCGAAACAAACTAGCTTGAACCATCGACCAAGCGAATCGTCTGAGCTTGGAAGCGAAGGTTGCTGTATTTTGATACTTCGACAGGTCTAAGCTGCCAGCAGAATCGGTATCACGGAATATGTTTTTCATAAATCTTGATCAATCGCTGAGAGATCGATGGCCAAGCGAACTCTTTTTGCACCCAGCTTCTTCCTCGCTGTCCCATCGATTCGAGCTCATCGCCAAGGAGACTGGTTGCTTGCCGCAGAGCTCCAAGAATCCCTTCGATATTAGCCGGTACCCACCAACCGCATCGGTGCTCTTCGAGCCCCTGCCAAGGTGCCTGATTTGTAGTAATCACAGGCAACCGGTGAGCGAGCGCTTCGGCAACAGCGATCCCGAAATTTTCACTGTACGTTGGCAGTATGAATAGATCCGCATCAACAAACGCCTGGGATTTCTCAAGAGAGTAAACCGGTCCGCTGAAGCTCCAACACGAGGAGAGTCCAAGCCTTGATACAAGCGACTCCACTTCGGATCGATGCCCGTGATCATCGGGCCCGATAACCAACATTCGCCATCCTTCGGGCCTTAGTTTCGCCCAAGCTTCAGCGAGCATAGGTAATCCTTTCTTAGGATGTATGCGGCTTAAAAACAATGCGGTTTTCTCGTTGCGCTTTGTTGACCTTTCGGGAAGTGTATCAGGGTATTCGATTCCATTAGGGAGGACCTCGACGGGATTTCTCAGGCCGAGATTCCTAAACTGCTGAGCCTCGCTCGGGGCTGTCGCCATTAAAAACGTCGCTTTGCAAAGATCCGAGCGCTGATAAAGCCACCAAGCAAGACGTTTTTTCCACTTGCGCTGCGTCAGGGCCCAAGGTTCAAGCATGCCGTGGGGGCTAATTGCATAGGGAAGTTTGTGTCTCTTAGCATAGCTCACACATTTATGGAGGAACGGTTCCCAGATACCATGGATGTGCACGGCAGAAATCGAACCTTTAGGAACATTGTCCGATAGCGTCTCAAAAGACGAGAAGTTTTTCGCGTTGATCGGGGCATAGAGCGACGTATCATCGAGATGGTCCGGACACAGTAGGTGTCCTTCGAGGCCTTGGGCTCTTTGATGATCCAAAAGCTGGGTGACGGACAAAGAAGGCCCACCGTGATCGAGACGAGTCGATGTAACAACGTGAACGATTGAGCGATTGTTCATCAGCGATCAACCATTGCTAGTAAGTGTCCTGAGAGTTTCGATGCACGCTTTTCCCACATGTGCTCACTAAGGTCGTAGGGGACGTCGGACTGTCGTGGACGGATCATGACCTGATGCAAGGCTTCTGCGATCGCATGGGCAGTTGGTTCGACGTAAATCGCATGATCTCCAAGAATGGAGCGGACTTCCCCCACATCCGACGTGATCACCGGTCGACCCGATTGGGCGAATTGATAACACTTAAAGGGACAACGAGCAAGATTGAGCGGTTTGTTGCGGATTGGAAAGACCAAGCAATGGGCTGAGGTCAGTTCCCTGAGCATAGAGTCCCAATCGAGATACCCGGGAAACTCGATTTGTTTTAAACCAAGTTGGCTTGCACGCTCCCGACATGCATCAAGTTGTGCACCTGCTCCAACCCAACGGATCGGATGCTCGATACCGTTTTGCTTAAGCACACCAGCTGCTTCGATGAGCAGATCGTGATCCCACTCAGGATGCAACGAACCCATACCTACGGCAACTGGAGTGCTAGAAACGTCGTCACTTCTCGGAAAAACCCGGGGAAGACACGCATAGGGTAAGTAGATCGCGGACTTCCCGTACTTATCCATCATCATGTTTGCGAGCCAACGGCTAGCGCACACAATCAAGCTTGCGCGCTTCACGAGCCATCGATCGCGAGCGCGTTTATACCAACGCACAGCAGACCTTTTCTCGCTAAATGTCGTCCAGTCCTCCCAATCGAACACGAACCGAATTTTAGGAAACGCGATCGCCAGCAGCATTGCCTTTTCTTTTGGATTGAGCATGTGGACCAAGTCAGGGCGAAATTTTTTGAGTATCTTTCCGACACTCGATCGTATCTTGGTCGGATTCGAATCGAAAAAAAAGGGCTGAATCAAATCCGCTTCTTCGCACTGACGATTCGCATCGCTGTTTGGTACTGCCAACTGGGCATCCCACCCGATATGCCTTAGGCATCGCGTTAGTTGGTAGGCTCTAAGGCATCCTGTTTTGCTCAGATCCCCAAAGCCAATAAATAGTATTTTTGGGATACCTGTCATCGATTCATGTCGACCCTGCGCTGGGTCCAATACGCGTCGGCAAAAATCAAGAAAGCCATGTGCAATGGCCAGGAGAATCTTGCAAACGAATTGGGAGAGAACATCACGTGCCAGGAGAAGTAGGGAAGATAGACGACTACCAAGGCGATCATTGCAAGTGATGCCCCCAGTAGCAAGCGGTTCGCAAGATAGAAAGTGCGGTAAATGACATACGCCCAAAAGACAAATCCTGCAAAACCACCGAATACCCAGGCTCCCAACAAAACCGAGTGGACGGGCAGGATGTCTTGAAAGATCTGCTTGGGTGCCTTTGCCCCATAGATTTCACGCATTTTCAAAAGGTACAACCGTCGCAAATGCCCTGGATTTGCCCACGAACCGTGTCCGAGCAGAGGCTTTTCATAAATCGCATCCAAAGCGATCAGCGATTCATTTCGCGCCAAAAGCAAAACTTCGACTGGATTGTATGGGTTCTTTGCTAAATCGATCTGAATCTTTGCCGACTTACCCAGTGTTCCAGCTTGCGCGAAGCTCACATACATAAAGTACATCGGGACGAGTAAAACAGACGAGAGAATGAATCCCTTCCGCATGGTTCCTCGCAGGTTTGCATCTGATTTACTCAATTGAATCCAAAGATAGAAAAGAAACAGAGTGCTAATCAAGACGATCAGCCCATCGGATCGACCGCCATAAACATTCGCCAGCACCGCATACACGATTCCAACTGGAAACAAGACCCAGGGATGCTTTCGAAAAAGGAGGAACGACAGAAGTGCAAATGCCGGGTGCGCCCAACCTGACACATAGAAATCCCAAAGGTTCTCCGCATAACTTTGATTTCCGCGATCAAATCGGTAGATCAGACTTGCACTGAGCAAGCCTCCGGCACTTGCACCAAGGACTGCACCAAGGTGATTGCGATAATCGCGTGCGTACAAACCGCAAAAAAACACGAACGTGGTCATCGTCAGAACGATGCTACCTAGGCCTCGAAGAAGGTTCTTCGTCGTAGAACCATTGTAAATGTCGCTAAGCAGTTGAGAGCAAAACCATAGCGTTGCCAAGCTGATCAAAAAGAGAACCTCCCGGTTCCGTAATGCCTTAGAAATATGTTTGAAATAGAATGGGTAAAGAGCCAGCACCAGGATTTCGCCGAGCCGAAATGTACCGATGAGCGTCACAGGGATGACCATGCTAATAGCCACCATCATCGGAACCAAATTCGACAAACGAAAAAAGAGCTTTACACCTTCGTGATTGCTCCACTGCCGACGTGAATCAGTTTGTTCGGCATTAACTGTAGTGAAACCCTTACGGTAGCTGCGAGTGATTGGGGTTTTTGCCCAGGACATTAGTTCCTCCCCCTTAAGTTTCTTCGGTCGCTAGGCCATGGGAGTCCAAGCAGCCTTCGAACGCCGTACTCCATCGCAAGACTCAATTCCACCCTACCGCCGATTCGACTTTGGATGTACTCGTAGACCGAGAGGCAATCGTCATTTTTTAAACTCTTTAGCCAAAGCATTGAACGATATCGATTGATTGCCTCAGGCCAATAATTTTCGACAAAGTACCAACGAGCCCACTCTCGAGCCAGGATCAAATGACGAGTCGTGAATGTGATCGAACCCTCGTGGGCTCGCATTGCAACCAGACGACGGTTGACACATCGAATCCAAGGGTAGTTTCTTGCGACCAGCAGGAAAATCAATTGGTCGGGGCCAGCACCGTGATCACCATAATCGATTCCAAAGGGATTCGGGATTTCGATCAGGATACTATCGAGGAGTTCCTCTCTTCGAAACAACCCGCTTATTGGAGTCGTTACCTGTATTCCGTTAGGGTTCAGGAGTATCGCCGATTCATAGAACTCACTTACGGCAATCGAAGGTTGCACTTGGAAGCTCGATTCCTCTAGGATTCCAGTCGAATCGATCAAACTGTGCCCAACCAAAACAAACGCCGTTTGATCGTCGAATCGATCAAGGGCGGACTTGAGGAAACCAGGTTCGAGCAAGTCATCGGAAAACAACAAGTGGCAATATTCGCCCTCGGATGCTTGAACCCCCAATTTCCAATTTCGAACCGGACCGACATTCTCCTGGTTTCGGATCGCTTTGATTCGAGGGTCCTCAGAAGCATACTGCTGGAGGATTTCCCAAGTGCCATCGGTGCTGCAGTTGTCCATTAGAACAATCTGATGTCCATCAATGTTCTGCACCTGGGCTGACTCGATGGCCTTGCAAACCAGATCTCGACGATTGTATACCGGTATGACGGTGCTGACTCTCATGCAGCCTTCGAACACGCCTTACGTGAATCAAACCACGCAAACGGTGCGATCAACGCAAAAAAAGACAAAGAAATCGTACTTGCAATGAGCACCCCAGCGATACCTAGACCATCCAAGCTGCAAAGATAAAGAGCAAGTGGAATATTCAAAAAACAGGCAACAAGAGAACAAAACATCTGCTCTCGCGTCCGACCTATTCCATTGAGCAAATTGACGTAGGAATTCCCCCAAAGGATAACCCACGTATAGATCACCATCGCGCACCGTGTCAGTGGACTCAAGGTAATGCTCGGGTCAATCCATACATGAATGAAAGAGTTGATACCCAGCCCTATCACAACGGACAGGACTGCAAAGGGAACCATCAAGCTCGTCACGATTTTCCATAGCTTGTCGAGCATCGCCAGGTCTCGCTTGGCCCAAGCCGTTCCAGACAAAGCCCAAATTGGGCCCACGCACATTGAATAGCCAGTGGTCACCAAAGCTGAGAGTCTCAACATGATGTCAAACTCAGCGACAGCAGCAGCATCAAAAGCCCTTAACACAATCCATCGATCCATCATAAAGATAACGATGTAGGTAACCTCGATGACGATAAACGGCATGCCGATCGACACTACCTCCCAAAACGAATCCCACGTTGTATCACGCCATAGAGGTCGCAGCTCTGGAAACCTCTGAAACAGATAGCCAGCCAATATCGCATAGGAACTTGCAAACATCAGTAGATTGACCAACGCCAAACTGGGTAAATCCAAACGAAAACCCAACACAGCAGCAAACCAGATCCATAGAAATAAACCCAAGGAACTCAAAAATCCAACCAGCGATGTCGCACTATTCCAGTGCTTTGCGTACAAGACCGCATTGGTGACCCCAGAAATCTGATTCAAGGCTAAAGCCAAGAATGAAAAGAAAATTCCCAAAGCCAAACTCCGGTCAGAACCAGCACTCTTGAACCACCTAGCCAGTGGCAATTCACCAAAAAACAAAACCAATCCTAAACAAACAGCGATCCCACCCCAAAGGATGATTTGGCCGAAAAACGTCGAGGATATGTACCGTCTCGCACTTTCGATCCGGTCGTGACTCAGCGACTCAATCACCTTGTTGCGAACCCCCTTCCCAAGCCCAAACTCCAAAATCACGACCCATACAACCAAGGACTGCATCGCAACCCAAACCCCGTACTCTCCCTTCCCAAGCGCTTTGACCAAAAGCGGCAACATCAGAAACTGAAGCAAAAACGAGGCAAGCTTCAGTACCGACGATAATCCTATGTTCCGGACAAAAATCGAACGAATCATACTCAAAGCTTCGCCATCGTCGGTGACCACTTCGGCCATCGATTTTTCTAATGCAACAATTCGCGATCCTTCCGATACTCTAGGTTACCGTTATGGTCGGTAAAGAAGTTCTAGACAGTTTTGCAAGATCAGCCAGAAAAGCCAACATTCATCGCTTAGACGCCTTTGCTAAGCTAGCAATTCCTTGATGAGATGGCCATGAACATCCGTCAGCCGACGGTCGATCCCGTTGTGGCGAACGGTCAATCGGGTGTGGTCTATCCCCAGCAGATGAAGAATAGTTGCGTGGATGTCATAGACCTGGGTTGGGTTTTCACGATCAAGCGGCTTGTAACCAAAAGGGTCGCTGGGCCCATGACTGACTCCCCCCCGGATTCCTCCACCGCATAACCAGTTGGTAAAGCAGTAGGGATTGTGGTCTCTTCCCTTGCCCCCTTGGGAGCTTGGCATCCTACCGAACTCGGTGGTCCAAAGGACGATGGTGTCCTCGAGCATCCCACGTTGCTCTAAATCTTGAATCAGGGCCGCAGCTCCGCGGGCCATACCTGTGGCAAGTGGACCGTGATCGCGATGGATGTCCTCGTGCGAATCCCAATTGCGTCTTGGGAATCCATTGTCATTACCCGACCAAATCTGAACGAAGCGGACTCCTCGTTCGAGCATCCTTCGGGCTGCAAGACACTTGCGGGAAAAATGAATGGTTTCTTCGAGGGGATTGATTTCTTTATCGAACGATGCGGGAATTTGATCCAGGCCGTAGAGTTTGAGGATGTGCTCGGGTTCTTTCGAAAAATCCAAAGCCTCCGGAGCTGCGAGTTGCATTCTAGCTGCGAGCTCATAACTACGGATCCTCGATTCGAGTCGTTGGTCTCCGAGTCGTTGCTGGGCGTGTTGTCGATTGAGCTGAGTCAACAAGCTATGCCCAGCCTTTTCGCTTGCGTCATTGACATAATGTCCGGACTTGTGCGGGCGCAAATCAGCGATTGGATTCTCTGAGCTTGGATAAATGACCGTTCCACTGTGTTGTGCCGGCAAAAAAGCGGAGTCCCAGTTTTTCGTGCCATTGCTGGCCAAGCCTCGATGATCTGGAAAGACCACGAAAGTAGGGAGATTGTCGTTCATGCTCCCGAGTCCATAGCTGACCCAAGACCCCATACCTGGGAAACCTGGCAACTGAAAACCTGTGGCTTGTAGCAAGGTCGCTTGGCTATGCACGCCGGTCTTGCCGACAACATTGTGAACAAAGGCTAATTGATCAACAACCTTTCCCAATTCTGCAACGGGTTCGGAGAGCAACTTGCCGCTTTGACCGTATGCCTTAAAGTCCCAAATGGGTTTGAGCCAAGGGCCGAGCCCGTTTTGGAATGCTTCGACCGGTTCCCCGAAGTCGCTGTCTTGGCCATGCCGCTTGACCAACTCGGGCTTAAAGTCAAACAGGTCGATGTGGCTTGCAGCGCCAGCCATAAACAACTGCACGACTCGCTTGGCTTTTGGCCGATGGTGCAACGGATTCAAGCTACCTTGTTCAGTGCTGGGTGTCTCTCGACCCAATCCGGCTTCTGCCTGAAGCAGCGCACCTAGGGCAAGTCCCCCGAATCCCTGCCCTAGGGACTCGAGCATGCTACGTCGAGAGAGCGACGCGAATTGGATTGTTTTGTCGTCTATACGCATCGCACGAACTTTTGTGTTGTAAGAATATCGCCAATACGATGTCAGTTTCGTGTGTGATGATAACCCAATTAGATAAAATCCTCTACCGCTACTCGGTCATGGCTTGGATCGGTTTTTGGGGGAAAGTGACCGGTAAGATATTCGCTAGTCGTTCCAAAACTCACCGGGTTCTCGTCGCTACAAAATGATATGCTAATGCACAGCGGGGCGGTCATAGGCTCTGCAGAAGTTTCAAAGCCCCGGTAGCCATGATCCAGTCCATTTCCTTGAAATCTATGTTTCAAAAAATAGCAACTCCCAAAGCGACCTTCTTTGCAGTCGCTTTTCTTTGTTTTACGTCTGATCGAATGATTTCAATTGCTCAAGAAAATCCTTCAGCTCAAAGGAGGATCAGCAGGGATGAAACCGAACAAAGGCACTGGCTTGAAAACATGGTTTGGTACCACGGCTTTCAACGTGAGGAGATGATGCATGTCACTGGCTTAGACCCGAATCAACTCGATGATGCTCTCAAGCGATTCAAGATTTCCGCAGATTCCAAGCCGCTCGCGGAGGTAGACCCTCCCATTTTTGTCTTGCCTTATCCGGGAGGTCGTCATCCTCGCATCGGGTTTCTCGATGGAGCGATCGAGCCGCAACGTGAAACAAAGTTGAGTATATTTGCCCCATGGGATTCATCGAGCTATGTCGTCTTGGATGTTCCTGAAGCCATTTGGTCGAATTTAGGTTTGACCTATTTAGCCCACACACACATCGACACGATTTGGGATAAACAACAGATTAAGCTTGAGCCCCTAGAGTGGATTCACAAACCCGATGGCAGTTATTTTCTTCGAAGAGAGTTACCCAATAAGATCACTTACGAGGTGCTGGCAACACCCCATCGAGACCACTTAGCCATTCGCATGTCCCTGACCAACGGAACCAATGCGAAGCTTTCGGATTTGCGAGTCCAGATGTGTGCAATGCTTAAAGGTTGCAAGGATTTCGATCAACAATCCAATGACAACAAGATTTTCCGAGGCTCCCTGGCCGCTTGTCGCAACTCCGTTGGTGATCGATGGGTGATCCTTGGCTTTGAACCCAATCAAAGAACATGGGGTAATGCTCCTTGCCCTTGCCTTCACTCTGACCCAATCTTTCCTGAGCTTGAGCCTGGTCAAACCAAGTATGTACACGGTTGGTTATCCTTTTACAGTGGAACAGAAATCGACGGCGAGCTTGCTCGCATCGAGAAGCATTGGAATGCCGTCGACGAGCAGTTGCTTGTAGGTCAAGTACTGGATGACCAGAGTGGAAAGGCGATTGCAAGCCGGATCTATGTGCAAAACGAGTCAGGCCAGTGGTATTTCGCTGAACCTTATGATTCCCAAGGCGAGGCCATTCGTTATGAAAAGCAAAATTGGGTAAACGCCCGATCCAATGAATTTCACACCGCCGTTTCAGCCCACCGGTTCGTGTTGCGACTGCCGCCAGGGAAATACAATCTTACGGTGGAGCGTGGCAAAGAGTATTTCCCTTGGACGCAGACGCTTGTTGTTGATGCACAGCCAAAGCCACTCGATATCCGATTGAAACGCTGGATCGATATGGCCGCCGAAGGTTGGTATAGTGGTGACATGCATGTCCATATGCCAGTCGAGCGACTCATGGTGCCGATTCAGGCCGATGATGTGAATGTCGCTTTGCCGATGGTTTACTGGACAACGCGAAGCGATCGGTCGGCGGAATTCGGGGATCGCACGCATCCAGACGATTCTCGATTGCCACCCGCCCTCATTGCCGCCGATCCACTGCATGTGATTTGGCCCAAGAATACCGAGTGGGAGATATTTAGCGTTCAGGGAAAACCGCACACCCTCGGTGCGCTTTTTGCAATCAATCATCAAACTCCCTTCGGGGTGGGGATTCCTCCGATCAAGCAGGTGATCGATCAAGCGGATCGAGAGAATGCGATTTTGGATTTGGACAAGCATGATTGGCCGTTTGCGATGGTACTTCCGCCCGTTCTAGGCGGTCGCTTGACCTACGAACTGGCGAATAATCACATGTGGAGAACCGAGTTTGCGTTCACCCAATGGTCAACACCCGCCCCTGATTGGATGGAGCTTGGAAATAGCCAAGTCGATGGTGAAAAAGCCTGGATGGAATTCGTGCATCGCACCTATTGGTGCTTGCTCAATTGCGGTTACCGACTGCAACCTTCAGCCGGGACGGCTTCAGGTGTCCACCCGGTGCCGGTCGGGTACGGACGGGTGTATGTGCATTTGCCAAGCGGCTTTAATTACAGGGATTGGATCGAGGGGTTTCGTCAAGGCCGATCCTTTGTTACGACAGGCCCGATTCTGAAATTGCTTCGTGAAGGCGACAACATAAAGATCGAGGCGCATGCCGATGGCCCCATCGAATCGCTCGAATGGATCGTTAACGGAAAGATTCAGAAGTTGTCTGTTGAGTCGCAAATCAAGCAACCCGATGGATCTTATAAGCTCCAATCAGCGAGCGTTGCAAAGTGCGAGTCTACATCTTGGTTTGCTGCGCGAGTCTGGCAACAGCCCTCTCCGGGGCGTTGGCGATTTGCCCATTCGGCGCCGATTTGGATCGATGTTCCTGGCAAGCCGATCGCCCCGACGGTAAAGGAGCGTCAGTTCCTCATCGATCGCGTCGAGTCTGAGATTACTCGCAGTCGTGGCCTCCTAACCCCCGAAGGGGTTAAGGAATACCAGCAGGCACTCGATGCCTACCGACAGCAAGCTACTTCTCCATGATAGCCCCTTGGTAGCGAGTGCTGAATTCTGCTAAAATCTTCGGCTTGTACCAGGAGTCCCTGGGTTAGCTGTAGAGATATATTTTCGATCGCCTAGTGCGAGAAAGGTTCAGTCACAATGAATCGCAGAATTTGCTTAGCCCTCCTATCGGCGGTTGCTCTTTTGGGTGGCAACATCAACGCTGCTGAACTTGAAATCGGCGCGAAAGCACCGGAATTCAGAGCTAGAGGGGTGGATGGAAAGGAAATCTCTTTGGCAGAGGCCAAAGGTGCCAAGGCAACCGTCATTGCGTTTACCTGCAATCGTTGCCCAGTGGCTATCGCCTACGAAGATCGCTTCATCGATTTCCAAAAGAAATATGCAGGCAAAGATGTCAAGTTCATTGCCATCAATGTCAACTCGTCGGAGGACATCGAAGCGATGAAGCAACGGGTAGAGGAAAAGGGAATCAACTATCCTTACGTCTACGACAAGTCGGGTGATTCAGCACGAGCTTTCGGTGCTCGGGTGACACCCCATATTTTCGTACTCGATGGCGAGGGCAAGTTGGCTTACCAAGGATCTTTTGACGATAAGCAAGATGGACCGACCACTGCGCACGTAGAGAACGCGGTTAAAGCTTTGATGCAAGGCAAGCAACCAGAAGTCAAGTCGACTCGTCCGTTCGGTTGTGGGATCAAGCCGAACAAGGGCTAGGTTCTATCTATGTTGAGTTCAATGAGGCAAGCGGCGCAGGTGTCGCTTGCTCTTTTTATCTTTCTTGCTTCTAGCGTCGGATGCGATCGGACTTCGGTTCATCATGTACCGACAGATCCAACCGGCGTTGAGAGTCCGTCGTCGGATGTGAAGCTCACCGAAGGAGACAGTGAGACCTTCTCCCAGATTGTATCGAGTCACCAAGGTCAGGTTGTTCTCGTGGACTTTTGGGCAACATGGTGCGGACCATGTGTCAAGCAGTTTCCGCATTCGATTGAGTTAGCCCACAAATATCGCGATCGGGGATTTGCGGTGGTGACTGTCAGCATGAATGAGCCCAAGGAGCGAGAAGCTATTCTGGCGTTTTTGGTTCGGCAGAAAGCTGACGTGGAGAATCTGCTTCCTAGATACGGCGCTGGTACGGAGTTCCTCGAAGCCTTTGATCTGCGCGGGGATGTTCCCTTTTACAAATTGTACGATCGCCGGGGAGTTCTCAGGTATACCTTTAGCGCCGACCCTGAAGGGATCGAGAATTGCGAGCCGATCGAGATGATCGACCAACGCGTCGAAGAGCTTTTATTCTCAGAGAACCCATAGAAACAAAAAGCGCGAAGTGGAGAGAAATCCAAGCCTTTGCCGCTACGAAAAGTAGCTGGAAAGCTCTCGACGATACGACGCTTCGTGCTTGGGGAAGATCGATTCAAAGACATCGTAGCTTGCTGCACCGTGCTGGAATCGTCGTTTGGGAAAAACTGGTAGCTTTTGTCCCGTGAGCTGTTGAATCCCGCTAGCGACGATCTGACCTTTGAGCTGATACAGTCGATCGTGATCCCAATCGGTCAATTCGATGAATGGTATCCCCTCTGCAATCTCGATGACTCGGGGTAAGGCAAAAGGACTAAAACCGACGAATCCAAGTTGCTTGGCCGGAGCCCAAGTTCTTACATGTCCGCGACTTTGTCCTCCTGAATAAACCAAGGAATGTTTGATCGCATGTACCCCCCAACCCTCCTGATACAGCATCAAATTGTTGAACACACTCCGTATCGTCAATTCCGGGTTTTCCTCGATCGGATAATCTTTGAGATTCTCGTCTCCTCCGTCTCCATCGACTAGGTATTTCCAGTCCGGATAACGACTTCGGATCGCTTCGCAAAGCGCCAGACCCATCGTCGCAGCTTGGATGTCCAGAGGTTTGTAGTCCTCGGTGATTCTAACGGCGCGGCGCCAATCGAGCTTGTCTGACGATACGTCGAGTACCTCAAGAAGCATTTGCAGTCCGGACTCTTTCAGAAATGCATGTGCTTGCTGTGCATCTTCTGCCCGCCCGTCGACTGATAACGTAAAGGCCTTGAGTCGCTGTGGAGTTTGCCCTCGGCGTAGCATCAAGTGATGGAGTATCAGCAAAACCGCTCCGCTGTCGATCCCACCGGAAAACATCACTCCAATGGGTTCATTGGGTCCGATACGGTCGAGCCAAAGGTCGCATTCGGAGGCAAGCTGTCCGATGTATTTTGCTCCGATACTCTCGATATCGTTCGACCAGCGATTGCGCTTGGGTGTGAAGTAACGCGTATAGAGCGGGTTTGGATCTGGACATCCGATGAGTTCAAGTTCAACGACATAATGGGCGGGCACCATCCGGGTGTAGGACGGATGAAATTGATCTTCTAACCCAATCTCGCATAGCTTGTGTCTAATTTGTTGGATTTGCTCGGCGACGATCAAGCAAGGGCCATCGGCTTTCTTTGCCAAGAAATAACGCATCGGACGCCCGATCGATCGAGCCATGCGAACCGTCTTGCCTTGAGCCACGCAGATCGCAAACTGCCCATCGATCTGCGCGACCTGATTGGCATCGCCGCTAAGAACGTGTTGCTCGGCTTGTTCAATCGTCATGTTCAAAAGGATATTGCCCTGAGGATCCATCAGATTTTCGATCCGGGAAATATATTCGTGGTGCGTCATCGCTTGGTTTTTTTCCATCGAGAGGTAATGATAGGCAAACGCAGATGTCGGTCTCTGCGAATATACACCAAATTCATCGCAAACGGAACTCATGGAGATCCAGCCCCGATGTCGAAAGGATTCTCGAAAATCAGCAAGCCTCTTGCGTTGTCGCTACTTGATCTTTGCGATGGCGACGAAATCTGGTCTTGCGACTACTGTCGATCGCAGCGGGTCCCAGAGGACTGGATCGCCAAGTTGAGAGACGTTTTCGAGAGCGATTTTTCTGATCCAGGAAGCACCATCTTTGAGGATGGAAAACGTGTTACCCAGTATGAAGGTGTCCGCTCAGTAGACATTGCAACTTGCGTCGCAGGATGCCTTGGTATTCAAGTCGACCCGTGGGTACTTGGCAACAACCATCGTGGCTTGATCGTCTCGTGGATTAAGGAGAGGATCGAGGAGTGACCCAAGCGCTTTGGTGTCGGGTCATTCCGATATGAGGGTAGTAACTCTCGGCTTTAGGGGCTGAAAGCAAAATCAGAGTTGTATCAAGTCCCGCATGTTGGTGGGTTTTGGCGATCAATTCGCGACCGATACCGCTGCGCTGGTAATGCACATCGACGGCAAGATCCGACAGATAGGTGCAGTAGTGAAAGTCCGTTAGGGCCCTCGAGACACCCACCAGTAGCCCCGATGTGGTGCGGGCGGTAATGATCAGATCGGCGTGCCGAAGCATCCCTTCGATCCTGGCAATATCATCCACTGGTCGTCGCTCGGCGAGGGTCGATCGGACCAAACAGTCGACGAACTCGTCGGCCTGTAGAAGAAGCTCATTGTGGTAACGAATCATTCGGTTTTTCCTTGAAAAAAGCCGGAAGCCAGCCATCGTTGGCGTTTGTCCCTTGTCGACTCGATTTTCCCCGACTAAAACCTTGGATTGTCACCCCCTGAGAGGATTTAAACAAGCAATGATTTTCTGGAAGAAAAAGAAGCCGTCTGCCAACGACTCAAGCCCATCGGAAACCGAGCAAAGAGCCCCGCAAGAGGCTCCCGATGCAGGGGCTAACCAAGAGCAGCCTGCGACCCCAACGGAGGAAAGTTCGACGAGCAAGGTTGGTTGGTTTCGACGTGCCTTGCAAAAAACCAACGAACTTCTTCGAACCGATATTCGGGATTTGTGGAAATCCGAAGGCGAATTGGTTGACGATGAATTCCTCTCCCGACTCTATGCAATTTTGATTCGAACCGACATGGGGCCGAATATGGCTACCAAGATCAAGGATTCGATCCACGATCAGTACCGTGCTCGCAAGGTCCACCAGGAAGACGTTTTAAAGATCATTCGCGATCAAGTTTCCGAGTCACTCAAGAGCAAAGGTGGTAAGCTGAATCTGCCCGATACAAAGCCTGCCGTTATTTTGGTCGTTGGAGTCAATGGTTCGGGCAAGACGACATCGATTGCCAAGATCGCTTATCGATTGACGCAGGAAGGTAATCGAGTGTTGTTGGCTGCAGGGGATACGTTCAGGGCAGCGGCGGTCGAGCAACTGAAAATTTGGTCCGATCGAATTGGTTGCGATATCATGCTCGGCGAACAAGGTTCCGATCCAGCATCGGTGGCATTCAAGGCCATGCAAAAGGCGGTCTCTGAGGGGTACGATGTTTGTATCGTTGACACAGCAGGAAGACTTCAGACTCAAAGCCACCTGATGCAACAACTGGAGAAAATCAAGCGTGTGCTTCAGAAACATGTCGAGTCTGCTCCCCATGAAGTTCTTTTGGTTCTCGATGCGACAGCAGGCCAAAATGCAATCAGCCAGGCCAAGGGTTTTTCGGAGGCTGCCGGTTGCACAGGCATCGTGTTATCGAAACTCGATGGTACGGCTAAGGGTGGTGTGATCATACCGATCGCCGAGCAATTTGGCCTCCCTGTAAAACTGGTTGGGCTTGGAGAGAAACTACCGGATCTCCAAGAATTTTCGCCAGACGACTTTGCCGCTGCACTTTTCTCATAGTCAATCGATCGAAAGTCTATTCTTTGGATACCGCACAGTCCGCTTACGAATCAAAGACCAAAGAGCTCGATGAGCGCATCGCAATCGGAGAGTCCCTTTCAAAGAAACTTAGTATTGGCAGGATCGCGACGGCGATCCCTGGTCTTTTGCTGGTGATCGTCGGTTTGAGTGAGCCAAAACTACCAAGCCTTGTTTGGATACTAGGGTTGCTCCTCATCGTGGGATTCCTGGCCCTTGCATCTTGGCAAGAAGTGCTTCGGGATCAATTGGATTGGGCGATTCAAAAGCGCAGTTTTTATCGAAGAATGCAAGCCCGATGTCGAAGGCAATGGGACCAACTGCCAGCTTTGCCAACAGAGGTCGCGGCAGCGGGATTCTCAAGCGAGCTATCGAAGGATTTAGACTTGTTTGGGGATCGTTCCTTATTCCGATGGTTTTCATTGGCCGTTACCGAGTCGGGTGCTAAGACCATCGGCCAGTGGATGGCCACCTGGACCGCTGTTGGAGTGATCCAACAGCGGCAACAAGCGGTTATCGAACTCAAAGAGCAAAGAGGCTGGCGAGAATCTTTTTGGGATGCTGCGTTGGGCTTTCGAGGTTGCGATACTTCGCCAGAGCGAATCGCGCAATGGGGAAGCTCACGGTCCTTTTTTGCAAGTCGCCCGTGGCTAAAGCCGATGACTTGGATAGGGCCGAGCATATCGCTTGTTGCGATCGCTGGAATGGTGTTGAGTTTGGTTGTTCAACGGATCGAGCTCTTCAATTACAGTTTTTTTGCTTTCTTGGCAGGTATTGCCTTGAACCTGCTTGTGACCGTATCGATCATTGGGAGAATCCACGACCTTTTTGTTCAGATCGGGAATGCCAACCGCGAGCTTTCATCGCTCAAAGAATTGTTGGATTTAGGTCAGCGGCTTGAGGCCAAGTCTCCATTGTTGCAAGAACTGCAGGGGCGTTTTCACAACAATGTTTTCTCTGCAACCGATGCGATAGCAAGCCTACAGCGTCGGATGCGTTTCGCGGGTATTCAACGCAATCCGCTTTTGTTCATTCCTTATTGGTGCCTGCAATTGCTCCTGTTTTGGGATGCTCGAGTCCTTGAGGGATTAGAGAAATGGAAAACCCGGCACGGCTGTAGCATCGAAGGCTGGATCGAGGGGCTTGGGCATTTGGAGGCTTTGGTTTGCTCTGCTGCAATAGCCGATGAGTATCCTGATTGGGCTTTTCCAGAGTGTTCCGATACCGCAAAACGCGATCTGAAGGTAACTGAACTTGGGCATCCGTTGATTCCCGATAACCAACGCGTATTGAATGATGTTCAAATCGACGAATCAAAACCCCTGCTGCTAGTTACTGGAAGCAACATGGCTGGTAAATCGACCTTACTGCGCTCCTTGGGGATCAACACGGTGCTTGGTCGACTCGGAAGCCCCGTTGCTTGCAGTTCTTGGCAAGGACCTAATTGCCAACTGGCTTCGAGCATCCGTGTCCAGGACAGCTTGGCCGACGGTGTCTCCTTTTTTATGGCAGAACTTAAACGCCTTCGGGCGATTACCGATGCGACTCGAGAGCATCAGCAAGGTGGATCGAACCGAGTGTCGTTGGTTCTTCTGGATGAGATCCTTCAGGGAACCAATTCGCGCGAGCGGCAAATCGCCGTCGAACAAGTGCTCGATCAATTCGTCCAATTAGGAGCGATGGTCATTGCCAGCACACACGACCTGGAATTGGCCAACTGCCAAGGGGTCGCCAGAGCGTCGCAGGTGGTGCATTTTCGCGAGTTTTTCGAGACGATTGACGGTCGAGAGCAGATGCGGTTCGATTACAAGATGCGCCCGGGGGTGACGCCGACAACCAACGCCTTAAAACTGCTGGAAATGGTTGGTTTGGCAAAAAAATAGACTCCGCGAGGTAGAGCTTTAGACACATCTTTGTGGTATTCCAATCGCGGGAATAACGTTTAGAATTTCGGGACTGTTAAGCACTCCTGATACGAGATTTTTTCCTTCGAAAGCAAAGTTTGCTATGTCCAACGCGACCCTCCGAGGCATTGTCCATTTGATCGAAGAGACCAAGACCTTTGGACAAAAAGGTTTTCGCAAGCGGCTTGTGGTGCTCGAACAGAACCTTGGGCGATTCACCAATTATGTCCCTTTGGATTTCATCGGTGATGCTTGTGATAGCGTGGATGCATTGAGTGTCGGCGATGACATCACGGTGAACTATCGGCTCTCGGGACGCAAATGGCAGCGAGATCCTCAGAGCGAGGTGAAGTATTTTCTCAGTGCCGAGGCACTTTCATTTCGACGCTCTGCCGAGGCTTCGCCAAGTTCAGACGCATCGGTCAATGACGAGTTCTCTCAAGCCTCTTCGGACGACGCAGAGGACGCACCTTTTTAAGTGGGTTACGCTTGACGTTTTAGGATGTAGACGACATCCTCGCTGGTCTCATCGATTTCGATAGGCTCCTCGATATCGTAGCTAAAATCGTAGGCAGCCTCGATTTTCCAAGCGGGGACTTTCTTTACAAGTGTTTCGAATTGCTTGTAGGTGTAACTTCGCAGAACCAAACAATCATCGATTCGCATCGACCCGGTTGGTCGGTAGATATCAAAGCGGATATTGAATCGTTCGACGCGGGCTTTGGGATCCTTATCGCGAGGCCACATTTGCGTGTTGACTTGCAAATGCCCTCGACGGGCAGTCCAGCTTTCTTCGTCGGTCGTCGGCCCTACCAAGGGTGTCAGGTGAAATCCGAGCGCATAGATACCACCGGGACGAACCGCTGCAGCCATGGCTTGCAAATGCTTTACCGCCTGTTGCTCGCTCGATAGATGTCGAAAGGAGTTGATGGTGTTAAAGGCTGCGTCGCAGGGTTTGTCGATTTGAAAATTGCACATGTCGGCAACAAATGCGGTCGGTTTCATTCCGTGACGCTTGAGCCGTTTATTGCAAAAATCGATCGCCTTTGCATTCAAATCGAGTCCCTGGCAATGGTATCCCCCTCGGATCATTCGATAAAGGAGCCTACCTGTACCGCAAGCCGGTTCCAAAAGTCTTTTGGTTTTCCCCCGAACATACTTGGCGAAGGCAGCAGAGAGAAATTTGTATTCAGCGGCCCAGTCGCTCCCAAAGATTAAATCGTAGTAAACTGGGTGATCATAGATGCTTTCTTGTACGGTTTGCATGGTTAGATTGTCCATCAGTGGTCTTGGGGCAGGTCGAGGACTCGATAGAATACCGTAAAGCGCGGCTTGATTGCACCCGGGGCACGGGCTCGTAGCGACTTGTTTTCGAAGTTTCCGAAAGTTCGAATGTCTAGCGACACCTACCGCGTCAGAGAATACCTCGTCTCGCACACGACCCAATATCGCTACAGCTTTGCCGCCTCACTTTGCCACAACCAACTCCATCTGCGTCCCCGCGAAGCGCCAGGTCAAAGGTTGCTGCATGCATCGATCGAAATCCAACCCAATCCGGAATATCGTTCCACGGGCCTTGACGGTTTCGGAAATCCAATCGAGTTCTATAGCATCGAGCGCCCCCATCAGGAGATGCTCGTGCATTCGAAATGCTCCGTTGAGCGCCAGGAGCCAATCCATCGTTGGTATGCAGGGTATCCAATCGGAGAGTATCCCAATCTGCTCCAGAGGGATCGATCCCAACAGGGGCTTTGCTCTCAAGAATTCATAAGCCCGTCTCGCTATTGTGCTGTCGATTCGGATTTCGAAGCCTTTCTCAAGCCGATTTGGGATCCCGACCGAGACACCTTGGAAATGCTCGACCAAATCAACCAGCATATTTACAAATCGATCCAATACATGCCTCTTTCTACTGACGTGACGACACGGTCGATCGACACTCTTCGAACTCGCCAGGGGGTATGCCAAGACTTAGCGAACGTATTTATCTCTTGCATGCGAACAGTAGGAATTCCCGCTAGGTACGTCAGTGGCTACCTCCTTACGACTCCCCCGCCGGGTCAGGCAAAGCTCATCGGAGCCGATGCCTCCCACGCTTGGGTCGGAATCTATCTTCCAGAATTCGGTTGGATCGATTGGGACCCAACCAACAATATGCGTGTGGATCTCGATCACATCACTCTTGCCTGGGGTAGGGATTACTCCGATGTGCCACCGATCCAAGGGGTGTTTGTTGGGGGTGGAAATACAACGCTCATGGTAGGCGTCGATGTTTTGCTAGCAAACGAGATTGTGTTGGAGAGATCAAAAACGGCTGAATGATATTGCTTCGATCCAATTGATTTTGGACACTGAGTCTGGGTCCACGCAAGGACATTCGCCTCGGAGGGAATCGAGGCTTTACCGATTAGGATTCGAGCAAGGAAGAGCCAATGGAGTTCCGCCGGCGATCGCACATTCAAAGATTCGTACGGACAGTCAGCCTTGTCTGTGCATTTCTAATTGGCATATTCTCCGAGATTGCTCCTGGGCAAGTTTCGCCCGAACCCAGTGCCCGAGGCGTCGGGGATTGCATGGCGATTCTCTTTGTTGATTCGCAACAGCCTGCGAGTCTTTCGATGAACGATTTGGCTGCTCAAGCCGTCGATCGTGGGTGGGCGATTCGTTTGGTCGATGTACGGGGAGAATCGCACGTTGCACAGCGATGGCGTGTGCACAATACACCAACGACGGTTCTGGTTCGTAGCGGACGTGAGGTCGATCGTATACTAGGCCCGAGCACGTGGACCGAATTCTCAAAGCGTATGCTCAGATTCTCCGCTCCGGACTCCATCAGATCGATCGATGTCGATCAGTTAGTGCCGATGCAGCAACGTCCCAGCAATCGAGCGTCTCTGGAAAGTCCTAGGATTGCAACAGACCCACAAGCGGCTACGGTACGAATCATTGTTGACGAACCCGCATCGCATGCCGTCGGGTCCGGGACGATCATCGACAGCAACCAAAATGGTGCAGTGGTTCTGACCTGTGGGCATTTGTTTAGGAATTGGAACAAGAGTTCTATTGTTTTCGTAGAGCGATTCGAGGCAGGTGTTCCAGTTCGGTATCAGGCGTCCTTGGTCGATTATCAAATCGACGATATCGACATCGGGGTTCTTGCAATCAATCCTGGCAAGATTGTGCCCAGTGCTCGCGTCGCACAGCAAGCAGACTTGTTACGCGAAGGCGATCCTGTCTTTAGTTTTGGATGCGATCACGGTGATGTGCCCTCTAGGCGTGACTCCAGAGTCACGAAGCTGAATCGATATATGGGTTCAGCCAACATTGAAACCGCAGGAGCACCGGTTCAAGGGCGCAGCGGGGGAGGTCTGTTCAATTCCAACGGAGAGTTACTTGGTGTTTGTTTTGCTGCAGATGCCCAGTTAGATGAAGGGCTTTACTGCGGTACGCGAAGTGTTCTCGATATGCTTCAAAAATTAGGGAGCACTGGTTCCGCAAACTTGCACAGCGCAGTGGCTGAGCCATCCAAGCCTGCACCGCAAACAACCATGACTGTGATCATGACCGATTCGTCGGGGGATACACGGCAGCTTACGATCAATCAGCCGACCGAACAATTAGTCAACGCCCTGAGACAGGAATCCCAAAGAACTCGCCAAGCCAACGCGACTAGTCAAGTTCGATGGAAGATACAGGGATCCGCTGAAACTCCATGAAAATAGGACTTATGGTAAATAGGTTAACGCGAATTTGCGTTCTAGCATGCATCGCGCTGAGTCTTTTGACTTTCAGTGGATGTGGAACCACCAAATCGGTCACTGCGACCGAGCAATTGCTGATGTCGGACGCTGTTGATTCGACGATTTCGAAAATCGACTTTAGACCGTTAACAGGCTATAAGGTGTATCTCGATACGACTTACATGGCATCGGCTGGTAAGCCGATTCCTGGAGTGCCGATGCAAGCGAATTTGGTTACTTCCGATTACGTGATTAGTTCGATTCGTCAACAGTTGACAGCCGCAGGTTGTCAAATTGTAGATACCAAGGACGTGGCGGATATCATTTGCGAGGCTCGATGTGGGGCTCTAGGTACAGACGGACACAATGTCACTTACGGTATCCCAGCGATCAATCTTTTTGGCGGTACAAGCACGTTGATCGCTGCAGCACCAACACTGCCGTCGATCCCTGAAATTTCTCTTGCGAAAAAAGAGGTCAAGAGTGCTGCTTCAAAGATCGCTGTGTTTGCTTATGATCGGGAAACACGAGAACCTCTATGGCAGTCTGGTATTGCGCAAGCAGGAAGCAATGCCAAGGATACGTGGTTTTTAGGAATTGGGCCTATTCAACAAGGTTCAATCTATCGGGGCCCTCGGTTTGCTGGTCGACGCATCATGGGTCAGCGGGTACTCAATGATGAGATTCCCAGTGGCGAGTCCCCTAACGGCATTGACCCTCGCTTTCAATTGACCTTTGCCAATCCGCTTTTTGAGCCATCGAAGCCAGAGTCTTCCGATCCGCAGCCACCTGAAGATCGCATCGCTTCAGATACACCATCTCCAAAAGAACCTTACGGAGCCAAGAAAGGTGTTAAGGCCCGTCTGACAAGCGACTCTCGCTAGAGGTTAGCTTCACTGAAGACGTTTTGGGGCCGATGGAGGATCGATGCGGTGCTCGGATCCATGTTTCCGACCGACAAGTTCGGCGGCTGGGTCACGGAAATCGCGCAGTCTTCGTGTGGTGACTACCAGTCGGATCCCGCATTCTACGGCGAGCCATTCTTTTGCCCTTTCATGAACCGCAAGCGAACGTTGTTTCATCAATGCGAATTGCGAGGACTCGGACGAGGAACTCTCCGCGACTTGATCTTTGGCCGATTGACCACTTAGGGCATCGGATTTTGGAAGTGAGTTGACATACCCTTCAGCATACGACGCACCGCTGCCCCGAGCGTACCCGCCATAGAGCAACTTGGCAGCCGTAGCGATCGTCAGCAACAATTCGCGAAAGAGTTGGATCGCGTTTTCGACATCGGTGCGAGGTCCGTAAAAAAAGAACATCGTACGGTGTCCTTTACGCCCTGAGTACCACTGGGTCAAGGGAAAGACATGCTGTGTGATGTAATACGCGAGGTCTTTTTCCCATGCTAGGGATTTCGAACTGTTGACTGGGCATGCGATCCTGGCGTAACCCGTGGCTTCGATTCCGTCTTGACTAGCCAAGTCTTCGCGGGTCAGGTTGTGACGAAGCATTAGGCTTTGCATCATGCGAAGCGCATTTTCTCGTTCTCCTTCGGTTGCCGCCTGATTCCTCGCAGTGTTATCGATCGCTCGGAGCCTTTGTATGATTTTTTCGAACTCCGTTTGAGTCAAATCTCCCTGGTGTTTGGATTCCGTTTTTCCGTTAGCGAATTTTGTGTTGCAAACCGCACCTTGGGTTGGCCTCCAAATTTTGTTGACCAGATAGGTACTGTCATCATCGCGGGGGTCCCAAGTATCATGCAGGACAGAGTCGATCACCGCGACCAAGTGGCTTTTGCGTCCATAAGCATCCTGCACCAAGACAATTGAGTAGCCAGGGGAGAAATCGAAGTCTTCGAGTGGCAGAAACGGTTTTGCAATGACTTGTTCTTCCCATCGCAATTCCGCAAGATAGGGCCCATAGACCGACTGCGGAACACCGTTTCGCGGCGAACTACCGTGGCGTTGCATGAGCGTCTGGTAGATGTCCCGGTAAGCGAGTCCCGTTGCAATCGCAATCGAGCGCGTTACACAATCCCCTGTCAAACCAACAAAACCGCTGATGGCACGCCCACCGTCGTCCCAAAGAAACTTGCCTATTCTTGGCATAATCGAACACCCCTCATGTGCATTGATTGCTAGAGGCGAGCAATATCGTCAAAAGGGGCTCGAATGGCAAGTGGTCAGTTCGAGGCGATCGATAGCTCGGTGTGCTCCGTTGTTACTTCTTCTTGTACAGAGGAGCTTGATTGAGCCTGAATCGTTTGAACTCTGGCGGCGAGATTCTTTAGTCCGATAGCACGTGCCCCTAGATGGGATGCAACATGAATGGTTCGGAGCCCTACATCAAGGGAGGATCGGATCAGATTGGAAAACAGCATCCAGAAGACCAACTGCTCTTGATCGGGATGGACTCGCACTTCCATCCAGAACACATACCGCGCAGCACCATGATCCACATACACAGCACCAGCGATGGGATTGCCTTTCCATTGCAGATTGCAGGTACCCAGTTGCCCGATGTTCGAAAGGCTCTGCGGGGTTCCAGGAGCAAATCGGTAGTCGATCACTCTTTGAGTCATCGCGATCGCACCGAAGCGTTGCTTCAACTCCGGTGCATCGTTCTTGATGATCCCCCGTATCCCGAGGATATGCTTGATGACGAGGTCTTTGTCTGTGTCTTCAAAGGCTTGGGCGTAATGAAAAAGTCCACTCTGGCAAGCTTTCTTGACAAGCCCGATGGTGCGACGCGAAGCCAGGGGCCAAATCGGTTCTCCGTCAGGCCCGATTGTCGGTGAGAAAACATATCTCGCAGGTGAATCCTGACGGGTTGTCGCATTCCAACCCGAATCGCAGACCAAATGGTTGACCATTGTAAGGATCCCATGGTCGTTATCGTAGACACGCTTGAATTCGATCCGACTTGATCGTCCGATCCACTGGCTAGATAAGTAGCTAGCAAAAGCCTCTCCAAGGGCCGTTTGGTCTGCTGGGGCTCCAAGGATTCCCTTGCAGTCCCCAAAGCAGCCGTGGGAACCGATGAGTCGAAATTCCGATCCCTCGGATCCTTCGTGAATCATCAGCGGTAGAATGCCACGAACCTGCCCAAATAAGCTTGCCACGAGAACCAAAGGATCTCTCTGTTGTTCGGGTAGCTCGCTAAGCCACCCAAGAAGCCATGGAAACGACCGATCCCAGGAACCACTGTCTGAACCTTGGGGATAGGGACTGAGTTCCGAAAGTCGATTCCAATCATCACCAATGCCTAGAAGTTTCTTTGGATCGGTGATTTGAGAAACAATGAAACCTTTTTTCATTACAGCAAAACGAAACTTGGGCATTGGGTCGACAAGCAGTACACTCAGACAATCCGATACAATACTCACAGCCCTTACCTTTAGCAAGTCTTTCAGTTCTCTTTCAACGGATTCCAACATGCCAATAACGAGCCAGCATCTGAGAAAAACTTGGATTTCGCTCTCCGTGGTTATCTGCTGCTTTTTGCCTTCCGTCGATGAATCCTTGGCACAGTCGCCCCCCTACGATGTTTTCCCAGAGGCGAGCCGGCCGTACTACCGCGTTCGACTTGAACCGTCCTCGGAGTCTGGCGAACTTTCTTATGGAGCGAATTTCACGATTTGGATACCACCTGGAATAGAGACTCTACGAGGCGTTGTGGTACACCAACATGGATGCGGAGAAGGTTCCTGCAAGTCGGGATTGACCGGTGCTTACGACCTGCATTGGCAAGCATTAGCCAAGAAGCATTCCTGTGCACTATTATCCCCTGCTTACGAACAGCCTGATAAAGCGGATTGCCAGTTGTGGTGCGATCCAAGAAAGGGATCAGCGAAAGCTTTCCTCAAGGCCTTGGAGTTGCTTGCTGAGAAAACCGAACATCCTGAGCTCAAACAAGTGCCTTGGGCGCTTTGGGGACACAGCGGTGGTGGTCATTGGTGCGGAGGAATCGCGATGCTCTATCCGCAAAGGACCGTAGCAGCTTGGCTCAGGTCAGGTGTACCGCTTGTTGAGCCTGTCGCATCGAAAGGGAACATTCAGAATTATGCCATCAACGAAGGTGTACTCAGCGTTCCTCTAATGTGCAACGTAGGAACCAAAGAAGGTGTGACCGTGCAAGACGAACGCTTTGGCTCCGTATGGCCAGCGAACCTCGAATTCTTCAACAATTTTCGATCACGAGGAGCCCTTATCGCAACATCAGTCGATCCTTTGACGAGCCACGAGTGCGGCAATCAAAGGTATCTTGCGATCCCATGGCTCGATGAGTGCCTCAAGCAACGCTTACCCGATCATCTAGGCGCACCACTCAAACCCATGAATCCCAATCAAGCTTGGCTGGTCCCTCAAGGCGGAGAGCCCCTATCACTCAGTGAAGATGGCAATGCAATACCCGACGCTTTAAAGTGCTCTTGGTTACCCACTCAAAGGATTGCCAAGTTATGGACGCAGTATTCGAAAGACTCTATGGTGTCCGATGACTCTCCACCACCAGCACCTAGAGACGCAACCATGGATCAAGAGGCGATCGTTTGGGAATGCGAAGCCGACGTCGATAGTGGGCTAGCCTATTTCGTCATCGAGTTCGATGGCAAAGAGATCGCGAGAATTCCAGAAAAGAGCAACAATCCATTCGGCAGAGGTGTCTTTCAAGGCTTGCAGTATAGCGATACGCCTCCACAGCCACTTGCGACCATGCGAATGCCACTCAAGGAGGGCATGGTTCCAAAAGATTCCACCGGCAAATTAATTATCTATTCGGTCAATACCTTTGGTCTGACGTCTGCCAAGACAGCTGTCAAGCGACGTTAGGTTTGAGCCGCCGGTAAAAACGGAATGCAAGAACCATCAGCATGACTGTCGCCAGTAGCCCGATCACTCGGAGCCAGCCCGACTTAAATACAATCACCCCATTAAACGCGATGAATAGTAAGTAGCACCTCCCAAGAATCCTCACGTACTTTTGGATCACCGAGGTTGAGCTCTTGCCGAGCCAGATCATCGCTACGTCTATGGCCCAGACCAGCAGGAACAGATAATTGAAGTAGACGCCAGTACCGTAAGCAAACCCCATTTTCTCGCGAGTCTCGTTGGCCGTGGCGATATAGGCAGCGTCGTGGCTCCAGTGGTGGACAAAGTGAAAAGCTGCAGCGACATGCAGCAGAAAGAGAAGGAAGCTTGCTGTCCACAGGACTTTCAGAGTGAATTGAATTCGTGGTCGGTTTACGGTACTCCATTCGAGAGCGTGGACTACCACAAACAGGAGCATCGCTATGCGGATCGACCAAGCGATGATCCATTCACCGATGCTCACTTTGCGAGTCCTCCCCGTGCCCTTAAGAGAATCAATCTTCTCCAAGACGCTCAATCAAAGACTTCGCCAAAATTGGCATGTGCTTGCAGGCTGTGCCTTGAAGTAACTTATAAGTACGGAGTCCTTGCATCGGATCTGGATCGATAAAGTAACGCTCCTTAGCGGGTAAGAAAACCGAAAGGAGAGTTGCTGCTGGCTCGACGCGTCCCGAAGTCCCAACCCCTATGAAGACGTCGGTTGTTTGGGCAAGTTCCTGATAATAATCCCACTTCATAGCGACGGCTTCTCCAAACCAAACCACATCGGGTCGGAGTTGCCCTCCGCATTTCGGGCACTTCTCACCGATTTGGACCGGAGCGATTTGATCCACTCGGTAGTCGCAATGAAACTCCTGATCGCCAGGAATTCCGCTGATCGATTGATGCCACTCGCACTTGCGGGCATGGATGCGTCCGTGCAAGTGTTGGACTTGACTGGCTCCGGCCTTCTCAAGCAGATCATCGATGTTTTGTGTGATGTTGATCACTCTGAACTTGCGATCAAGATCCGCAATCGCCTTATGAGCTGCGTTCGGCTCACAAGCTTGGACATTCTTCCAACGGGCTGCATAAAAATCGAGGACTGTTTTGGGATCCTCAAGCCAGCCACCCCTCGACGCGACTTGTTCGATGTTGAAGTTTTCCCAAAGTCCGCTGAGCGAATCTCGGAATGTCGGAATTCCCGATTCCTTGGATAAACCTGCTCCTGAGAAAATAACGATCGTCTTCATGGTCGAAGCGGAGGACACGGGGATCGAACCCGCAACCCCTTACGGGGCACATCATTTCCAATGATGCCGCTAACCATTCGCTTATCCTCCAAATGGTCAGTAAACTGACAGAAGCATATCTTAGCAGGTTCGGATCACAAGCCAACTTCAATTCACTTTCCAAGGTTTTTTCCCCATGCAAGATTCTCGCCGCTGGATCTACCGGAAAAATTCAACCTCCTACGACCTTATCGCCACCTCCGAGCCCCCGGTAAGCCCTGGAAATCTCCAGCCGGATGAATGCTTCGTGGCCGTCCGAGCCGTTTCCCTGAACTACCGCGACCTGATCAATTGGCGAAATCTTGCCGGTCGAAATGTTGACGGGATCGTACCGGCTTCCGACGGTGCCGGAGAAATCATCGCGGTCGGATCCGCCGTGACCGAGTTCCGGGTTGGAGATCGGGTGTGCCCTAACTTTTTTCCGACCTGGGAATCGGGTAGGTTCGACTTGGCTTACCATCAAGCCGACCTTGGTGGAAACCTAGATGGCATGCTCCGTGACTTTGCAGTCTTTTCAGAAAAATCCCTGGTGAAGATCCCCCGAGGCTGGAGCTTTGCCCAAGCTGCTACCTTGCCATGCGCAGCCCTCACGGCATGGGTCGCATTGGTTCGACGCGGAGGACTCCAAGCTGGCCAATCGGTCTGTGTGCTCGGAACCGGAGGGGTTTCCATTTTCGCATTGCAATTTGCAAAACTCATGGGTGCCAAGGTTGCCCTGACCTCATCGAGTGATGAGAAGCTTCTTCGGGCTCAGAGCCTAGGTGCAGACTACACCGTAAACTATCGAACCAATCCCGATTGGTCCAAGGCTATTTGGGGTTGGACGAATCGGCAGGGGATCGATCATGTGATCGAAGTCGGTGGGCCGGGGAGTTTGGAACAGTCTATGAAGGCTGTTGGTGCCGAGGGCCATATCGCGCTGATCGGTGTTCTAACGGGATTCGGTCCTCCTGCGACGAGCCTCTTCCCCTTGCTTGCTCGCAACGTGAGGCTAAGCGGGATCTACGTCGGTTCGCGAGAGGACTTTAAAACCATGGTTCGATTCATCGACCAACATCCGCTAACCCCCCAAATAGACAAGGTATTCCCTTTCGAGGAAACTCCTAAGGCATTCGAGTATTTGGAATCTGCCGCCCACTTTGGCAAAGTCGTTATCGAGCTTTAACAGGGTTTCGGCGATACACGGCCCGATCGGGCCACTGAACACAGTAATCGCTCCAACGGGAATCGGGTATTGGGAAGTCGGTGCTGATGAACTGCGCACCACTTTCGATAGCTCGGTCTCGTTGACGCGTGTAGTTCTTTCGCGCTTGCGTTGTATCGTAATCTGCTCGGGTGCGGACGATAAAGCCTCGTCGAACGCAATCTTGAATGTGTTGGAAATCATCGAGAGGATCGTTTAACTTCATCCAACCGGCTGCTGGATGATCCGGGTTTACCGAAACAAACATGACGCGACCTTTCAAGGACTCATGGTCTTCGAGATACCGGTCTTTCACTCCGTCGGTATTGTCCAACGCAAAAAAAATCTTCCCACAGCAGCGTTCCAAGGTGGGCCAGCCACTCTCTAGGATCGCTTCTCGCAAAGTAGAATATTCGCCGCGCACTGTATCCGGAGTCAGCATCATTTCAACGGGTACACACTCGCGAATCTCTTGGTCGAGCCCATCGAGTTTTTCGCGATTAAATTTAAGGGGTTTTACCCCTGCAGGCCCGGTCGCGGTTTCTTTGATCTCAAGCAGAATCAAAATGGGTAAATGTCCAGGATTGGATTTGGACCAAGCGACCGTTTGCTCGAGAGCCATTTTCAACGTAGGGACATGCGTCGCGAAATCAAATCCAGGAGCATGGATTATTTTGGTGCCCGGTTTTTGCATGACCGTGTCGAAATCAAAGGGCATGCGTGGATCGGCCTCGGTCTGCTGAGCTAGCTTCCTGCCTACGGGATTGCTGTAGAGACCACCATCGGGATCGGCATAGATATCCAATTCGATCTGTCGAATCCCAAGACTTCCGAACTGCTGCGCAAGCGGTGCGTGAGTGTAATCAATCGAATCGGCAACGGCCTTACCCGTCAGTCCGATGATCTTCATGATCTCTGGGGTTGGTGCTAAATGGTAGGAGTTGTGTGTCCCAATCACTTGGATCTCATTGAGCCGGAGACTTTTGTCTTCGGGTTTGAGTTCCGATGTGACTGATGTCTTAGAGAGTTGTTCTTGACATAAGCATGTGGCGATTGCTGAAAATAGAAGGGCAACAGAAAAAGCGATTGTCTTCATAGGGATCAGTTTTTGTAGTGGCTAGTGCGTCGAATACTCTGGATCTGGTTCTTGCACGCAAGTGTCGGTGAACGCGATATCCTCGAAGATATCCTTCATCGCCAACGCGCAATTCAGGAAAGTCAAATTGATTGTCGTATCCATGCCTTGGATGGTCTCCTTGATCCAACCTCGTTTAGATCTAAGCCAAAGGTATGCGATCGGTTGGTGTTGTTCCAAGACGATGTAGCACTCGAGCGATGGGATGGATTGATAGGCTTCGAGTTTCTCATGAAGGTCGTTTGCTCGGGTCGACGGTGAGAGAACCTCGATGATCAAGACGGGAAGGTCTTGGAAGACCGACAATGGGTTGTTTGAGTCGCAGACGACTTGGACGTCAGGATAGTAAAATCGACGTATTCCCTCGCGTTCGATTCGGACTTTTGTATCGGAATCATAAGGACGGCATTTATTGTTTTTGAGAGCGTTTCCAAGCAATATGAAACAATTGCCTTTGATGCAGTTATGCCTGATCGAGGCTCCAGTCATCGCACGAATCCAACCGTCGATGTATTCGCTCTTGAATCGCGCAACTTCCTCCCTAGTCAAATAGTCTTCCACGGAAACAAGTTCCGGTTTGTCTGCACTGCTCATCTGTTCTCCTCCTGACTAAACTCGTACTCCGGATCGGGTTCCTGGACACACGCATCAGTGAACTCGATATCTTCGTAGATGTCCCTCAATGCCAGTGTGCAATTCAAAAAAGGCAATTCGATGGTCGTGTCAATACCTTCGATCATCTCTTTGATCCAACCCCGCTGAGATCTTCGCCAAAGGGTTGCGATCGGCTGGTGTTGTTCCAAGACGATGTAGCATTCGAGCGATGGGATGGATTGGTAGGCTTCGAGTTTCTCATGAAGGTCGTTTGCTCGGGTCGATGGGGAGAGAACCTCGATGATCAAGACAGGACGATCTTGGAAGACCGATAAAGGATCATTGGACTCGCAGACGACTTGGACGTCAGGATAATAGAAACGGCGTTTGCCTTCTCGAATGATTCGAACTTTGGTATCGGAGTTGTAGGGCTTGCAAGGCTTGCCCCTGAGGGTATTCCCAAGGTTCAGGAAGCAATTGCCCGCGATGCAATTGTGCCTGATCGAAGCCCCAGTCATCGCACGAATCCAACCGTCGATGTATTCGCTCTTGAATCGCGCAACTTCCTCCCTAGCCAAATAGTCTTCCACGGAAACAAGTTCCGGTTTGTCTGCACTGCTCATCTGTTCTCCTCCTGGCTAAACTCGTACTCCGGATCGGGTTCCTGGACACACGCATCGGTGAACTCGATATCCTCGTAGATATCCTTCATCGCCATCTCGCAATTTAGGAAAGGCAAATCGATTGTCTTATCCATGCCTTGGATCGTCTCCTTGATCCAACCTCGTTTGGATCTAAGCCAAATGTATGCGATCGGCTGGTGTTGTTCCAAGACGAGGTAGCACTCGAGTGATGGGATGGATTGGTAGGCATCGAATTTCTCATGAAGGTCGATTGCTCGGGTCGATGGGGAGAGAACCTCGATGATCAAGACAGGACGATCTTGGAAGACCGATAAAGGATCATTGGACTCGCAAACGACTTGGACATCGGGATTATAGAAACGGCTTTTATCATCGCGAATGATACGAACTTTGGTGTCGGAGTTGTAGGGTTTGCAAGGTTTACCCCTGAGGGTATTCCCAAGGTTCAGCAAGCAGTTTACCGCGATACAATTATGCCTGATCGAGGCCCCTGTCATCGCGCGAATCCAGCCATCGATGTATTCGCTCTTGAATCGCGAAACCTCCTCCTTAGCCAAATAGTCTTCCACCGAAAAGAGTTCTGTTTTGTCTGCACTGCTCATCCAATCTCCTTCTGACTAAACTCGTACTCCGGATCGGACTCCTGGACACAAGTATCGGTGAACTCGATATCTTCGTAGATCTCCCTCAATGCCAGTGTACAATTCAAGAAAGGCAGATCGATTGTCTTATCAATGCCTTGGATGGTCTCCTTGATCCAACCTCGTTTGGATCTAAGCCAAATGTACGCGATCGGTTGGTGTTGTTCCAAGACGACGTAGCACTCGAGCGATGGAATCGATTGGTACGCATCGAGTTTCTCATGGAGACCGTTCGCTCGGGTCGACGGGGAGAGAACCTCGATGATCAAGACAGGACGATCTTGGAAGACCGACAAAGGATCATTGGACTCGCAAACGACTTGGACATCGGGATAATAGAAACGGCGTTTGCCTTCACGAAGGATTCGAACTTTGGTTTCGAAGATGTAGGGTTTGCAAGGTTTGCCCTTGAGGGTATTCCCAAGGCTCAGGAAGCAGTTCTGCGCGATGCAATTATGTCTGGCCGAAGCTCCCGTCATCGCGCGAATCCAACCATCGATGTATTCGCTCTTAAATCGCGAAACCTCCTCCTTAGCCAAATAGTCTTCAACCGAAAAAAGTTCTGGTTTGTCTGCACTGCTCATCCGATCTCCTCTTGACTAAACTCATACTCCGGATCGGACTCCTGGACACATGTATCGGTGAACGAAATATCCTCGTAGATATCTTTCAACGCCAGTGTGCAGCTTAGGAACGGCAATTCGATGGTTGCTGTGATGCCTTGGATCATCTCTTTGGTCCAACCTCGTATAGTTCTCCGCCAAAGGTACGCAATCGGTTGGTGTTGTTCCAAGACGACGTAGCACTCGAGCGATGGAATCGATTGGTACGCATCGAGTTTCTCATGGAGATCGTTCGCTCGAGTCGACGGGGAGAGAACCTCGATGATCAAGACAGGACGATCTTGGAAGACCGACAAAGGATCATTGGACTCGCAAACGACTTGGAAATCGGGATAATAGAAACGGCGTTTACGATCGCGAAGGATTCGAACTTTGGTGTCAGAATCATAGGGGCGACATTTCTGGCCTTTGAGGTAGTTTCCAAGCAGAATCGAACAATTCATCTTAATGCAATTGTGCCTGATCGAAGCTCCGGTCATCGCACGAATCCAACCGTCGACATACTCGCTCTTACGGAGCGATTGGGCTTCTAATTGAAGGTATTCTTCAATACTGTAGATATCTGGTTTGTCCGCACTGCTCATAGAGATTCTCCCGTTTTGGACCATTGTATGCTGTAGGCCGAGGAGAAACTAGCTTTTCGAACACCCTTGGTTTCTCAAGGGGACGGGCCGAGCGTGACAATCGTCGAGGCCGAGCTCACTGGGTTGGGTGCGTTCCCTGATTTGACCACCGCCATTAATTTACCTTCGCCTACGAGCCGGTGCAGGAATACGACGCGGTAAGCGACCTGATCCCCAGGCCGTAGTGTTTGGATTGGATCCATGGCCAACACTCGACCGGCATCATCGAATTGGTAGCTCGAAGCGGCAGGTCCACGAACATCATTGACCTGCAATCCCTCAGGGACTTGAAGAACCAAGGCGACCTGTTGTTGATTGATGGTAGAGGCGTTTCTGACGGTGATGATGTAATCGGATTGTTCGTTGAGTCTCGCGGCGCGGCTCACTGGCTCGATCGAGACGACCAAATCGGTTGCTGGAGCGGGCATCACTCCAGTTGTCGGGTTGGTGGGTTGCGGGCTGTTTGGTGCTGGATTGGAGGGTACACCAGCGGACGGTGCCCCAGACTGCACGATCGGAATACCCACGTTCTTCACTACGCGCACGGAACGATCTTCGGATTCGATAGTACCGACAACTTGGGCATCGTTAGAGACTTGGCCACCACTGAAATTCATTTGATAATCGGTCGTTGTTCCAACGGGCAATTCGGGCAATCGCCATCGGAGTATTTGGTTTGCATACATCGGCTCAAAACCTGCTGACGCCCCTGTTGGGGTCAAGGCTGGATCGTATTTGAGAGTGACGATCAGATTCCTTACAGCCACTGGTCCGGTATTGCGGACAAAGAGTTGCACCGAAGTTGCAGTGCCCACAGCGATAGGATTTGCTCCTGTGGTTGCTCGCATATCGAGCTCGACCTGAGGCATTCGCTGAGTGCCAGGCATTGCTCGAATCGTCGCTGCCGAGCCTGTTAGAATTTGGTTCGCAGTCCGAGCTGTCGCCTTGAGGGTAAGCTCCCCTTCTCGCTCGGCAAGAAATTGCGCAGAGAGAGGTACCGATTGACCCGGTGCCAAATACTCAACTGGTCTAGATACCTCCCTTGCCCCATCCCGAGCGTGCGTTAGACCGGGGCCAGCTTCGAGGAAAACGACGAGGTTGGTGATCGTTTGATTTCCTGTATTGGTAAGTTTCATGTTAAAGGTTGCGAGGTCTCCAACAGCAACCTGGGTGGTCGTCGGGTCTGGATTGATACTCAAAGTGACCTGTGGTTTTTGCACCAAAGTTGAGACAACGGCATTCTTCTGGATGCCCGGTGCGCCGGTTGCTTCAAAGACCACTCTTGCGTCCATCTCGCTAGTGGCTTCGACGACCAATTGAACATCGAGTGCTTGTCGCGAACCTAAAACGCCGATGTCCCATGACATGTTATTGCCGGTCCGACGATTCGGCTCGGGTGTAATACTCTTGAGCGTCATGCCGTTAGGAACCGCCGCCGTGAGCACTACATTTTCTGCTTGTGCTAAACCTTCGTTTTGAATCGTTGCGCCATAGGAAAGAGGTTGACCAGGTACAGCGACTTCTGGACCTCGAGCGATCAGGTTGATTTCAGCCGAACTCCATGTGACTTGGACAGTTCCACGTCCAAGGGGCAATTCGGGCATGTTCTCAGACGACTGCCCTGGCCGAACTACCTCGACTTCGATCAGAGCCGAAGCATTCGATTTTGAAATCGTGTCGGGTTGTAGCATATTCACCAGTTCGACGACCGCATTTCCGTTGCGGTCGACATACTTCTCGAACACTTCTCCGTACTGTGGAAGGAAGCGAGCAATCTCGGGGTTCAAAGACCGATAGCGGACGATCCATCCTTCGGCTGGCACCAGCCCGTCGGCTTTACTGACTTTAGTAACAAGTGTGATCCGTTGACCGCTTTGCGCTTGCTGAATCTGTGGGAACTCCCACCGCGCATCGACCCAGTAGATCGTCGCGGTTTGCCGACGCTTATCCCAAGCCTCGCTCTCGGGAGCCATGACGGTAACCTTAGAGACTCCTTCGCTGGGGCTCGATAGACTCAGCCAAGTTTGCCCCTTGCGAATGGGCAGATCGTCATCGGTGCGGGAAGTGCCTCGGGTGATTTTTCCTGGTTCGGTGCTTGTGCGACCTCTTGCGAAGTCGACATCGATCTTGCCTGCATCGCTTTGGTTTTGATGCTTCTTGAATAGATGTTGTTTTTGGCTCTGGTTGTTATCTCCAACATCGATAATCTGGCCGACACTCTCGGGCGAGAGCATCCACTCGATCGGCTCGCCTGTAACGAGCATGCCGTCTTTTCCGCAGATACCAGCCAATAAGATCACTTCACCACCCACGGGCGCAACTAATTTGGTTGGAGTCAGTAGGAGTTCTCCGCAACGGGCTCGAGCCTCATCAGCCGTTGTGTGCCCGCCCTTGCAAAGTTTGCATGGATGGCCTGACTTGCCATCGCCACCCATAGGAACCCCGTGCATGCACTTCTTGGGTTCGGGCGGCGTTTGGTACGCGGGGCCTTGGGCCGGGTAGCCATTATTCGCCCCGTGTGGGGAGACGAGTGTGGTGGTCTGGCCCGAAAAAATCGTGCCACCATTTGGATTGATGGCAGGTAGAGTGAGTGTCTTGCATCCGCTAAGCAGAATGCACAAGGAACCGCAAACACCCCAGAGCAATTTGGCAAAGCTACCGGGCGTAGAGCGGTTTATTGCAATGGCATTCGAGGTTCGCGGCGAAGCGAGCATTTTGCAGGATCACACAAGGCCAACAGGTGATGGAACGCATCGAGGCGCACTGTGCCTCGAAGGAACGTACCTCTTGATCTGAAGGCCTGTTGAAGAATTCCTTGCACAAGTTACCGATTCGCCGGCAAAACAGTCCGATTATCCGGATCGAGCCGATCTAATTGGCTTTGTCGGGTGCGAGTGCCATCACCTTTGCCCCCGCTTGATCGGTCGGTGTTGCATCTGCCTCCAAGTCACCCAGGGCATACTGCATACCGTCGAGCATGTGCTTGAGGATCATCGGCTTGGAGAAAGTGTCTTCGCGGTGGCCAAAATTGGTATAGAACACGCGGCCCTTGCCGGCGGTTCGCAACCAACTGACCGGTACCTCGCGAGGTCCATCGTTGATGAGTTTGCTAACGGCTTCTTGTTTCATATCGAGGCTGACCAAGACACGAAGCGTCTTGGTGCCGACATAGGTTTCTGGATTGTATTGATAGATCTCGTCGGTATGCCAGAATCCTTTGCCTTCGAAGGCTTTATTGAGAACATGCTCTGGATCGTTGAGTTTGAAAGCCCAAGTTCCACCGGCGTTCCAAGGGTGACCGGCGAACTCCCCACCGACAACAGCGCGGCAATCGGGATGACGCCCGAAATTGTCGCTCGCGGCGTGGAAGCCTGCCAAGCCCTTGCCATTCATAATGAAGTCCAGAAACGCATTTTGCTGAGCGGGATTTTGGAACTGCATGTGGGTGGTGTTGTTCAGCAAGATCAGATCGTACTTTGCGAGGTTCTCCGGTGTGAAAACATCGTAGGTGTCGGCCAGATCCACCGTGAAGGCCTTCGTCTTTTTTGCCATCGATTCTACGGCGTAGTTCCCATAGGGAATCGAACCATGGATGAATCCTTCGCATCGGTAGAACAACAGGATGCGTCGCTCCTTCTTTGGTGAGGCAGTCGCTTGTGCGGGCACTGCGTTTTCAATCGCCGCTTTCTGCGCATCGGTCAAAGGTCGGAAGCTATCAGCCTTTTTCTTTTGCCAAGGATCAGCGTCTTGTGCCAATACAAAGGAAGGAGCAACGAGCAAAGCAAAAGCTAAGGGAAACAACCATTTCATCGGGAGGATCTCCAAAAAATTACGTGGCAAAAAAGCGGATAAACATCTAAGGGTTTGGCGCATTGGCTTCGGGAGTGTTGGGCGCGGGTGGTTGCTGGGGCAAGAGAACCTTTTGGCTTCCCTTGGGCAAGCCGATCAGCGCATCGTTGGGGTTTTTGGCAAAGGGCTCAGCAAGCTCGACGCCAGCAAGGAGTGCAAGCAGGATCGTGGCGACAAAATAAATCGCATAATGAAAAAACGATTGGCCAACCTCTAGTTCGCAAGACCCGATCGAAACGGCAACACCAAGTCCGAACATGATCGCAATCAGAATGACCATCTGAAGCGTGTCGACTTGGGCAAGTACTCGGTTTCCAAAATACGACGAAACCAGCCAATAGATAGCCCAAGTAAGGGCAAACACCCCCGCGCAGATACCCAGTCGGGTTAATCGCTCCTGCCCGATATATCCCCCAAGTTCATCGTCTTTGAAAAAAGTGTATCCGATGGATGCGAGAGGATAAGCCAGAGCCGTTGCGACGAGAGCTAGAGCCCAAGTCGGAGGGGTGATCCCAGATAGCCGAGCCCAAAGCGCTGCGATGATTGCGAAAGCTGCAACGCAACTAGCGATCAGTACTTGAAAACCATTGGGTGTGAAATCGACGCGTTGGATTGGCTTGAGGACCGGTTTCCCCGCTGCATCTTTAGGACCATAGTTCTCCGGTGCGTGGATAACTACTTCCTGGGATTTGTCAGGAACCGTAATCTTCTGCTTGCACTTTGGGCAAGGCCCTTGTTTTCCTGCGAATTTATCGCTAACCGTGAATCTGGAAAGGCAACCTGGGCAGGTGACTGGGATTGGCATATCGAACTTGGATGCTTAGAACAGTGAATCGGAATCGTCGAACGAAATTATAACCGATCTTGCAAAATGCTAGTGGCCTATTATGTCCGAAATCGATCTTGGTCGCCCTTCTTTCAACGTCGTTCTATTTCAGCCGGAAATCCCGCAGAATACTGGCAATATTGGTCGGTCCTGCGTCGCCCTAGACGCAAAGCTTTGGATCGTTCGACCGATGGGGTTTCGGCTCGATGAAAAACTCGTGCAACGAGCCGGGCTTGATTATTGGCAGTTTTTGGACATCCAAGTGATCGATAGCTGGGCTGAAATGCTGGGCATGATGAACCTCGATCGGACGTGGTTCTTCACCAAGTTCGCACAGCAACTCCACACGGAGGTTCGTTATTGCGTAGCCGATTGGCTCGTATTCGGTAGCGAATCAAACGGGCTGCCTCCGAGTGTTCGTCAAGAATATCTCTCTCGATGCGTTCGGTTGCCTATGACTGGCCCGGTTCGTAGTTTGAACCTGTCGGTCTCTGCGGGAATTGGTCTGTATGAGGCTTTCCGACAATGCACCAGTGATCTGACTACCTAAGCCAGAATCGGCTGCACGAGGTTGCCGTGAACATCGGTCAATCGGTAATCTCGACCTTGGAATCGGAAGGTCAAGCGTGTGTGATCAAATCCTAACAGATGGAGTATTGTGGCGTTGAGATCATGCACATGGACTGGATTTTCAATGGCGTTGAATCCGAACTCATCGGTCTTGCCATGAACAAGGCCTTTCTTCAGTCCTCCTCCGGACATCCAGATACTGAAAGCTCGATTGTGGTGGTCTCGACCGTCGTTTCCACCTTGGACCATCGGGGTTCGCCCGAACTCACCACCCCAGATCACCAAAGTATCTTCGAGCATCCCCAGTCGCTTTAGATCTTGCACGAGCGCAGCACTTGGTCGATCGGTCGCCCCTGCATTGTTCTTGACACCATTGGTTAAATCGCCGTGCTGATCCCAAACCTCATGGAACAGTTGAACGAAACGAACGCCTCTTTGAAGGAGCCGACGGGCGAGCAGGCAATTCCTGGCAAAGCTTGCCTCCTTGGGGTCTTTCACTCCATAAAGATCGAGTGTCTCCTTTGATTCTGAACTGAGATCCATTAGCTCGGGGGCACTGGTTTGCAGTTTTGAAGCTAGTTCGTAGCTTTGAATTCGGGAGGATATCTCAGGATCCCCAACTTGTTCGAGGGTCAAGCGATTGAGATTGGAAATCGCATCGATTGTTTCGCGCTGGGCCTGGTTGTCGACCCCCTTGGGATTCGATAGATACAGTACGGGGTCGCCCGTGGAGCGGAATGGGATCCCTGCAAAAGTCGTCGGCAGAAAGCCGCTACCGTAGTTGCTTGCTCCGCCGCTTGTTCCTTTGGCGCTGGTGAGCACGACGAAACCAGGGAGATCCTTTGACTCGGAGCCCAATCCGTAGAGCGTCCAGCTCCCAAGACTCGGTCGTCCGAATTGCTGCGAACCGGAGTTCATCATGATTTGAGCCGGTGCGTGGTTGACTGCATCGGTTTGCATGGATCGGATCAAAACGATGTCGTCGGCGATGCCCCCGATCTGTGGTAGCACCTCGCTGAGTTCCATGCCGCATTGTCCTTTGGGGGCAAAGTTAAATTTTCCGCCGAGCAACGCGGAGTTAGGATTGATGAAAGCAGCTCGGTAGCCTTTCAAAAGATCTGGTGGTGGGAGTTGTCCGTTGCGTTTGGCAAGTTCAGGCTTTGGATCGTACAACTCCAATTGGCTTGGTGCCCCGGCTTGGAACATGTAGATAACACGCTTGACTTTGGGTGGAAAATGAGGCTCTTTGGGTGCCAAAGGGCCCGCTTGTCCTTCGGCCGCAAGATCCCCCGCAAGCAGTTCCATGGCAGCAAGCGAGCCTAGACCCACCGAACATTCCTTAAGGAACCATCTTCGACGGAGCAAATTCGCGTAGGATTCGTGCAGTCTGTTTTGAAGTTCGTTCATGTTTGGAGGAGATGCCTAGGGATGTTTTGGTTTCTCAGGTATTCGCCGTGGGAATTCTAGTTCCATTCGGACATTCTACCATCCTTATGCCAGGTTCAACGAGGATCGGACACGGAATTTGATGAGAGGGTTCCCGGGGGCGGATCTGTGGCCGTGAGCTACAATGCTGCATACGACCTAGGTACAATAAGGGTGCTAAGATAATGAATCCAGAATGAAGGAGTTCAAAATGAATGTCAAGGAAAAAGCCAAATCGCTCTGGGATTATCCAGCGTATGCGGCCATCCCTGCGGATGGAAAACGCCATGAAATCATCCATGGAGAACACATTGGGAATCCAGCACCCAATCTTTATCACCAGGAAGTCTCACGTCACATTCAATTTCAGCTTTACACCCAGATAGAGCTGACCGGACAGGGCAAGGTCATCGACGCGCCGGTAGATCTCCAGTTTTCCAACCACGATATCGTACAACCCGATCTCGTTGTTGTGACGATCAAGAACAAGCACATCATGACGCCGACGAAGATCAAAGGGACACCCGATCTTTTGGTGGAAATTCTTTCCCCGTCCAATCCGGATCATGATCTTAAAACAAAACGCAAGCTCTACGAGGAATCGGGAGTGCCCGAGTACTGGATCGTCTTTCCTGAAGAGCATCAAGTTCTCCAACTTGTGCTCGTCGATGGTCAATACGTCGAATCAACAGAGTCGGAGTCGATAACGATGAAGACCGCACCCAATGCAACGGTCGATCTGACTCGCGTTTGGTAAGCGTCCACAGCCCATAGGATTGTTCTTGTTCGTCTCTTTGCTCAGTTCAGTATTATTCAGCGGTCTTTTTGGCGTTGCTCTGCATCTGATGCATCGCGTTTTGACTCATCGCATCGACCGTCAGATACATCGTTGCCGCAGTAGCGCAACCAGCCGGGCCCTTGGTGATGTACCCGGCCACTGCCGCCGATACGGCTCCGACGCCCCGACCTATTCGCTCTGCATGGCGATGCTCGACTTTGGCACACCTCGAGAGCGCATAAGCACCATGCCGAGCAACCTCACCTAGCAATGTTGCCACTCCCGCCGTGCGTGACATGGCAACTCCTGCTGTCGCACTGTTGCCAACGGTTCTGGCAGAAGCAGAAGCCAGCCCGGCAAGACCAACGCGAATCACCCCTCGCAAAAGTCGATCCATTTGATGACTGACGTGCTCACCTGACTTACACAATCTCGCAAAGTGCTCACAGTTACCTAATGCCACATGGTAGTGGGTATTGCCAACGGCTCCCAAGGCTCGCTCAACAACCTGGTCGTCCTCGAGCACCTCGCTTACGTCTTCGATCGAAATCGGCTTGCCGTCGGCAAACTCAGCGACCGTTACCCGCTGGACTTCCATTTGGGAAGTGTCACCACCGACCGATGCTAAATGAACTACCGTTCCGTCACCGAGGTCGATCCCGAAGTGACGATATGGGATGAATCCCCAAACACATGGTACTGTCAGTAAATCAGCTCTGGCCATTGTCTTTGCTTTCCTCGACGGGCTGGTTTTCCGTCGCTCTGAAAACTATAAGGCCAAAAGGCTTTAAAAAGAAAGCGGAGTTTCCACTAGAAAACTCCGCGATTGCCTTTTTTTATTTCTATGAGGCTCTTGAGCCTCTACTGAAAGGATTTACCACAACCGCAAGACTTAACTGCGTTGGGGTTGTTGAAGGTAAATCCAGAGCGTTCCAAGCTAGAATACCAGTCTAGAGTTGTGCCGTCCAAGAGCAATGCACTCTTTTTGTCGACCACGACCGATATGCCATTTTGCTCGTAGCGGCTGTCTTTGGCCGCGTCGAACTGATCATCGAAATTCATCGAGTACTCGAATCCACTGCATCCGCCGGCAACGACACCGACTCGGACAAAAGTGTCTTCGCTAAGCTGGGAATCCGTATGAGCTCGCTTGAGCTGCTCGGCCGCTTCGGGAGTAACCAAAATCGCCATGTGCAACCTCTATCCTAAATTTCCGTAGAAAACTTGTCGACAAACCAAACTCTGCCCCCAAAGGCCGTTAGGGACCTTTGCAGACCCGAACCAACCGGACTTGTCGGTCAATCCGATGAAATAATATGCTAGTTGTTGCGAAAATGACAAGCCAAAAATCACTTCCCAACAGGCGGATTGCCTGCTATTCTTACGCTCCCAATGGCACAGGAGGTGCCTAGGGGGACGGGTTTGGTGTCGTTCGGGCGATGTTTTTCATGTTGGAAAATATCGGCGGATGACCTAAGTCCATGCTAAACAAGAACTTATGCACTTTTTGAAAGTCGCCCCACGAGGAGAATGTCAATTATGGTCAAACCGCACCGCAAACTCAAAAAAGCTAACCACGGACAAAGAGCCGCCAACAGCAAGGCTCGCAAGGCCAAGCGTCGTAAGGTACGCACCTAGTGGTTGCGAAAGAATTCATCGTCGATCTCGATAAGGTCGATTTTGATCATCCAACTGCGGATATTCATCAGATCCGTAAACTCAACCCACAGCGCTTCGAAATGGAGCAACTTACGGCGATCGTCTATGAAGACCCCGTGAACGTCGCTTGCGTTGGGTACAAAGATGTTTCGGACGATGAATTCTGGGTCAGGGGGCACATGCCAGGCATGCCCCTAATGCCAGGAGTCGTGATGCTTGAAGCAGTCGCTCAGGTTTGCTGCTATTGCGCTCACAAATACAAACTTCTTGGGGATTCTATGGTCGGCTTCGGTGGACTCGACGAAGTTCGCTTTCGCGAACCGGTCGTCCCCGGCGATCGCCTGATTGTCATGTGCAAACTCCTCAAACTCAGGAAACCCCACCTGCTTGTTTGCCACTTCCAAGGAGTCGTCGGGCGTAAGTTGGTCGTCGAAGGCCAACTCAAGGGGATCCCTATACCTGTACAAGCTCTCCAGCAGTAGTCTTCGGTTTCAGTACCTCTGAGCAATCTCAGCGACTCTCTATCGATCATCGGTGCTCTATGTTCGCGTCAAAAACACATTGGCTTGTTGCTTGGACAATTTCGGCATTTGTTGTTGGACTAGTGCCAAGTGACCTGTTCGCGCAAAAGACGATCCCTGGCCATACAGCATATGTACATCCCGACCCATGGGGTGCCCGCATCCGTGAAAACCAAGGTGTCTTGAAATGGCAAGACAACAATCCATCGATCCGATGGTGGGGACTTTTCAAAAACCCTGGAGAGCTCGGGCTTAAGGTACTGGTGCGAGGCAGCGCCGAGTCGGTGGCCGGATTGAAACTTCGGGTCGGGGATCAAGAGCATTCGTCCTTGGGTACCAGTTCCGAACGAGAGTTCACGGTTGTCGATTTCGGAAGATTTGAGCTCAAAATCGATCAGCCATCGCATCAAATGATCGAACTTGTTCGCGGATTGGGCGAGGCGATCGATGTGAAGGAATTACGACTCGATGGGCCTGCTAGCGTCGACGCTTTTTTTAATCTCAAAGAGCGGCGCAATGCCGCTTCCGTGCACCTGATGTATCCGGTTGATCGCCAGGCCAAAGTCGAGGCGTTCTACACCGAGGTCGTCGGAGTCGAAGAACCAATAGGAACTTTCTACATGGCATGCGGTTGGCATCGCGGTTACTTTGGCATGCAAGTCAATTCGAAGACCGAACGACGAATTATCTTTAGCGTTTGGGATAGTGGAAACGAAGCGATCGATAGGAATAAGGTTACCAAAGAGAATCGGGTGCAGTTGATTGGCAAGGGCGAAGGTGTCTTTGCCGGTGATTTTGGAAACGAAGGAACCGGAGGCCACAGTCACCTTAAAGTACTCTGGAAGACAGGTGCTAAGCAACGATTCTTAGTGACCGCTGTCCCCACCGATGCGACTCATACAACTTTCTCAGGTTACTGGTTCCATCCAGAAGAAAACCAATGGATGCTGATTTCTTCTTGGAATGCTCCCAAGGAAGGTGGCTATATGCGTGGCCTACACAGCTTTAGCGAGAACTTTTTGGGCGAAAATGGCCACCTGGTTCGTAAGGCTCTCTACGGCAACCAATGGTATAGAACATCCGATGGCAAGTGGCATGAGATTACCGAAGCTCGTTTCAGCCACGATCCAACAGGCAAAGAGGATCGGATGGATCGTACCATGGGCGTCGAAGACAACCAGTTCTTTCTCCGGCACGGTGGCTTCCTAGATGGTTCGCTTGACTACGGAACACCGATGAAGCGGAATCCAGTTGGGCAGCAACCTTCGGATATCGAAGCCCTCATCAGCAAGTAGATTGTCGAACGGCTGTCCTCAGCCGTTCGAGTAAGCCGTTCGAGATCGCTCACCTAGCTGATCAACTCCTTGATCGGTCGACCTTGGTCGACAATCGGGGTTGGCCGACCATTGAAATCCTTGATGAACGTCGTATGGGCTTCAATGCCCAAATGATGGTAGACAGTGGCTAGAAAATCGCCTGCGGAACAAGTTCTCTCGATCGGGTCTTCCCCACGCTTATCGGTCGCACCGATAACCTGTCCGGTCTGTATACCTCCGCCAGCCCAGATATTGGAGAACGCCCTCGGCCAGTGATCTCTACCTGGCTGGATCGTTCCCGCAGCAGCACTTGCATTGCCAGCACCTGTGCTTGGCGAATATTCGATTTTTGGCGTTCGACCAAACTCACCCGTGACGACCACCAAAACTCGCTTGTCCAGACCTCGCTCATAGATGTCTTCGATCAGAGCCGTAACCGCTTGATCATACACATCGGCACGGAATCTTAAGGCATCAAACACATGGTGATTCACGGCATGGTCGTCCCAGTTTCCGACCCGTCCGCACAGCGGCCCGCTCAGGCTGGTCGTCAGGATCTCGACACCAGCTTCGACCAATCGCCTTGCCATGAGCAATTGTTGGCCCCAAGCGTTACGGCCATATCGATCTCGCGTGCGATCGTCCTCCTTGGTCAAGTCGAATGCCTCTTTGGTCTTGGGACTCGTCAGAAGCGAAATGGCTTGGGACTCGAACTGATCCAGTGCGCCGAGTTCACCTGCCTTATCGAATGCTCTGGTGAGCGTATCCAACTTTTGCCTGAGATCGCTACGCCTTCCGAGCCTCTGCACTTCGCTTGCATCCGACAGCCCGATGTTAGGAACCGAAAAATTCGGATTGCTAGGATCTCCAGAGACCGTAAACGGGGAGTACATGTCTCCTAAATAGGCCGGTCCGTTGTACTCCAAGGGCGGATTGATCCCTACATAACGCGGTAAAGGATTGTCGCGTTGCGACTCCTCGCGTGAACGCAGATAGTTCGTGACTGTCATCCAATCAGGATACTTTGGCTTGGGCTTGTCTCTTGTATCAGGATCGCCCGAAAGCATCTGCATCGAACCTGCCGGATGCCCTGGCGCTGTCTGTCGCATTGATCTTAGGACAGTGAACTTATCTGCAATCGCAGCTTGCCTTGGTAATAGCTCAGTAAAAAGCATCCCAGGTACTTTCGTCGGTATCGTGCTAAACGGCCCACGGTATTCACTGGTCGCATCGGGTTTCGGATCGTAGGTGTCGATGTGCGAACAACCACCCGGCTTCCAAACCATGATAATGGATTTGCGTTCGCGGGGTTTTCCCGATTGATCTGACGCGATGGCAGATTGAAGTCGCAACAACCCCGGAAGACTCAGCGTTGCAAAACCGCTTAGTCCCATGGTAAGAAACCCACGTCGATTGGCCCCTAGGAGTGGCGAAGGTCCACAGCAGCGATCGTGCCCGCTTGACGTGTTATTCGACATGTCGGATTCTCTAAACATTTGAATTCACCTATCGATGGATGTTGGTGCCGAGGATCATGGAGCTTGGATTCGGATACTCACTGGCTCGGTAATGATAATCTCTGCGGTATCTCGGGGGCTAGCCTGTTCGTTGGTCCGTTTAAGCTTCTCTTGAGTGGCCGTAACCAATGCGTCAGCTTCCTGCTTTTTCTTGTTTGCATCTGCCAATTCGGTTTCCGCAGACGACTTTTGCTCTGCGGCAGCCGAAGCGACCCCTTGGGTTTTTTGCGTAACGAGTTCGATCGCTTGCTGTTGCTGCTCTTGTGTGGTCTTGAGTTCTTTCTCGACCAGAGAGATCGCTAGTGGATTGTATCGGTACTTTGCTACCGCGGATCCATAAAAGGCGATGGTGTATTCGCCCGGTGGCGGTTTAATTGCTCCGAGGTTGATCGTCGCCTCGGAGTTTGCAGCGCCGATGGCAACGTCGAATTGCGGATTGCCTTCGAATCCAGAGCCCATCGTCTTAAGTTGCAAGACCGCTCCAGAGAACTCGCTTCGAAGTGTATGTACCATCGGAATCTTGAGGACTTCTCCAAGCTTAGCTTCGTAGACTTTACGCTCCGCCGGTGCGATGGTAATCGGAGCAAGTTCTGAGGTTGTCACCGACACGGGGATACCTGAGACGAGTCGGGGGCTTGGGATCTCGCTCCAAGCGTCTGGGATGGGCCATACCATTTGTGCCATCTGCATCGGATGCGTCACCGTCTGCTCGCCTATTTTTGCCGACGCGGTGATGGTGGCATTTGAAAGTCCCTGCGGGGCATCTTGAGTTGCTGTCAGCAACAGGACGCCTCGCATCTTTCCAGCAGAAATTTTCAAACCCTGTGCCGTCACACCTTGAGGCAGTCCATCGACATTCAACACAATCTCGCCATCGAAACCGTCACGACGCACAGTGACGACTTCGAGAGCCACCGTGCTGCCGGCTCGCAGGGCAAGCGGTTTGGACAAAGCATTTCGATCGCCGTTGCGGAGTTCCATGTGCAGACCCCAAGAGACAACGGCAAAATCAGGTTGCGCCTGTCGCACAATCAGCCTATAGATATTGCGAGGATCCTTGCGTGTCCCGCCGAAGAGATCCGACAAGAGGATGCGATAACGTGCGGTTTCCTTGATCTCTAGTTTGCCGAGTATGTCGGTCGATCCCCCATCGAAGGGAGGGCCGTCATAGGCATATCCATTGCTCGATGGCTTCATAGGGCTTGCGATATCATTGAGCTCGGCAACATCAGACCATCCAGATTGATCAGGCTTTTGCATCTGCACAACAAGCGACGGATCGGTCGGCCGCCCTAATCGCTCTGAGGCCACTTCAATCCACCAAGTCTCTCCTTGCTTTGCCTCGAACACATAGGTGTCGACATCGGCTGCTGGATAGAAGCGACCAGCAATATCCGCTGGGAGTGATATTGTCTGAAAAGGTGCGTCTTCCTGTTCGTTCGTTGGTGACTGAGGGGGCAAACCAATTGGGGGCCATGAAAATGCACTCACCGAACGTGTGCTTGGATAGACCGGCATCGGTGCATCCAGTGGCAACTCCTCGATGCTCAAACGATAGAAGTAGCCTGGCCCCCCTTTGAATGTGAGCTCATGGATTTTGATCGTGTGTTTACCGGATACCTTCGCGACAAAATCCAGAGTGTCGCCGGTCCGCTGGGCCACCAAATCGGTACCGTTGGCATCGCCAACGATGACAACCGGATCGAGCTTCGAGTCGATCCCCCGAGCCGAACACTGGATAATGTATCGCTTGCCTTGAGCCGCTTCGAAACTATAAAAATCGACAGCCCGGGCCGTAACCACGGCATTGCATACCGCAGGGACACTCAGTGGCATTGCATTGACCAGGGTGGTGTTGCCTGGTTTTTGGGATATCTCAGCGAGTTTGCCCACGGAGAATATTCGTGCTGAGGAGATTCCCAAGCGTCCGATCAACCGAGCTTCATAAAGCCCCTGCGGAACATCGGCAGCTATCGAAACGCTGTACTGATTCGGGATCGGTTTGCCTTGAGCATCCAATTTCGCCGAAGCTTGAATTCCGGGGTGTTCGAAAATCAATGGCCCCGGATCCTCCATATTCTCTGCGGATATCGTTGCATCAAAACTCGTCCCGACCTGCCCACCCATCGGGCTGATCGATAGGAGTCTTGGTAAAGGCAAACAAACCGACTGAGCCTGGACGAGACCTGCGGTTGCTGTACCAATACATCCCACAAGCAACGCAAGAAAGATGTTCCTAACGGTCGTTTTTAAACTTCGCTGCATAGGTCGCTTAGTGGTTAAAGAGGAATTCTTTGGAGTTGATAAGCGCCCACAAGAGGTCTTGAAGATTCTCTCGTAAACTCTTTGCCGGATCGACTGGATTGCCACTGGCATCCTTGCGAACTTCACTTAGATACCCAACGGCGATCGCAAGTTCTTCAGCCGAAGGCTTGCGCGAGAAGGCTGCGAGATACATTTCCTCGATTTTTTGCTCGGAGGATTTATCCGACTTTGCAAGTGTCTCTGCTCTTCCATTTCCATTGGCTAGCTTGCTCTTGACGTCGTTGGCATTCATCAGATGGAGGCTTTGCGCAAGGCTCGATGTTTGAATTCGTTCGCATTCGCATACACTCTCGTTCTCGGGTCTGCCGAAGACCTTCAGGAACGGAGACGCGTTGTTGTAGCTGTTATCGGGCAAGGCAATCGCGCGCGTGCCTGGAGGCAAATTTGGAAAATCGGTTCGGGTCATCGAGAGGTCATCGACCGCATCAAGCAGAACTTCTGCCGATAACCGCCGTGGATAATAGCGAGAGTAGTTTTGGAGATCGGATAGGTTCTGAGGTTTCGGAACCGAGCTGAGTTGATAGGTGTTCGACCGCACTAAGGTTCGAACGAGTTCCTTGAGGTCGAATCCAGATTGGATAAAGCGTTTTTCAAGGGCATCCAAGAGCTCGGGGTTCGAAGCGGGATTCGAATCGCGGATGTCATCTTCAGGTTCGATCAACCCACGTCGAAAGAAGTGCTTCCAATAGCGATTGACGACCGCCTTGGCAAAGAATGGGTTCTTGGGATCAGCCATCCAATCGGCTAGCTTAAGCCTCGGGTCTTGATCGGGTTCAATCTCAAGGGTCCCCTGTCCAAGGGGAGCAGGACGCCGCATTTGCCCGGTCTTGGCGTTGGGAACCCCAGCAACCCCCCGCTTGTGAAAGATCATGTCCTCGCCACGTGTCGATGTCGACTTGCGGCCAACCTGGCTAAAGAAAGCGGCCAAGCTGTAGTAGTCGTCTTGGCTCCAACGCTCGAACGGATGATGGTGGCACTGGGCGCACTGCATGCGAACCCCAAGAAAGAGTTGTGCGACGTCCTCAAGCTGGGTCTTGGGCTCTTTGACGCGCTTGTACCAAGCGACCGGCGGATTGGACAAAACAGTACCGGTTGCAGCGAGCAACTCGCGAACCATTTGATCGTAGGGTTTGTTGGCAAGTAGGCTATCGCGAACCCATGAATAAAAGGCAAAATTCGAAGTGATGTCGCTCGCATCGTCCCGTCGATTTTTGAGCATTGCCGTCCATTTGTTGGCAAAAAAATCCGCATATTCGCCACTTGCTAAAAGTCGCTCAATCGCATCATCACGTTTTCCAGGTGAAGGGTTCGATAAGAAGGCTTCGAGTTCTATCTGGGTTGGCAAACGTCCAGCAATATCCAATGAGGCACGTCTTAAAAAGGTCGTATCATCCGTGAGATCCGAAGGAGGGATCCCTAAACGTTTGAGGTTTGCGAAAACCAATTCGTCGACGAAATTCCTTGCCTCAGGAAATTGCTCCACCGTGTAGGCTTGTGGTACAAATGCCCGAAAAACAGCCACTTGACCCTGAAACCGCACCATGATCGATACACTCCCTGGAATGTCTTGGATTGAAACATTCCCCTGCTCATCGACGGTGGCCATCGCCGTGTCATTGGACTCAAAGAGCGATAAGCTCGACACATCTTTTTGGGTGCCATCGCCGTAGTGGGCGATCGCTTTCAATGGTTGCTGAGTTTTCGGACCAAGGGTCGCTTGGAATGGTTGAATTTCAAGAGATGTAAGCTTGGTGGCTTTGTCACCATCGTAGATTGCACCTTGTCGAATCCACTCGACAAGCAGTCGGTAATTCTCGGAATCGGGTTTCAATCGTGCCCCTCCCCCATGAGGGACCTGGCCTGTGGCTTTCATTAGCAATAAGCTTTGCTCGGGGGCCGTCCTAGATAGCCTGCGACCACGGCCTTCGACGACCAAGTGTTGGTAGTCTTCGAGCGGCTCAAATCCTAATAGGGAGAGTTGAAAACCGTTTTGTCCATTACCGGCTTTGGCATGGCAGGTACCCGCGTTGCAACCAGTCTTGGTCAAAATCGGAACGACATCGTTGACCAAGCTGACGGGTCGGTGTTGCGTTTCGGGTTCTGTGGCATCGACGATGCCGCACGCCATCGCGAAGATTGCGAAAACAACGAGGGGTGGGGTGAGGAATCGGAACGATCGCATGGGGTTAGCAGAAGTGCGAGTAAGTCCGGGAGGGATTGAAACCCCAATATTTTAGGCCAAACCGCACCATCGAGGGCACCAACATCGCCCTTTTGGCGGAAAACCGCCAGGTTTTCCGCGATCCGTCCGATCAGTCCTCGATACCTCTTTTGTAAGCGTCCGAGAGGGGCTCATCCAAGCCGACCGTCCAACGCTTGCCTTCGGTTTCGATTTCGATGAAATTCGTTCCGATCGAGATCACTTTGCCTTCGATATCGCCGAGTTTCAGTTGCTCTCCTTGGCGTACATAGAGCGTCTTGTTATCGGTCTTGGAACGTATCCACGCCTGGGGTCCCTTACCATCGGCGATCAGGGCACTGACGAAGGCTTGCGATGCCACATCAAAATCCTTCGGTTTTTTGACCGCTGGAGGTGGCTCTTGGACTTTGATAGAAACCCACTGCACCGAAGACTTGGCGGGAATCCCTGAGTCGGTTGCTCGAACCCCTACTTTGTAATCTCCGAGTTCCATGGCTGTCCAACTGAGGTTCCCCGTTTCGGGATCGAGCTGCATTCCCTTGACCGGTTCTCCTTCAAACTCATACTTGATGACTTGCCCTGGATCGGCATCTTTAGCGGCTAGGCCAACGTCCAATTTGATGCCCAATGTGGCCGATACGAGTTTGCTCTTTTCGAAGGCTGGCGCAGTGTTCGTAGGTGCAAAAATGTTTCGTCCTACGATACTGTTGTAGTACTCTTCGTATGATTTTTCGAGTCTCGGGGCATTGTTCGCTGGAGGCGGTTGATCTGGCTTAGCATTCTTGAGTGCCAAGACTTCGCTTTCCAAGGTGATCTTTAATTGGTTAGGTATCTTGCTATTAGGAAGTGGTTGCATGTCGAAACGCAGGATGCGATGGAGATAGTCTTTCGCATGGAATGCATGAAGCAACTTCGTCGCGTTTTCGATGGTTCCAGTTCCCGAGAGCTGGAACTTGAAGGACTGATACAAGTCTTTCTCAACGCTGTCTCCTTGCGTCTTGGGAAGCGGATCGATCAGTTCGCATTCCTCTGCGAGATTGATCAACCATTCGAGATACTGTGCTCGCGATTTTTCTTCATTGCTCGGAAGCGATTGGCTCACGAGTCGATTGAGTTTGGACTTGGCGACAGATCCGGCAGTGATTTGAAGGCTTTGATCGCTCTTCTGTTGGGTCAATCGATCTTTCTCATCCTTTTTATCGGCGAACCCTTTACTGATCGATCCCCAGATATAGTTCCCGATGAACAGAAACAGGATAAGGCCTACGCCTGCGGCGAGCATTTTTTCACGTTGGGATAGATTCACGATGCACCTCCAAGGATCGGTTCATTGGCAGCTTTCGCAGGCTCGGCTGTGGATGGTTCGGTTTGCGGGGGCTCAGCAGTCGAAGGCTGTGTTGCTTGTGGTTCCGAAGGAGACTGTGGATCACTCTCTTTGGATGCGGCGGGATTTGTAGAATCCCCCGCATCTGCCGGCTTTGATTCAGGGGCACTTGGCTCTAAGCTTTGAACTTCGGCTACCGGTTCGCTCGCAGGTTCTTTCTCGGGTTCTTTGAGCTTGGGTTCCTCGATCGGTTTTCTTGTCACGTTGCGAGGGTCTTTCACCTCGGCATTTGCAACCGTGATCCTCATATCAGCAGCGACACGGTATTTTTTGTCTTGGCTTTGTGCCAAGCCAGTTTCTTGGACTTTGTGCTTCTCATCTCGGTAAGAGCTTTCGATCTCGGGTACCAACTCTTGCTCTTTAGTGAAGAATTTTGTAGCGATCGTCGCTGTATTGGTGCGAGGCTCCAAGGCGAAGGTTGTGCCACCGAAATAGGTGGTATCGGAGTCCTTGGCATTGAGAGAAAGCCGCTGGAGTTCATCGACCCACAGAATGTCTCCAGCCATATAAGTCTCAAGCTTTTTCCAGTCGGAAAGATGTTTAGCCGATGCCTTGAGTATGGGCGCTTCGCCTGCGATCTGGTCTTTGAGCAGTTTGATATCCTGATCCAAAGATGCGTGGCTCGATGTGTACCACCACCAGCTTGCTCCGAGCAGTCCGAGTGCAGCAGCACCTGCAAGTATGTATCTGCCGATCGGTCTTTTCTGCTCGACCTTCTTCCTAGGGTTCACAAAATCGATGAGCCGATCGCTTGCATTGGGGAACTGCAAAGCTCCCATCACTGGGGCAAAGCGTCCGACGGTTTGCGTCGTGGCAGCAACGGCGATATCCGCTCGTTCGGCCATCGAGAATGGATCGAGCATCTTCACGGGCAATTCAACGGCTTGACCCAGTGCTTGAGCAAAAGGAGCCAAAGAGTCTTTGGTCCATACGACAATTTGGTCAACTTTGAGTCCCGGTCTCTGGGAAACGGCTGACATGATCGTGCGCTTGACTTCTCCGGCGAGCAACTTGATCGAGTTCGAATCTTGTGGATCGATCGCCGCGTAGAAGCTTCTCATGAAGACCGATTTGCCACGCTCGGTAATGACCACATCGGCTTCGTCGTTAAGCAGATCGATAAACAAGACCGTAGCGTTGTTCCATTCTGGATGCTTTGCAATCGCCCCTGCGGCCGCAGCCATGGGTCTTAAGACCATGTGCTTGAGCGTCAATCCAGCTTCGGTCACTGTTGCATCGATCTTTTGGATCAAGGCTGGGTTGATCGCACCGACGATGCAATCGATGCTACCCTCGAGATGGGAGGGCATCGTGATGAAGTCCAACGGCCATGAGTCATTGACGCTTGCAAAGTAGCGTGGGGCCGCAAAGCGTACCATGTCCGGCAGTTCGTTGGTGTCGACCATCGGTAGAGTGATCGCACGCAATTCGATATCGTTGCGGCTGACACAAGCGATCACCGATCCGTTCTTAATGCCTGCTTGTTGTAATAGATCTTTGAGAGTGGAAGTAGCCTCAGGCGTGCCCCAAGGTTGAACCCCCTCTTCGATCGATAATGGCCCGCTGAGTACTTTCTCAATCGACACACCGGTAAGTCCGGTTGACCCGACGGCCAATCGGACTTCGTTGCAGTCGCATTCTACACTGATGAATTTGGACATCGCTGGTGAACTCTAGTTGTTAATTCTTTCGCTTCGGTTGATTCGGTTGATTCGGTTAAGGAGTCGAGACAATCGCGTTGCCCATGGCCCTTTGACCAAGGGTCGATTGAGCAAAGCCTCTGCCGAGATGATCGAGCTTGCGATACAAAACGATCACCGGCACGGGGCCAGCACCATCAATGACCGCTTCGGTTCTCGAGAAGCCGGCGGTTTGTTCGAAGTATCCGACGCTTTGCACCCGCATGACATCGCCACCCCCTGTAACCAAGGGAGCGATCGATTTCATTTGATCCAGAGTGAGGATTCCTTCGACCATCGGCCATGTCTCGTATTTGCGATTCTCCGTGTCGGATTGCGAGGCCCGAGATTCGATGAGTTTCTCTAGGATTTCATCGGTGATCCCTGGCAAGCCCGCGAGGATCTCTTTGGGGGCCTCATTGATGTTAATTCGCCCTGGAAGCATCGGCGCTTCGACCGTGGTGACTTTGTCCATAAGCATCGGTAAATACAGGGCCATTTGTACCGGTGATGACGTCAAAGGCGACGTGAAACGGATTTGCTGGCCGTTGACATTGGCTTCAAAACTTGCATCGATCAGTTCCAGCACTCCGTTGACTTGGAACTGACCCGGCTGAGTCGCATCGATTCCAAGGGCTTCGAAGTTCGAGGCAGACCACGGACGCGTTTCAGCAGGTTGCCCTCCAGAACCGCCGCCTTGGCCTAATCCACCTCCTCCGCCACCGCCAGGTCCACCAAATCCACCACCGCCGCCTGGTCCGTTGTTTCCGCCACGACCGCCGCCAGCTCCATTGTTGCCACCTGGGCCGTTGTTTCCGCCTCGACCACCGCCTTGGCCCATCCCAGGACCGTTATTACCACCGCGACCACCACCGAACCCCCCGCCTGGGCCACCACCGCCGGGACCTTGGCCCCCTCGGCCACCTCCCGCACCGGGGCCTTGTCCACCGAATCCACCCCCACCGGGTCCTCCACCACCTTGGCCGCCTCGGCCGCCAGCACCCGCTCCACCTCGACCGCCCGCGGGAGGCTGATTGTACGAAACCGGAATCGCCACTAGCGAAAAAACCGGATTAGCGAATTCAAGCATCGAGAAGTCGCTGCGGCCACCGCGTCCACCTGGTGCACCGCCACCTCCGCCGGGGCCTCCGCCACCCCCACCGGGGCCGAATCCGCCACGTCCACCCCCTGGGCCGCCCGGGCCACCTGGGCCACCACCGCCTTGGCCTCCACCACCGGGGCCGCCAGGCCCATTGTTACCGCCGCGCGATCCGCCTGGGCCGTTGTTTCCACCTCGCCCGTTTCCGCCGCCCATGCCTCCACCACCTTGCATGCCGCCACCTTGCATGCCACCGGTCATACCTCCCATGCCGCCAAGCGCGCCAAGGCCTCCGCTGCCTGAACTAGGGCCAAAGTTTCGATAAGCGATTACGAACGTTGCAAGATCATCACCGACGACGGCAGCAAGATCCGTACGGAGGTTCGTCATGTCTTGGGTGTTGAGATTCACCCGGGGGGAGCCATCGGCTGTTAGGTTTCTTTCTTTGGAATAAAGCGTCAAGTACATCGCCCAACCAAGATCTGGCGGTGAGGCTTGTTGGCCTTGGGCACTCCCCGTGCTGCCTGTCGTGCCCGACATGCCAGCATTCATTCCCATGGGCCCAGATGCCCCTGGCATTCCCCCGCTCATCATCGCCGCGTTGGATTCACTCGACTCAAGGACTCCATTTCGATTTTGATCGAGTCCAAATAGCATGTAGGGTGTCACGCCTCGCACCAACAACAATTGCTCGATCGAATTGAGCGGACCATTGACGGGCGCGTAAGGACTCGGGAGTTGAGTGTAGTACTCTCGTTCTGCTCCGAACTCGCGAGGCTCATCGTCTGGATCGATAAAGTCCAAGATCGCGTCGGCGGTGTATTCGTCCATACCGGGGAGGGACATGAGTAGGTCCCGACCGACACTGGCACTAGAACCAGTCTGGGAACCTGCGGTACCGGAGTTATTCGAGCCTGCTGCAGAGGTGATCGACGAGGACCCGGAGAGTGTTGGCATGATCGAATCGGTCGATGCCCCGAGCAAGGCCGCAGGCAACGATAACGCCGTATCGATGGTTGGCAAGACGTTGAGGTTTAACCGAGCCGATTCATTTTGCAAACCGAATCTGATCCCGGAGTACTTTCCGTCTTCATTGAGATTCGAAGCGATGATCGTGTAGTTGCAAGGGTTCGCAGGATCGGGACTTTGAAGCACCGGGATCGCTTGGAATGTATTGGGGTTGTTGAATGTGCCACCGGCTTCAAGTCTTGCAGCGCGGCTGTAGGCAACGAACAGTCTCGCGGCATCAATACCCGAGTCTGCGGCGTATCGGGCTTGGATACTCTGACCGGTGATTCTCGACTCCTCGTGCCCCAGCAGCATCGACTTCATAAAGGCCGTCGCAGCCAGGGTGACCGCAGAGATAACGATCAGCACGGCAAGAAGCAGAAAGCCTCGCCGCGCTTTGGCTTTCTCTATGTAGCTAAGAGTAAATCGGGTGTTTTGCTTCGATGGTTTCATGATTTTCATAATCCTAAAGAACTCATTCCATTCGAAGAAGTTCCGCCCGATGTAGAGGTTGCAGGCCCAGGCAACAATGCGGCTCCAGGGATTAAAATATTCATGGAATACAGATCGATCCCATACTCTTGCATCATCGATGTATTGAGGGTCGAGAGAGAGATTCCTGGGTCCATTGGCTTGATTCTGGCCGAGGACTCTCGCTGCATGGCAATCGTGACCTTCACGACGCTCGGGAGCCCCATCGAGCTGGAGTCCCACTGGGTTTGCCAACCCTCTGGTCCGAAATAGGAAAAGTCGATCCCGATCACTTCGGGCGCAATGATTTCCCCCGTTCGAATTAACTGATCGCTATTACCCATCTCGTAAGCGTACTGCGTTACCGCGCGGTCCAAAGACCGACGTACTAGGCCACCGCTCAATCCCGCAGCATTTCCACTCGTCGACGTCGCAATTTGCGATGTCAATCTTGCCAAGGGGTCTTGCACCCCATCAGACCTTGGTGCCTGGACGTAATATCCCACGGTTTTGATATCGCTCGGCATATCACCGATCGAACCGGTGTTGATGTTTCCGGGTTGAATGACATATTCATCAGGCCTCGGCAATCGACTCACATCGATTTCAATCGAGGAAGCCGACCCAAAGATTCCCGGAGGAATAACTGCCGGAGGAGCGGCAGCAGTATTTTGGTCACCACTTGGGGCTCCGCCCGTATTAGCACCACTTGCATCGAGTTGTCCAGCGACGGCCCCGCCCGAGATAGCACCTCCAGATGTTCCGCCGGTCAATGCACCGAGCGCTCCACCCGTGGCATTGTTCATCGCGCTTCCGAGCATCTGATCCAAGCCGCTTGTATCGTAGGGGTAATAACGAACCGTGGTGCGGACATCCTCGGCGATCATATTGAGAATCGCGCGAGCCATCTGCGCTTGACGCACGGTGTCGCGACCACGCGTCTCGTTGATCAAAAAAAGCTGTACCAGTCCGCCGATTAAAATCGAAACCACCGCTGTAAGAGCCAACGCCAAGAGAAGCTCCAGAAGGGTAAAGCCGCTCCGTGATTTGCTAGGCAAAAATATTCGCATCATTGAATCCCTCCCGACGGAGCCCCTGCACCTGCAGAACCAGCTGATGCCGAACCGGAGCCTGCCGCAGTGCCCGTCGAGCTACCATTGGCATCGCTCTGGGTTGGCATCGTATCGAGTCCTAGACTCGGATCGATCATCCAGCGAACGATGTAAAAGACCTCTTTGTTCTCATCCACCCCAGCTTGGTCGCTGACACTCAGCCGCACTCCCACCATATCCTTGCGAGAGGCGGCTTCGGTTTGTAACTGATAATACCAAACCCCCGAAGGGACCGTGTCGGTAATTGGCGTCCAACCGACTGCTCCTTGGAGGGGTATCGCTCCTGTGACGACTTCAGCCATCTTCGATTCGGCTAGTATCTGTGCAGTCGCCAAACGGTGTGCAATCAGCCCATTGTCGGTAGCAGTGCGCGCAATGCTCGCTAGGATCGCAGCTGACATTGCAAGTATTGCAAGAGCCAGAACGACTTCGAGCAGGCTCATACCGAGCCGATGGTTCTTTGGAGACCGCCTCTTCACTTCAGTACCCTCCTTGCACGGCCGGACCTGGTGCCACCTGTGGGATCGATGAAGCATCGACGGCTGGCAATCGAATCGACGCGGACTTGCCCGTAACCCCTCGTAATTGCAAAGCCATCCTTCGACCGCGCGAATCGGCCAAGACAATCTGCGCGGTTGTAGAAGATCCGTCGGGGTAGATTAGAAGTGGAGATGAAATGCCCCCGGCCACAGACGTGCCGACACCGCCGATCGGAGGTGCTTCGCCGGTCTTTTGCAATTCCATCGCATTGCGGGCATCGACCAGTGTCTCGATCCCAAGAAACTGAACATCACCTGCCAACTGCTTGGCATCCCCTCCGAGTTGCCCGCTCGAAACTCCTACGCTCCCACCGGTCATTCGATCGGTTTTGACGATCCCTCCGGCATTCATTACGGTGGCACCCGCTGAGGCATCCGAGTCTTCGTTGCCACTTAGCCACGGGCCGATCGAATAACTATTCCCATTGATCGTCGCGCGGAAGACCTGGACTTGGCCAGTCCGCATCGCTTCAACTCTCGCTTCATGCAACTCGTTCTGAAGCCGTTCGGTCGACTGCAATAGACGTCGACTGTAGATCATCGAATCCAATGTGGGGAAGGCGATTGCAGCCATCACCACCAGGATGATTAGAACGAGAATGACCTCAAAAAGCGTAAATGCGTTACGACGAGACGATGTCATCGGAGGTACCGGATTGGCCGTCGGCTCCTAAACTTCTTAGCTCGAATGAACTGCCGTTGACTTTGTACTCGTAAGGTCTGTTCCAAGGATCGACTGGAATCTTATCGAGCAACTTGGTCCAGTCGGCGGGATTGGCTAAGTCGGCTGGTTGGTTCATCAGCGCATCGAGTGAAGACGGAAGTTGCTGCATCATCAACTGATACTGCTTGATCGTCGTCGACAACTGTGCAATCTGTGCGGTTGCTGCTTTCTTGTTTGCCTGGTCTAGAACTCCGGTGAAGTTTCGAATCGCGAAACCCGCGATAACGACCAAGATGATCAACACGAGCAATACTTCCAACAGCGTAAAACCGCGACGAAGGTTTTTGCGTGACTTGCGACTGCGTTTCATTTTCTTCCTCCAAAATTTGCTAGAGCGTTTTCGATTTAAAATTTATCCAAGTGAGTTGGCACTGTTGAGAACAGGCAACATCAGAGCTAGAACGACGAACATCACCAATCCAGCCAATATCAAGAGCATCACCGGTTCAAGCAGCCGAATGACTGTCTCGAGCCTTCGGAACGTGGTGCGTTCCAAATTTTCAGCGATGTCTACAAGCACGGTATCCAACGTATTGGACTCCTCTGCCACCGAGATCATCTCAACAACGGTCGGAGGAAAGTGTCCGGACTTTTCCAACTGCCGAGCAAGCCTCTGGCCGGCGGTAATCTCGGTACTTGCCGAGGCAACCGCTTCGGAAAGGATCTTATTGCCCGCCGCGTTTCGGCTGATATCAAGGGACTTAAGGATAGGAACACCATTCTTGAGCAAAGTTCCGAGAACTCGGCAAAAACGGGCGACGGCAAGATTCAAAAAGACTCCACCTATCAACGGTGTCTTGATCTTGACCATGTCGGCCCGGTACTGGCCTTGGCTTGTCTCAAGGTACTTCTTGATGAGCAATACCGCACCAGCGATTGCCCCCAAAACAACCCACCAGTAGTTTTGGACGAACTTGCTGATTCCCAAAAGCAATTCCGTAGCCGCTGGCAAACCACCCTTGGCTCTCATGCTTTGAAAGATACCTTCAAATTTCGGAACGAAGAATATCAACAGCACTGTCACGACGACAATGCCTACACCCATGACAAAGACAGGATAAGCCAGAGCACCGAGCGTCTTGCCCTTGAGCTCCTCTTGCTGTTCCACAAAACCCGATACTCGCTCGAGTGCGTCTTCTAGAAAACCACCTTCACTCCCTGCTCGGGTCATGTTGACGGCCATATCATTGAATATCTTAGGATAGCGAGCCATGGCATCAGGAAGCGACTCGCCCTCTTCGACTTTGGCTTTGATTTCGGCGATCGCATTTCTTAAAGTCCTGCTCGATCCGCTCTGCTGCGACAACACCGATAGGGCTTTGAGCATCGGCACACCGCTTCTTAGCAACGATGCCATCTGCCCATAGAAGGCCGCCATTTGAGCACCGCTTACCCGCCCGGTCTTACGCACCTGCTTGGTCTTGTCGACCTTGATCGATATCGGAAACAAGGACTTCGACCCCAACTGCATCGCCGCATCACGCGTGCTTGCAGCCGAGACGGTTCCTGTGACGGACTTACCGGATAAGTCTCTGGCGATGTAGGCGAAATCAGGCACTTTTCACCTCGCGAATCTCACGGGCATTAATTAGCAACAGCATTTTGGACATTTTAGGCTTCCTTACGGAGTTAACCAATGGTGTCCCCTTTGGTGGCTCGTAGCACTTCATCCATGCTGGTTGTTCCTTCGAGAACCTTGCGGAACGCATCCATCCGTAACGTCAGCATGCCATGCTTGAGCGCCAATTGCTTGATCTCAAAACTGCTTGCTCGATCGTGCGCCAATTGCCTGACCTCTTCGTTGGTGATCAGCAGTTCGTAAATCCCAAACCGACCGGTATATCCAAGTCCACGACAAGCTCGACAACCCTCCGGCATATATAATGGCTTGCCGTCGATTTGCTCCCATGGAAAGTCCTTGGGTAGTTCGTCTTTCTTGGGGTGATAAGGCTTCTTGCACTGCGGGCACAATCGCCGCACAAGTCTCTGCGCCATGATCCCTTCGACGGTGCTTGCTACCAAAAACGGTTCGATCCCCATATCGATGATCCGGGTAAAGGATCCAGCAGCATCGTTGGTGTGAAGTGTGCTAAATACGGTGTGACCGGTAAGGGACGCTTGAATGGCATTCTCTGCGGTCTCTGCATCCCGAATTTCACCAATCAGGACGATATCCGGATCGTGCCTCAGGATGCTTCGGAGCGAAGCCGCAAATGTCAATCCGATCTTCGGGTGTACTTGAATCTGATTGATACCATCGAGTTGGTACTCGACAGGATCCTCAGTCGTAATGATCTTGTTTTCAGGAGAACGTATCTCCAAGAGCGAACTATAAAGTGTGGTGGTCTTACCCGACCCAGTCGGGCCCGTCACTAAAATGATTCCGTGAGGGATTCGAATCAATTCGCTAAAGAGTCGATAGGTCTCCTCGCCCATACCCAGGCTGCGAAGATCAAACTTCATCGCACCCTTATCGAGAATCCGCATAACTAGGCTCTCGCCGTGGATCATCGGGATGACCGATACCCGAATATCGATCTCGCGTCCGTGAACCCGCAACTTGATTCGACCGTCTTGCGGTAACCGTTTTTCAGCGATGTTCAACTTGGCCATGATCTTCAAACGTGAGATGATGGCTGCTTGAAAACGATTGATCTCTGGCGGAACCGGTTGGGTTTGAAGGATACCATCGATACGGTAGCGAACGACGATACCGCTTGCTTGCGACTCAATGTGCACGTCGCTGGCTCGCGCATCGACAGCTTCAACTAGGATCTCATTAACCAGCCGAACCACGGAAGCTTCTTGAGCTTGCTCGCTAAGCTCACTTCCGTCGGCTTCGAATTTTTCAAGCAACTCGATGTCATCATCTTCGTCGCTACGGGCCGCCATGAGGCCTTCGACCGTTTCGCTACCAACCCCCAAGTGCTTTTTAACTAACTTGGCGATTTCGATCTTCTCAGCAACAAGCGGTACCACTGCGCAGTTCAATGCTGCAGCGGCTTCATCCAACGGATAGAGTTCCAGAGGATTGCTGGTCGCTACGTAAACTCTGCGACCTTCTTTCTTGACGGGGAAAATCGCATGGCGATAGATCAATTTTTGAGGGAAGTTCTGCAGGAGCGATAGGTCGACGTTCGCTTCTCGCAAATCGATGTAATCGAGCCCAAGTTCTTCAGCGATCGCCTTGAGAGCGACTTCCTCTTTGACAAATCCTTTTTGAATGACACTTTCAATGATACCACCGCCGTTGACCGATGCGCGCGATTCATCCATCTGGGCTTGATTCACCAAGCCGCGTCGTACCAGTATCTCACCTGCTTCTAGAATCATCGATCTTGTTGCCTTGTGTTAACGATTGCCTCGGTTGCCTCGGTTGCCGCCACCACCGGTGTTGCCGCCACCAAAGCCACCTCGGTTTCCACCAAAGCCGCCTGTGCCACCGCCCATTCCACCAAAGGGATTGGCTCCACCTCCTTGCATTCCACGAAATCCGCCCTGTCCACCTTGGCCACCGGGGAAATTAAACATCATCCCCGGGTTAGCTCCTTGACCGCCACCAAAACCGCCACCACCGGGGAATCCCATCTGAGTTCCAGTCCTGCCTTGGTTGGCCCCGCCTAGTGCACCTTGGAACTGATTTCTAAATTGCTGAAAAGGGTTGCCCTGGGGCTGTGATGCATTCGAAGGTGCCGCAGTTTGCGGGTTGCTCGTCGAAGAAACTCTGGCTTGTGCCCCAAAAACCGAAGAGAGAGCAGATCTTACCGTATTTGGATTTACTCCCGCGATCGGAGCGACAATGAAACTGTCTTCACTTCCCTCGACAGTCTTATCGAGCATTTTGACGAACTCCTCAACTTGATCAAAGAGTTGCTTCGGTGCAACAACAATCAAAGAGTTGTTCTTTTTATCAGAGGTGATCGTCATGGTGGCTTCTTTGAGTTCTTTAGGAGCCGAACCACGTCGTCCTCCGCCGCCACCACCACGAAGGGCTTCAATGAACTCTTGCGGGCTAGGTGGTCGCTGTGCATTTTGAGCTCCTGCATTCCCTCCGAGTCGATCCGCAAACACACTGCGAACCGTCGCTTCAACCTCCGTAACCGATGCACTTTCGAGGTAGATGATGTTGGGTGTGCCCCGAGTCTGTGGATCAACCGGAGCGTCGTCGGTATCGATGATTTGAACGAGTTCCTCGATCAATTGCATATCCAGAGGGTTTGCTTGTACGAACAGTGCATTGAGTCGCGGATCGGCAGTGATCGAAATCTCACCACTTCCGCTCATGGTGCTCGTTGCTGCCGAACCACCTCCACCACCGCCGCCCATACCGAGCAAGCTTCCTAGAAAACCACCTCCGCCCAACACGCTCCCGGCGACTTCGCCTAACAATCCACCACCACCACCTCCGCCACCGCCAGCGGAAGACGATCCATTGAGCACACCTCGGATCAATTCCTCGGCAGCCAATGCTGAAATGTGTTTGAGGTAAATAACGGTCGGCTCGGAAGGTCCTGCAGACATCTGTTCTTGAACGACACGCGAGATTTCATCGAACTCGTTGAGCAGTTGCGGATCATCGCTAGTGACGATCAGTCCTGCGGGGCCTTGGAAGACCCTTAACTCATTCTTACCACCCTCTGCACCTGCGCCCTCTTGAGTTTGATCCGAAGGACTCGATGGCTCGGCAGGATCTTGAGAAAGCTTGGTCAATCGCACTCCAGAGGTTCCCGCCAACCCTGCTGGAAATCGCTCTGGCTGCTTCAAGGTAGTCTTTTCACCAGGAGTAGGTTCTGCAGATGGAACCGCAGATGGATTTGGCGAGTTAGGACTTTGCGATGGAACCATCTTTCCATCCTTGGATTCGATCCTGCGAATTCTTCCGTTTTGCTTGGTCGCTTGCCAAAGGACGTCGATCTGACTTAGGAACTTGTCAGCGGATTTGCCGGAATAAGGGATGAAACGAGCTTTCTCCCGAAGTCCTTCAAGCGTAGGTCCAGTGGCCTCTACCTTTCGAAGAAGCTCTCGTACTTGAGTGACTTCCTGCGGTGTGCCCTGAACCATGACCCTTCTTGCAATGGTATCGCCATAGAAAATCGGGCCCTTGGCATTGCCATCCTTGTCCTTGGAACTGGATTTGCCAAAGAACTTTTCGAGGGTCAAGATGGCCGCTTGGGTATCCATTTTCCCAAGTTCGATGACTTCGAAATCGCTTGTCTGGCCCGAAAGCGTTTCAACGATGTCTTCGATGATCTTATGATCGCTCGGCGTGGCCCTGGCAATGATGTTGTTGGACTTTGGATCCAGAGCCAAGTTGATGTTGGTTTGGCCTGAGAATTGAGTTTGCAAGACATCCATCGTCGTTTGTGGATCCGAGCCACGGATGTTGTGACTGCGCACTGCTACCTGCTCTGCCGTTGCAGTCGTCGACTTGCCATCCATCGGCTCAACGTCGACTTGAGTCACAATATCACGAAGCTTTTGAAGCTTGTCGGGACTCCCAGTTGCATAGAGCGTCGTGCCAAACGAGTCGGTCGAAATGCTAAGATCGTCCGAAACATTCGTCCCATCTTTGAGCCCCACGAGCGGACGAGCAATAGCAAGAAGCTCTTCTGAACTCATGTTCTTAAGAGTGATTGAAACAATCTTGGACATCCTACCCGCATCGGGCATTTCCGAACGCTCGATCGTCTCTCGAATGAGCCTGAGTTTTCCGCCTGTCTCGGTGACGATCAGTTGATTTGCAGATGGCAATGAAACGATCGATCCTTGAGGACCCAACAATGGCTTGACCTCTTTTTCAGCTTCCTCGACACTCAATCGGCTTAGCATGAAGACCGTCTTGCAAATCTCAAACTCCCCTCGGCTATCGAGTTCCTTCGACGGGACAATCTCAGATAGCTCGCGAATCAATCCACGAATCAATTCCGGATCACCCGATCCCAAATCGATGCACAAAAGAGCCCGCTGCTTTCGAATCAATGTGTACCCACGATTCAGTAGTACGCCATTCATCACGTCCATCGCTTGCGGAACCGAGTAAACACGGAACGGATCGCGATAGGAAAAGGTTCCTGGCGGAAAGAAGTCGGTCTGAAGGCTCAGTTCAGCTTCTTTGGCAAGCCACTTCAGTACATCCGACCATGGGGTAGAGTTGAAGTTCAGTCGAAGTCCAAACTCGCCCGGCACGCCTGTAGGTACCGAGTCGCTTTGTGCTTCTCGACGCGCCATGGGCATCGCTTGCGATGCATTGTTCGAACCATTTGGCTCAACCGATGCATCCGATCCTGCTTGCTGCTCCTGAGCTTGCGGTTTACCCGCCATAGGTCCGACCATTTCGGCCCATTTCGTCTTTTGCTCATCGTTGAGGACTTCGCCTAGCTGCTTTGCGAACTCAACCGCCCCTTTCTCTGGGCCTAGTTGACGCATCAGCCCACGCTTGCCTTCGACAATCGTTTGCAGCTTAGCCATCTGCTCTTCATTGACCGACAAAGCACCGGCAATCTCAGGTTCGAGTGCTGCCGCAAGGCCCAAGCCTTGGAGTCGGAGTTGCTCGGCTCGCTGACGCTGATCCTTGTTGAGCATTTCCATCCCAGCCATCTCGACGGCGCGTAGATTCTGGCGCGAACGCTCCTTGCGCTGGACCGGGTCGTCGATCGACCTGAGTTCGGCTGCAAAGTCAATCGCTTTGGCTTCGTGCTGCTTGATCAAATCCCTGAGCTTGCTCAATTGCTCGTCGCTCAGACCTAGATCGGCTGCGGTATTGGGATCCGTGAGCGTCGAGAGCACCCCTACAATGTCAGGATTTCCGTCGCATACCCCAACGGCAGGCAAACTCACACCCAGCGCGCACGAGAGGAGTAATGTCGAAAAAAGCTTGGCGTTTCGACGTAACCTAGTTGACCGACGGTTCAATTTTCGCATGGTTCTGGCAACCCCATTGTGGGGCTCAACGTTAAGGAATGTACCGATTCGCTTGGCTTTTTGGGTTGAATGGCCTCTGACTGTAGTCCAAGGTCAACATTTTCCCAGGTCTTTTGCTCGGCAAGGGATGGATTCCAGCCCAACAACTCCAGGAAAATGCCGGATTTGATAGCAAATAACAGGCTTGCAATCTTTGGCCGGTCCATAGGCTGTCAGTCCTGCAAACCCAGGGGTTTGCCAAAGGTTTCGAGCCTACAGGATGGTTAAACAGGGAAAACCTTACGGTTTGGGCTGTTTGTCCCCAATACGCCACTTGAATCAGAATGAATTCGATGAAAGTGAGGTTTTCTTGGATGGTGATCGGACGGATCGGACAGATCAGGGATTTAGGCTCGCCTTAAATAACCTTCTTGCGAGCGTCGGATGGAAAGGTGTCCAGGCGTCGCTGCTGCGATCCTGGGAAATCAGTTCCGTTGCCGTGTTGAGCTTGGCATCCATTTCATCCAAATAATGGAAAACGAGTGCTTCGAGAGTCATCGGCACTTTAGGGCTTCCGTGCTCCAATGTCCCATGATGGCTCACCACGATATGTTCGAGCCTCAATAGCTTTTGAGGATCGATACGATGTCCCTCATCCCTAAGCTTCATCGCGAAAGTTTCAAGCATCACCACTCCCTGAACCAAGTGGCCTAACAATTGGCCTGCATCGGTATAGTTGAGCTCATTCTCAAACGACAACTCTTGGATCTTACCCAAATCATGCACCAAAGCCGCAGCGAGTAGCAGATCCCGATCTACTTGGCCATAGTGACCACTTGCAAACTCACATAACTGCATCAACGACACAATGTGTTCAAGAAGCCCACCTGGGTAAGCATGATGGGTCTTGGTTCCAGCTGGTGCAATTTTCAGCAACTTGCTAGTTTGCTCGTCAGCCAGTATCTCTCGGCACAAGGCACTGACGGTCGCGTCGGTGATCGTCTCGACCAGCTTGCACAACGTTTCCCAATCGGCCTCCACTTTTCTCCGATCCAAAGCATCGAATTCCTCGAGGGAAACTTGATCGGAATCGATGTGTTGCATCTGATTTACGATGATTTGGATATTTCCATTGTGCAGTTGCGTCATCCCTTGCACTTTCACAAAACCACCTTTGGGAAACCTTTCTGCAAGTTTCTCGTCGGCGTTCCAACGCATCGCCGAGATCACCCCGCTACGGTCTTGCAGTTGCAAGAGCAAATAAGGATTCCCCTGCCGGTTCGATCTGAGTTGCCGATCGGCGATCCGAAACACCGCATCGACTTGGGTTTGTGGTTGCAAGTTTGCTATGTACTGGCGCTCCGAGGAGGCTTGTTTGGTCATAAATAATACCGAGGTGATTTTGGATTAACTGCTGGCGCTGGAATAACTTCGCAAGGCCCTTTGGAAGACCCAACGGCTCAGGATAAGCGACGCGATGGTAGCCAGAAAGGCGAAAACCGCTAGCCCCCACTCCCAACCTTGCCTGGGCGACAAAGGTTGAGCCAGCAATCGAGCCGGCACATTGATGATCACCAAAATCGGAAACACAAACGTAAAGATGTACCACAAAGGGATCCCCCACCCACTTTGATAAATCTCCATCGGATATCGTGAGAAGTTGGTGATGTAGAACCAAAAATCATAGAGGCTTTGGTTTCTACCAAGCCAGATACTCGTGGCTGCTAGGCATACAATCAGACTATAAAAAAGAGCCACCCCACAAGCGATGTAGACCACATACAAAAGACCCACCCCAAGCGACAACTCCCAAGGTGGATCGGTACGCATCGATAGCTTCCAAAGTGCGTATCCCAGAATGATCAGCCCGGCAACCCCGTTGCTCAGCGACGCCCACTCGACACGCCGAAACGAGATCAAGAACTGAGTATCGATCGGTCTTAGCAGCGCATAATCCAAGCCACCGGTTCGTATCAACTCACTGAACTCTTGGGCATTGGGCATCAAAAAGGCTTGCACAATCGAATTGATAATCCAAGTCGTCGCTAGAAAGACATAGAACTCGTCCCGCCCCCAGCCACTTGTCGCCCCGATGCTTCGAACATGAAAGAAGATCAGCAGGTAAAAGCCCAGGTTCATCGTCAGCCAGGCCAAGCTAGAGATGCAGTCAACGATAAAATTTCCGCGGAAGGTCATGTCCCGAACAAGGCTGTTTCGGGCAAAAGCCGCCAACAACCACAAGTACTTCCGCAAACTTCCTAGCATCGATTCATTTCCCCTCGAAATACTCCAGCATCCGATCCACGCTTAATAACGTCCCTGCTCACCCCAAAGCTGCGAAAGTACGACAGCGTGCTCGACAGCTTGGAGCATCTCATCCAAACAAGCGAATTCTTTGGTCGAGTGAATATTGTATTGGCCAACGGATAGATTCGGGGTAGGGAGCCCAAGGTGCGACATGAGCGATCCGTCGCTTCCCCCTCGGATCGCATCCCTTTTACAAGGTCTTCCCAGTTTTTTGAAGGCTTGTTCAGCCAAATCAGCCGCAATAGGAAACTGCTGGAGTTTATCTCCTAAATTCCGATACTGCTGCTCGACTTCGACTCGGATCGTAAGCCTCGGTTGGAGCCTTGTCATCTCTTCGGCCATCAATCGAAGCATCGAAGCATATTGAGGTAACTTGGGTGTTTCAAAATCACGAAGCAATATCTGAACGGTCGCCTCCGACACCGAGCCTTGGAAAACATAAGGATGCAAAAAGCCCTCTCGACCACTGGTCGTCTCGGGCGAGAGACGGTCGCTGGGCAACCCTGCGACGAACTGAGCCGCAGCTTTCAGCGCATTGACCATCTTCCCCTTGCCAACCGATGGATGCGTATTGTGCCCCAGGAACTTGACGGTGGCCAAATCCGCCGAAAAAGTTTCGACATCGATCGTGCCCGATGCACCTCCATCGAGCGTATAGCCAGCGATCGCACCGGCCTGGCTCAAATCAAAGTACCTCGTACCACGCCCGATCTCTTCGTCACAGGTAAACAAGATTCGGATCGGGCCATGGGGGATCTCTGGCCTTTCCATCAGATGGTTTGCCAGTTCCATGATCGCCGCGACCCCGGCCTTGTCATCACCTCCAAGTAGCGTTTTTCCGTCGGTCACCACAAGCGTCTTTCCGACGAGTTGCTCGAGCTCCGGTGTTTGCGAAATCTGAATCAGATCACCACCGGCAAGTGGAATATCGCCCCCTTGATACGATTCGATCACTTCAGGTCTGCAATGATCTCCAGGTGCTTCGGGCGAGGTGTCCAAGTGCGCATTAAAAAGGATCGTCGGTGCCGGACCAGGGACTGTCGCGGGAACGGTTCCCCATACCAACCCGTTGACATCTTGGTGGGCATCCTCAATCCCAAAGGACTTCATTTGTTTGACGAGCAATTCGCCTAGGAGCCACTGGCCGCGACTGCTCGGGTAGTCTTGGGTATTTGGGTTGGCAGTCGAGCCAATTTTGACGTACTGCAAAAATCGCTCGAGCAGACGGCTGCGGTTGATATGCATTCTTATCTCCTTCGAAATGTTGGTACTCATTCTAGCCGATTCGCAGCACTCATGGATGGACTCTGTTTACTTTGGTTTTTGGCAATAAGCTCTTGCCAGTCCCTTTCCCACTGAGCCCAGGTCGTCTCGCTGGCAGCGAAAATCCATTGGTGATCGGGAACGTCCAAGAGCCCCAGTTTCTTGGCAAGTTGGCTCGGGCGAAAACTAGAGACATGGGATCCTTCAAGCCTTACAAAACACTCTTCATTGAACGAATGGTCGGACCATACGACCAACCCATGGTCTTGAATATCATAGGGCCTTTCTTTGGCAAACTCCTGATCGACCTGTCGACGCACGAGGAACACACCGCACTTACGGAGGAATCCAAGCAAGGCCAAATCAAATGCGCTTTGCAGTCTCTCTGGAGCTTGATCAAGCCATCCTGTGCGGCGGGTCCATGCCACCACCCAACCGCTTTGTTCTTGGATCACTAACTCCAACGGTTCGTTGGCTCGAATACCATCGTCGCTGGAGGTCAAATCCAAGTGGATCGACAGGCTGTTGGTTGATGCCTTTACCTCCGAGCAAATCAATCGCATCGATTCGCCATCGAGAGCTTGATTGACCAGTGCCAAAAGCTCGCGGTCTACAAAACGATGGACCGATTCAACAACATGATGTAGCTTCTTGAGACAACTGCGCCGTTTTGTAAATCGCTTGACCGACGCCGACTCGTTCTCAAGCCTTCGCAGCCCTCTGAATAATTTAGGCAAAGTACCGGAGTGAAAACCTGGGCGAAGCAACCGTTCGATCGTCTCGCCATGACTTCCTACTGGCATAGCCGACAAATTCTTCCAGCGGTTTTGACGAAAGAGCCGCCAATTCTCTTTGAGTTCCCAAACGGCAAAACCAAAGAAACCAGGAAGGAAAACGATGTTGAAGGAAGTGATGGACATGGCCAAGGCTTCATTCATGTAGGTGCTTAGGAAAGCCCTCATTTTGACTGCAAGGATCAGCAAAGCAGGCAAGAAAATTTTGTGGGCCACGGTCACCACCGGAAAATGCTTCACCGGATGGAGCGTCGGTTCAATGAGCAAATTGATGTAGATCCGAATCAGGAATGAAATCACAGACCAAAAGAATCCGAGGATCGCCTTTGCTGTGAGCGAAAAAACACTCTCTTGATTGTGAAACCTGAGCCACTCATCTACAGCATAGAGAAATCGTTCAAACGCCAGAAGCATCGTGCGAAAGAATTCGACAATCCAATCAATCGCAATGACAAACCAACGAAGTCGCAACATGCTCCACACGCTGCTGACTGACTCGAAGACCAACTCTTGGACATCGCGGCCAACTCTCGAATTGAGCAGACTGCTTACTACCAATACCTCGCAAGCATAACGAACAAACTCATTGGACGTGTCAGGCCAAACCTTCCAAATCAACCACTTGACTAAGAAAACCAACGCGCCAGGTTTAATCGCATACGCCAAAACCGATTGAGTCCACGGGTGTGCCAGTGTGGTTCGAATCAAATCCCACGGAAGTAGTTCCTGCGGTAATCGAACACAAATCGCATAGAGCAGTTGCCCCAACCAACGCAATAACTTCCAAATCGCTACTCTAAAATTCGGAAGGTGGATCAACCCCATCAAAAAGAAACCTAACACAATGACCATCGGGATGATGCTCAATTGATTGGTGACGATCTGGTCGACCGCTTGGTCGGTCGTCTTGGGCGGTACACTTACCGTCTCGGTGTTGCCTTCTTGCTCGAGAAGTCCAAATCCATCCAATGAGGGCCAAATTCTTGCAGTTGCGTCATCGCCTGAGGGGTTTGGATTCGCAGCGTCAAAAGCAAGCGAATCACTCGGTACTTTCGCTATCGATTCGTTCGATGTTGACTCTGCGGGTAACTGTGGTTGCCCTACAATTTGCTCGGTCTGCTCGGCATTACCCTCCTGAGCCGAATCTTCGTGCGCAGTGGAATGTTTTTCATCGCTATGGGTTCCTGTCCAAGTTTGTATTTGATGCCAAACGTGACGGATGCTTTCGACAAGCACCAACGCTCCGCCAAAGGGGATGATCAGAAAGAGCGTCGCAAAGCGACCTTTTCTAGTCCCAAAAAACATAGCGCTGATCATCTGGATCCAGCGCAGATAGAAATCTCCTCGGCGATACACGCCATCGAGTACCTGGTCGAGCCTATCATCGGCCTTGAGCAATCGATCACCCGACCAGGCCTCTTTGAGTCCGCCCAAATCCGGAAGCTTCAAATCGTTTTTGCTGACCGCATCCCGAAAATATCCCATCGAGATATAGCCTTTTTCGGAAATGCAATCGAGAGCGTCCTCCACCAGTTTGTCCATTGCAACGCGTTCGGGAAACGACGAAGGCGACATGCCAACCTCTAATAGCGTTTGACGCAATGGGTCGCGGAGTCTCATTCGCAATTGATGGTCCGCTTGATGCGACGCTTGCTCCAGAAGAGCCGTTAGCTTTTCTCTTTCAATGCCGCTTAGCCGAACATGAACGAGCCTCGCCGTGGCGCTTGCCAAGTGCTTGGCCATCTGAACTTCTTGCAAATTGTAAAGCGGCCTGCGCAAAGGCTTTGATCCAAACGAAGTCACCCAGCGTAGCAAGTCGACCCGATAGGAAACGCGTTCTTTATCGAGGCAAACCTTTTGAAGATCGTACAGAAGTCGCTTCTCCGAGTTCCAAAATCCTTGGATGGCATTTCTCGATAAGGCCATCAAAACCGAGTGCCATTGATTGCTGTCACTGTTTGGGAAGCCGATCGCTTCCCGAAGTCGCTTCACCAACAAACGCAAATCCGATTCGGCAGTTGATTCAGCCTTGGATCGCTTGCTCCGCGACGGCGCGCAACGACCCGCACGTAGCGAGGAGATAATAGAGCGAACTGTGTTTCCCCGCTCGGTCGATCGATCCCTTCGACGCATGTGCCATAGATACTTGCGTTCCGAAGTTCCTTGGGTCAACTCGATCGACCAACCCTTTTGGGTGTTCTTCAAAACCGTCTCGTCCTGAGCTTCACGACTGAGCGTGTCGATCGAAGCGGCACCGGAAATCCTCGTTTGCTGGAGGATCGATTCGATCGGAAGATCCATCCTCATCTTGAACTCGATCTGATCGACCTGATGGATCGAGGGAAACCATGTAGCGATGCGCTCAGGATCGAATGAGTGAAACTCCCAGTAGTGAGCCACCCACTCCCGAAACGCTTCCACTCTGGAATCCGGATACAGAAGCCTCAGCTCATTTCGCAGCACGTGATGCGCTTCGTCAAATTCAACTTGCCCCAACGCGTCGATGCGAGCCTGAACTAGTGCAAGCTGCTCGGGTGCATGCAGATTCTTTAGCTGACGATCAATGCTTGCATGGAATAACCGCCGCCACAGCAGTAGCTTAAGTTCCTCGATCGGCCAATGCTCCATTTGATCGACACTCGGAAGCTGCAGTAAAATCACCTCGCTTGTCGCTGTCGGAGGGTGATTGAGTCCAAGTTCATCAGGCAGGATGACACTGCACACATCCTGCAAGCTTGCAACCTGTGTTTCACGATGAGGCAGGACCACCGCCAAGGACGGATGACGCGACTGCTTCCTTAAGAACCTCCGCATCACCCTAGCTTCGACCAAATAGGCCGTCGGGTCCGCCTGCCACACCCCGTTTCGCAATTCCTCGATTCGATCGTTTAGGGATGCTTGAGTCACAGAACCTCTACAAACTAAAGGACAAGATACAAATAGGGTTGAGATCTTTCTTGAATTGCTTATCTTCCCACATTTGCAATCGAAACAAAAGAAGCACTACTGGCAACACAAGAACAAAACCCGCTTTCGTCGCTGGAAACTTTCCGATAATTCCCTTACCTTAGTGACTTCAAGGTTGACTTCAAGCAAATTCGATCATCCTTCTTCTTCCAGGAAAGAACCCATGGAAACGCGTCGGTTAGGCAATTCGGATTTGATGATCACACCGGTGGGGATCGGAGCCTGGGCCATCGGCGGTGATGAGTGGGCTTTTTCGTGGAGCAAGCAGGACGATTCCGAAAGCATTCGCGCGATCCACACCGCGTTGGACTCAGGTGTCAACTGGATCGACACGGCTGCTGTGTATGGGCTTGGCCACTCAGAAAGTGTGGTCGCCGAGGCGCTTAAACTCTACTCGGGCTCGAAGCCTTACGTGTTTACCAAATGCGAACGAAACTGGGATGAAAACAGACAGATCGTCAAATCCCTAAAAGCCGATTCGATCCGCAAGGAATGCGAGGACAGCTTGCGACGACTCCAGGTCGAAACCATCGACCTGTACCAAGTCCATTGGCCCGAACCCGATGAAGACATCGAAGAGGGCTGGGGCACACTTGCCAAGCTTCAGCAGGAAGGGAAAGTTCGCTGGATTGGAGTCTCAAATTTCAATGTCGATCAAATGCAACGTATTAGTCCAATTGCCGCGATTACTTCATTGCAACCACCTTACTCGCTGATCCGTCGAGAAGTCGAATCGGAAATACTACCGCATGCACACGCTCAAAATATTGGAGTAATTGCCTACTCCCCGATGGGCTCTGGCTTGCTCACAGGAACCATGTCTCGGCAACGCTTGGCATCGCTGCCTCCAGATGACTGGCGCACTCGTAGCATACACTTCAATGAGCCACTCCTAACACGAAACCTAGAAATCGCCGAGCGAGTATCGCACACCGCAAACAAACTCGGACTCGCTCCCGGCCACTTGGCGATCGCTTGGGTTCTAAGCAACCCAGCTGTTACAGGGGCGATTGTAGGAATCCGTAATAAACAGCAAGCCCAAGAGCTGGCGAAGGCAATCGAGATCCGGCCCGAGGACTACGCCAGTGAACTTGCGTCGCTCGGTGCTGCCTGACACATACCATGCAAAGACCACTTTTCGATTTAGATCATTGGAACACACGTTGGCTTGAACCGATCCGACAAGCTCTTGCCATCGAGATGGCCTCGGCAGATCCCGGACACGGACTTGAGCATGTCGAGCGAGTCATAAAAAATGCGATGCGAATCGCGGGTACTCTGTCCGTCGACTACGAAGTCTTACTGCCGGCAACCTGGTTTCACGATTGCGTGTGCGTTGCGAAAAATTCGCCGCTACGATCCCAAGCGTCTCGTCTTGCAGCCAAGCGGGCCCTTTTCATTCTAGAGGAGCTGGGATACCCGAGTGACAAGTTTGACCGGATCTCGCACGCCATCGAAGCCCACAGCTTTTCTGCCGGAATCCAATGCCAGTCGGTTGAGGCCCAAGTCCTTCAAGACGCCGACCGGCTCGAGGCCCTCGGTGCCATCGGACTAGCTCGCTGCCTGATGACCGGAGGTGCGATGGGACAACGGCTCTACCACCCCGACGACCCTTTTCCTACCACACGGCAGCTCCGCGACGACCATCAATCCGTCGACCATTTCTTCGCAAAATTGCTGAAACTTCCTACAACCATGCAAACCACAGCCGGGCGGGAGATTGCTCAGCAAAGGGCAGGTTTCCTTCTGGATTTCCTCAAGCAACTTTCGTTGGAAATCGATGTTCCCGCCGATCACATAGATTCCTTAAATAATCTACAATAACGTTCCTCTTTTTTAAGAAAACTTTTTAACTATCCAGTCGTTTGAGCTGTTTTCGACAGATGGATTTCTGTCGATTGGATTTGATAATGCATGGCCTGATCCTTGTACAATTACAAAAATTCGCTCAGCAAACGATCGGGCCTCAGCAGTGGCGAGACGCTTTAACCGAAGCGGGTCTGAGCAATCATACATTCTCTACGGGATCGGTTTACGAGGATAGCCAAGCGCTCGAGCAGATCGTTTTAGCATCCAACACCTTGGGAATTCCCGTTAGCGAGGTCATTGAATCGTTCGGTGTTTTTCTTTCGACGGAATTGGTTCGACTTTACCAAAGAGTCATTAAGCCGGAATGGAAGACGCTCGATATCATCGAGAACACCGAAACCTTCATCCACTCTGCGGTTCGCGCTGGAAGCCCCGGAGCTGTTCCGCCGGTCCTTGACGCAATCCGAATTTCCGAGGATGAGCTCCAGCTCCTCTACTCATCTGAACGAAAACTTTGTCAGCTCGCTATCGGCATCATCAAGGGGCTCTCGAATCACTTCCGAGAAGTCATCGAAATCGATCACGATTCATGCATGCATCAAGGCGATCCGTATTGCTCGTTCCGACTCGTAAGACGCAATCTTGAGCGTGAGACGATGAAAGCACAACTCGATAGAACCACTGACTTCCAATCCGGTGCTGTTAAGACCATCGTTGGCTCGAAACAAGAAGATACGGCTTCTGGCAATTCGTTTACCCACCATTCGACCAAAAAGAAAACGGACTGGAGCGAACTCCTAAGCCCCCCGATCGTTCCTTCGGATATTGCTAGCATCGGACCCTACCGTATGATCGCGATCCAAGGCGAAGGGGGAATGGGTTGCGTGTTTAAGTCGATCGATACGCGATCCGAGCAGACGTTCGCGATTAAGGTTCTACATCCTAAAGTAGCTGAAGAAGATACGGCACGTCAGAGATTCCGAAGAGAGTGGCGTGCTTTGCAACTCATCGACCATCCAAGGGTCGTCGAGGTACACGATGTCGGTGAGATCAACTCTTTACCTTACCTTGTGATGGAGTTTCTAAATGGTTCGAGCCTGCAGACCTATCGCTCGCGATTCAATAGTTTGCCAATCCATGAAGTGCTTCGCATCGCGATCGAAACAGCCGAAGCATTGCTGGCTGTACATCGGTCAGGGATGATCCACCGGGATCTCAAACCCGAAAACCTGTGGATCGAATCACCTTCGCTCAACGTCAAGATTATCGATTTTGGACTTGCCCACCTTTCCCAGGAAGAAATGCGACTGACCCGCTCGGGTACCTTCATCGGCACCCCGTCATTCATGGCTCCCGAACAGGCAAGCGGTGAGAAGACCGATCAAAGAACTGACTTTTTCGCCCTTGGATGCATCCTTTACGATCTGATCACTGGAACAAGACCCTTCGATCGCGAAAACATCATCAGCACCCTCTCGGCCTTGGCCAATCACGCCCCTACCCCGCCCGACAAGCTGGTATCAGAAGTCCCTCAAAAACTCTCCGATTTGATTATGAAGATGCTCGAAAAGAAGCCGGAAAGTCGACCATCGAATTGCGAGGAAATTCTCCACTCGCTCCATGAGGTTCATACCGATCTGGGCTCGATCTAGTCTTCACTCGAAATCCAGTACTTGCTCGGTCTTCTCAAGTCGCCCTCTGAGCACTGCGTAAGGAACCGATTGGACCGATTCCCCTCGATCGATGGCCAAGCATGCTAGTTCCGAAGCACTTTGGCCTAGCACCATAAATACCGGTTCCATTCGGATGCTACCATAAGCAATATGGCTTGCCGACATGCATACAGGCACAAGTAAATTCTCGCATTCTGAACTCTTTGGGCAAATGCTACGTCGTGAAATCGGGTAAGGTTTCGTAGGGATCTGAACATCCCCCTCATTTCTAGCAAGTCCTTCAGTCGTTACGTAACGCTGCGTGTTGTGGCTATCCATATTGTAAGCCCCCATTCCCACGCTGTCGTCGACCACCTCGATCCGCTTGCAGTTCTTCTCGGTCATGACATACTCGGAAATCATTCGCCGAGCCTCTCGCACATACAGTTGCCGGGGCCAATTCCCGTTGTCCAGAAACTCATCCTTGGCCAATCCATTTTTTTGAAAAATCTGGCGTATCGACTCGGGAACCCGTGCGTGGTTGGCCAAGGTCCACATCAATCCCTTCTGGTAATTCTCGTGATCCTTGACGATCTGCTCTCTCCTTGCATAGTCGGCATCCGGATACTCGTAATTCTTTCCGATGTAGTCGGTGCTGAACGCAAAGTTGTTATTCACATCGGTCTTGCGATTGGGCATCCATATTGGGGCCCAAGGTACCCGCATATCGCCAGACTCGAAATTTCGCAGAAGCAGTTCATAGTCCAACTCGTTGTAGTTTTCGGGTTTGGGCCAAGCGACCATGTTCTCCGTAGCATCGGTCGTACACATGCGGTAGTTGTATGCTTGAATTCGATGATCGCCATCGCCATCGCCCCCTTGAGGCATCGGAGTGATGTTTGGCAAAAGCCCACTCTTGGGATCCCCTGGGATACGATAAGGGTCGACGGGTTTGACGAATTGGTGGTGAATCGTCTTGGCCACCTGCATTCCATTAATGGTTTCACCGTATAAGGAGTTAGCCTCGCGACCGACGTGATACGATACGCTTGCCTTGCCCATCAGATCCCCTTCATAGCTCGCATCGATAAACATTTTTGCGCGAAAGACCTTGCCGCTTTCCATCCGAATCGATGCGATCTTGGCACCCGTTTTGACAACCCCTGATTTCAGATCCAATCGCTCCTTGAAGACCACTTGGACGTGCGTCTCTTGGAGCATCTGATGGAATACCAAACTGGCCACATGCGGTTCAAAAGTCCACATCGAATCTTCATTTTGGGAATTGACCGTACGACCCTTGAAATATTTTTCGCGAGTCTCTTGTTTCCAATTGGCTTGATCTTGGTAGTGCTTGAAAATCCTGCGATAGAACTCGCGTGAGATCCCTCCGATACAGCGTTTGTTGCCGATGTCCGTGGCCCCCAACCCCCCGGTGGTCATCCCACCGAGGAACCCAGTTGGCTCAATCAAAACCACGGACTTACCGAGCCTTGCGGCAGAAACTGCGGAAACCACCCCGCCACTGGTTCCTCCATAAACAACAATGTCCACTTCGATCGGTTCGCTCGAACGAGTAGTACTTTGGCCCCATGAATTGCCATCGAGTAATCCAAGCACCAACAACGACAGGCATAATGCGCAAGCTCTTCTCATCGACACGATATCGAATACCTTTCAATTGGAATTTTGGGCACTTTAGGGATAATTGTAGGTGAGATTTCTGGCTTCTTGTCCCAACGATCTCATTCACCCCAAATCGAATGGGGGTCAAAGAGCATCGAGGCGATCATACTCATCGCGACGCATCCTGCAAAAGCAACCACTGCAGGGCCCACTTGAAATTCAACAATCCCAGAGAGCTTGACTAACATGACCAAAAACGCCAATAGCATCACATCGAGCATGCTCCAGCGTCCCGAGAACTCGATGATTCGATAAGCTGTCGCGCGATGATGATGTTCGAGCCACCGGAACCAACATAACTCAAGCAAAGTGACTAGTTTGACGATTGGTAGGACGATCGAAAACGCAAGGATGATCGTCGCGACAAACCAACTACCCTGCGCATAGAGTTCAAAGATTCCTCCAACAATGCTGCTGTGGTACCGATGCCCCAATTTCTCAATCTCAAGTATCGGTAGGAATATCGCCGCAGGGAACAGCAGCAAGGCAGCCATGGCCGCCGCCGCAGTTCGCTGACTTGCCCGCTGGCTCCTGCCCGGATTTGCGATTGTTGATCCGCAACGGGTACAAGCATAGCAGAGCGTTGAGTTGGCTCCATCGATCATCCGGTGAACTTGGCCACAACAGTGGCAAGCCTTGAGGGACATCATCTAAGCTCCCTCGGGGTGTCGGTACGCAATAAACTCATCCATCGCTCGCTTGGCCTGCTCATAGTCGCTTTGACGAACAACCACTTGAGCATACCCAGCCGCATCCGGCCAACCGGTACTGCCACCAACCCCAGAATGATATGCTAGGATTCCAATCTCTTCCAAGTAACCAATCAGCAAACGGGCTTCGATGTCCGTCAGATAGTCGGTCAGCACAACAGGTCGACTCGGGTCGCTCGTCATGGTTGTTCTCCAGGGAGGCTTAGGGAATTCGACTGATTGTACACCCTTTTTGGCTCGCCGCTTTGTTGAAGAACCCACGGCGAAATCGCTCAGCGGGCAATCTTGGGGATTTTCCAACCAGGGAATCTAAGCAACAATACACAAATTGATGAGCGAATTGAAAAGTTGCTCCAAGGAGTTTTGATGGCTGACCAACCGAACCAATCAACCGAATCCAGCGAACCGGCCTCGGCCGGCAGATATACGGTCGTTGCGCGTCGTTATCGTCCTAAAACCTTCGAAGAATTGGTTGGCCAAGACACCGTTGCCCAAGGTTTACTTCGAGCGATCCAGACCAATCGGGTCGGACATGCGTATCTGTTTACTGGGGCTCGAGGGGTCGGCAAGACCAGTACTGCAAGGATCTTCGCCAAAGCCCTCAATGCCTCGACCGATGGCACAGGGCGTTTCGACCCCAACTCCGAGATCGCACTTGCGATCGACTCTGGTGATGACATGGATGTGATCGAGATCGACGGCGCAAGCAATCGCGGTATCGATGAAATTCGTCAGCTCCGATCGAATGCCTCGATCCGACCGACGCGATCCTCGTACAAGATCTACATCATCGACGAAGTTCATATGCTCACCACGGCGGCGTTCAACGCCCTGCTCAAGACACTCGAAGAGCCGCCAGGACATGTGAAGTTCATTTTCTGCACAACCGATCCGGAGAAGATCCCGATTACGGTCTTGTCCAGATGCCAACGGTACGATTTTCCACCCGTCGGCACCGATCAAATCTTGGATCGTTTGAAGTTCATTTGTTCCAACGAAGGAACCGAGGCCGACGAAGATGCACTGAAGGTCATCGCACGACGTGCAGCCGGATCAATGCGGGATAGTCAATCGCTGCTCGAACAGATGCTCAGCTTTGGAGGTAAACATATCTCGGTCGCAGAAGTCCACGCGATGCTCGGCACAGCCGACGAGACCAGGCTAGCTACCTTTGCGCAGTGCATGGTAGCCAGGGATGCTGCCAGAGCAATCACCGAACTCAATGCCGCGATCGGCGATGGAGTTGATCCCGGTCAGTTGGCCGAGCAGTTTCTTGGGTATCTTCGCGACGTGATGACCGTATCGATCGGAGTTCCTGCCGAATTGATGCGAACGGCAGACTCAAGTCGCTACCAGGAACTCAAAGCGATCGGCGAGACCTGGGGGCTCTCGACTCTGTTGTCGGCAATCCAGTTGCTCGACGATACGATCGTTAAGATGAAGCACAGTGTGCAGAGTCGGATCCTCTTGGAAGTAGCGTTGGTGCAAATCTGCACGTTGGCCGATTTGCAAGCAATCGCGGATGTCGTTCAAGGGCTCTCGCAAAATTTGAATCCGGCGGTTGTAGCGGATCGACCTGCACTTGTAATCCCCCCTGCAACTCCAGTAGTTGCGGATCCCCAGAGCGAGGACGTAAAAAAAAAAGAGTCCCTGAATCAGGAACCTAGCACAAACTCGGCGATAACCGAGCCAAAGGCTGCACCGGAGCTACAACATGGTGTGGCAGAAGCCGTGTCGGTGTCAGAGACGGTTCCTTCGAACCGGTCAGAGATCGACCAAGCAAACGAACCACTCCAGCAACTAGCATCGGTAGCCTTGGAACTTGAAGGGCTTGCCAGACAGCTTGCCACGCTTGCAATCGAAGTCATCGAGCCCCAAGAGAACCAGTGGGAGGTGAGATTGGCGAAGGAAGCCCAGTTGACCATTTCGAAATTCTCTAGCCCTGAGAACATGCGACGACTGACTGACGGTCTCAAGGGTCTAACCGGTCGGGATTTGCAGTTGCGGTTTGTGATCACCGACAAACCGATGCCCCAGGCTGGGGGAGTTCAAACTCCGGAGTCCAAGCAAGTGGCAAAAGCCTCCCAGCCACAGCGGATCCGCGAAGTCATGGCCGATCCACTCATCAAACGGTTCATAGAAATACTTGGTGGTGAGGTCACCAAAGTGGATGATCTCCAAGTATAGGCGATCACTCGCGGGACAAACCTGTTTAGGAAAAATTCCGTGGTCGCCCTTTCTAAGCGCGCAAATCCCGCAGTTGCTGGTTCTTCAGGTAATTTTGTGCGTGGCTCGGAAAGTATTTTATTCAATGAGCCTACCACTGGCTTTAGGCCAAATGGCGTTGAATTAGTGCAAGCGGTAGTGCGCAAGCACTCCGGTGAGTGATGGAATGTCCGCAAATTCGATTAGTTTTTACCGGACGGCTCGCGCCGTTCCGCTTTTAAATCAACGCCATTCGGCGTGAAGCCGGTTGGTGGCCCATGACGTTTTACCCACAATTATTCCCGAAGGGCCCAGTTGTTGCAAGTTGATGTATACTTAGATCCCAAAGCCTTATCCCCCCTGCCCTGCTCTCAACGGCCATGCAGCGATTCCAAGCACTTGATCGACGTAAATTTCTGATTGCCTCCACAGGCCTTATCGCCGGGCTTCCGTGGGGATTCCCAATCCTTGCACCCTCTGTGCAAGCCGCAAGCAAGTCCCAGGGCGGACAAGCCAAGTCGGTCATCCTGTTCTTTCTTTGCGGCGGTTCAAGCCACATCGATACCTGGGACATGAAGCCCGAGGCACCCTTAGAATATCGAGGCCCCTTTCAATCGATCCCCACCTCTGCCCCGGGGATACGACTGTGCGAACATTTACCAAAGCTGGCCCAGCAAGCTCACCATCTTGCAATCGTTCGCTCCGTTGGAGCGTCGGTCAGTACCAATGATCACCACGCAGGTTACTACTACAACCTCACGGGGCACGTACCTGACCCTACCTTTTTGTCTCTTGGCAACGACCGACGTCCCTACGCCGACGACTGGCCGTCGATGGCCTGCGTCGTTGCCAAGAAAACGGATCCTCGCTCCTCTCTTCCCAATACCATCACCCTCCCCCATAAGCCGAGCAAAGCGCCCTACACTCGACCGGGCCAATTCGCCGCACGATTAGGTGTTGAATTCGATCCCTTGTTCGTCGATGGCTCATTGGACAAACCATTGCAGTTCCAAGCTCCCTCGTTGACACTTGCGGGTGGCACCTCCGCCGCTCAGCTTCAATCTCGCAAAGAGCTCCTCGGTCGATTCAATCAAGCCCGCAGAGATCTAGATCGGGTTGCCGATGAATCGAACTGGAAAAAGCATCAAGACCGAACGCTCAATCTGCTTCTATCTCCTCAAGCAACTCAAGCATTCGATCTGTCGACAGAAACCGAAGCGACCCGAAACCTCTATGGCAACAGTGTCAACGCCATGAGCTTGCTCCTGGCACGTCGGTTAGTCGAAGCCCAGGTCCCCTTTATCACGGTATTTTGGCGAGAAAACGAAGCCATCGCCGATGCGTGCAAGAGCGAAGGTGCTTGGGATACCCACGGCAACAACTTCGAATGCCTCAAGAAGTATCTTCTACCAGAGTTTGACCAAGCGTTCACGGGACTGCTGGTCGACCTTCAACAACGAGGCCTTCTCGATCATACGCTTGTTATGGTCACAAGCGAAATGGGGCGTAAACCCAAAATCGGAGATCCTCGCTCGGGCGGTACAAGCGGTGCTGGACGGGATCACTGGACGCATTGCCAAAGTGTGCTATTGGCCGGTGGCGGGATCCGTGGCGGACAAACCTTTGGTACCACCGATCGCTATGCGGAATATCCTGCGGAGAATCCCGTTACCCCCGCAGATATTGCAAAAACGGTCTACAAAGCCATAGGAATCAATGACCTCCAAGCCACTGACACTCAAGGTCGACCCTACCATTTGCTCGAAGAAGGTCGAGCGATTGATACCCTTTTTTGAGAAACACTAGGTTCCGTGATGTCTATCCTTTCCCCCATCTACGGCAGAATACCCATCGGACTAATCTTCGTTGCCGGCCTCGCCGATTGGATGTGCCATCGAGGAGATGCACAAGACATCCAATGGCAAGTGACCAAGGTCAGTAAACTGTTTCATGGCGAAGGTGGGACGCTCTCGGATTTCGACGGCGATGGATCGATGGATATCGCTGCGGGGTACCAGATTTTCTTTGGCCCAGATTTCAAAGATTCGACCAAACTCTTCGCTTCGAATCCTTACAACATCAACGGTTACTCGGAATACTTCTTTGGCTTTGACGCAGATATCGATTCCGATGGCGACCCGGATGTGTTGATCGTCGGATTTCCAGGGGCCGCTTCGCATTGGTATCGGAATCCGGGCAAGTCCCAAGCACGCAACGGGAACTGGGAACGCTTTACAGTGATGGATATCGTCGATAACGAGTCTCCGATGTTTCAAGACATCGATGGCGATGGGAAACCTGATCTGATCTGCTCGACTGCGGGTCAATATGGATACGCGACTGTCGGTACGGATCCGACGAAGCCTTGGAAATTCCACCCTGTGAGCGAGCCTGGGCCCTATCAACGTTTTACCCATGGTATAGGCATCGGCGATGTGAACGATGACAAGCACCAGGATCTATTGGCAAAAAATGGCTGGTGGGAGAACCCTGGAAATCCTAGCAGCGAAAAACTCTGGGTCTTTCATCCGTACGAATTCTCTGGACCTGGTGGGGCTCAGATGCATGCAGTGGATCTTGACGGTGATGGCAAAAACGAAGTGGTCACTTCGCTTGCCGCCCACGCTCACGGACTTGCCGTCTACAAGAAGAGTCCGGGGGACAAGGAATATCGCTGGACAAGAATTGATGTGATGACCGACAAGCCTGAAACATCCCCGACGGGGCTTGCTATCTCCCAACTCCATGCTGTCGAGATCGCCGATATCGATGGCGATGGGAAACCTGATATTCTTACAGGAAAACGCTTCTGGGCGCACAATGGGAACGATCCTGGAGAAAATGAATTGCCTCTGCTTGTGTGGTTCAAGCCGCAAGTCGTTGCTGGGGGTCTGAAATTTCAGCCAAACATCATCCATGATGACAGTGGTGTTGGTACGCAAGTGACAGTCAAAGATGCGAATGGCGACGGAAAGCTCGATGTGCTTTCGGTCAGCAAACGTGGGGTCCATTTGCTCACCCAAACCACCTCCGGCAGCATCTCTGTCTCGAACCATCCCCGGGATGCCAAGGAGGCGTTGGCAACGCAGTCGATCGCGATTAAGGATGATCTTGGGGGATATCGGCCATCTTGGTCAGATTCCGAGGCGATGAACCTCGACTTTGAAAACGGCTCAACGACCGATTGGGAAAACCGCGGTGGAGCGTTTTTCAATCAACCGATTCAAAATCCATTAGGAGCTGGAAACAAACCTAATATCCATCAACAAGGTGAGTATTGGATCGGTTCATCCGAGGTAGGTACGGATAACGCGATGGGAACCATGACAAGCAAAGCGTTTGTATTGCAACACCCATGGATCTCATTCCTAATAGGTGGCGGTGAGTCTAAAGAAACGCGATTCGAACTTGTTGATGCCGCAAGTGGTCAAGTTTTGCACACCGCCTACGGCAAAAACGACGATACGCTACAGAGAGTTGTCGTGGATGCGTCGGGATGGAAAGGCAAGGCCATTCGAATTCGTCTGGTCGACGAAAATCGAGGTTCCTGGGGACACATCTCCTTTGACGATTTCCGAACCCACGAAAGTCAACCGAAATAGATCTGTCCGATCAGACAGATCGGACTAGAACGTGCTTTTAATCTTCTTTACCGCTTCAGCCGTCTCGGTTCCTTTGTAATAATCGTCCAGCGGATAACAACCCGATGGCAAACCGTTTCGCGGCGCGGTCGTGCAGTCGGAAAAGGTTCGGCAGATAAGCTTACGCTCAGAGGTCCCATGCAAAACCGCATCGGTAAGCACCTTCGGGTAGGACAAAACCGTTCGACCTAAGCCGACCATGTCGGTCCAACCGGCCCGCACATTATGAACCGCCGATGCAGCAAGATGCTCCTGCAAATACGAATACCCCGAACCGACAACGAGCATCCCCGGATTCTGTGCCTTGATCTGCCGTGTCACTTGAAAATGTTTGGCCACCGATAACAAAGGATCTTCGTGAGGTTGATAGCCGTCCGATGGCGGAAACGCTGCAGGGCGAAGCATATGAGGCGTGTAATAAGGGCTTCCTCCTGTGACATTCAGTAGGTCAACTCCCTCGGCCCGAACCCACTGGATCAGTTGCATCGGTTCGCTCAGATCAACCCGAGTTGGCTCCTCGATGCTCATCCCGAATCCCCATAGATAAGGGATCAGATGATCGTGCGCCCGAGGACGACCTTGGCCGAGCTTTCCATCGACTGCCGTTTCTGGATCCGGCTCATGCGGAATCGAATCGAAGGCGCTAAGTCGAATGCCGATTCCAAGTTCGGGAACCGCTTTGCGTATCCGACGGACGATCTCAATGATGATTCTCGCTCGGTTCTCTAAGGAACCGCCGAAGGCATCTTGTCGTGTCCTGGCTGACAAAAACTCATGGAGCAAATAACCATGACAGCATTTGATGTCGACGAAGTCCGCTCCAATTCGGTAAGCCAATTTCGCGGCTTGAACATAAGCCTCGATCAGTTCCCAGATCTCTGTTTCACTCAGGTAACTGCTATCGCTTACCCCGAACTTGCCATCGAGCATCGGATGCCGATGGGCGATGCGAGGCTCCCATCGATGATGGTCGTTAGGTCTGCAAAAGCGCCCGGAATGGGTAAGCTGGCAGCCGACGATCATGTCTTGGTCATCTCCCCAATGCTCACGGTGGGATTGCCGAAGTCCACCGATGAGTTGACCAATTTGCTCGCTGTTGTGTTGGTTCAAGATCAATTGGTTTGGGTTTGCACGTCCATCGGGCCGCACGGCCATCGCTTCGCCACCCCAAATCAGCTTGGCACCCGACTCTCCGAACCGCTTCCAACGACGAATCATCGGCTCGGTGATTCCTCCTTGAGTTGTCCCGTCCCAACCTTCCATCGGTTGTACAGCGATCCTGTTTCCTATCTTGCGACCTTTCCAGTCTAGCGACTGCATCAATGGACTGCCGCTTGGCTGGTGGACACGGGTCTCCAACGGAATCTCCACCCCGAGTGACTCTACATGCTTGGAAAATTGCTCAGGTGTTTTTAACGAAGAGAGCTTGGTCAGAACGTGCATAGTGCGTTTAGATACTGCTTAAGGATTCTTCAAGAAATATTGTGGGCCAAACTTCGGGGGCCCCATCCGGCGTTACGCTGAATGGCGATGAATTAAAAGCGGAACGGCGCGAGCCGTCCGGTGAAAAAACTGAGAAATCGAGGATATTGCATCACTAACAGGAGTGCTTGCGCACTTCCGCTAACATAAATTCAACGTAATTCTGGTGCAATGACTTGCGGCTACAAATGAAAAGAACCTAACCACCCCCCAACCCGTACTCCTATTCCCTCTGATCGGCTGGAAAAGGAGTATGGGTTGGATGCGAATGCAAACCCGCTTCTTCGCCCGATTGTAGCTCGAGATTACGCCTCCGCTGGCGTAAAGCCATTAGTAGGCAAATCGCACCGAAGCCGATCCCGACCATGCTCACCCATTGAGCAATGCTCAAATCGGTTCCAAATTGGCCTCCCTCGTCAACACGCACGATCTCCTCAAGGAACCTCAGGGTTCCGTAGACGAGCCAACCGGAGCCGAAAACCAGGCCGGGACGTAGGATCCATCGCGGAATGCTCAGACTCCAAAAGCAAAGAAGAAAACCGGTGATCGATGCATAAATCTGCGAAGGATGCACGGGTAAGCTTTTGCTTGGCAGCTCACGAACCAAAACGCGTTTTCCATCGGTTCTTACTAAGCCCTCGAGTACGGGTGGATCATGTTTGCGAATCGCTCGAGCTTGTTCCTCGGCCGGTTGCGGCACGATCCCAATTTGGAGTGGTTCGAGGATCTGGCCCGCTTTGACTCCATTGGCCTCGGCCCAACTACCTGCATCGATCGATTCGATTTCCGTTATCTCATCCTTGGACTTCTTCGTATGGATGCCTAGCAATCGGCCTGAGGCAAGCTGATCCATATAAGCAGGTGCACCTCGCGGAAACTCGATCGAGGGGAGCCCTGAATCGACGATCCCTCCATAGCAACATCCATTGAACAAGCATCCGATTCGTCCAAAGGCAAGTCCAATAAAGAATGCTGGCACGATCGCATCGAGCAACGAGAACGGAGCCACCTTTTGCAAAATAGCCCAGCCTAAAATCCCAGCGATCCCGCCGAGAACTGCTCCATATACGACCAATCCACCTTCGGTGAACTGCAACGCTGTCCAGAGTTTCTCCGCGAGGGTCTCCCCGCCGAGTTCGCTCCACTTTTGTACGATGTAAAAAACTCGAGCACCCAGCAATCCCCCGACCACGGTCCAAATGACCAATCCAATAAAGGACTCTTTGGGGACTCCGAGTTGTAACACGCGCCTGTAGGAAACCCCGACGGCGGCCAGAACTCCAATCATCATCATCAAACCGTAGCCACGCACGGGCAAGCCGACGACGATCTGTTCTGCGGTTCCAGCAGCCACCTTGGTCTCAATCGCAGGTAGGACAAATCCCAAGACTCCAACACCGATGGCCCAATTGAACAGCCCGTCAAAGATCGCTAATTTGCCCTCTTTTTGTTTACCGGACTGATGAAGTCCATAAAGCAGTGTGATTCCAAAATAAAGAACCAGTCCGAGCATCGACCAACTGAGGATTCCAAACAATGGTAAGGGGCCGATCTGGTGCGGAAGATAGAAAAGGGTTTGCCGCATCAGATGATTTCCTAGCTAAGGTCGCGTGAAGGTTGCATTGTCGATCAAACGCGTCGTGCCCACTTTGGCTGCAATGATCCCAACAACCGGGCCGGCGATCGATACGACGGGTTCGAGTGTCTCTGGATGGACAATCGCCGCATAGTCAATGGAGTCCACCGGTGCTGAGAGCAAAGCTTCACGCATCGCTTGTTCTAGCTGCGATGTGCTGGTACATCCATTTTCGATGAGCCTTTGTGCCGATCGCAGAGCGGTCGATAATCCGAGTGCTCTGGCTCGGTCGGCCGGGGAAAGGTAGCGGTTTCGACTACTCATCGCTAGCCCATCGGGTTCCCTTACCGTTTCACAGGCTTCGATACAAATCGGCAGATTCAAATCCCTAACCATGGCTCGAATCACAGCGACTTGTTGATAGTCCTTGCGACCGAAATATCCAACGTGAGCTGGTATGATTTGGAACAGCTTGAGCACAATTGTAGCCACTCCCCGGAAATGTCCTGGCCGAACGATCCCCTCCCAATTCAATGCCACACTCGGTGGTTCGATGAAGGTCGAATGACCCACAGGATACATCTGTTGGTTTGTTGGTGTAAAAACGACATCGCAACCACAAGATCGAAGCGCATCGAGGTCTTGCTCTAGGGTACGAGGGTACTTTTGAAAGTCCTCGTTAGGCCCAAATTGAGTAGGATTCACAAAGATCGTAGCTACAGCAACATCGCACTTGTTTTTTGCTAACCGCACCAAGGACAAATGGCCTTCATGCAAAGCGCCCATCGTCGGAATCAATCCAATACGCTTCCCCTGGGCTCGCAGTTGCTCGACAAAGGCATAGGTCTCAGCAGAGGATGCGATGACTTTCATAGATTCCAATCAGACGAAATACTCGACGGCGTTTCTGAAGATCTTGAGGCCTTCACCATGTTCAGGCAATTCCGATTGACGTGTCCAAGACGGATGGTTGGTCGGATCCAAGTAGCGCTCGGGGTGGGGCATGAGTCCGAAGATTCTCCCTGAGGGATCACAAATACCTGCAATGTTCCATTGGGCCCCGTTTGGATTCATCGGGAACGCTAAACGTTCATCACCCGTTTTGCCATCACTATCGCAGTATCTGACCGCAATCTGTTTGCGTTCTACGAGTTGATCACAAGCTTGTTGGTCCCGAATGAGCAATCGCCCTTCGGCATGCGCCATCGGCAAATAGATGCGACCAATCCCTCGTAGGAATACACAATGGTCCGATTCGGGCTTCAAATGCACCCAGCGGGTTTCGAAACGACCTTGCGTATTCCACGTGAGGGTCGCAGGTGGCGTGTCGTCTTGGGCATCAAAGAAGATCCCCAAACGCATCATGATTTGAAAACCATTGCAGATCCCCAAAACCAATCGGTCTTGGGTCTGGAAAACGCTCAGCACTTCTGCCAACCGCGTCTGCCATTGCACGGCCGCAATCCTACCGGCAGCGATATCGTCACCGTAACTAAAACCACCAGGAAAACAGAGGATTTGAAAAGAGTCGGCCAATGTAGGCTTGTCGATGAGTTGATTTACGTGAACTCTGACCGCCTCGGCTCCTGCCAAATCGAAAGCATAAGCGGTTTCGATGTCGCAGTTGGTTCCAGGTGCTCTAACAATCAGCGCTTTTGGCTTGGCCATCCCGATCGTCTCTCCGGGTACTTCTAAACTCTCGTGTCTTTAGGAATCCATGAACAATAGATCCTAACGATTTGTGAAGATTTTGGGCAGACGACCAATCGCCATCAGCCGATGTTTCCGAGTTCTTTTTCAAAGACTTGCTCGAGCTTTTCGAGTCTCTGTCGCAGCAGGATTACTTCCTCGCGTAGAGCTTGCAACTCAGAAGCAAGGCCCGACCCAACCTCAGCCGAACGCGTTGGTTGTTGGCCTGATGAACCCGTCTTGCTCCCGCGACTTTCTGCATCGTCGTGTTGGTCGCCTGAGGAACCACCAACCCCAGCCCCTGAAATCCCTGCAGCGACGCTCTTAGTAACGGCTTCGAGTTCCCATTCGGGATACAGGTTGTGGGAGACGACTTGGCCTCGCCCGGCTGGCGATAGCTCAACCATGAGATTTCGTTGAATCAAGCCATCGACGATCCGTTTAAGTTCATCGAGGTCTTGAATGGGCTCCATCCGAGAGGCTCTTGTGCGGAGTTCTCCCAGAGTCTGTTCACCCCTCAAAAGCAATTCGGTCATCACGGCAGCCTCGACCTTATCGAGCCCCAGCCAGTTGTAAGCATAGTGCCTAACTTTGGTGACTCTTCCGCTTCCTTGGATGATTGCAACAGCCCCGATCGCGCGAAGTTCATCGATAATCGTCTCGACTTGCTCGGATGTGTAGTTGCTGATTGGAGCTCGATTGCTTTTCTGATTGCATCCCGTCGTCAAGCTTGCGAAGGTCATCGGATACGCATCCGGTGTGGTTTTAGATTTCTCCATCAGAGTACCCAGCACCCGCCGCTGCTTGGCAGTCAGCGGCTTCCAACTTGGCTCAGACGTTGCAGGTGTTGAGTGATCTTGATCCACAGTGATTACTTAACCCCTTCGGACTGTGTTCCCTCTTCGATGCAGAAGAGTCGGTTGCGGTTGGCGATGTAGATCCGACCGTTTGCCGCAATAGGTGTCGTATAGACTGCCGAACCTACATTGATCTCGGCGATCTCCTTTTTCTCTGGGGATAGTTCGAAGATCAAAATATCACCGTCTTCATCACCGATGTAGATTTTGTTGTCTGCTACCAGAGGCGAAGCCCATGACGCGGCTAGCATGTCATGCGTCCAGTGCGCCGTACCCGTCTTGGAGTCCAAGCAGTGAACAACGCCAGAGAAGTCGGCGATGATCAAAAGATCGTTCTTGATGGCAACGGTTCCGCAGGTGCGGTGCATGGTTTGCTCGAAATCCTTTGGGTTGGCTCCGATATAGTGCCAAACGGCTGCTGAATTGGGATTGTCGCGCTCGAGGTCTCCTTCGGCTGCCACCAAAGCCTGCTTGCGCTTCGGTGCAATCGTGACCGTTGGATCCTTGGAGTTGTAGACGAGCGTCGGACTCACATCGCCGCGTTTCGTCGGATCGACACACCACAGGTGACCACCACCTTCGCCGTGCTCTGGGTCTTCACCTACTGCAACATAGACGTAACCATCGTAGATCACTGGTGTCGCAATGATATGATTGCGAGTCGCACCATTGAGCTTGTAAACCGAATCCTTGGGATTGCAATCGAACTTCCAAAGCATCTTCGCTTTGCCGTTTTCTCCTTTGGCATCGAAACTGTAAAGCCAACCGTCTCCGCCACCAAAGATGACTTGCTCGACATCGCCGAGGACTCCATAGGCTGGAGAGGACCATTGGCCGTGAAGAATGTTTGCCCCAGGCGTGTTATCGGTCCAAAGAACTTCGCCAGTGAATCGGTTCAGGCAGATAAAGCTCGGTGCTTTTTCCTCGGGGACAGTGATATGCCCGTCGTCTACGCCGTTGGAGGTATTCACAAACAGAAGATCGCCGACGCATGTGACAGAGCAACTGCACATGTTGTGCTGGGAGACCCCAAGCTTGGACATCATGTCAAGTTTCCAAATGACATCGGCCTCGTCTTGATTCTCGTTGGGTTCCTCTTTGAAAGGTCCATCGTTTTCTCCATCGATGAATCCATCGGTGTCTAGACAGACCACTTCGCCACGGCTCGTGACATACCAGAGTCTATCTCCATCGATCAGCGGTGCGCAACAGATGCCTTGATTGGGCCAATCGTGAACCCGTCCCGTAGGAAGTTTCTCACTGCTGTGCTGCCAGAGAAATTTGCCAGTCGCATCATCAAAGCAAACCAAGCATCCGAGATCCACGGTGGCTGGATAGCGTTTCACGTAACCGGAGCCGTTGTTGGTCCCAACGTAAGCCTTGCCGTTGGCGACGACGGGATTTCCATAAGTCTCCGAGCCCAGCGGTGCCGACCAGCGAATGTTTTTACCGGTCTTCACATCAAAGGCCGTTGGCAGGGGTCCGGAATCGGGGACATTGTTCCTCTCAGCCGACCCTCCCCATTGGGGCCAATCTTTCGGCTTGACCTTGAGCTTGGAAATGCCTTGCGATGCTACTGCCGTTGAATCGAACTTGTCCTGAGCCTGCAAGCCCACGGGCAGACTAGCCAAGGCCAAAAGGGTTAACCAGTACTTGTTGTTAGAAATCGTGCGTCGCATGCGTCGTATACCTTGATCGAGGTTTGGAAGGAGTTCGGTAGGGAGAATATCAATTCCAATCATCGGATTATAGCCGAGGTGGAAAGTTTTCGTAGGCTACGTTTTCCCGAGCTTTCCGCAGTTTCCAAATTAACCGGAATGAACTAGAATAGGGCCGGAGTCTCTCAGGGCAATGGACACAGCCCGACCAACAACATTTTTTAGGAGCAACGAACTATGTCTGTAAAACTTAGGCTGATCTGCTTGGTGGCACTTTCCGCATCTGTCGTTGTTTTCCCAGGCTGCGAGTCCTCCTGCAATCAATCGATTCCTTCTTCCAGCGCCTCGACGCCCAACACCACGACCGATCAAGAGGATTCCACCGAGCCCAAGCTGGTTTCCTTCAAAGTCGATGGGATGACTTGCCCATCGGGCTGCTATCCCTCCGTGAAGTCGGCCATTGCAAAACAGAAAGGTGTCGTCGAAGTCGAACTGGCCCCTCAAAAGGAATCCGATGTGATCGATAACCCCGTCGTTTTTGTCAAATACAAAGGCAAACTCGATTTGGACTCGACCATCAAAGCGATCTCTCGCGCTGGATTCGAAGCACAAGAAGTTTCGAACTGACCGACGGGCTCTCAAGACTCGATAGATTTTGATTCTCCGATCCAGTGCTGCAATTCGCGATATGCTATTGCAGTTCGAGGCGACCGTGCGAGTACGACAAGAGGCCCGAATATAGCATTGGGCTGAAGTGCTCGATCAGGCGAGTTTGACTTGCGTTGAGTCTACTCCTCGTTCTCGGTCAACGCCAGCATTCGCCGACATCGTTGAGTGATGTGCTCTCAAGGAGGAATTTGATATGGATCAGGTAGCCGACGCCATCGACCGACCGTTTGTCCACCTGCATTGCCACAGTCACTACAGTCTACTTGACGGTGCAGGTACGATCGATCGACTGATCCAACGAGCCAAGACCCTTGGGATGAACTCTTTGGCTTTGACCGATCACGGCAACCTCCACGGTGCTTTGGAGTTTTATAAAAAAGCCAAGGCTGCCGGGATCAACCCGATCATCGGCTACGAAGCTTACATCGCACCAGGTAGTCGATTCATTCGAGATGCCGATTCTGCAAAGGACGCAGCGTATCATCTGACCCTACTTGCCAAAGACCGCGAAGGGTTTCGAAACCTCGTTCGGCTCGCATCACGAGCCCAACTCGAAGGCTTTTACTACAAGCCCCGAATCGATAAAGAACTTCTTGAACAGTACAACGAAGGCCTTATCTGTCTGAGTGGGTGCGTTTCTAGCGAATTTTCACGATTGATCCTCCGCGGCACAGACACCGCAGGTTCGATTGAGCAAGCTCAAGACGTTGCGGCATGGTTTTCAAAACTCTTCGGTGATCGATACTTCATCGAGATAATGAACAACGGGCTGCAAATCCAACGCGAACAACTCTTGGGCGCGGTCGATATCGCCAATCGTATGGGACTACCCCTGGTCGCTACCAACGATGCCCACTACCCTGAGAGGCAAGACGCGTTAGTCCAAGACGTCCTGATGTGCATCAGTACCGGCAAGTTCCGCACCGACTCGAACCGGATGAAGATGGACAATGATCAATTTTATCTTCGCTCCCCGGAGGAAATGTACGAGAGCTTCGCGGGCCTCGAACACGCGGTGGCTCGCAGCCAGGAAATCGCCGACTCGGTCCACATCGAACTCGATCTTGGGAGCCGAAACTTCCCATCCTTCGAGATCCCTAAAGAACAACCTACCGCAGATGAATACCTCCGTGCACTGTGCATTCAAGGCCTGCTTGAACGCTACACCGACAACCAAGAGATGTGTCCTCAAGGCGAACTTGCAAGTATCGTAATCGATCGACTCGATCGAGAGCTTGGGGTGATCAAGAAACTCGGATTCTCGAATTACTTCTTGATCGTTTGGGACTTCGTTCGGCATGCCCGAGAAATCGGTGTCCCAGCGACCGCTCGGGGAAGCGGTGTGGGTGCGTTGGTATGCTATGCACTCTACCTGTCCCACGTTTGCCCCATTAAATACGATTTGCTCTTCGAACGCTTCCTCGATGAGAGCAGACTCGAAGCACCTGATATCGATATTGACTTTTGCCAAGACCGACGCAGCGAAATCATTCGTTACGTCAAGGATAAATACGGCGAAGATAACGTTGCTCAAATCGGCACCTTCGGCACCCTCAAAGCCCGTGGGGCGATCAAAGACGTAGGACGCACGATCAATATCGCGCTGAGCCGCGTTGCGGAAATCAGCGAGATGATTCCCGAAGATGGAAAAACCTCACTCAAAGAAGCTATCGAGGGGAGCGAAGATCTTCGTAGAGCCGCTCAAACTCCCGAAATCGGAGAGATGCTTGATCTGGCCCAGAGAGTCGAAGGCATGGCCAGAAGTATCGGAACCCACGCGGCAGCCGTCGTGATCGCCGACAAGCCGTTGACTGAATACGTTCCGTTGATGCGAGGTTCTGGAAAAGACGACATCATCACCCAATGGTCGATGGGGGATGTCGAAGCCGCCGGTCTTCTCAAGATGGACTTTCTAGGCCTTCGCAACTTGACGATCCTCTCGAAAGCTGTCGAGATGATCGAAAAGACGCGAGGGGAGCGAATCGATCCGATGAAATTCCCCCTCGAAGACGAAAAAACTTTTGAATTGCTCCGGCGTGGTGAAACCAAAGGTGTCTTTCAACTCGAAAGTGGAGGCATCCGCGATTTGCTCCAAAGGATGAAGCCCGATCACTTCCGTGACATCATCGCAACCAATGCGCTGTATCGTCCAGGACCGCTCGAAGGCGGGATGGTCGATGAGTACATCGCCGTAAAACTGAAAAAGAAATCCGCGACCTACCTTCACCCAGTTCTCAAGGAAATCCTCGAAGAGACCCACGGTGTGATGGTCTATCAAGAACAGGTCATGCGGATCTTGAATCGTCTAGGTGGTATCGAATTGGCCAAAGCCTACACCTGCATCAAAGCGATCAGCAAGAAGAAAGAATCGATCATCGCGGCCAACCAGGAAAAGTTCCTCCAGGGGGCTGTCGACCTTGGACTGGCCAAAAAAGATGCCGAAGATTTCTGGAATCGAATTCTCAAGTTCGCTGGTTACGGCTTTAACAAGAGCCACTCGACGGCTTATGCACTAATCGCTTACCAAACAGCCTATCTCAAAGCCCACTACAAAGTTGAATTCATGGCTGCCTTGCTCACGGGTGACATCGCCAACAGAAATTTCAAGCGTAAGGATTCGTTGGTCGAACACCTCGAAGACTGCCAGCGGATGGGGATCGTCGTCGAACAGCCAAGCATCAATTCCTCGCGGGGCGAATTCGGTGTCCAAGACGACAAGATCCTTTTTGGACTCTCGGCGATCAAAGGCTGTAGCAAATCCGTCGGCGATGCGTTGGCTGAGGAAAGGGAACGCAAAGGCCCCTTCAAGAGTATTTTCGATTTGTGCAATCGGGTCGATGCCTCTCAATGCGGTCGTAGCTCACTGGAATCCTTGATCATGGCCGGTGCCCTGGACTGCTTGGGTGGGTATCGAGCCCAGCATCTGGCGGTCCTAGACAAAGCCATCCAGGGGGGGATTTCGGCTGCCAAGGACAAGCGGAGCGGACAACTGAGTCTCTTCGAAGAGATGACCGATGAGACCGAGAGCAACATCGAAAGCCTTCCGAATATCCCAGAGTTTCCGGAAAAGGAACGCTTGGCTAAAGAAAAAGAAGTTCTAGGCTATTACCTATCTTCACATCCGCTTGCAGAGTTCGAATCAACCTTCAAAACCTGCTGCACGACCAACTCGGTCTTGGCCAAGTCCCTTTCGCATCGCACCGAGGTTTGGATGGGTGGGGTGATTTCATCGATCAAGCTTGCTCATACCCGAAACCCGAAACCGGATTCACCAACGAAGTACGCGAATTTCGATCTCGAAGATCTCGAAGGCATCACGCGCTCGATTGCTTGGCCCAACACCTACGAACGGTATGCCCCTTGGGTCATCCCTGATGCCATCGTCTTGGCACGCGGGAGGATCGACAAACGAGGCGAAGAAGAAATCAACTTTATCGTTGATGAAGTCATTCCGATCGCTGAGGTCGAAACTCGATTCACCTCGGGGTTGACCATACTTTTCGATCAACAAAATCATTCGCCAGACGCGGTGCAACGAATTGCTGAGATTCTTCGTGGCTATCCAGGAGACCGCGAAGTGCAATTCGAAGTGAAAATGGCAAGTGGTAGTTTGGTGCACATGCTCAGTACCAAGCATAAGGTAAGCATCACGCAAGTGCTCCGAAGTCGACTCGATGATCTGCTCGGACCAACAAGTCACCGTCTACGTATGAACAAGCCTTCGGTCAGCAACGACAACGGCAACGGGGGTTATCCCAAGCGTCGGCAAGGATAGTCGATGGAAAGTTTGCCAGTCGATGAGTATATAGGCCAAGTTGCACAGGCCGTTCGCAATCATTCGATTACGGCCATTGAGGCTCCACCGGGCACCGGAAAAACGACTCGTATCGCTCCCTCTCTGCGGAGCCTTGTGAGCGATGGTAAGCGAATCTATCTGGTGCAGCCCAGGCGTATCGCGGCCCGCTCTGTTGCAGAGCGTATCGCCCATGAGTCGAACCAACGAGTCGGCCAGCAAATCGGATACGCGATACGTTTTGAACAAAAGATTTCCGATCAAACCCAACTCGTCGTGGTCACCGAAGGTATCCTCATTCGGAAACTGCAGCAAGATCCTACGCTACAAGACACAGCGATCGTTGTTCTCGACGAATTCCATGAGCGATCCATCGATGGAGATCTGCTCTTGGGGATGCTCCGCCGCGTTCAGACCGAGCTTCGCGAGGATCTTCGAATCCTCATGATGTCCGCAACGCTTGATAAGACGTGGCTTGCCAATGCTTTGCCCGATGCTCCGCTGATTCAAATTTCAGCAAAGAGTTATCCGGTCAAGATCGAGTACCGACCTCCGGCGGTCAATCAGGATATCGTCGAGCATTCCGCGCAGGTTACAACTCAAATTGCACAGGGGCGCTGCGGAGATCTGCTTGTGTTTCTTCCGGGTGCGGGTGAAATCCAGCGTTGCTGTCAAATCCTCAGACGCATCAAATCCCTCGATAGTCTCGACATTCTTCCTTTGTATGGTTCCATGCGGATCGAGGAGCAATCCCATGCGATCGAGGCTGGATCTTCTCGCCGAATCATTGTTGCTACCAACATCGCAGAAACGTCGTTGACGATTCCGGGAGTACAGACCGTGATCGATAGTGGACTGGCAAGAGTCCTGCGGTTTTCGCCCGACGTTGGACTCGATCGCCTCGTGCTTGAGAATATCTCGTCAGCATCGGCCACCCAGCGCGCAGGGCGTGCAGGACGCGTTGCACCTGGACTATGCATTCGGTTGTGGAGCGAAGCATCGGATCGAGCGCGATTGGCATTCCTCGAGCCCGAGATCCGTCGGGTCGACTTGTGCAACGCAAGATTGCAACTTCATGCTTGGGGCGAGGGCGATCGCGACGATTTTCCTTGGATCGAACCCCCTCGTAGCGATGCTTGGCAGTCGGCAGGAAGGCTTCTTCAACTGCTAGGAGCGATCCACAACGGATCGATCACCAAGCTTGGTCAACAGATGAGTCAAATCCCGCTTCACCCTAGACTTGCACGTTTGTGTGCCGAATCGATCCATTATGATTGCCTCGATGATGCAGCTTTGCTCTGCGGGCTACTAAGCGAACGCGATCCGTATGATCGGAATGTAGGCAATGGGATAAGATCGACCCACGCTTGGCAAAGTGACTGCCTCGAAAGGCTCCATTGGATCAATCGACCTGTCTCTGATCGACCGACACCTTTTGGTCGGATCAATCCAGGGAGTCTCAATACGATCAAGCAGTCGTCGCAACAGATCGTTCGAGTCTGCAAAGACATCTTGCAAGAGAAGGACAAGCGTCGGCCTCAAGACGCGTCGATGAGTCACAAGGATTCACGGTTGCAACGTTGCCTTCTAGCAGGGTTTCCCGATCGAGTGGCAAAAAGGAGGTCGGCGGGTAAGCCGCAGGGGGTGATGGTTGGGGGCAAAGGCGTGAAACTCAGTCCCGATTCGGGAGTTCGCGAGGCCGAACTTTTTCTGTGTATCGAAGTCGATGGAAGTGGCAGTGAAGCACTTGTTCGACAAGCCAGTTCGGTTGAATCTGAGTGGTTGCTAGGTGATGCGCTAGAGACACGCGACGAGATGTTTTTTCATCCCACACAAAAGCAGGTCGTCGGGAGACGACGTACTTACTGGATGGATTTGTGCTTGGCCGAAACCCCGATGGCGATCCAAGATGAAGAGGCAAGCAAAGACTGCTTGTTCCAGGCCGTCAAATCCAATTGGGATAGTGTGTTTCCCAAGGATGAGCCTGCGGTCATGCAGTGGATCCAGCGCGTCGGTTGCTTGCGGCAATGGGTTCCTGAATTGGAACTTCCCGAAGTGGATCTGCCAATGCTGCATCGTGCGGCCCAAGAGATCTGCCGAGGAAAGAGGAGCTTGGATCAGGTGCGCGAGGGTCAGTGGGTCGATTGGCTCCAAAATCTGCTAACACCCCAACAGGCTCAGAGCCTACAGAGCGATACCCCAGAGCGCATCCAAGTCCCCTCCGGAAGTTGGTTACGAATCGAGTACGCGTTGGGTAAGCCACCTGTGTTGGCAGTAAAAATCCAGGAGGTTTTCTCCTGGAAGCAAACTCCAAAAATCGCACGCGGGCGAGTTCCCCTACTTTTGCATTTGCTTGCACCCAGCGGCAGGCCCCAGCAGATCACCGATGACCTCGCCTCCTTTTGGACAAGCGGTTATGCGGAAGTGAAAAAGGAGCTTAAGCGACGTTACCCAAAGCATTCCTGGCCCGATGACCCTTGGACGGCAACCCCAAGTCGAAAATAATCTATGGGAAAACCATGGGTTGCCTACAGTTACTGTAAAAAATTTGCTTTTCCCGTTAGAATGCCGAGATTGAAAGAACCCTCTTTCCTCTCTCTCCAGGAAACCGAATGCAACATGAACGATGAAACCCTGCAACGAATATCGAGAACCTACGGAATTGAGAATTGGTCTGCAGGGTATTTTAGCGTCAACAATCAGGGGAACATGATCGCCCACCCGGCGATGAATGATCCGCGTTGGGTCGATTTAAAGAACGTTGTCGACCATCTTGTCAAAGACAAAAAAATTCAACTGCCAATCCTCTTGCGGTTCCCTCAAATTCTCACCAATCAGCTAAAGCTGTTAAGCGGATCTTATCGCGATTCGATCGAGCAATTTGGGTACAAGGCCAAGCACTTTCCGGTCTTCCCGATGAAGGTCAATCCTCGCCGAGAGGTCGTCGAGGAGTTCTTAAAAGATACCGGTAAGTACCGAGTGGGGCTCGAATGTGGATCAAAAGCAGAACTCTATGCAGCGATTGCTCAGGAACAAACCGCCGAATCTCTCCTGATTTGCAACGGCTTTAAGGATGAGTCGTTTTGTCGACTTGCGCTTCTAGGCGTACAAGCCGGCAAGCGAGTCGTGATCGTGATCGAAAAGCTCAACGAGCTCAAGATCCTGCTCCGAGTCTGCGCAGAAAGTGGTGTCTATCCTGGAATAGGGTTACGCGCCAAGCTCTACACGAAGGGATCGGGGAAATGGGCAAGTTCCGGTGGAGACTCGGCCAAGTTCGGATTAACCACATCGGAATTGCTCGAATGCTTGCGGCTACTGAAGGAAATCGGCAAGCAACAGTTGCTTCACCTGTTGCATTTCCACATCGGTAGTCAGATCACCGACATCAAGAGGGTTAAGAATGCGATGAAGGAGGCCGCTCGCGTCTATTCTAAAATCCATCAGTTGGGATTCCCGGTCGAATTCCTTGATATTGGGGGTGGTTTGGGAGTCGACTACGATGGATCCAAAACCCGCACCGAATCGTCGATGAATTACACCGTCCAAGAGTTCGCAAACGACGTTGTCTACACCGTGCAAACCGTGTGCGACGAAGAGGGGGCTCCGCATCCGAACCTTGTGACCGAGAGCGGTCGGATGATGACCGCTTATCATACGGTTTTGGTTACTTCGATCCGCGAAGAAATCGAAACGTTCGCCGACGATCTGCCTGAGGTGACGATCGACGAAGACGACCCGCAAGTGATCACCGAGATGAAGTGGTTGCTCGATGACATCAATGGTAAAAACTATTTCGAGTACTACCACGATGCGGTCGAGCACAAAGATGAACTCCACACTCAATTCAATCTCGGTCTTGTGTCGCTTGAGGATCGAGCCAAGGGTGAAGTTCTGTATTGGGAATTGTGCGCGAGGGCTTTGAAGGAGTCCGAGCAGACGCGCAATCCGAATGAAGAGTTCGAGGACGTCAAACGGATTTTAGCTGCCAAGTATCTATGCAATTTTTCGCTCTTTCGATCGGCTCCAGACTCGTGGGCTATTGGACAACTCTTCCCAGTGGTTCCATTGCATAGGCTCCAAGATGCCAAGATCGATTTTGCGACGCTCGTCGATGTGACTTGCGACTCCGATGGCAAAATTGATAAGTTCGTTGATCTGCGGGATGTCAAAGAGACCTTGGAACTACCTGAGTGGAAAGAGGGTAACGACTATTTCCTAGGGATCTTTTTGATCGGTGCTTATCAAGAGGTCATGGGTTCCTACCACAATCTTTTTGGCATACCCAACGAGGCATCCATCCATATCGAATCCGATGGTCGTTTCCATGTGGCGAAAATCGTCCCAGGGAGCAAGATCCAGGATATGGTCTCGTTCGCTCGATACGATGTGATCGGTCTGCAAGACAATTTTCAAAAGCGTCTACAGTCCATGGTGACCGGGGGGCAGTTGTCCGACAAAGATGCAAAGCAGTTAGCCCAGCGTTATGAGTCGGCTGCTTCGTGGACAACCTACTTGGATTGATCATTATTAGGACGCTAAGTAGGAGGATTCGAGACCTTGGCACGCAACGAACAACTGATCCGTCAGCACAAGATTCTCCAGGTTCTCGAGCGCCGACGTTATGGAGCGACACTCGAAGAGATTCGCGATTCGGTTGTTGAAGAGCTCGGGCTCGGGAGTCTTCACATCCGGAGCATTCGTCGAGATGTCGAAGCCCTTCAAGCTGCTGGTATGCCAATCTCCTCCCAAGAGACCGGTCGTGGCCGAGCTTGGAAACTCACCCGCAGCGATACGGGTATCCATAAAATTGCGATTTCAGCGAGCGAATTGATCGCCTTGTCAATGGGACGCGATCTGATGATCCCACTTGCAGGTACACAGTTTTGGCAAGGAATTGAGGGGTTCTGGCACAAGGTCAAGGAGTTATTACCCGAGGGGGTTTGGGATCACTACGAGCGTTACCGCCGGACTTTGCGAGTCATTGGAGTGGTACCCAAGACTTATGAGAAGCAAAAGGTGATGCTTCAAACGATCAATCGCGCGATTCAGGAGCATCGCAAGATCGATGCGGTGTATGAATCGACAGGGAGTCCTCCAAGGCAACGGTTGCTCGAACCTTATGGACTTATTATCTACCAATCAAGTATCTACCTAGTAGCGGTAGAGTCAGGGCAGCATGTTGATTTAGAGCCAGAAGAGAGGTTGCGGCATTGGAAGCTTGATCGCTTCCAATCGGCACACGCTTTGGATGTTTGGTTCAAGCCGGATCCGGATATAGATTTGGATGTTCATCTTGGGCGTTCGGGTGGGATTTTCAGTGGCGACAAGCCGCAGACCTACAAGATACGGTTGACGGCCAAAGCGGTGCGTTGGGTGCAAGAGGAGCCTTGGCATGCCGAGCAGCAGTTGGAGATGCAGTCTGATGGGACAGCGATTTTGAGTGTGCCTGCGTTTCATCCATTGGAAGTTATCCCGCAAATACTCAGACTCGGATCGGCTGCCGAATTGTTAGAGCCCCAAAGTGCTAGAAAAATCCTTGCAGAGCAGATTGCCGAGATGTCATCGATTTACAGTTCCAAAGGAAGTAGCAGGAAAACCACAAGCAAGAGCCGCTACGAACAAAACCAATAGACTCGGGCCCTTGCTCTCAGAGATCCCAAAAGCTGAACCTGAGAGCACCGATCATTGGAAAGCAACCCGTCTACTTATAACCGGGATAACCACCCTCTTCGGCAAAAAACTCAGCCCAGACTGGCAAGTGACTACTGACTTGAGTGGCTTGTTCCATCGTCAAATTGAACTTTCTTAAAAAGTCGATCACTCCTGCTCGTCCCGTGAATTCATCGCTCGTCTGAGGAGGAAACGCAATCTGGTCGAGCATCTCATCACCAGCCACCGTCGTAGGCATATTCTCAATAGCCACACTCCACTTCCGCTGGATAAGTACGCTGAGTCTTCTATCTGAGCATCCAAAGCCACCCGCCAAAATTACGTCGTCCTCCCCTCGCCCATCTTTTTGAATGCTCTCGGTTAATGCCGGTAGAAGACTGATCTCCTGCTCTAAATGACTCGGAGATAGAAACATGTTGACCAAAGAAAATGTCAGCGCCTTTTGTGGCGATACCCCTTTGCTCCGAAACCAACCCACAAGAGGCTCGTATTCGATCAGCTCCCCAGGATCTTCAACTGTATAGAGCTGGTAACGATCCGTTTCGATCCTTGCGGTATTGAAGATGAACGCTAGATGCATCGACTGATGAACGGGTCCTACTCTTGGACCGATCATGTAGTCATAAACATGTTTGTCCTGATTGAGGCGATCGATGAGCTTCGGCAGCGTGTCTCGCTGCCGAGAGGTGATACCTTGTATGGCTATAACATCAAAATTTCTCAGGATGCGCACCAAAATCTCCTGAACCGCCAGGCTCTCAGCTTTTCGCTCCTCGTAGTTCTGAAGGTCAAAGCTTGCGATTCGAATCGTAGGAGTTATCGGTTTGGCAGGAGTAAGCTCTCCTTGTCGACCGCTCGATGGTAGTAACGCTCCGTTTCCCGCTGAGGTCTCCGAGGTGCCTGATGGTTGGTGAGTCACCGGAAGCCAATTCCGAGGATCGCTCCAGTCCCGACTTGGAGCATCAGGACTTTTCGACTCGATCCTCAATTGATCCAGTCCGCTCAGGGTGTAGTGTTGCGAGGCGAAATAAAGTCCACCACCCAGTAAGCCGGCAAAAAGTAGATTGGTTTTGTTGATCAGTCCCATAGGTTCGTTAATCGAACCGAAGACTCCTTGCATACGATGGAACCTGGACAAGCTCCATGAGGAAAAAAACATCGGGTCGGATCTTGCCTGGAATTCCGAATATGCGGGCGCTAAAGAACCTGAGCTATCTCGTTGATCGCATCCGGTAAGGCATCACGCTCGAGCTCGAAAACGCGTCTTTGGAGCGTCTCTGGCGTGTCACCATCAAGAACTTCGCAGGTTCGTTGCAGTAGGATGGGACCGTGATCATATTGGTTGTCAACAAAATGAACGGTACAACCTGAGACCTTCACTCCAAACTCGATGGCCGCTTGATGGACATACAGACCGTACATCCCTTTCCCACAAAATGCCGGAATCAGCGACGGATGGATGTTGATGACTCTCTTCTCAAAGTCATCGGGTATAAGCAAATGCTCAAGATACCCTCCCATAACGACAAGCTTGGCACCCGATTCGCGAATGGCTTCAAACATAGCATCCGAATGAGATTGGCCGTCAACGAAATCTCTTTTGCGTATCACCCTCGCGGGAATCGATGCCTCTTGGGCATACTCAAGCCCTTTTGCTTTGGGATTCGAAGAAACGACGAGTCGAAAATCGACCGGCAGGGTGTTTTGGGCCTTACGATCGATCAGATTCTTGAGGGTCGTACCACCGCCGGAAATCAGCACTGCAATCGGAAAAAGAGTGTTGCTCACAGATGCGACTCCAGACTTCAACAGATTCACTTAGCGAACCGACTCTTGCCAATCCCATCGACAGCTTGCCCAATCGGCCAGCATTCGTACCCCAATTGCTTGACCATATTCTGGATGCTTGTTGCAAAGTAAGGTCGAACAATGAGCACAAAACCTACTCCCATGTTGAAGACATGTTCCATCTCGGTATCAGCGATTTGGCCTAAGCTTTGAATCCATTGGAAAACAGGAAGAATCGGCCAAGATCCACGCTCGAAAACCAAGTCGATGTTGTTCGGCAGGATCCTTTCCGTGTTTTCGAGCAATCCTCCCCCAGTGATGTGGGCCAGCCCATGCACGACATTTTTAACTTTGTAGTGGCTAAGCACGCTTCTTGTTAAGCGACTGTATAGAAGGGTCGGTTCGAGCAGCGCGTCTGCGACCGTTGCCTGGAGATCTGGGATATAGCTATCGAGTTGGTGCTTGCCCACATCAAAGATCGCCTTGCGAGCAAGGCTATATCCATTGCTATGGATTCCGGAGGAATTCACACCTAAGATCACATCCCCGGCCTGGATCGCTTTACCTGAAATAATGTTCTGCTTATCAACCACGCCAACGCAGAAACCTGCGAGCTCGTAATCACCTAGTTCATAATGGTCGGGCATGATCGCTGTCTCGCCACCGATCAAACTGCACTCGGCATCGATGCAACCATCTGAGATCCCTTGAACGAGCTGCTCGAGGAGCGTCGGATCATCTTTGGCCATCGCGACATAGTCGAGGAAAAACAAGGGTTCTGCACCGGTGCACAGTACGTCATTGACACACATGGCGACCAAATCGATCCCGATCGTCGAATGCTTCTTGGCAGCGATCGCCACCTTGAGCTTCGTACCGACCCCATCGGTGCCTGAAACCAAAATCGGTTGCTTGTAATTGCGTGCAAAAAGCTTCTGTGAAAAATCGAGGGCGAATAGCCCTGCAAATCCGCCGTCGTTCCTAAGTACCCGTGGAGTAAAGGTACGATGCATGAGCTTGGGCAGCCGTTGCATCGATTCTTCGTATACCTCTAGATCCACTCCGCTATCTTTGTATGTGATTGCCATGCGTATGCAAAAAGTTCGTGACTATCAGCTTGGGAAAATGAGCCGAATGGTTGGGACCTTAAAGGCCCTTTGGCTACGAAACTCACTCGGCGGAATTATCCACAAAACCACCCGTTTCTACGAGGGGAGATCGGCACACTCCAGGCGAAAAACTACCCTGAAAGGATTTGCTGATAGAGGCTCCTGATTTGCCTAGTCATGGCTTGATGCCCAAACCTCTCTTGGCAAAGCAGTCTTCCTTGTTGTCCCATGCGATCCCGCAAGACGGAATCGTTTGCCAGCCCTAAAATGGCTTCCCCAAGTGGCTCGATCGACTTCGGAGGGAGCAAAATCCCTGTCTTCCCCTCGATGACAACTTCCTTGGCTCCATCGATGTCATAGCTGATCACAGGTTTTCCTGCGAGCAAAGCTTGCGGCAAGGCCCTAGCGAGGCCTTCTCGAAGGGAAACGTGCAAAAGCATGTCCATTGCACCGATGAGCTCCGGGATTTCATCGGGCGAAACCAAACCAGTAAAGATAAAGTGCTCTCTCAACCCCATCGCATCGATGTCTCTCTCGATGGGCTCCCGCAGAATGCCATCTCCGACCAGCAAGAACCTGATTCGAGGATTGGATTGAACAACTCTTTGGGCACAAGCTAGCAGATACTTATGCCCCTTGAGATGAAATAACCGTGCAATTTTTCCTACCACGATACTCTCTGGACCGATTCCCAATCGACTTCGAACTGCCTCTCGACTTTGGTTTGCATTCAAAAAAGGTTGAGTATCCATCCCGCTGTAGATCGTAACGAACTTGGATCGCTCGGCGATCCTTGCCTCAACCATCAGATCGGTCATCGCATCGGCAACAGAGATCAGCCGATGGCAACGCCTTGCAGCCCATCTCTCGCATAGCTGATAGAGTTTGCGCACTGGCCACGCTTGATAGGGATGGAAGGGGGCTCCGTGGACAGTGTGAACGATGCAGGGCGTTTTTAGTTTCCAAGCGACACTACGACCCAGGATTCCAGCTTTCGCGCTATGCGTATGAACGACATCGGGCCTGATTTGAGACAGGATTTGCTTGAGTCTTCTGGATGCTTGGAAGTCGGTCCAAGGTCGGATGGATCGAATCAACTCAGGGACGAGAATGACTTTCAAATCCGTGTCGTTGTACTTGTCGAGCAAAGAGCCTTCGGCTCCAAGGCTAGGACCAGTGACAAGCGTCACATCGTCCCCAAAATCCCTAACAAGATCTAGGCAATTGAATCGCGTGTTCTCTTGAGCACCACCGACGATCATTCTAGTAATGATGTGGACGACCCGCATATCACACGAATCTCAGTAGCCCATAGCGCTTCTTGCCCGCTCGCAGGATCAAGTATTTTCCTGCCAAATCCGATTCGGTAAGAACTCGGTCGAAGGCCGTGACCTTTTGATTATTCAGATACGCGGCGCCTTCGGTCACCGTACGGCGCGCTTCGCTCTTGCTGTTGGCAAGGCCTGCTGTGCAAAGTGCATCGATGATTCCAAGCCCTTCTGCAAGTCTGTTACGGGGAACTTCCTGACTTGGAACATCCTCGAAAATCGCATTGAGTTGGTCTTGGGTCAGTTGCGTAATGTCGGCCCCAAACAAAAGCTTTGTCGCGTGCTGAACTGCATCGAGCTTGCTTTGGCCGTGTACCAATCTCGTGAGGGATTCAGCCAATCGCGTTTGTGCCGCTCGCTCCTGCGGTTTATCCTTCATCTTAGCTTCTAATTCTCGATACTCTTCTTGCGAGACATCCGACAGAAAACGCAGAGTCATCAGTACATCTGCATCGGCTACATTGATGAAGTACTGGTAAAACTCAAACGGACTAGTCCGCCCACCAGAGAGCCAAACGGCACCCTTTTCGGTTTTGCCCATCTTCTTGCCATCGCTAGTGGTAAGAAGTGGACATGTTAGACCGTAGAGGCTTCGACTGAGCATGCGTCGCCCGAGATCGATTCCAGCGGTGATATTCCCCCACTGGTCACTGCCGCCGATCTGCAGCAAGCAGTCATGGTGTTTTGCAAGATGCACGAAATCGTAGGCTTGCAATAGCATGTAGCTAAACTCGGTGTAACTCAGACCGCTGTCAGTTCGCTCTAAGCGACTTTTCACGGAATCCTTAGTCAGCATTACATTGATAGGAAAATTCTTGCCGACATCCCTTAGAAAATCCAGAAACGAGAATCCGTGCATCCAATCGAGGTTGTTGACCAGTATCGCGGCATTGGGGCCCGTGAACTCGAGGAAATGTCCAAGTTGGTTTCGGATCCCGTCAACGTTGGCTTGAAGGACATCTTTCGATAAAAGCTGTCTTTCGTCAGTCTTTCCGCTGGGATCTCCGATCATTCCGGTGGCTCCTCCAACGAGTGCCACGGGCCGGTGGCCAGCTTGCTGGAACCGACGCAGCATCATCAAAGGCAAGAGCGAGCCGACATGCAAGGAATCGGCAGTAGGATCGAAGCCGGCGTAGACAACCGTTGGTTTGTCAAGTTGCTGAGCTAGTTCCTTGGATTCCGTGGATTGATGAATCAGGCCTCGCCACTGGAGTTCTTGGAGAATCGACTGCATAGCTTAGAATTGGACTTTGTATTTATCGGTCATGGTACGGCGCATGTCTGCGATCGATTGTTCTAACCGAGCTATCAATTCCTTAAAAGACGTGTTTCCTTGCGCTTGGCCCAACTGGTAGTATTTCATTGGAGAGTTTGGATCGACAAAACCACCTCCATAGCCTCCATAATTCCCATAACCATACCCCATTCCAGCCAGGGTTCCTCCGGCAGTGGCCGTTGAGTACCCCCCCGTTCCTGCGTCGGAAGCCACCGCCGCAGCACCTTGAGCAATATTGACCAGTTGCATCGACATCGAATTGCTCCGCAGAGACTTGGCCACCTCGGCACCATACATGACCATCTGCGGATCGACATCCAGCGTGGGAATCCCATCGATTCGATTGGCCATGTTGCTGTTCCACTGAGCTCTCTCTCCGGTGTTGTTTGCCGAATAATCCCGCACGCGGTGGATGATGCTAACGACCTTCTTGAAGTACTCCTTGGTGTTGTCGGCGATCACACTTGGACTTGCTGCGTTAGGTGCAGAAGCGACCGTATCGATCGGCTTGTCAGCCTTTGTGACACCAGAACTGGCGCGATGGACGGTGAACATCCCTAGCAGGTCATCGAGCGCCTCGGCAGCAATCGGGCCGGTAAACTGAAGCGTTTTGCCTTCATTGACACTCGTCACATTCCACTGCTCGTACTGATCAAGCTGGATTCCGCGCGCTGAAAGAGCTTCACCGAAGAATGGCTTGGCTACCGAAACAAGCTCCGTTGGAGCACTCGAAAAGTCGATCGCAACGGTTGCTTGCAACGCATCGCCGGCTACCGAGATCGTTATGCCCTGGATCGCTGCGATGGATCTCGCGATCGCATCGGTGTTTTTCCCCTGTAAGGATTTGGCGAGCTTGAGTCGATCCGCGATGATTCCGATCGATAGGACATCTTCAAGGTCCACTGCGATACTGACGGCATTTCGTTCATTGAGCTTGCCGGCAGCTTGCTGAAGGTAACCACTGACAACATTGCTGCGGTCTTTCTTGAGCCACTGGCCTGCAAACTTTCGATCCGCTGGACGCACGATCGAAACGATGTTGTCTGCAAGGGGAACCAAGTACATTTCGTTCGGAGTCCAAACAATGGAGCGGCCCTGCAAGGTATCAACATATCCGCCTTCCCGCTGAGCCAAAGCCTCGACGGTCGCCATTTTCTCGACAGCAGCGTATCCAATTTCCCACTCAGGCTGAAACGATTTCAAATCAAGCTCTGCAGCGATGCGCACACGAAGAACGTTGCCAGGTAAATCCTCATGCAAAGGTGTCCCAAGGGTCAATTTCTTTAGAGCGACCATGTCCCCTTGGACAATCGCATTGGCCGTCTTGGGACAAGACCGCAGTACATCGACCATCGAAGGCTCAGCACAGAGCCCCCAGTTCGCGACGAACATCCAAGCCAGACTAGAACAACCCACAAAACCTGCAATCTTCATCGCACAACCTCCTCTTTTGTTTCCTCGTGTTGACGCTTTTCCGCTAAAAGTCGTCGAGACTCGTTATTCTGACCTGATTTGGTAGGTTTTGCCAGCGACCGAGGCGGTTCCATCCCTTGTTTTCACACGCAAAGAGAGCAAGAGGCTAAAATAATGACTGCTTCAAGCCTCCTTCTGATTTTATAAGTTAAGAAATGCAAGCGATTCTCAAACGCATCCAACACTTGTTTCAAGCGGCATTCGGTACAACAAGCCTCGAAGACCGAGCCAAGGATATCCAAAAGCAAGCCAACGCAGTTGCTAAACATCGAGACCTTGATCAACTTCGCCACGAAGTAGGAGACCTTCTTGCGAGTACATTACAACTATGCAACGAATGCGGATGGGAGCCCTCTGAGCTGGTTACTGAAGCACTAGACCGAGTCGAGCGTCGCGTTGAAGTCTATAAAAAGCTCAACCGGAAACAACGGATCGGTTTATTAAGGGCCGATTTCGATCCAATTCATAACCACCATCTTGCGATGATCGAAACGGTCTTGAAACTCGATTGCGTCGATGAAGTTTGGTTGATGCCAACCTTTCATCCGATGAGTTCCGGCGGAGCGAGCAACAAGGATCGCATCGCCATGTGCCGACTGGCTGTAGAGAACTTAGAGCATGCACACGTCTTTACGTATGAGCAGGAGAATGAATACAGTTCCGACGGGTACCATTTGGTCAAACGCCTTCTGGGAGAAATTTCCTTCCGAGACCGAATTGAATTCTGCCTGATTCTGGAACGTTCGCTTGCCGATGAAATGCACCGATCGACGACCACCGAACGGATCGAGGATGCGATTCCGATCCTCATCATCGATTCGAAACCGCCGATACCGGCTTCTGAGAATGCTTGGTTTCGTAACCCTCCTCACCGTTGGGTTCAGGTCGAATCGAATCTCGAGAACATTACGACCCAGACCGCGATACGTGGGTTGCTTGAGAAGCAAGACTCGTCGGTTTGGAGGTATCTCCCCTCAGAGATCGCCGAGTATATTCGCATAGAGTCACTCTATCGAAAACCGACCGATTCGGCTGCGCATCACATCCCAAAATTGAAAATCGCTGTTTTTTCAGACTCGTTCTCACCCCCTACGTTGCACCAAAGAACACAAGTGCAGAGGTTGATAGAACAGGGGTTCGACAAGGTGATCATTCACCCGCGAGGGGTTCGGGCCGATCGCGGTGAACACGAGGTGGCCTTGCCTCGGCACCGCGCCGCCTTGGTCTCGTTAGCCTTTAAGGACATTCCGAACGTGGAAGTCAACTACGAAGATATCAGCAACGGAACAAACTCACCGCTGATCGATCTGACATACAAGTACGAGAGCCAAGGAGAGGTGTGGTTAGTGGTGCCTCAAGCCGATGCGACCAAAGCTCCCTCGGGTAAGCCCTCGGCGATCGAACACTACGAACAAGGGCAACGCCTTTGGAAGGAAGCCCGATTTGCCGTTTTGGTCGATACTCCCTTGTCGAAGACAGAAGAGTTACCGACAAACCACTGTGTCGTAGAGATTCCAAAAGCCCCATCGCCAGCCGACCTACGCGGTGAGATTTTTCATGGTAAGAAAATTGATAGCCATCTTGATCGCGACATTGCCGACTACATCCATCGGCATCGGCTCTTTGTGCCAGGCACGCCCGGTCGAGATGCATTCTTCAAAATCGATCGCCCTGAACTTTTTGTCGTCTATGATGAGCGCAACCCAAGGGCCGTGGAGATCGCTCAGTCCTACCAGCGATACCAATCGAGCAATCCGAACCTAATCCTTGTTATCGGTGGCGATGGCACGATGCTCAAGGCGATCCGAGAACACTGGAGACGACGCCTCCCTTTCGTAGGACTAAACGCAGGGCACCTAGGCTTCCTAATGAACGCCTCGCTACCAGGGAATCTCGAAGGCATCGAACTGATTTCTCAGTCCCTTCCTTTGCTTCGTGTCGATGTGCGTTACCCGGATAACAAGACCGCCATGCACCTTGCCTACGGTGATGCTTGGATCGAAAGAGCCGAGGGCCAAGCAGCTTGGTTGCAAGTTCGAGTCAATGGTGAGGTCCAATTGGAAAAAGTCGTTGGCGACGGAATGCTCGTTGCCACCGCCGCCGGCTCATCAGCCTATGCTCGTGCCATGGGGGCAGTCCCGGTCCCTCTTGACTCTCCTTCATTGATCCTGGCAGGTTCGAACATATTCCAACCAAGATTTTGGAAGCCCATGAATCTCCCAGGATCGAGTCAAATCACTCTCACAAGCCTCGACACTCGAGGCAAACGACCACTGCGAGCCTTCGTCGATGGCCAGACACTTGGTATCGTCCAAGAACTTTCCGCAAAACAGAGCTTAACCGCGGCTGTCGAACTAGCGTTTACCAAAGAATACGATCCTTCGACCAAGCTGCTTAAATCTCTGTTTCCGAGCGATCTCAGTTAGTACGAGTACCACTCGTTTTTACTTGGTCAAAAGAAGCTTGCCCTGCTTGGTACAACGAAGACGATAGAGCTGGCCCTGGTGCTCGATCCATACCTCATCCCCGCACCGGCATAAATCTCTAAAGGGAATGATCTTCGGCAACAGTCTAGCCGTCACTGGCACAGACTCTGCTCGACCCTTCTGCTCTCGATCTTTATCTATCTGCGATTCTTCGCTTTCGTTCGACACGATTGCATTTCCTTCTTGCTAATGCGAAGCAACGATTTTTCACAACAAAAAAAGCGAAAACTGCGATAGAGGAATTGTAATGAGACTGAGTCTCAGTAACAATAGGGGTCAAGCAAGCCACCGGGCAGTGTCTGCAAGACAAATCAGCCCTAGCCAGCCAAAGATTTCTGTTTCGTAAACCGTTTTCGCTGACTAAGGAATTTGGCTATGCAGATCCTCAAACACTCTGATTCAAAGCTCACCAAGCCCAGAGGTTTCACGCTCGTCGAGCTTTTGGTGGTCATGGCTATCATCGGCATCCTAGTGGGACTGCTACTGCCAGCAGTCCAAGCTGCTCGCGAAGCTGCCCGTCGCATGCAATGCGCCAACAGCCTCAAGCAAATGGGGCTCGCACTGCACAACTACGAGAGCGCCCATCGGACTTTTCCACCAGGGTTCATCTCACGAGTCACCGGAACTTGGTCTGGCCAAGGGAACGACCCTATACCAGAAGTCGGACCCGGATGGAGTCTCTTTGCGATGATCTTACCCAACATGGAGTTGACCTCGTTGCACGGTTCCATTGACTTTAGACTACCGATCGTATCGCCTGCAAACCAAGCGGCTCGTAGTACCAAAGTCCCAGCTTACCAATGTCCCTCCGATGCCTGGAATGAACCAGTAACTCTTTGGCCCAATTCCCTTGGCATCGGTGATCTTGCCCACTCGAGCTACATCGGTTGCCTCGGAGGTGGGAACCCAGCCAATGCCCCTCGTTACACCGCTTTGTACGAAGAAACTCCCTTCAACGGAATGTTTCATCGAAACCAACCGGTCAAACATGCGCACATCACCGACGGAACCTCAAACACCATCGGAATCGGAGAGCGCGCCAGCATGTTCACGCCCAATGGTTGGGCGGGAGTGATTCCGACTGCACAAACGGTTTTTTCTCCAATGATTGCCCTGAGTCGCGGTCAAACTGTTGGGCAAACCGTACGCCCTGCAATCACAATGGCCACGGTTCATGTCCGTAGCGGCGGGCCGAACGCACCAACAGGTAGCCCAGGTGGATTTTGGAGCCCCCATTCAGGCGGCTGCTTGTTCCTGCTCATGGACGGATCGACTCATACGATCGCGACGACCGTCGACATGCAAGTCTATCGTGCCATGGCCGGCCGGAACGATGGCGCAAGTGTCGAATTACCCTAGTGTCCGAAAGATACCACGGCGATTGGCTGACTTCTTCGCATCTAGCAACTGGAGAAACGAAAGCTCACTAAGCTAGCAGATTGCGCTGAGCCAAAACTAATCCACAATTCTTTTGGACTCGATCAAGTACCTCGCGGGCAACTTGCCTTGCCCTCTGCGCACCTTGCTCCAATGCCCGTGATACGTAGCCCTCATCATTTGCCAGCTCTGCTCTCTTTGCTCGAAGAGGACTTAGAAATTCATCGGCAACGTCGGCCAACCGCTTCTTGATGTCTCCGTATCCAAACCCACCTTTAAGATAGATTTCCCTTACCTCCTGACGTTGCTCGGGGCTAGCAAACAAAGCATAGAGCTGATACAGGTGATCTGTATCCGGATCCTTTGCATCCTCCATCGGTCTGGAATCTGTGCTGATACGCATGATCTTCTTGCGTAACTCCTTGGGATCCTCGAACAAACCCAAGGTGTTGCCGTAACTCTTGCTCATTTTCTGTCCATCGGTACCTGGCACTTTGGCAGCGTCTTTGACGATCCTGGCCGTAGGCATCACGAAGGTTTCGCCATAATGTGCATTGAAGCTCTTTGCCAAATCACGGCATACTTCGATGTGCTGGTTTTGATCCTCGCCCACCGGCACGCATTGCGAATCATAAGCGAGGATGTCGGCCGCCATGAGAACGGGATAAGTAAACAAACCGGCGTCGGCTTTTATACCCCTTGCCTCTTTGTCTTTAAAGGCCACGCATCGTTCAAGCAAACCAAGTGGAGCTCCGGTCATGAGTATCCAATACAACTCGGACACCTCTGGAATATGCGACTGCACGAAAAGAGTTGCTTTGTTCGGATTCAATCCTAGCGCCAGTAAGTCCAAGGCTGCATCCTTGACATTGGCACGCAATTCCGCTGGATTTCGTATCGTTGTTAGGGCATGCAAATCGGCGATGAAATAGAATCCATCATGCTCGTGCTGCAACTCGATATACTGCTTGATCGCCCCAAAATAATTGCCCCAGTGGAACCGTCCCGTGGGTTGTATCCCGCTTAATACTCTCATCGACAACCTGTTTGGAATTTCATGTTTAAGTTGATTTGACTTGCGAAATAACCGAATCGTTGGTCATTTCGCGACCTGTGTAGGCAATTGTAGAGTTCTTACGCAATCGCGGATGCTGCGATACCCAAGTTCCCGAACTGCATTGGGTAATTGCGAGATCAATCGAACACTGACCAAGGGATCATAGTAATTGGCGGTTCCGATTTGGATCGCACTGGCTCCAGCCACGATGAACTCCATCATGTCATCGATCGTAGCGATCCCTCCGACACCCACAATCGGAACTGGCACAGCCGATGCAACTTGATGAACACACCGCAGTGCCACAGGTTTGATCGCTGGACCGCTGATCCCTCCAACGGTATTGGCGAGCATCGGCTTTCGCCGTCGCCAATCGATCGACATTCCCAAAACCGTATTGATGCATGTGACTGCATCTGTTCCTGCTTCGTAGGCCGCTTTAGCAATCGTTGCGATGCTTGTGACGTTCGGCGTCAGTTTGGTCAAGATCGGACAGTCGATCACATCGCGAACTCCCGAGACGACGTTGTAACAAGCTAGAGCATCGGTTCCAAAATCGATCCCGCCGGAAACATTTGGACAAGAGACATTCAACTCCAAGGCAAAAAGCCCCAGGGGTGCGAGTCGTTGCGCTAAATACACGAAGTCCTCATGCGACTTACCAGCGATACTCACAACGATATCTGCGCCCGTTGATTTCAAATATGGCCAATGGTTGGAGATGAAGTAATCGATTCCATCGTTATCCAAACCAATGGCATTGAGAAGTCCCGACGATACTTCGACCGTCCGCCAAGGTGCGTTGCCTGCACGCGAATCCCGAGTGATTGTCTTGGGAAGAATTCCACCTAAGGAGCCAAGATCGACAACGTCGGCCATCTCCTTGGCATAGCCAAAGGTGCCCGAGGCCACCATCACGGGATTCTTGAGTCTCAAGCGTCCAAGTTGGACGCTCAAATCTATGGGATTTTCGTCAGAGATATTGTTTTCCAAAGCATTAGCCATCAGGGATTTAGGTAGGGTTGGCTTTGCCGAGTCGCCGTGCAATTGCCTCTACCGGTAGCGGAATGACAGTCGCGTTGGCCATCAAATCGGTTGAGAGAATATCGCTCGACTCCTCTACCGACTCGGTAGGTTCGTATGTCACGATATAAGCTCCTACTTGGAGGTAGTTGTGATGGTAAACAGGAGGCCAGAAATCTTCGGCACGATGTGCAAGGGTTCTAGCCAGCAAGCGTGTCGCTCGGCCAGAAAATCCGCTAAGCACCATATCGAGGCGTCCTAAGGATTCACGGAAAATGTAGAACACCAAAGCTGCATCGCGACTTGCACTGTTGCCTCCAGCAAACTTCCATGTTCCATCGGCTTGCTCGTAATAAAGCCCAGCCTCAGTGACTTTGTCAGATCTGCTGAGTTGTAATCCTGCCGAACACGCAGGCGGATGAGGATCCCTATCGCGGTATCGCAAGAAAAACGGGAGCGACCGGTCTGTGGCCTTAGCCACATTATCCTGGGAAACAAACGGATCGCATCCGAAAGCTTCGCCTAAGACCAACTCGACCGTCGGATTGCTCTTAACGCTCCCCAAGCAAACGATCGCCTTGTCACCGGCAACCTCTCCGAACTCTTCATAAACATCTCTGGCCCTGGCATGTACTTGCTCGGCACCCATCGTCCCAGGACTCCAAACAAGCGTCTGGCGCAGATGCTCAATGTGCGGGATGTCCTTGACCGATGTTCGCTTCATCGCCTTGGCAGTACCACCCAAGGTCGATACTCCGTTGAGTACTTCTCCGGCCAATACGTTGTCCGATGCGACGATCCAAGCCGTATCGGCACTGTCGTCCTCGGGGGGCTTTCGAACACCGACGCATATTTCCAAACGAGATCTTCGGGCCAGGAGCTCCCAAAAATTTTCGGGTGTTACCGCAAACAGAGCACCTGGCAACTCATCTGCCCGGGCATGACCGTGCTCGATCAAGTAATCGCATAGACGCGAAAGAGCTTCGAGCGGAATGTACTTGGCTTCGTTTTTCAAAAGGGCGGCGACTTGATGCCGATCCAGCCCCGTGTATTCAACAATCGCCTTGATCGTTCCGGGCCGTTTCTTGCGGTCGGGCGTATGGCCCAGCAATTCGGCTAATCGGAATGCGTACCTCATGGTCGGCTCGTGTGGGTTAGTGGCAGGTTCGTAGAATCAAAGGAGCATCGCGTTAATGCGCGCATTCCTGCCGTTAGCATAGCAAAATTCTTGTTATCCGCCGACCCAACGTTGATAAATTTTCCTCGCAATCGCCGGATCTTCAGTACCCTGAACCATGGCCCTGCCATCTGCGAAGACCGTTAGCGTGCAGTTATCCTTGGAAAAACGGACCAAAAATGGAGTCTCGACGACGTCCCCTTCCCCTCTGAGTTTTTGAGCAAGTTCATGCAGTTGAACTCGGATTCCAGAAGGAACTTGAACCTGGACGGCGTTCTTGCCACACATCACTTGGGCATCGGTACTATGTTTGCCTTCCAAAAAAGGGAACTGTTTCTCATGGCAACATGGGCAGTTAGGCACTCGATGCAATTGGATCTTGCGGACATCTCCAAGCCAAAGATCAAAGACAGTCAGCACACTTGGTCTCTTGGCCGGGTCCTGATCCTTGCGCTCGACGATCCACTGGAGAGCCAAGAGCGACTGCCAGCTTGCGATCACACCCACGGCAGGACCGATGACGCCGACGGTATCACAGGATCCAGCCGAATTAGCTGGCGGTGCATCGGGCAGTAGGCATCGGAAGCACGCGGTGTGATCTGGTTCGATGAGCATGGCTTGGCCGGCTGCTCCTACGATCCCTCCATGGACCCAGGGTAACCCTAAGGCGACACAGGCATCATTGATCAGGTAACGGACTTCGAAGTTGTCTGTCCCATCGACGACGATGTCGATCCCTTCGAGCAGCTTGCGAATGTTCTTGTAGGTCACATCTGCGACGATCGGATCAAGCTTGGTAGACGGGTCGATTGCCGAAAGATGCCCGGCCGCAGCCATCGCCTTGGTCGAGTGGTACTCGGCATCGTGCAGTGTGTAGAGTGCTTGTCGGGGTAGGTTGTCGAGCTCTACCCAATCGCGATCTATCAGACGTAAATAGCCCACTCCGCAACGAACAAGCCGTTCTGCGATGGTCGAACCAAGAGCGCCAAGTCCGATCACTGCCACATGTGCGCTAGCGAGCATGCGCTGGCCATCGACACCGACCGGTTTGAAGGCTATTTGCCGGCGAAACCGATCTTGGTTATTGTTCATCGCATTTGTGTCTTGCAAGAGTGATCTGTTACTTGCGACGCCGGAGAGCTTCGGCGACCGCAACGCCCATTTCAGCAGGAGATGGAGCAACGACAATTCCAGCCTCTTCGAGTGCTTTGACTTTCTCGGCCGCCGTTCCTTTGCCACCAGTGATGATAGCACCGGCATGTCCCATGCGTTTGCCCGGAGGAGCAGTTCGTCCTGCGATAAACGCTGCGACCGGTTTGGTCACATGGTCCTTGACGTATTGAGCGGCTTTTTCTTCGGCATCTCCACCGATCTCTCCGATCATGAGGATGACTTCGGTTTGCGGATCCTTTTCAAATCGTTCGAAGAGTTCGATGTAGGAGGTACCGACGATGGGATCGCCTCCAAGACCGATGCAACTGGATTGCCCGAGTTTTAGATTGGATGTTTGCCAAACGGCTTCATAGGTCAGTGTCCCGCTTCGGGACATGATCCCCACCTTGCCCGGTTGGTGGATATATCCAGGCATAATTCCAATCTTGCACTCCCCTGGAGTGATAACGCCCGGGCAGTTCGGACCGATGAGAACCGAATTGCTTCTTTTAACGACATCGTAAACATGAACCATGTCCAAAACAGGTACACCTTCGGTGATCGCGCAAATGACTTCGATCCCTGCATCGACGGCTTCTAGGATTGCATCGGCCGTAAACGGTGGTGGTACGAAAATCATCGTTGCATTGGCACCGGTTTGCTTGACGGCCTCTTCGACGGTGTCAAAAACAGGCAACCCTTCGACGGTTTCACCGGATTTTCCCGGTGTCACTCCGCCAACCATTTTAGTTCCATACTCTTTGCAGCCCTTGGTGTGAAAGGCTCCGGATTTCCCAGTAATCCCCTGGCAGATAACCCGCGTATTTTTGTTGACCAGAATACTCATGACTTTGTTGTTCGCTTATTGTCTTAGATGGTGGTGCTGTTTTGTGTTATTTGCCAACGGAGGCGACGACCTTCTTGGCTGCATCGGTCAGATCATCTGCCGAGATAATTGCAAGCCCGCTTTCGCGAAGCATCTTCTTGCCCTCTTCGACCTCGGTTCCTTCGAGTCGAACGACAAGCGGAACCTTGAATCCCACCTCTTTCGAAGCGTCAATGATGGCTTGAGCGATCGTCGTGCAACGGGCGATCCCACCGAAGATATTCACCAGGATCGCTTCGACATTCGGATCCGACAGGATGATTCGAAACGCCTCGGTGACTTGTTGCGTGTTGGCCCCACCACCGACATCCAGGAAGTTTGCCGGAGCGCCTCCGTGGTACTTGATGATATCCATCGTGGCCATGGCCAGTCCTGCACCGTTGACCAAGCAGCCGATGTTCCCTTCGAGTTTCACGAAACTCAAACCGCTGTTGGATGCTCGCAATTCAGCAGGCTCTTCTTCGGCCACGTCACGCAGTTCTTTCACGTCTGGGTGTCGGTATAGAGCGTTGTCATCGAAAGTGATTTTGGCATCCAATGCGATCATATTGTCGTCTTTCGTGATGACCAAAGGATTGATTTCGGCCATCGAGCAATCGAGCTTGACAAAGACATCGCAGAGTTTGCGAAAGAAAAGGTCGGCACTCTTGGCTGCATTGCCGGAGATGCTGAGTTTCTTGCACAGCTTGCGAACTTGGAATGGCATCAAACCATGGGCAGGATCAAAGTGTTCGCGAAGGATCTTCTCTGGTGTTTCTTCAGCGACCTTCTCAATTTCTACACCACCCTCGCTCGACACCATCAGCAAGGGCAATTTCGCAGCGCGATCCAGTACAACCGCTGCATAGAGTTCGCGAGCGATATCGCATCCTTGTTCGAGGAAGACTTGGTTGACGGGCGATCCGGCAGGGCCGGTTTGAACCGTAACGAGTCGATTGCCGATCATGTTCTTGGCCGCTGCAGCGGCCTCTTGTCCGCTCCGCACCAACTGCACGCCTCGCTGTGCAGGAACCTCGATGAAGGTCCCTTTGCCCCGCCCACCGGCATGCAACTGGGCTTTGATTACGGCCAGTGTGCCACCGAGTCGATCGTAGGCAGCCTGGGCCTCCTCCGGAGATCGAGCAACGTAGCCTTGAAGTATGGGAACTTGGAACGCGCGAAAAAGATCTTTCGCTTGGTACTCGTGGATTTTCATCGAGTGGTACTCAGCAGGTGCTAAAGGAAATTTGATGGATCGACAGAAGCGGAGATTATCGGAGGGGGCTTCGAGTCGGTCAAGGCGTTCAACAGCTTTTGCAGCTGAATTGAAAACTCCGCAAGCCTTGGGCCAACGATGGCGATCGTCCTAATTGGCGTTAAGAACGAAGCAAACGGTCCGTAAACATGCTGGCATGCGATGGCTAGCTAAAGCTTCTCCCAGCTATTTTTATAAAAACATCCTCTAAACTTGGACGCCCAATCGTAATGCTTGTCGCCATCGATCCGAGTCGCTCGTAGAGATCCATCGGTGATACCGAACTCTCTTTCATCACCACACGAACCAGCCCATGATCACTCACCCCGCTGAGCCCATACTTGGTCGACAGCAGTTCGATCACACTCGCTGAATCCGAGGTTGCAATCGTGAAAACCATCTGACCAGTACTGGTGCGTAAATGCTCCGGAGAATCACTGACGAGCAACCTTCCCTGATCCAATATCAAAACCCGATCACACTTCTCGGCTTCATCGAGCAAATGGGTCGTCAAAATGACCGTCGTCGAATGCTCCTTTTGCAAATTCACTAGCGATTGCCACAGCTCCAATCGCGAAAGCGGATCCAAGCCCGTACTAGGCTCATCGAGCAACAATACTCGCGGTCGATGCAACAGCCCTTTAATGAGTTCAACGCGTCGCCTGAGCCCCCCTGAAAGTTTATCAACCCTCGTATCAAGATGCTCTTGAATCGCTAAAGCTCTGGAAAGCTCATCCACTCTTGCGATTCTTTCTTTTTTGGAAATCCCATACAAAGCAGATTGGAATTCGATGTTCTCTCGCGCCGTCAACTTGCGATCCAAACTCGGTGACTGAAACACCACTCCGATTTGCTCTCGCACCTGCTGTTGCTCTTGCTTTGCATCGAGCCCACAAATATAGATCTGACCCGATTGGATGGGGACTAACGTCGATAGGAGCCTAAACAACGTCGACTTGCCACTACCATTTGGACCCAACACCCCAAAAATGGTTCCCTGCGAAACATCGAGCGACAGACCATCCAATGCAACCTTGGCCCCATACCGATGCGAGAGTCCGGTAACACGAACAGCCACTTTGTCTCCCGCCTGACACGGTGCGGGAGTCTCGAGCCCTTGAGGCATTAAAGCAATCCCCAGCGAACGACCACTAGCAAGAATACCGCTGGCAAAAACACCAGGGATATTCTCAATAACCTTCGAGCCGTTTGTGAGTCCCGTTGATTGAGAAACTTAATCGAAGCGACCAATTGATAGGCCGCAATCCATACGGCGATGCCCGTAACAATCCCACTTGCAATCGATACCGGTTGCAAGACAAAGAAACATAGCACGCACAGCATCGCTGCTGGAACCACAGCGTGCCAACCGGCAGCCAGCCCCGAAGGCTCCTCGCGCGTGAGCATTCGAAAACCAGCTTGGGTATACTGGTCTTTATACAACCAAGCGATCGCCATAAAGTGAGGGAACTGCCAAAGAATCACGATGCTCGTCAACCCCCAGGCTTCCCAAGATGCGATCGATCCCCCGGCCGCAGTCCAACCGATCATCACCGGAAGTGCTCCAGGAAGTGTCCCCACAGCCGTGTTCCACCATGACCATGCTTTCATTGGCGTATAGATCCAGCAGTAGATGAACCACGTTACAAATGCAACCGCCGCAGCAGTCGCATTGGCTCCAAAATAGATCAAAAGTGCACCTACCAAAAATAAAGCCCAGCCGAAGAGCTTTGCTTCGATCATCGTTAGTCGGCCACTTGGTAAAGGACGATTGCGGGTCCTAGGCATCAGGAAGTCCCGATCTCGTTCGTACCATTGATTCAGCACGCTCGCACTTGCAGCAACCATGCTCGTTCCAATCATCGCACTGAGCCAAACCAGCGGACTTACCGACGCTCCCAAAAGTCTCGAAGCAAACACCATCGCGACGGCGACAGTCAAAAGAATCATCACGGTGATTCGCGGCTTGGCCAATACCAAGTAATCCCGCCATGTGGATCGTTGCCAATCCAAAAGGGTTTCCGAGGATTCTCCAGTAGTAACTACAGCGGATTTGGTCATAGTTTTGCAACTCGATGCTTTGGAGGACTCGTACTAGCCGACGGAAACTGGCCTAGAGTTGGAATGCTCGAAGTCAGAGAGTCTCTCTAACGACGAGACGGGATCGTGAATCGTACGGGAGTCTGACTTCTGAGCAAGTCCGCTCTGTCGCCTTCCGACACGGCAAATAAGCCAAGTAGATAAGGCAATCAGCAGTGAGCCGGTCGCTTGGTGGGCAGTCACGAGCATCGATTCCCAGTACCCTTTTGCCGAAATCACATAGCGAGCCAAAATCGGCATCGTCTCGCTCCAAGGCAACGCATAATTGACCATCCAAGTACCAATCCCAAGTGCCAATTGCAAAATCAGCAATCCAATCAACGCGTTGGCGGGAGTTCTGAGCAGAGATTCTGATGCGTAGGGGTGTCTGCGTACCAAGAACCCAACTGCGAGAATCACTAGCGTCACGACGCCAGCAAACGTTAGATGCAGATGCACCATCGACATAAATCCCACGGGACTCGTCCCAGGTAAGGCATGCCGCAACTGGGCACCGAGAACAAGTTGTGTTACCGTCGCAGCGAGCAATACCCACGACAGTCGCCACAAACCCTTCAGTGGGATGCTCGCTTTGGCATGCTTCCAATCCGACGATGCGGCAAATGCTAAGAAAGACGCATAGCCGAAAACCAATGGTCCACCGCAGCCATGGATCATCGCTATCGTACGCTCGTCGAGCACCACCCGAAATCCTCCAAGTAGCCCTTGGGCAATCACCGCCCCTAGCAACCCTAGGCATGCGAAGCGGTACCAGGATCGGGTCTCCGACTGCCAAGCTGAAATGCAAAGGAAGATGACAAGCAACCCAACCCAAGATCCCAGCAATCGATGCCCATGCTCTATAAGCAAATCGAATGGACCATAGAGCCAAGTCGATATTGGGTAGAGAAAGAGGTTGTATCCATAGGTACCAGGCCAATCCGGAACGGCCATTCCCGCGTCATGCGTCGTGACCAATCCACCGACCCATATCAGAGGGAAAATGAACATGGTCGCTAGCCATGCCCATAGTTTGACAAAGTTAAATTTTCCTTCCGAGCTCATCAGCGATCCTCCAAGTGCGTCACGTAATAGACCAACTCCCAGAGCTCTTGGTCGGTCAAACCTGGATTGCCATTTTGAGCCCTCGCCACCGGTGGCATCGGAGTTCCTTCGATCCCCAATACAATCCTTTTGAATATTTCGGTTGGTGATTTGCCGCCATGATAAGCCCCCCAATGAAAATTACGAGGCTTGGCCAACACGGGCTTGAGTGCCCCATACACTTTCATCTCCTTCCAATCCGTCGGATGCTTCGGGTCGATGCCAGCCAGGATTGTCCAGTCCTTGGTCCAATCGTCAAAGTCTTGCGAGCTACCATCCCCAGCTCCCGTCGCCCCATGGCATTTAACACACGCAGTCAACTCGCTCTTAAAGTGCGCCTTGCCCTTGCTCATCAATTCCAAATGCTCATATGAATTCTCGATTCGTTTTCCAATGAACTCAGGATAATCAGGAATCACAACTTGCTCGCTGCTTGCGTTTGCCCACTTCTGAACAACCTGCTTGAGTATCTGTTGAAGTTGCTCCGAGGCGACATCCAGGTCGATTCCTTCGCGTACATGCGCGGTGATCACTCGACGCTCGACCTCGCCTCGAATCGCCAAGTATCGCACATACTCGACAAGATCATCGACATCCTCCGAAAATTCCTTGGATTCTTCCAAAGCGCGGAATGAAGGCATCGCCGTGCCGGGAATCCCTTCGTAGAGAGTTCGATGGATATCCTCACGCGTGGGCTTTTGTCCTACGGGTGTTGATTTGAATTTGAAGGTGCCACGTCGAAAGTCTCGAGGATAGGGTTCCAGAAGCATCGCAGCCGCACCGAGTCCGTCGCCACTGAGTCCATGGCAACTGACGCAATGCTTGCGAAACACCCCTCGCTCGATCTTATCGGCACCTCTTCCTACCGGCCCTGCGCAGCGATTCACGGAATCCATGCGGACTGGTTCTATGTCTGGGCCCAAGACATCCCTTGGCCAAAGAGGCTCATCCAAGGTTCCGAACCACTTCTCGATGAGAACCGCAGCTTCTTTTCCAACGCTACGAGGATCACGATCCGAACCCTCGCGTGTTAAACTAGCTGCATGCAAATTGTTCGTCCTGTACGATAGGTCGGATCGACCGCAACCGAACATCGCGCTGATTCCCAGTGCCAAAAACGTTAGGACACCGCAAACCTGGCAGGGGACCTTGGGTTCATGCTGGGGAATTGGAAAATTGGTTCGAATCATCAAAGTTTCGGATTCGTGGGACGATCGGCAGCAGAGAAGTCGATTACTCTAAGAACTATAGCTATATGGGAAACCGCAAATTGGCTTGACAGTTTCCCAAGAAAACCCGACGTTTCGTAGTGTCAAAACGACGCATGAACCTCGCAACTGCGAAAACCAAGCAAATCTCTTGCGATTTCTTGGAATAATCGATAACGACCTATCCCCAACAGCCCCCTTTTTTCTCCGTCTAAAGACTGGATTGCCTACCGATGAAGCTCAAAAGCACCCCCGAGGATTTTCGGGTCGATGAGATCACTTCGGTACGGCCCTCGGGCGGAGCCCACGGTTTTTACCGTTTGACCAAGGCCGGTCTTGGGACACCTGAGGCTATCGCTGAGGTACTAAGCCGCTGGAACATTGAAAGGCGACGCATCAGCTACGGAGGTCTGAAAGATCGGCACGCGACGACTCTGCAGCACTTTTCGATAGCTCACGGCCCGAAGACAGGATTTTCCGACCGTTCGATGCAAGTCGAATACGTTGGACAGATCCCCAGGCCTTTTCATGCAAAGGACATCCAAGCCAACCGTTTTGAAATTCGCCTGCGAAACATCGCAGCATCGGATCGCGAGAAACTCGATCGCAATGCCGATTGGCTAGGTCGATTCGGAGCGATCAATTATTTTGACGATCAACGATTCGGTTCCATCGGGCAATCCGGAGAGCTCATTGGAGTGCATTGGTGCAAGCTCAACTATGAGCGAGCTCTCTACATCGCCATGGCCGAGCAGAACCCTCATGACCGGCCGAGGGAAAAAGAGCAAAAAGAGATTCTAAGAACCTATTGGGGCCAATGGGAAAAATGCAAAGCCATGCTCGATCGATCGCATCGTCGCAGCATCGTTACTTACCTTTTGGACCACCCAGTGGATTTCAAAAGAGCATTGGCACTGGTCCGACAAGATTTGCGCAGCATCTACATCGCAGCCCTTCAGAGCTGGATATGGAATCGATGGGTATCGAAGCTCATCGAGTGTTTTAACAACCAAACAACCAATCGCTATTTGCCATCGAAGTCTGGCCCCTTAGCACTCCCGGAGCTTGCGACCGATGCTCGGCAGCAACAATGGAAGAGCGATTGGAAAATCCGACTCCCCCTGCCATCGGCGCGCCAGCATCATTGGCCTGACGGGACACTCGAGGCACTTGAGTCTGTCGTGGCCGAGTTGGGTCTTACGGTTCGAGAGTTGCGTTTAAAATTCCCACGGGACACTTTTTTTTCGCGAGGGGAACGCGAAGTATTGCTGTTTGCAAAAGACTTCAGGGCCCAGTGGGAAAACAATGTTACCAAGCAGAACCAGAGCGATTGGATGCTAGGGTTCGAACTGCCCAGGGGGGCTTACGCAACCATGATCATTCGTCAATTGTTTATCGAAGGGATCGAAGTCGAATCAGCAGTCGATCCCGAGGGCGAAGAAGGAGAGGAAGGAGAGGAAGTCCATGAAGCGATTTGATGGGGTCATTTTTGATCTAGACGGAACCTTGATCGATTCCCTTGAGGATATTGCCAATGCGGCCAATGAAACATTGCGCCAACTTGGCAAGCCGACTTGCACTCTCGATTCGTTCAAAAAACACGTTGGTGACGGGGTGAGCGTGCTCTTTCAAAGAGCCCTGCCGGAAACCTTAAACGATCCAGATCTTTTGGCCCAATGCATGGCAACTTATCAAGGGTACTACGACGTAGGATGGGATCGAGCCACCAAGCCTTATCCAGGTATCACCGCAGTACTCGACGAGGCTCTTAGGAGTGGCATACGGTTAGCGGTTTTATCCAACAAGCCTGATCATTTTACGAAGCGTTGTGTAGAGCGATTCCTTCCAGGGATCGCCTTTGATCATGTTGTTGGTCACAGCCAGCGGTTCCCGCGTAAGCCTGATCCGACCTCGGCAAAGTGGATTGCATCGGAGTTGTCGCAAGACTCATCGCGGATTGCTTATGTAGGCGACACCAACACGGACATGAAAACGGCCAAATCGGCCAACCTCTATGCGATCGGAGTTGCATGGGGATTCCGCGATGTCGAAGAAATCCGACAAGCGGGCGCTGAAGTCATTTGCTACACCGCAGAAGATCTACAGCGACAATTAATCTCCTAGCTTTTCACAGGTTTCTTTTGAATGTTCAACGGTGGTTTGTCTGTTTCCCTAAAGCCTCTTATTTCTGACCCTCTAACAACAAAGAATCGCAACAAGCTCTAGAATAGATATCCAATTCAATGACCACTTAGCCTCCCAAGCTAGATATAGAACCCATCGAGATTGACAGGACAGAAGATGACGGGATTTCTCTTCGGCGACGATGCAGATGAGTTTTTTTCCAAAGACAAAAAATCGTCAGCCAAAAAATCCAACGCAGAAGCTTCGCAAAGCGCACCCGGAACGTCCGATGAGACCCCTCTTTCGGTCTCCCAACTGACCGCTTGGATCAAACGCACTCTCGATCAAAACATCGCTAGTTTTTGGATCGCGGGTGAAGTCAGCAATGTCACCAAAGCCACCTCGGGGCACGTCTATTTGACGATCAAAGATGCAAATAGCCAAATCGGTGCGGTCCTTTGGCGGTCGAGTTGGGAAAAGTGCAAATTTGATATCAAAGAGGGGATGGCCGTACTTGGTATGGGCAAACTCGATGTTTATGGCCCCAGAGGTACCTATCAGGTCGTCCTGCAAAGACTTGAACCACAAGGCTTAGGTCCTCTTCAAATCGCGTTTCGAAAACTACATGCGAAACTTGCAGCCGAAGGTCTTTTCAACCAAGATCGAAAACGGCCGTTGCCTCGATTTCCGAATCGCATAGGGTTTGTCACAAGCCCTCAAGGAGCAGCGATTCATGACTTTCTTGAAGTGCTCCGAAGGCGATGGCCTCAAATGAGCGTCTTAGTGATACCAGCGAAGGTACAAGGCTCAGGTGCTGCCGAAGAGATTGCCCAAGGGATCGAGCTAGCCAATCGTATTGATCCTCCGTTAGACGTCTTGGTTGTCGGTCGTGGAGGTGGATCGATTGAAGATCTATGGGCTTTCAACGAAGAGGTCGTCGTTCGGGCCGTCGCGGCCTCGAAGATCCCCGTTGTCTCGGCTGTTGGTCACGAGATCGATGTAACACTGTGCGATCTTGTCGCCGATGTCCGGGCGCTTACACCCTCCGAAGCTGCTGAGAGGATTGCACCCAGCCGCGACGAGATCCTCGAAACGCTACAATCATCCCAGTTACGATTGACATCGATCGTCGCAAGCAAACTCAGGGAGCTCGACTCTCGACTCTCAGGGTTGATCCGCCGACCGGTGATCGAGCAACCGGAAAGAATGCTTGATGTGCTGGTGCAGAAGCTCGACGAGAACGACCATCGCCTCGGAGAGGCGATCGATCGCCGAATTGAGAAAAGGCAGTTCGAGTTCGATAAACTCGCCAGTCGCCTAGATACAATCAGTCCACTGAAGACGCTTGCCCGAGGCTACTGCTTGACCATGGACACCAAGGATGGAAGCATCCTTTCGCAAACATCCCAAGTTCGCGTAGGCCAGCGTATCGAAACCCAACTCTCCGACGGTAGTATCCTCAGCCTCGTCGAAAAGATAATACCCATCGAAAGATAGAATACAAACGGTGGTTTTTCACAATTTATTGTGAGTAAATTCTTTGCCGTACCACCTGGCTTCACGCCGCATGGCGTTGAATGAAAGTGGATCATGCGTCGTTTATCAAACTTCGCAGTATGAAATAATTGGCGATTCAAGCCGATCAATCTGAACATGCACTCTCCGGTTTGTTATGCCAATCGGCGCCACATGACAAGCACTGCTGTGCCAAGTTTGTAGCTAGCAAGTTATCACAGAAGGGGCATCGCTTTGTGCATTCCCTTTCCTTCTCAAGCTTTTCTCTAGCAATCTCATTTTCTCTTTGCCTTGCCAGGAACTGTTCCTTGGCGTTGCGCTCATTTTGAGCATGCTGATCTCTGGATTGGGTGAGTGCTTTTTGATCCAAAACCGCCCAGCCGATTTCCGGGCGCAGTGCAAGGCTCTCGTGATCTTGTCGAACCCCTAACAGTCCACCGACAAACACCATTTCAAAATCCTGCCCATGGTATTTCCATTTGAACGGGGCTTGAGCTGGAAATTGCGGGAAACAATGGAAATCAGGTCCCTGACCGCGAGCCAAGGGCTGATTGATCCCACTATTCATCGCAAGGCTAAATTTGGTCGGGTCTCTCTCACAAGCATCCTCTGCGTTTAGATAAGGAAAAAACTTTGTGATCCATCCACTGACATAAGGCCCCGTACCGCTGCCCTCAGCGTCATTCCATTTGTATATCGATTTCCAGAATTCAATGTCGATCCTTCCTTGCGCAGCAGCCACGAACTGATCGAGCAATGGTTCAAGCGGCTTGACCCACCACTCCAAACCAAAACGACCCCACCGTTTAACTCGCCGACCAATACTCTCCCAGTCTTCCACAGAACCTTCGAGCATGATCCGTGGAATGCCAAAGAGTGTATGCACTTCATACTCAAAGTAAGACCGCATGGCATCGAGCAAGACGACTTCCGATGCGGCACGTTCTACGGTCCGGTCGTAGAATTATCTGCGACGATCAACGAATGGGCCGGGCCAATATGCTCTTTGATTTTTTCAGAAAACTCACCAAACACCCCAGACCATGGGTTCTCGGGTGAACCTTTTACGAAATCGTCACGTCGAACCACAAGTTTCAATTTCCCATCGTGCTCCACAAACTGCCTTCGCAATTTCTCAGCGTTCATGTTGACGTGATTCGCTAAGCCTCGCGTGAGCGTTAGCCAAATGATATCGGGCGAGAGACAAACGGGTCTATGATCAGCAAACGCTAGGTGCAGTGCTCCTAACAAAGGCTGACACAAAACACCGTCGACAAGTTTACCGTGGTAGCGAGAGCAGGATTCCAAGAAGCCATGCGCATCATCTTGCTGATCCTTTGCGTAGTATCTTCTGAAACTGCGCGACCTTTTGCCTCCCAAAGCGAAATCCTGAAGGAAGAGTTCTACCGCCCTAGGGTAGGGAATCTCCCGCAGTGGGGCGGTTGCCTGCTTCACAGGTGCTACATTGAATTCTATCGCTGAGGTATCGAAGGTCATCATTTGCTCCTTTAGACGAAAAATTCTATTGGCAATCTTTCGAGTTCCAGGATTTTCACAAAAAGGAATTGTGGATTGTACTCCAGTACTTTCGAGCTAGGTACACAAATACATTCTATACGGAGCAAGTCCTGTTTTGCCTACCCTACTTGCACCGATCGGATCTCTTGGGCTTGCAGCAGGAAATCATTCTGTTGATCGATAAGTCGGGCAGCAGGCAGGGTTCGTGTTGTCAATCAGCACGCGTTGGCTGCACATCGAATGATAAAGTATGTCCCCCGAATCGCGGAACGTTCCAGGGGGCTAATTACATTATGTACGAGATACTTTACTGTCTCAAAGGTAAGAATCTAGCTCTTCCTTCGTCGGTTCCTGCCTCTCAATAAGGAGACAGAGAAAAGGGTCGTCGCGATGACTAAGGTAGAAGGTTCAGGAATGGGGCTTACATTTTCCAAGCGACCGATGATCATATCGTCAAAGCCAAACCCATCCCCCGTGTTCAGAGTTCTGAGAAAACTGACTTTTTTGAACAAATTACTAGTGTCAATCACCCCGTAGAAAATGACAGATCCCGTGTTGTTTGCGCCCCCGATTCCGGCCATAGTTGGAACTGTTCTGTCTATTTCGGTGATCCCATCAGCTAACAAGAATCGGAGATTCAAATTGTTTGGAATCTCGATGTCGGTAGCGTAAAAACCGAATGCGGCCTGCGGTTGACTGAATTCAATGCTAAAGGTGTTTGGATTGCCAATCGTTTGCAGAAGGGTCTTGTTTCCACTGATTGGGTAAACCCCATTGAACGTTCCGGATGGAATGTCCAGGACCGTCAGATTTGGTGCCAAAATCGCTGTATCCGGCCCAAACGATAGGCTCGAGATACTGTAATTGGCTGAGTAACTCTCGAAGGTCTCGATTGCGACGCCTTGTAGGCTGGCGAGAAAACTGTTCCTTGCAGCCATAGAATTTGGGTAAGCGATTCGGACAGCGTTTTCACTCGAACCCGTTGCGCTGCTGTTGATATCTTCTCCAAAGTAAATAACACTTGCCATGGATTTATTGCTACAGAGTAGCATTGCAAAAGACGTAATAGCAATCGAAAGTATTTGTCGAATAAATAGCATAGCATCTGCCTTTTCAAAAAGATTTTTGATCCCGAACTGCGATTCAATAACGAGCTGTCACTGAACTGTTTAGGAACATAGCTTAGAGGGATGTAGGGAATGTGCAATCACACTCGATTTGTTTTTAACCGTGTGAGTATTACTTGCCGATTTATGTAGTGCAGTTGCGTATTGTCCTGGAAAAATTTTGACACACAACCACGATGGACCTACTCTTTCGCAACACCCGCATTGCGAAAATTCGCGGGCCAATAGATCGGCGGATCGGCCAAGACTTTCAATCGTGCTTTTGTAGTGGGATGCTCAAACTCCAAGCGTTGGCAATGCAACGCGATCCCCTGCGGAAAACCCTCCTTGGATCCATAGAGACGGTCGCCAAGGATCGGACAGCCGATGGCCGATAATTGACAACGGATCTGATGCTTGCGGCCCGTGATCAATCGGATTCTCAGAAAGGATTGCGATTTTAAACAACTGACTACTCGGTACTCAAGCACGGCTAATTGACCTTCAGGGTGATCGGACGAACAAACCTTGGTGATGGTTTCATTCGGTCGTCGAAGAAGCCTTTGTTCAACTCGTCCCTCGATTGCCTGTGGGGCTCCTGAAACAATGGCCCAATACTCTTTCGAGACCGATTGACTCCGAAATTGCTCGCTCAATCGCGACGCGCATTTGCTGGTTCTCGCAAACGGAACCGCACCCGTAACGGGTGCATCAAGCCGACTAACAACTCCCAAGTAAACATTTCCTGGCTTCTCGTACTTGTTTTTGATATACAGCCTCGCCGACTCGAGCAAACTGCGTTGATCGGTCGAAGCACCCTGAACGATCCAATCCGCAGGTTTGTTCAAAACCAGTAAGTGGTTGTCTTCGAATAGGATTTGCGATGCGTGCACGCTCGGTCAGCTCTCAACTATTCAAGGCCAAAGTTCTTCCAAACGAAACCCAGCGTATCTGCCGCAGTATCGATGAGTTTCGCAACGGGAGTCCCCGCTCCATGCCCAGCACTGGTCTCGATCCGGATGAGCGTAGGACGAGTCCCGCTTTGGCAACTCTGGAGCCTAGCAGCGAATTTGTAGGAGTGTCCTGGTACAACCCGGTCGTCGTGGTCTCCCGTGGTGATGAGTGTTGCAGGGTATCGTGTCCCAGGCTTGAGCCGGTGTAAGGGCGAATACTGAAAAAGGTTTTTGAACTGCTCGGGGTTTTCAGAGCTACCGAATTCGCTCACCCAAGCCCACCCGATAGTGAACTTGTGGAATCGCAACATGTCCATCACCCCTACGGCCGGCAGTGCTACGGCAAATAAATCTGGTCGCTGGGTCATCGTCGCACCTACCAACAAGCCGCCGTTACTTCGCCCAGAAATCGCAAGTTTCGAACTGCTAGTGTAGTTCTCTTGGATCAAATGCTCCGCCGCACCGATGAAATCATCGAAAACCCTTTGCTTGTTCTCTAGCATCCCTGCTTCGTGCCAGTCTCGACCATATTCACCTCCACCCCTAAGGTTGGCAACTGCGTACATTCCTCCTTGTTCCATCCAAGCCACGTTCGCTGGAGAGAAATTAGGCGTAATGGATATATTGAAACCACCGTAACCGTAAAGAATGGTTGGTATCTGTCCGTTCTTGTCGATCCCCTTTTTTCTCGAAAGGATCATCGGAATTCGGGTTCCATCCTTGCTGGTGTAAAAGACACGTTCTGTAAGATAATTCGCTGGATCAAAGACGACCTTCGGCAACTTCCAGGTAGTCGATTCGAGCGAGTCAAGATCAAGTCGACCAACCGTCGGTGGTGTGATGTAATTGGTAAACGAAAAAAAGGTTTCTTTAGCCGATCGCTTTCCTTCAAAACCTGCAACGGTCCCAAGCGATGGGATCTTGAGTTCTTGCCCCGGTTTTCCATCGATCGAATACTCCCTGACGGTACTGGTGGCATCTTGGATGTAATGGACGAGGAATCGATCACCCAACAAGCTTGAGCTCTCGATCGAGTGCTGCGTTTCAGGAACTAGCGTTTCCCAATCCTTGGACTCTGGAGTATCAAGATCGATTGCGACGATCCGATGCTTAGGTGCCGAGTCATCGGTTTCAAAATAGAAACGCTTTCCGTCGTTCCCCAGGAACTGCCAATCGGCGGTAAAATCAGAGATAAGCTCGACGACTTGCTGCTTGCTGGGGATCTTGCCATCGGCGATCGGTGCGTAGAAAAAGAGACTTTTCTTTTCTGTCCCTCTCCAGACCGAGATCGCCAGATATTTTCCGTCATCCGAGACGCTCGCACCGAACCCCCATTCCTTCTGGTCTGGCCGCTCGTACACCAGGACATCTTGGGATTGGTCTGTTCCGATGCGATGGTAATAGAGTTTTTGGAAGTAATTCACTCCGGTGAATTCGTTTTCCTTGGGTTCGTCGTATCGGCTGTAGAAAAAACCAAGATGGTCGCTGGTCCAAGCGACGGTGCTGAATTTCACCCAGCGGATCGTGTCCGATAGATCTTGGCCTGTTGCTACATCTCTGACTCGCCAAACGTTCCAATCGCTCCCAGATTCCGCGACTCCATAAGCCAAGTACTTGCCATCATCGCTGGGAACATAGCCACTCAGTGCGACGGTTCCATCTTGACTGAGCAGGTTTGGATCCAAGAGTAGCTTCTGGGTTGTCAGACCGGCTTCATCGATCGAGGAAGCGGTGTAAAGAACATTCTGATTCTGTAGGCCATTGTTGTACGTATAAAAGTAAGTCTTGCCATATTGGCGTGGCAATCCGTACCGCTCGAAGTTCCAAAGCTCGGTCAGTCGTCGCTTGAAGCGAGCACGAGCAGGGATGCTCTCAAGGTAATCGAAGGTCAGTTTGTTTTGCTCAACGACCCAACTTTTGGTGTCTTCCGAATCCACATCTTCGAGCCAACGAAATGGATCGTTGATTTGAGTTCCGTGGTAATTGTCGATTTGGTCAACCACCTTGGATTTCGGATACAGCAGATTGCTCTCGGAGTCTTGCGGGTAGGCCAAATCAGAAATCATCAGGGCTACAGAAACAGCCAGAGATATCGTCGCGACAATCGATCGGTAATGGCGAACCATGGAAACTCTTTGAAGGATAGAAAGGGGCGGTCGAATCGTCTAACTCTTAGGTTTGCATTGTAGCCGAACTTATCCTGTTTTCATGATCCCCAGGGAAAGACTTTTGGCAGCAGGACGGAAAGGATTTGGTAAGATGGACGGTCATGAAGACCATCGATCCGATCCAAATCTTAGAGCAACTCGTTCGTATCAATAGTGTGAATGCTTTTTACCCCGATGGGCCTGGTGAGGGGAAACTAGCCGATTACGTACAGAGTTTTTGGAATGACCATGGGATCGCCAGTCGTCGACAGTCCGTTCTTCCTGGTCGAGACAATATCATCGCCCAGGTGCCTGGACTCGATTCGAATCGTCGGCTGCTGCTCGAAGCGCACATGGATACCGTATCGGTCGCAGGAATGACGATCCCGCCCTTTGAGCCAACGATATCCGACGGAAAACTCTACGGCAGGGGATCGTGCGATACCAAAGCAGGCTTGGCATGCATGATGGCCGCACTTGCGAATTTCAAAAACAGCGGCCAGACTCCGAAGAGCTCGATCATGGTCGCGAGCGTCGTCGATGAGGAGTATTCGGCTCTGGGAGTCAAGAAGCTTTGTGAATCACTGCAAGCGACTGCAGCGATCGTCGCTGAACCGACAGAACTAAAGACCGTGATTGCCAGTAAAGGGGTTCTTCGCTGGCGGATCGTGGCTAAAGGGAGACAGGCCCATAGTTCCAAGGTTCACCTAGGGGTCAATGCGATTGAACACATGGCACACTTACTGGTGGCTTTACAAGATTACCATCGCACATTTTCGCAAATCCAGCATCCCCTTTTAGGGTGTGCCACCGGGAATGTTGGGTTGATCGAAGGCGGCGTGCAAGTGAACTTTGTACCCGATCGGTGCGCGATCCAGATCGACCGAAGACTCTTGCCGCAAGAGCGTTTAGAGGATGTGCTGTCGGGATACCAAGCGGTGGTTGACCGTGTTTCAGCATCAATCCCGGACTCACAATTCCATATGGAATCGCCGATGCTCTACGATGCCGGACTGGAAACGCCCGCCGATGCACCGATCGCCAAACTCTCCTGTCGGATCCTCGATGAAATGGGATATAGTGATACGGTCGAAGGGGTCGCTTACGGTTCCGATGGCACCCAGATTCGGGCCTTGGGTATCGAAACAATCATCTTTGGACCTGGAAGCATCGACCAAGCGCACACCGAGTGTGAGTATGTCGAAATCCAACAGGTTCGAACCGCGTTTGAATACTATCAACGAATGATCCAGGAGTTTTGAAATGCCTAATCGAATCGATCGCAGAGGGATTCTCACGGGTGCCGGTGCTGTGGCACTAAGTGCTGGCTTATTGAACAAGTCTCCGATGGCCCAGGGGACTACGTTGCAAACCGACCAGTCTGCAGGATATGTCGACTCCCATGTCCATGTTTGGCCGAAGCTTACGGAAAAGTACCCGCTCGATTCGAAATACACTCCCGCCGATGTGGTACCGGCAGCCTTCCCGCCCGAGGAGATCATGCAACTCGGTCAAAAAGAGGGTGTGCAAAGAGTGGTGCTGATTCAGATGAGTTTCTTCGGCTTTGATAACAGTTACATGCTTGATTGCATCAGCAAGTGGCCCAAAGTCTTTCGCGGGGTAGCGATCATCGATCATGATGCTCCAGGAGTACCTGAGAAGATGATTGCCTTAAAAAAACTCGGCGTGAGGGGATACAGACTCTACGCAAACGCGAAGAATGTTGCTTCCTGGGACAGCAGTCCTGGGATCGGTGCGATGTTTAAGACGGCTGCTGAGACCCAACAAGCAATCTGCCTGCTGTCGGATCCCGAAGTTCTGCCGGGTATCGACAAGATGGCTTCGAAGTATCCCAATACGAAGATTGTCATCGATCATTTTTCAAGGATTGGAATGCGAGGGCAAGTCGATCAGGGGGACTTGGAAAAGCTTTGCAATCTTGGGCGTTTCGAAAACGTGTTTGTCAAAACCTCGGCATTCTATGCACTTGGCCAAAAGAAGGCCCCCTACAAGGATCTATTGCCGATGATCAAGCAACTGCGGGATGCTTATTCTGCCGATCGATTGATGTGGGGTAGCGATTGTCCGTATCAAGTTCAGGACGGTCATGCTTATCCAACCTCGTTTGCCCTGATTGCGAAACATGCCGATTTTCTGAGCGAAAACGAGAGAATTGCTATCTTAGGCAAGACCGCTGACAGGGTCTTTTTCCAGGATTGACTCTGAGATTGCGATTTTGCTATCGTTAAGTGGATTCGTTTCATAAGTAAAGGTACGGAGACCTTCGAATGCGGCAACTCGTGTGCGGTCTAGTGGTATTTGGATGTTTGAGCTTGGTAGCTTCGGATGGTTATGCTCAGTCTGGTCGGGCGAAAAAGCCGATCAAGGCGACACCGGCCAAACAGGCAGTTGCCGATCCAGATGAGATCGTAACGCAGCAGGGAACGAAGCTTCGTAAAGTCGAACCCAAATTGCTCAAAGAGACCCCCGCAACCGAGGACGGTGAGAAGTACCTCTTGCGTTATCGATTTGAACCGGGTTTGGTTCTGCGAAGCGAGGTAACTCACTTGTCAAAGAACATCACGAGGATCAACTCGGTTCTCCAAGACGCGTCGAGCCGAACCATCACCGATAAGGCTTGGCAGGTTCTCGAAGCCGATGCGAATTCGACCACCTTTGAATACATTGTCGAGGCGATCGATTTGAGCCAGCAGTTTGGATCTGCCGAAGAGATTCGTTACAACACCAAGGAGCCGGCAGAGCAAGTGCCCGTGCAGTTTGCAGGAGCCCTCGATACGGTTGGCAAGGTGGTGTCGACGATTCGCATCGATGCCCGGGGGTTGGTGGTAGCAAGAAGCGATTCAAAGGATCCGCCTCACATGGGTATGGGAGATATCACATTGCCACTTCCAGAAAATCCTGTATCGATCGGTGCCACATGGGAGATTCCTCGGGAGCTTAGGATTGACCGCAAGGATGGGACTTCGCGGATGGTCAAGTTCCGAGAGTTTTTCAGGCTGGAGAAGGTAAGTGCTGGGGTTGCTACGATTTCGGTTCGCAGTGAGCCGCTCTCTCCGGTCAATGATCCGACGGAGGAAGCCCAAGTGATGCAGCAATTAAGCAACGGTACGATCCAGTTCGATGTTGACGCTGGTCGAATGATTTCCAAAGAGTTGGCGTGGGATCATCAAGTCGTTTCATTCTCGGGGCCTGGAAGCTTGCTCGAGTATTCTTCGAGGCTCGAAGACCGCGTGGTGTCGGCCAAGGTCGAGCCAAGAACCGCGAGCCATGCAGCAACCGGCCAAAATCGCGAATCCAAGAAATAGTAGCGATTCGCCAGCCTAGCACACGACCGCGAGGTGACTTGTGCCCGATGCCAAGTTGAGGAAACTCAGCCAGCGATGGTGAGGATCGACAACAACATGGTTTGTCGGTAATTAGTTCTTACCGCACGGGATTCGCTTGAGTGTGCCGTCGCGTTCGAGTGCGTAGATGCAATTCTCTTCTGGAGCGATTTTCAGCATGTTCGGGTTCTTCAGCGGCAATTGAATTTCACTAGTCACTTGCAAGATAAAGGTATCGAAAGTCCGCAGGACTCCATCGCTGCTGATGCACACAAGCGTTTCGCAATCCTTGGACCAAGCCATATCTCTTACAGGACTGCCAGCGGTTCGAATCGTCCAAATTCTCTGGCCGTCTAAGACTCGATAGCATTCAATCGAATTGTCCGAGAGGGCCACTACGAGATGTTTTTCATCGGGAGAAAAACTGGTGGCTTGGATACTTCGGCCTGGGAATTCGGCAAACCCTCGCTCCCTACCGGTTTTTGAGTCGACCATTCGAATCTGATTTTCCTGAACAAAGCTGATATACTTGCCCCGTTCCGAAATTTTTGGAAATCGATAGTCATCTTTTCTTGCGATGGTTCGCCATAGGGGTTTTTGATTCTTGAGATCCCAGCAGCCTAGGTACAAGGGTTTTTTGGAATCGGCGTTGCTGGACTTCTCATCAACTGCGATAAAGGCAACTTGTTCGGCATTGAGTTTACCCAATAAAAATATGAGTCTCAATCCAGCTGGGAATTGGGTAATCTTTGAAGCGACATTTGTGACAGAATTCCATGAATAGAGCGATGAGGGTTCTTCGGACTTTGAATCCAATTCTTTTAGAGGATAGATTATTCTGTTGTCATCGATAGGTACAAAACCGAAAACAGCTGCACCACCTTTTAGAAACTCTGCGCTTGCGATAGGTTCGTTATGCTGTGGATCGAGAGTGACGAAGTTTCCTCGATCATCGGTGCTCAAAAAAGCCAGATTGGATCCCCGTAGTGGAACAAACGATTTGATATTCTCGGCACCAACTTTCATCGTGTCGGAAATGTCGGTTCGCACGATTCGGATGAAACCGTCCTCGCTGAAACTGATCAACTGATTTTGCTGTTCGTCCCATACTATACTCGGCACACGTTTGGAGTGCGGCGTCCAACTACTTAGTCGTCCCTGGGAGACGAGTTGATTCAAATCGGACCAACCGCGATAACGATTTTCAAATTGCAATTCGATGCCTTCTGATTTGAAAATTACCGCTTTGGGAATTTCCCTCCATTCCGGCTTGGTTTTCCCGGCCTCGTCGGTCCATTCCCGGACGTAGTTGTCAGAAAAAAATACATTCTTTAATGGTTTCGTAAACTCCAAGTAGACTCGATCCATTTCCAGCGAGAATTCCTTTTCCAAACCGTGAGGTTCCGATTTGGCAACCAATTTCCAGAAGGATTTCGGATCGGCTGGGTCCAACTCCGGAGTGAATGAAAGGTTCTCATCCAAAAAGTACTTAGTAAACTGCAACTTCGAGCTTGTGGGCCAATCACCAGGAAGGTTCATCACATGAACTGATCCATTATCCTCACCGATAGCGATTTTTGATTCATCGGCTATGAACTCAACGGCAGTAACGGTCGTTGGAAAGCGGACTCGCTCGACAACATGGTAGGTTGAGTCACGTTCTCGGAGCAGGATTAGGTAACCGTTGTTCAGGCCAACGGCAAGCGTTTTGCCGCTGGGAGAGAACACCACAGTAGAGCATCGGTTGACATTTAGCGCCCGAGCATTGAAGACCGATAAGCTCTGGATCTGCGGTTCCCCTTGCTCAGAGAGGTAGGCGATGCGAACAACCCCGTTGTAGCTACCGTAAGCGATTTGTCCTTGAGCTCCAATACTTAAGCACTCCAAGGCTTCGTTAGAGGAATCCAGAAAACGCTCAAATTGGAAATCCGGCAATTTCCAAACCGACGCGTTTGGTTTGCTGCATGCTGTGATAAACCGTTTCGAATCGGGTGTCCAGCCGATTTGGTAAACCGGTTCGGAAGCGGCTTGGAATTCCCCCATTGGGGCTCCCGATTCGATATCCCAGAATTTCACCGTTCCGTCGTCCCCGCCGGTTGCGATCGTCTTACCATCGGGGCTTCGTGCCAATCCGTTGATCTCTTTTTGCAACGTATCTATATCGAGTCGAGTCTTTCCAGTTGTTCGTTCGACAATTCTTAGGTGAGAATCCTTTCCTCCACTAGCTACCTCTTTTCGATCGAGCAAATCCAGCCCGAAATAAAGCTTGGTGGGGAAATGCGAGAGCATCTCTGGTTCTTGGGGAAGTCGCGAGGAAAGAAGTTTCCAATCGATACGCGGCTGGCCGGATAAAACCTCGGATTGGATATTGCTCGCCGAATCTGCCACATGGCGATCGAGCATTTCTCGGGCAAGGATGTAGTTGCGTTTGGATATCGCCATGCTTGCGAGCAATAAATCAGACCCATAAGCTCGACGCTTGGCTTGCTGTTCAGATCTCATTGCACGGCGTTCTTGTAGGATCGACATCAACAGACCGGCAAGGAGTCCGGCGATAGCAAGCGTGCCCGAAGCGATAAGAATCTTATGCTTTTTGCAAAACCTCTTGACCTGTTGCCAAGTCGATTCGGGATAGGCAGTTACAGGTTGATCGTTTAAATAATTCCTAAGGTCCTCATAGAGTTCACCGACGCTTTGGTAGCGATCCTCGGGATCTCGCTCCATGGCTTTCATGACGATCGCATCGAGCGGACCTCTAAGGGAATTTTTATATTCAGGCCGACGCTTGCTAGGTAGCATGGGTTCGTTTTTGGTGATCGCCTCTTTGAGCTCATCAAAGGATAGATTCTCGATGGAAATATCATCAAAAGGGGGAGCATTAACTAACAAAGTGTAGAGCAGTGCCCCTAACGAATAGATATCGCTTCTCGTGTCGATCATCGATAGATTCGAAGAATACTGCTCTGGGCTCATGAATCTTGGCGTTCCTGGTGAGACACCGGTTGTAGTGCTTTTGGTTCCGAACCTTTTAGTCTGGGAGTATTCTTCCGATTGCTCATCGATCCCAGGGGCTGAAACAAGAGCCTTTGCAATTCCAAAATCGATCACTTTGATCAGCGGTTCCCCGTCAACTTGTGTGACCAAGACGTTGGTGGGCTTTATGTCCCTATGGATGGTTCCTTTTTGGTGTGCATGCTGGATTGCCCGACAGCATTGAAGCATCAGGCCGATGGTGGCCTTCACATCGATGTCTTGGGACTGGATATATTCGAGCAGTTGCTGGCCGTCAACGAATTCCATGGCGATATAATGCGAACCGCTTGGCGTGATCCCAGCATCGATGATCCGAGCGATGTTGGGATGCTCCATATTGGCGAGCGTCTGTTGCTCGCTTTGAAAGCGAAATAGGATCTGAGCGCTTTCAAGATCCTGCTGGATCATCTTGATAGCAACTAACCGATTGACCGGTTTGTGCTGCTGAGCCAAATAGACATCCCCCATCCCGCCTTTTCCAAGGCGACGCAAAAGTTGAAAGGGGCCGATTGAGACGCTATTAAGCTCTTGGCTTCCTTGGATCACCTCACGAACTATTTGCAGCGGCGTATCGATCCATTGGGTTTTCTCCGAGGCAAGAATCAAGGATCTTAGGTCTTCGAGCTTCTTTTCATCCTCTCTGCAAACGCTCTGCAACCAAGCTTCCCGTTCAAGGCGATCGGTGATGCTAAGCGCATGTTCCAGAAGTTCATCAATGGGGGCATCGGAGAAAGGCATAAACTCAAGTCGGTAGGAAGCCACTAGCAGGACTGTTCGATTTTTTCCATCTCGCGACCAATCCAGGCCCGTGCAAAATTCCAGTATCGCTGCACTGTAGCAGCGCCGATATCAAGTTGCTCGGCGCATTGCAGGACGGTTAAACCGCCGAAATATTTCAGCTCTACAACCTTGGCATGCACAGGATACTGTTTTGCAAACTGATGCAACGCTAAGTCCAATTCAAACAGCCGATCTGCGTAATCATCCTCTGAGCTATCCGCAATCATTTTTTCCAGTCGAGTGTCATTGTATTTAGCGCGAGACAAACAACGGGAACGTCGCATTCGCTTACGGGCGTGCTCGACAAGCACCCTACGCATCGTCAATGCAAATAACGACCTGCACTCGACTATTTCTTTTGTGGAACCATCAAAGAAAGGTCGTAAACGCGAATACGCTTCATGGAACAAATCGGTGGCCGAGAGCGTATGCCCTTTGCGTTCCCCTCGCATGATTCTCTTGGCCATCATGCGCAGTTCCCGATACATTTCCGGTGTCGGCTGGCTCATGGACATGTGCACTTTACTTCGAGTGATACTCGTACCTAAACGAATTCCTATTAATTATTTGGTATCGAGGGGTCACTTGCAAGTGACATCAAGAAAATTACCGTAACGCGTTTCTATGTTTCGACCGATTTTCCAAACTGTTTTTGCCATTTTTTGGAATTTGCTGATCACAAACTGTCATCGGCATCGCTATTGCCGCTTGGGTCCTTCAGCGCAAAAGACTTGAGGCATTCGGTCGGCAGAGTAAAACGACTTGGGCCACGGTTCAGAAATCAATCTAGTCTTCTTGATCACAGAACGAAGCTTGTGACGCCTAGCAAATCGAAGGGGCGTTTAAAAGCAAAGCTCAAGGCTTTCATTCAAGATCAAGTGTTGCTGTGATCTGCGATTGGCTTCGTCTGCAACGTCTTCGGCGATTGCGAAACGGTCCGAAGAGCGACGCGCCAGTGACTTAAGGAAGAAAAAAAGTTTTCATCGATCATATCTAGCTATAGCCGACGCTCTATCTGGTAGGGGATAGGAGTCATTGTACGTTCTCCTTTGGTTGATGTTGAATTCTTTAAGACTTTTGGAATTGTTGAGGGCTAATCAAATGCGTGTTTTACTTGGAATTTTGGTGGCATTTGCCGGACTGATTGATTGTGCAGCGGGTGCTTCGATCTCCGCCGTTCTGCGTGGAAATCGGCTTGGAGGTTTCGCAGGAGAGGTTTACCTCAATTACACGGATCAATCTAACTTCGGAAGTTCGCAAGGCATGTTTGCCCCGGCTCCAACAGATGGTCCGCCTGACGATAACGTGGATAAAATCAGGTTCATTCACGGATCTTTTAGTCTTGGCCCTCCCGGATCTGAGGCGGTCGTAGAGACAACCGTAAGGCGTCACGGTTTTAATTTCTTCACTACGACCCACGCCTATTTCCAATCGGCGTCGGGTTCAAGACCTATGGTGGTCAATAGTGCCTATTGGGAGTTCACTATCGACGGGATGTTCGATTACGAAATCAAGGGTCAGGCACCACAAATCAATGGGAACATCAGAACCTATCGTTTTGAAAAGGTCGGGTTCGCTGCTCTTGTTGGGGATCCTACAGGTACATCGGCCACTAATCTTAGCGGTACAAATATATCCTCGGGAACTTATCGCTTGTACTACGATCACTTCAACTTTAGTCCCGAGGTATCTGGGCCGGCGGAAAATACCACTGGAGGCACGAGCCTTGACATTTCCTTTACCCTAAAGGACGAAAACAACTCAGTCGTACCAGAACCAGCTTCAATAGCGATCTTCGGGCTTCTTGGCATCGGCAGCGTTATCTCAGGAAGGCGACGCAAAAAGTAACACGCTATCGAGGTCGAAGGGCCGGAATTTCGTTTGCTTGCCATCCGCATCATCTTGAACCAGCATTACGTTTCGATCCAAGCGGTTGGCTTGGTTGTTGTCGATCAACTGGTTCGAATCATTCGCAGACATTTGACCAAGCACTCGCAGTTCGATGTCTCGCAACGAGCCACGGGAAAGCCAACGGGTTAGTGTTGCCACAGAATCCGACCAAATGCACACGTGAATTCCCACACCAGGTCCTTCCGATAGCAATTTTGCCAACACCGCATCCGGTTTTGGCTGCCCTTCAGAGCTTGAAAAAGAATAATCTTCCTCTCGCCTGAGCTCTCTGAATTTTGCGAGATTCACTATAAATAGTACCAAAGCTGGGTGTTGACCATATGGCTCTGCAAGTCGCTGCGTTAACTGCTCATCAAGCAAACCGATGGCTTCATCTAACTGCCGAGATCCAAACACTTTGCACTGGGCATTTTGTTTGACATGTTGGATCATCCGCTGCACATGCTGGTCTTCGCTGCGGCTCCCATCGAGCAGCCAGAAGGCATCGGTTTGCGATCCGGCGAGACGGTTGGTTTGAATCCAACTCGCAACGAGCGAAGCGACCAAGTCGTCGTGACTCGATACGATCATTGCGTTTCGACCCGGTGCGGCTTGGAGCGAGCGTACAACAGGTGGTTCAATCGATACACTATCACCCAACGTCCAAGCAGTGACTGAGGGCTTAATCACATTCGAAAGGGTTGACTTAAGACTCTCAGAGTCCCACTTGGCCATTTTATGCCCTTCGAAGACCACACGTCGACCAATCGAGTTGGTCGTCGGCGAGAACGGAACAGGGACGGCAGGGAGCAGGCCTAGTTTTTGTAGTTGCTCGTCTTTGGGTAAGTAAGCGACCTGGAAGTTTTGGTTGGCCTCGAGTCTTCCTCCTGCTGTGTTGTAGATGCCCTGTCCGGAATGTCTCAGTCGCTCAGCAGCCGTATTGTCTTCGCTGAGAATCAGCATGGCATCGGAACTATCGCATTGCAAGGCGATGCGAACGGCCATTTGAGCGAGTGTCGTACGAGGCAACGAGTAGGCGCCCCCGAGGGTTTGGGAGGCTAGAACCAGATGCAACCCAAAGGATCTTCCTTGGCGAACAATCCTGTCCATCAGCATAGAGGCCTGCTGCGATATCTTGTCGTCCTCGACGAAGAGTTCTTGAAATTCGTCGATCACGATGAGAATCCGCGGCAAACGAATGTCAGGGTGCTTTTTCTTGAAACTCGGTAAGTCTTGGACACCCCACTGACGGAAGGCTTCACCGCGAGCGCTCAGGATACGATCGAGGTACTCGAGCGTGCTGAGTCCAAACTCTCGCCGGCTTTCGATACCGATGATGTCGGCGTGGGAAAGCTGCAGTTCTGCATAGACTTGAAATTCGACCCCCTTCTTGAAGTCCAACAGGACAAGTCGGAGCTCTTCGGGTGGATATTCGAGGGCTGCACTGCTAATCATCGTATGAAGCAGCGAGGATTTACCAGATCCGGTCTTGCCTGCGATCAAGACGTGTTGCGAGGTTCCTTCGCCCAGTACCAGCGATTGAGTTCGACCAGAATCTGAAATTCCGATCGGAATTTCCAATCCGTCGGCCGAGGAGCGGGAATGCTGGTTTTCGGGTTGTGTGGCGATCGAAGAAAAAGGGACGATCCGCTTGCCGATATTTGCAGCAGCAACAAGATGCTTTTCCATGATGGCTGCAACGGTCGCCTCGTCGGGTGGCAATTCAATCTTCCCTGGTAAAGATTTGAGTTCGGGAACATCCAGCGAAAAATCGAATCCGTTGGTCGAGGACTTTTGGACGCGTCCTAGAAGTGCAAACTCCGTGAGCTTCTGTGAATCTGCAAACGTTGGCCATTGGATCGAAGAGGGCCAATCGATAAGAACACCGACTCCACAGCGGCTACCTGAGGAAAGGATCGAGCAAAGGGATTGCCAAGAGGCATCATCGAGGCCAAACGGGAATCCTGACCATACGATGATACGGTATGGAATTGCCATGGGACCAGCTTTTTGGTTGTATTCATAGAGATTGCGATATTGGTTCCGCAGGCTCTGTTGAATAACATCTTCAATGTGCCTAGTGGTCAGGGCCAGTTGGTTGGCGATGTGGATCGGTTGAGTCCAAACCCTGTGATTGACCAGCTCCGGATCGATGTCGGCAAGATGCATCAGCCAACTGTATTTCTTTCCGAGTCCTTCGGGGTCGATCACCGTGATTTGCAACATCCCAGCCGGTAATGCGGTAACGGCTCTCAGCAGGAGATTCCTCATCACCAAATGGGCTTGCTCTCGGCACTCTGGATCCTCGCTTCGCAGGATCAAACCTCCGTTACCGATAAGATCATAAGCAAGGGGCAACTCACCAATCGATTCGAGTTTGCTGGCTAGTTCGCGAAGCATTTGATACTCCACGGTTCGGCTTTTGGCTGGATGATCTTCCGCTAATGGTTGTGTAGGTTTGAAGCGTCCCAAAGGAAGTGCCAAGGAGGCTTCGTCGCGTTTCCATTGCTCGGTCGAGAAGGCGTCGCTATTCCAACTTGGGAACCGCTCTTGGATTTCCTCGTCGGTGGTTTTACCGATCTGATCGAGTGCTTGGATTCCGTCGATCCATCGGTTAGTAAGGTAATTTTGCGAGTAGCGAAAAGCAGCGTTCAGCGAATCGAGGGTTGCTTTAGATTTCTGCTGGAATCCAGCGGTCGCCTTGTCCTGAGCAACTTTGAGATTTCCTAATTGCTCCGGAAACTGTGTGTTGAGTGTGTTGAAAGTAGAGATCCGTTGCTGGCTGTAATTCGCCTTGTCCCGAACGGTCGATTCGATCGTTGCCGTTTTTTTCGCTTGGTAGTCGACGCTGATTTTCTCAAGCAACTCATGGTGTTTTTGGCTCGCGAGGGCTAGGTTCTGCTGATGGTGCTGGTCGAGTTTGGTGTACTCGCGTTTCAAGGTGGCTTCGGCGATCGCACGACCACGATCGAGCAATTGACCGAGGGTTTTCTCGTCTTCGAGTAAGCCGCTTAGGGACGATCGGATCGAGCGACCAATGAAGGGTAAGGCCGCAAGGTATACGAGAATCGGTAACAAGATTGCAGCAAGGATCGCAGCGATCGCGAGGATAAGCGGAGAGGCTTTGAGTATGGATGCGATGGCAAAAGCGGCTCCTCCGGCAAGGAGTGCGATGATCAACAGCAGGGGCGCACTGACGATGGTTGCGGCTTTATTCGATTGGAGAGTTTTCTTTTTCTCGATGTAGTTGGCTTTGATGGTTTCGAATTCTTTAGCCATGGCGCTGAGCGACTCGATATGAGCAAGCGATCTTGGAGGGATCGAATCAAGCGCCGTTGAATTGGTTGAGGCAGCACTGCCGGTTTTCAAGCTGACCCACTCTTGTATTTCTGTGCTCAGTTCATCGATGCTCTCTTGCTGTCCATCGAGTTTTGAGAGGGTTTGATCGAGGTTCTGTTTTGCGATCGAGCGGGCTTTTTCTAAATCCGACTGCAATCTAGATTTCGCGTGGGCATAGTCCGATTCCTGCTTGGCCTCAGCATCCTTGCGTTTGGCTTTGAGGGTTTTGAGTGTTTGCCTTTCCCATCGGGTCTTTTCAAGTGTTCCTAGTTCCGATTTACCGAGCGCATCGTCGAGTTGCATGTCCCATTGCGTTTGCAAGTCATGGATCTGTTTCTTGTGCTCGGCAGCCAGTTCTGCTGATTGCCGACGGAATTGAGTTTGGAAATCGGATATTTTCTCCGACAGCACCACGGAGTCGACGGCGAAGGATTCCGAGAGTTTCTTCCATCGCGTGGCCATACCTCGCAGGGCACGCGTTTGTATTTCGAGTAGATGCCTACCTTGGGCTGCGCCGTAGCGGGTTGATGTATCTTTCATGGATTTATTGATCGCGTAACAGATTGTATCGAGTTGGTTTTTTTGAAGGAAAAAGAGCCGGCTGGTAGGGGACGAGGGTTTTTTTTGAGTGTTTTGTGTAAACTAGCCGGTTTGTGGATTATATCTAAGAACACATCTATGTTGTTGATCGCAATCTCATTGTTTTGCAGGTCTGTTCGCCAAGATCCAGCAATTCATACCCTTGTGACGGATTCATCTATCCCATGACTATCAATCGTCGTCGGTTCATCGGTACTACTTCCGCAGTTGCCGCCGGGGCCAGCATTGTATCGAAAACCGGAGTTTCGAGCCCGATTGCTCAAGATCCTTATGAGCCTGCCGACAAAGGCCGTGTCGTTAAGTTGTTTAACAAAGGCGAGCAACACATTTTGCCGGCATGGGCGTTCCAAGCACCGAAGGGATCTCCACTTGGGATCGTTCCGCATACGTTAAGGCCCGTTTTGCATGAGACTTGGGAAAATCTCAGCGGTGGGACTTCGCATCAGCCCAAGGTAGCTCCTTTTGCAAGTTTGGGTGACCAAGAGCCGATTGGCAAGGTCATGCACGGAGTTGCCGTCGAGTGGAACGGAAATCTTATCGGTGGTAACCTCAAGTACAATTCCGAAACGAAGACATGGAGTCCGGCGGCTTCGGCTTGGGAGGCCATGCGTGAGCGGGTTCGTCCAGAGACGACTGACGAATACGGAGTTAAGGATCTTGGCAATTGGGGCAAGTTCGGTGTTGGACCTGAGAGTCCGGAACCGGCCGACGCCAAAGACTGTTTAGTTCGGTGTTACAAGATTGAGATGTTCGAGATCCTCAAGAGGGTTGCTCCGAACTTTCCGCCAGCATTGTTTTACACTTATCAAGGTACTGTGCCTGGGCCGATGTTCCGTTTCCGCCATGGTATGCCTGCGGTTGTTCGTTTCCAAAACAAACTGCAAACAGAGGTGTCGATCCACCATCACGGGGGGCATAACCCAACGCATGCCGATGGATTCCCCAGTTTCTATGTTTTGCAGGGAGAGGCACGCGACTATCTTTATCCAAACATCTTGCCATTGAGGATCAACAAGGCAGGATTATCTGAGATCGATTTTGGCGAAGGGCAGTCGACCACTTGGTACCATGACCACGGACTCGATGCGACTGCCTTCAATGTGATGAGGGGACTTTCAGGCTTTGCTCTCTGGTTTGACGAAGTCGAGTTGAAGCTCCTACGCGAAGGGGTTTTGCCGGGCCTTGGTGCGATTTCTGCCTTGGATCCCGATATCGAGAAAGAGAAAATCAAGCTAGATGCTGCTTGGTTGGGATGGAAAGCAAAAAACCCTGGAAGCTATTGGTCCAGACGGCACACTTTGGCCGAGTCGAAACAGCCTGATCCCGATGAGAATCCTGCGGTGGATCTTAATCGGTTCTATCGCGAGGCTGAAACACCGTATTTCAACCCGTACGACCTACCTTTGGTATTGCAAGATCGGGTGATTGATCCGCAAACCGGGCAGATCATCTACGATAGCGATGGACATAATGGGTACATCGGTAACACGCAATTGATTAACGGCGTTCCTTGGCCGGTCATCGAGGTCAAGAGCCGGAAATATCGACTTAGATTACTCGATGGATCCAATGCGAGAATTTATCGATTGCGATTCTTGGATACCGACACTTTAGGGCTGCATCCCACGGGTCGCCCTGATGGAACGATCCAGCCGGCGAGAATTTCTGAGCAGGTTCTCGAACAGAACTCGTTGGAATTCTTGCGAATCGGTAAAGACAGTTGGCTTTGGCCTACTCCACAAAAGCGCAAATCGCTTTTGCTCAACATGGCTAATCGTTCCGACCTTATTGTCGACTTCAAGGCTTGGTTCGAAGCGGCCAAGCGAGCCGGTCGGCTCAATGCCGATGGGAACGCAGTGGTCTACATGGTAAACACCATGCCTCAGTTCGATGGACGTGGACCCAAGGGCAAGCTGGCAGAGGATGCGGGCGATCCGAATGTATTTCCCTTGCCATTTGAGCTCGATGCCGCCAATCCTGTCGTGCAGCAAATGGTGGCTGCGGGCGTTGTTCCACCAGCGATTCTCGGCGACGGACCCGTCGCTCGATTGAGGGAATTGGATCAGCCCATCGCGTTGATCAAGTTCGTCATCACCCCAGATGTCGGAGAAGGTCCCGATGCAACGATTAATGAAACGACAATCCTTCGTCCTAGGCATGCGATTGCTGACGATGAGGTGATGGCTGTTCGCGAGTTTGTCTTCGAGCGTGGAAAAGGGGCTTGGATGATCAATAGTCGTTTCTATGATCCGACGATTAGCGATGCAAGTGCGATCATAGGCGTTAAGGGGCAGAATTTTCAGGTGCCCTCAGGACAAGCCGCCGACGAACCGAAGATCAAGCCTTCGTTAAGCTATGCCGAGGAATGGATATTGCGAAATGGGGGTGGGGGTTGGTGGCATCCGATTCATATCCATTTAGAAGGCCATCAACTCATCGGATACGAGAAGGACTTTGAAGCCGACGGACTTGTTGGAGCCGATGGAATACTTGGGGCTCAGGGGCAAGCACAGATGGTTGGACTGCCTGATTGGGCTCAGTTGGTCGGAAGGTTCGGTTTCGATCCTCTAATCGCAACGAACTCTAATCCTTCACTGATTGATCTGCGGGATACTCTCATCGGTTCCCGTAACTTATCAGTATTGATCGCAAACAAGGGTGATTTTCAAACGTGGCTCGATGGTTCGGGGATCGCAATGACCGAGGCGCAGCGAAAGTTTCTCGATCAAGATTGGTCTCCGAAAATCCACACTGGGCTGGTCAAGTGGTTCGATTCATTTCCAGCAGACGTGCAACTCCGTATTGGCCGTTGGTCGATCGAACGGTTTTTTAGTGCTGAATTGGCAAAGGATCCCAAGTTTGCGATCTTGCTAGATCGCCCTAGTTCGGGTGCGGCTCTTTATTCAATTATCTTGGACAAACTTAATCCGCAGTTGCTCTTGTTGCCGGCCGCTGCGCGGTCTGTTCTCGAAGGGCTTGGCCGACTGCGATTGCAGTGGGCTGGAGATGTCGTCGGCAACCACGACACTCAAGCCTTGGGGCCTAATACAATTGCCAGGATCCGCATGAGGTTTAGAACTTGGAGCGGGCCTCTGGTATTCCATTGCCACAATGTCGAGCACGAAGACATGCGGATGATGAATAATTTCGAGCCCACGATGAGTGGGCGGGTCGATGAGCTTAATCGCCATGACCCAAACGTCTATCCAACCGCTCGTACGCACGGCCAGGATGTGACGGACTTGCTTACCAACCCGAGTGCTATCGGCGAAATGCCTTGGGAGGCGATCGATGGCTTCCCGAGTTATCGATGGGAAGAAAAACCGGTGCCTGGAACCGATGTCAATAAAGCCAGGGCACCACTGATACCCGCACGCCGACCGAGTAAAACCGACAAGCCCTAAGGCTTGATGCTTCCGAATAACGATGAACCGATTGAGAAGTTTTTAAGACGAGATTATCCATGCCATTTTTTATCGCAAAGACTACGTACACGACTCCGAAACGCTCGGATCTGTTTGCGAACCTGAAGGTAACCGATCAGTTCGGTAACAATTATTCCTTCCGAGAGGATTTGATTCGTGGTAAGGCGGTTATCATCAATACGATGTTCACGGTCTGTCGCGGAAGTTGTCCAGGAACCAGCGAGACCATTCAGAGGCTAAGACAACCGTTGAGCAAGCTATTCGCAAAGCGAGTGACCATTTTATCCTTGTCGATCGACCCTGCCGTCGATGACACCCGAGCGTTGCTCGACTATGCAGATAACTATGGTGCGTGTAAGAAAGCGGATGGCAAAACCTGCGATTGGTATTTCTTAAATGCCAGCATCAGCGATACCGAAGAACTGCGCAGAAGTCTCGGCTTTTACGATCTTGATTCGAAAGTTGATCAGGACATAACGCGTCACGCATCCTTCCTCTTGTTTGGAAACGACCAACACGATCGCTGGTCAACATCCCCAACACAAGTCCGCGATGGTTTGATTTTTGAATCGCTCAGGCGAGTTCTAGGAACAACCAATGAGGAACGATTCGGCATACCAACCCAAGTGAACCGAGCTAAAAACCGATCATGAGTAACATCTCCCGTTTTTTTGAATCTAGAAGAGTCCTTTGGTTCGTCGTATGCATGGCCTATCTCTTCGGCAACCAAGGCTCGAATGCGCTTGGTCAGTACAATTTCCCGGCGCAATCGGGTGCAAAGTCAGGCCCTTTGGCTGCACGAGAAGTCGAAGAGTCTGCTCATTTAGTTGGGCATGAGAACCCACTATTGATGAAGCGGATTGAAGACGCGCTTCAAGAGTGGGATCCTCGTTACTTGGATAGTCCATATATCAAGCGAATCTATACCGATGAGGGCAAACGATTTGCTCTGCGGAGGCCTGATCTGGCAGAGTTCGTGACTGATGTCGACGAAGCTGTGGCGCTTGGAAAAGCCCTGTTCTGGGACATGCAACTTGGCAGTGATTACGGACGCAAGGCATCCGACGGCAATATACTTGGAACTGCTTGCGCATCATGCCATTATCGATTCGGGGCCGATGCTCGAGACCGCAACACCCAAGCGATGGCGTATCAAGCCTGGGATAAGTTCGGTGTTGGTCGTGACCTTGATCAAATGCAAAATGACGTCGACGAGCAACAAATACCCCCAAGACCATTCACTCAGCTGTCATTGCCCTTCGAGCCCGAAGGTGAAAAGCCTGTCGATGCAAAGCTGTTCCAAGGCAAGGGATTGGGACTGTTTCAGCATGAGATGATCGGCTCTCAGGGGATCCAGAAAAGGCTTTTCAATGGCTTTGACTGGGATGGGATCGAGGTCTTCAAGCCTGTCGGTCGGCCCGACTGGGGATACCTTGCCTACAATATGTTTGGCCAGGACGAAAAGGTGACCAGGCAAGTCACTCGTCGCAATTCGCCCACGGTGATTAATTCGGTTTTCAATGATCGACAGTTTCACGACGGGCGTGCAGAATCGACTTTCAATGGCTTCTCAATTTTCGGCGATTTCGACAAGCGAGTGGTACTTAAGAAAGCGATGCTCGATCCGAACGGAAAGCTGCTATCGTATCACCCAATTTCGGTAGCCATTGTCAATGCTTCTTTGGCATCCCAAGCTGTCGGTCCGGTCGTCAACGATGTTGAGATGTCTTATACTGGTCGAACGTTCCATGATATCGCGATGCGTCTGCTTTGTGCGCAACCTTTAGCCTCCCAAACGACAGATACCGCAGATAGTCTTCTGCGAAAATACGTTCGACAGGAAATCGTTCAAGTTCCTGACCAAGCCGCGTGTTGCACGACCTTACCGGGGCTTTATGATCCCAGTCGCCCGGGTGAGAAACTGTCTTACCGTGAGTGGATCAAGAAGGCGTTTCGCAAGGAGTGGTGGGACAATAGCCGGCCTTTGACCCAGGAAAAATCGCTCATCAGTCGGCTCGATCATGCTCGAGCCCACTTTGAGCTTGTTTTGTCCAAGTCATCGCTTCAGGGCGATCTGGCCGTCGGCGTGCAACAGGCATTAGGCGACAAGTCACTACGCTTTCCTGCAGAGCGAGTTTTGTTGAGTGTAGAGGCCTATGGCAAGTCGCATCCGGATTTGGATAACATTCAATTACAGCAGTTTACGGATTTGTTGCATGCGGCCCAAGAATGGGCGGGGATCGAAGGAGAAATCCTGCCGCTTCGAACTGCAGTCTATGACATCGAGGACCTTAGAACCTATCGATTGAAGTTGGATGAGGAACTTGCCGGTGTTGCGATTTGCGGTGATCCAGATGGGATGTTGCCCCAAGACGATTTGATGGTCAATAACTTCAGCCTTTACTTCGGGATCGCGGTAATGCTCTACGAATCGACGTTGATCTCCAACGACTCTCCCTTTGATCAAATGCTTCGGGGCAATCCTGCCGGTGTCGAGGATGTATGGCAAAAATCCGCTGCAAGTTCTGCCGTGCTTCGGCTCGAGCCCAACCCAGCAGAGAACAACCGCCTGAGGGTACTTCCCGAGGAACCGAATTCTGACGATGTCGTGCGCAAGGTATTGCTTGATAAGTTTCCGACGCTCAATGCCCCACCGGTGCTCGACGCGACGGGAATGTTTCAGCGAGGCTTGAGGGTTTTTGTGAGAAATTGCGCGGAGTGTCACGAACCTCCTTTTTTCACCACCGCGACCAATCTGGAGTTAGTACCGGAACTGCCCGATCCAATTGCGAAAATCCATTCTTACACCCTCGTAAGAAAGGCCTTTGCCGATGCTTTCAAGGAACGAATGATTGCCCAAGGTGTACCGCCAGGAGTAGGTGTTAACGACAACGTCAGGCCACTACTTGGGAATCGCCGCTTCTTCTTTGATCAAGAGCGCATTCCCGAAATCGAAGCGTTGGTGGGACCATTGCTCATCGAGCTTATGGGAATCCCCATCAAGCGACCAACAGCCATTGTTCCGGTCACGATCGCGCCGGGAGAGGGACTGCCAAATCGCAATCCGATGATCACATGGCTAGGATCCCGTCCACCCTTGGAATTCGCCCCAAGTCCTCAACCGGGAGAGGATCCCGTGGATCCTTACGCTTTCTATGATCTTGGATACTACAACCTTGGGGTGTCAGAGCCGCGTTACGATTGGGGCGTTTGGGCTTATTCAGGATCCGAGGAGTCGATTTCCATCGAAGAGGTTTTGCAACTTCTTCGGGAAGAAGAGGCCAAGGCGTTTTTGAAGAGCGGCGTCGATGAGAAAACACTTTCAGGTTTGAAGGCATTGGTTGAGAAAACCTTGGAAGACAAAAAATTGGAGGATCAAGACGAGAAGGCCCCGGGCGCTGCATCTATCCCTAGTCTTGGGAATGCATACCGATTACCCAAACTCAAGCGAGGTCGGGACACGGTTGTCGTTGATAAGAAAAAGAACCAGGAGATCCTCGATGCGATTGCGTTGGCTCCAAAGAGCGTTCGCGAGGACGCTAAATTGCTTTTGGATTACATCACTACACGCGGTGTCGATCACAGCGCCAATCGCAGCTTTTTGGACTATGCAAAGTTTGGTCAACGCAAGGACATCCACTTCTTTAAGCGAGCTCGTCGGATGGTCATGACCGAAGAGACTTGGGGGCATCGCAAACCTTTCATCTCCGATAATGAACTCATGGGTTGGGGAGCTTTCAAGACCCCCTCGCTTCGAAATATTGCTTTAACTGAGCCTTACATGCATAACGGTCGATTCCTGTCACTCAGGCAGGTGCTCGACTTCTACAGCTTTGATAATCCATACTTGATTCCAGCCGATCCAATTCTTAATCCGGATCTTCATCCGGATATGGGACGACTTCCGTTGAATGACGATGGTGTCATCGCTGGAGCACCAGGCGGGAAAATCAACTTGGTGCAGGTTCAAGACAGCGAGTCCTTGCTCTTTTTCCTTTTGTGCTTGACCGATCAACGGGTACAGTACGAGAAAGCTCCGTTCGATCATCCGTCGATCCGAGTCGTCAATGGATTCCAGAATTCGCAGCCAGAAATCGAATTTGCATTCGAAGTTCCCGCTGTAGGAGCAGGAGGGCATACGACCCCGCCTTCGCAATTCCCAAGTTCGAATTGATGGGTTGAGTCAGCGGTTTCTTGTTTTGGAAAGCTTGGTTTTTTAGTGGTGGAGAAAGGGTGATGATTCGGGTATCATCTCAGGAGTGTTCCTGTTTCCACCTTTCTGATCCTTCTACAAATTCAAACTGCACGACATTCATAATGGCCAAAAAGAAGAAATCCTCATCCAAGAAATCCACTGTGTCGAACAAAGGCCGGATCGTTATGAGGACGGGCGAAGCCCTCGTCGAGTCCACGGAAGCTTGGTCGGCAGCCGAGCCTGAAGTGGTCATCGGTGAGCTCGACGGTCCCGTTGGATATTCGATCGCCAACATGATTGGCAATCAAACCAAGGGGCACTCAAAGATTTATGCAATTCTCAACTGCGACGTCCAAGTCCGGCCTGTTACGGTGATGGTCAGTAAGGTGACTGTTAACAACGAGAAATACACGAACATCCTCATGGGTACCGTCCAAGCGGCGATTGCCAACGGAGTTCTCGACGCGGTGCGAGAAGGGTATATTCCAAAAGCCAAAGCGAACGACTTGGGGATCATCGTTTCGGTTTGGTTAGATCCTTCGATCGTCACGGCCAAGTACGATCCAGAGGTGCTATTCAAGACGAATCGTGAAGCGACGACCAAGGCGATCGCCAAGGCGATGAACTGTGAACCGTCGATCGATTGGTTGCTGAAAAATCAAGGCAACGTACAGCACTTCTTCCATCAATTGGCACTAGAAGGCAAGCTCTAACGATGTAGGGAAAGACCCTGCGTTGTTGAGTGGGGACAGACCCGGCGTTAACGCCGGATTCATCAAAAGCCGGTTGAGTTAGCCAAGGAGCTCATTGATCTTGGTTATCGCGGCATGAAACTCTGGTCGTTTGATGGCGTATATCGTCGGCAGGGAAGACAATTGCTAACGGACAGAGACATCGACGAGGGTCTTGCACCGTTTCGGGCGATTCGAGAGGCAGTAGGGGACCAGATCGATTTGATGCTCGATGGGCATGGTTTCTTTTCGCTTGGAGCAGCAAGGCAGATTGCAAGAGCGATGCAAGAGTATTGATGTGCCGGTAGCGGTCAGTGAGATGCTTGTGACGATCGATGCATACCGTCGTGTATTAGACGCTGGCGCGGCCGACATGATCATGATCGACACTCTATCCGCATTTGATTGATAAAGCGTTGCGCGTCGAATCAGGCCATCTGGAGCTACCCATGCAACCTGGGATTGGAGCAAGCTGGAAAGCTGAATTGTTTGACTCGACGCATCCAGGCTATCGCCGTAGCGATAGCGGGCATAGCTGAGTGTCTGTCTCGCTATTGACGGTATTGACCGCGGACCTTGTTGACGAGGTTGACCTCATTGGCATTTGACCATCAACAATGTCAACGTGGTCAATCCTGTCCGCTGTCAATCCAGTCAATCTTGTCAACACCGTCAAATACACGCCGCCACCAGGCGGCGTGCCCGCTGTCTGAGAGCAACGTCCGCCGATGGCGGACGCAAGAGGGTTTGGACGGTATTGACCTTATTGACGGCATTGACGGGATTGACCGCGGACCCCGTTGACGAAGCTGACCTTGTTGGCTCTTTAATGTCGGGTAGCTCTAGTCTATCGCAGGCTCTTGCTTGGCCCCATAGGTCATCGGTAAGACGACTCGAAACGTGCTGCCATGTCCGATCTGACTCGTAAGACTGATATCGCCGCCAAGCAGTCGACACAATTCTCGTACAATCGACAGCCCAAGTCCTGTTCCCGAATGTTCACGCGTCAACGAGTCCTTTCCAATATCACCCGATGCTTGCCGGAACTTTTCAAAAATCACCTCATGCTCATGCGGCGCAATACCAACTCCGGTATCCGCTACGGAAATAAAGAAAGTTCCATCTCCACATGCTTCAGCCACAATCGTCACAAGCCCTCCCTCAGGCGTGAACTTGATCGCATTGGATATCAGATTCGTCAGGATCTGCGAGATCTTGCCTTGGTCTTGCTCAATCCGTAACTCCTGGACGCTCGAATCGACCTGAAGATTGATGTTCTTGTCTTCGGCCATTTTTCGAAACAGTTCTATCTGCGCATAAATCAAACCTATCAAATCAAATGCCGTCGAACGCACCTCGGTCTTGCCCGCCTCGATTTTCGCAAGATCCAAAATGTCGTTGATCATCTCGAGAAGAACCCGCCCGGAATTCTGGATGTTTCCAACCCACCGTCGCTGCTTGTCGGTCAGTGTTTCAATGCCGGAAAGCACTTCGCTGAATCCGAGAATGCTGTTGAGCGGAGTACGAAGTTCATGACTCATGTTCGCTAGGAATTCACCTTTGAGCCGATTGGCTTCATAGAGTTGCAAATTCACGCTCGCTAGCTCGTCGATCCTGGAATCAAGCTCCTGGTTGACCGCTTGTATCTCTTTTTGTGTCGAAGTGATGTGCCTGAGCATCCGGTTGAAAGAATCGGACAATTCCGCAAATTCATCGTCGGTTTCGACTCGAAACTCCAAGTCTGTCTTGCCACTGGTGATCTCATCAGAAACAAATTTGAGTTCGGCAAGCGGGATGATCACAAGTCGCTTTAAAATCCAATGGATAAAAAACAGGGAAAGTGCCAGCGTTGCGATCCCAATCGATGACAACAGCGAGTAGCTCCAAATTCGCCAGTAGCTTGTATCCTTGATTGGTATCCGCACCTTGATCGCGCGGAATGGATCGACAGAAGCAGCCGTCTGGATAGGAACTGACTGCTGATTGTTTCGAGAATGGCAACTCTTGCATGAATCCTCGAAGATAATCGGATGGTAAAAAACATGATAGCCTTCGGCCCGACCGGCATCCTCAAAGACTGCCTCTAGGGGGCTCAACGTGGGTTCGAGGATTACAGGTGTCTTTTCATTATTCGTTGCAGCCAGTTGCTGGATGGCTGTCTTGGCTTTCAACTCCGATAGCTTCGCGTGGATCGTGGTCAGGTACTTTAATTCGCTCTCGTCAGCGAAGATTCCACCGAGCGACTGGTGCTCGAGCCCATCTTTTATTCTTAGAAGTGTTGATTCGTGTTGGCTTCCGGGTTTGTTTTGATCAAACATCTCCAGGAGATCATCGACGATTGGACTCGATTGGCCGTCGTTTAACTTGCGCATTAGCGGAATGTGTTTGCGCCGGACGACTTCGCTGGCGTCATCCTGAGACGATTGCCGAATCGTTTCCCTCACGAGTCGTTCAGCGACCCATTGCACCGCGACGGCTCCAAGAACTAATGAGAACAGTAACGCCAGCCCAAGGAAGAAAAGACACTTCTTCTCGAGCGACCAATCTGTAAACAAAATCTTAAACAAACTTGGGCTCCTCCTGGATCCGCCTGGCGGATCTACCTATCGCAAGTCAGAGCCTCATTGTAATGGATCGCTCGGAGCCTTACAGCAACCGATTCACCTGCTCGATCGTTGTATATCCGTTTTCCAAAGCGAGCCAAATCAGAAGGCCCTTTTGGGCATGCAGGCGATTACCGGCCTGGGCAAAGACTAAACTTTGATCCGAGTCGATCACCGCATCGGTGATTTCCAAGCCTCTTCTTGCAGGAAGACAATGCATCACCTTGCACGTTCTCGGGGCGATGCTCATCAGTTGGCTATTGACTTGATAAGGCCCAAAGGCTCTTTTCCTGGCCTCATTCTCGGCCTCTTGCCCCATGCTTGTCCAAACGTCCGTGTAGATAAAGTCCGCGTCGTGAACCATCTTGCGAATATCGTCGCTTTGATCGAAATCCAGAGGTCCAAGTCCCCGAGCTTGCTCCAACACTTGATCCGGAATCTGGTATTCCTTAGGACAAGCCAAACGGAACCGGACTCCGGTCATCGCTGTTCCCTGGATCAGCGACCGAACGACATTGTTCCCATCCCCGACGAACGTCAATTGCTTGCCCTTCATTTTGCCACCGGTCGACTCTTCGATCGTCATGAAGTCGGCCAATGCTTGGCAAGGATGCGATTCGTCGGTGAGCCCATTGATGGTTGGGACGGCATCGAAACGGACCAGCTCTTCGATGGTCGATTGAGAAAAAGCTCGACAAACCAGAAAGTCGCAATATTCCCCAAGCACACGAACAAAGTCGCCTATGGTCTCACGCTCTCGCCACCCGGCATCTCCGGTTAGATACAGTGCGGTTCCCCCGAGTTGGGCCATGGCGGTTTCAAAACTCACCCGGGTCCGCAAACTCGCCTTCTCGAATACCAGCGCACAAGTCCGATTCTTGAGCAAATCCGGACGCTTGCCCTGACTCAGCAACCTCTTGAGCTTGTGTGACCATTCCATGATCGTTTTGAATTCATCGATTCGCAAATCGACTAGCGATCGTAAATGCTTCATCTTTCAAAGTCTTATATGCGTGATGCGGAAGAATTTCGCTGCTGTAGGATCTCTGTACCAACCCCTGCGGTGGTGTAGATCTCAAGCAATAAGGAGTGCCGCAATTGGCCATCGATAATATGGACTTTCCCAACCCCTCGATTGAGTGTTCCTAAACAAGCCTCTACCTTGGGAATCATCCCTCCGCTGATCACTCCTTGCTCGATCAGCGCTCGAGCTTCTGCCGCCGTCATCGAATGAATCACACTGCTTGGATCGTCCTTGTCGCGACGAACCCCATTGACATCGCTAATAAAGATCAATTTCTCAGCACCTAACGCTTCTGCGACTGCCATCGCTGCTGTGTCGGCATTGACGTTGTATTTCTGCCCCTGCTGATCGATGCACATCGACGGAATAAACGGAATCTGGCCCGTGTAGGTCAAGCTTTCGATGGTTTGTCGATCGACTCGAGTCACTTGGCCGACAAAACCCAAATCGATCGGTTCACTGCCAGGTTCCTCAAGAAGCAATTTTTCGCCAAACAGAACGTTGGTCGTCTGGAAATTCAGATTCATCGCCCGGCCACCCAAACGCTCGACCTCGTCGGTCAAAAACGTGTTGAGCTCATATCCGAGCGTCTGCTCGACGATTTCCAAGGTTCTAGCATCGGTAACTCTGCGCCCTTTGATCCACACAGGTTCAATCGCAGCGGCTTTCATCGCCTTGTTGATCGATGGCCCCCCACCATGGACAACCACAGGACGCATCCCCACGGTCTCCATAAAGATGATGTCCATAAGCGTATGACGCATCGCATCCGGGTTGGCCATCAACGATCCACCAAGCTTGATGACGGTCGTTTTTCCACGGAAACGACGTATCCATCCCATCGCCTCGATCAAGGTGTCGGCTTTTTGTACCGCTTTTGATTGGTCGTCCACGTCTGTTCCTGTCACTCAAATACCAAAACAACAACGCCGACACGCTTGCACGCGCCGGCGAATCCTAATTCATGGGAAAATCCAAATAGCAATTTTGGACATCAGACCTCAGAACACCCAACCCATCGAGTCGGTCCAAGCCAAACCAAGATTGTATCCCGCACTCAAGACGACTTCAACAGATTCCCAATGCTTACTCCTGACTCGCAGGCATCATTTTTTTTAATTCCGCTGTTGCTTTCGTTAAAATCGGCTCGGCCCAAACTTCCTTACCGTAAAGGTCGATCAGACCCCGCAGTGCCCGCTGGCGATCGGCGGGCAGTTCGGTCGCTAGAATCCGGTTGTAGAGGTTTTCAAGTTGCGACGTTTTCATTTTTTCGAATTCCGGATCCTGCTTGGCCTCAAAATCACCCTGCAACCTCCTTGCAAAGCGCATCCAATCCTTTTCTTCGCTCGAAAGCAGATCCTCTGGGTATGCATCGAGGAACGCTGCAAGCTGGGCTTTCGATTGAGCAAAGTCGCTCTCCTTGCGGCGTACGATTTGACGAAGAACAGAAACGATGGCCTCTTGGCCTTGGTAACCGTTTTTCTGTGAGCGTTGCAGATGCCGAAGTCGCTTCAGATAGTCGACCTCTTCGGCAGCAGCTTCGATCTGGCTGATTCGCTCATCGGCTGGATATTTTTCTTTGAAGGCAAGGATCTGTTCCTCAAGATCCAGGAGTCGAGTTTCGTCGCCGCTTGCCATCGCGTTGTGAATCGGATCGAAGAGCTTGCTGGGATCCACGGGCCTCGAGAAATAGTAGAAAGCTCCCAAGCAACCAAGCAACGCGGAGGTGATTAAGCCGATCTCGAACCATCGTTCCCTCTCCTTGAGGACCGGATCGACCGATTCGAAAATCGTAGCGCGGGCTCGATCTCGATCGGTCACTTCACTAAACGTCGAGCCCTTGGAAGTCGGGATCCCCTCGCTTGTGGGATGTTTGACTAACGATTTCCCAGTGACGTGCTCTTGGGTTGCATCGTCGGAGGAATTTGCAATTTTCTTTGGATCCCCTTGGGTCACGAGCGGAATGTCGGGAGTGGTGCCCGAGTCGAGCTTGGGTCGATCATTTCGCTCGATCGGTGGATCAAAGCGAGTGGCATCATGGTAGGGGGAATTGGATAAATCCGCTGCTGATTGCAAGGCGTTTAGATCGACACTCGTGGCCTCTTGACTCTTGTTGTTTTTGGAATCGGGAGTAACAACTTCGTCAGCCATGGTGCTGGACTTTTGAGATTCGAGTCGAAGTAGACCGGCACGCATGGCCTGAAGGCGATTCATGGTGAGATAGGCTGTGGCTGGTCGTTTACTCGGTTCGCGGCTCAGCAACTCATCGATCAGCTTACAGAAATCCTCGGGGGTGCTTTGGGCCAGTTGGCTCAGTGGTGTATAAATTCCATACCGAACATTAAAGAGGATTTCCGGTATGCTGTTACCGATAAAGGGTGGCCGACCAGACAAACATGCATAGCAAATCGCACCCAGTGCATACAAATCACTTCGCGGGGTGGCTACAACTCCTTCGGCTTGCTCCGGGGGCATGAAATCCGCAGTACCTACGGTCGATCCAGGAATCGTCGCATTGATGTTTCCAAAGAGTCGAGAGATTCCGAAATCCAGTAGCTTGACCTTGTTGTCTTCGGTGACCATCAGATTGGCTGGCTTTAAATCGCGGTGGATGATCCCAAAATCATGGGCTTGCTTGAGGGCACTTGCGATATCGATGGCCCAATCGAGTACCAAGTGCCAGTCGAGCTTTCGCTCGAGCTTGAGTTTCTGATGAAGGTTGATGCCTTCGATGAATTCCATCGAGTAGTACGGCATCGCTTCGTGATCTCCGATTCCGATGAGCTTTACGATGTTCGGATGTTTGAGTCTGATGAGCGTCTGTATCTCAGCCTCAAAGCGGCGCTGAAAGCGTGGCTCCCTGGCGAGTTCCTCCGCAATGATCTTGACCGCCACACGCTGCTGGTTCTTTTCATGAACCGCCTCGTAAACAGTGCCCATGCCACCACGCCCAAGCAGACGTACCACACGATATGGACCTAGATACTCTGGACTTGGGTGAACCATCCACTAATCCTCTTTGGCTGGACTACTCGTTCGCAAGTAACTGATGATACCAGCGATTTCCTCGGGCGTGAGCAATTGCTCGAATCCTTCTGGCATTAACGATCGTTCTGACGTTTTGATCTCATCGATCTGGGACTTGTCCAAACTCTCGATTCTTCCGTTGCTACTGACCCACTGGATACTGGTCTCGTCTTCGCGGAGTTTCAGACCTGTGAGCAATTCTCCATCGAGTGTTTTGGCTTGAAATACCCAGTATTTTTCCTCGACCGAGCGATTCGGATCTAGAATTCCGTTCATCCAAGCCTCGTTGGTCCAGTGGCTGAGTCCACGGAGATTGGGCGCAAGACTCTCTTCAAACTGCTCGTCGAGTTTTCTCCCTTCATGGCAAACCGCACAATGCTTTTGATAAGCGATCTGTCCGAGGCTCGGATCGGCTTTGCTCGGCCAACGCGACAACGCTTCGCGGACAATCGCTGGTCGATCCGCACCGGGTGCAGGCCCAAAGATCTCGCTTGCCAATTCCGAAACATCTTCGGTCGCATTGCCTCGAAGGGCTTGTATCGTAATTGCATCGATGTCCGAAATGGGCATCTTTCCTTGTTTGACCTGCCCAAGGATTTCGCGTGCGCCATCCTCATTTTGCACGAGCTTATTGAGAACAACCGATCTGCTGACAAGCGAGAGGTCTTTCCATCGCTCGAGCATCTTCGTACCTGACGCTCCACCAAGTCCGATGAGTGCCAGAGCTAACTCACTATCGATCGATGTTTGCTCACCCCTGGCTAATGCTCCTAAGAGCAGATCGTGATCGTCGGTCCAAGCCGATCCCATTCGGGATGTTAATAGGTTCAAGCCCGCTAGCAACGTCGCTGGTTCGCCTGTCAAGGTGTCCTTGGAAAAGCTCCTCCAGGATTCTCTTGCAGAGTCAATGATTCGCTCGATCGAACCCTCGTCTAGACCGGACGCATCGCCTGCTGCGAACTGTTTCGCAAGCAAGTAATGCCAAGCGGGCCTTGTGCCTTGGTGATTTGAAACAGAGCTCAGTAGCTCTGCACGAAACTCGCTCGATACTTTAGGCACCAACCTCTCGGCTACCTTCTGTAGGTTCTTGATTTCTAGCTTGCTACTGAGAACCTCTCGAAGCACTCCATCGATGCTCGTAGACTTAAGGAAATTCGAGGCATCGAGCATCCAGGGATCCTGAGCAAAAGTGACCAGAGCCTGAGCAATGAGAGCTACTGGTGGCTGGCTGTCTTGACTCGACTCGACGGCCACCGTCATTGCTAAAGCAGCCGAGGATTTGAGTAACTCTGGATCGATCGCCGACCAAAGTCGTGCCCGGTCATCTTGAGTCAGTCCGATTTTTTCAGCGTTCTCGACGAGAAATCGCAACGTCTGCGCGTCACAGGATCGAACGATCGCATCGAGTTTGTCCTTTGGAAAAGCATCCTGTTGGATAAGGATATTGGCCACTCGTACTTTCACGGCAGATCGCTTGGTCTCGATCAGCAATCGTTGTAGCGCGTTCAGAACCTCCTCTTTGCTGGACTTGCTACTTGCATTGACACGTTGAAGTAGAACCTGCTGAGCTAGATCTGCCCTTGCAGAATTCAGGCCCGCGACTTCTGCGATCAGCTCTGAAGTGATTTTTTCTTGGAAGTTGTCCATAGGTTTAGGTGTGAAATCGCTGCGACGAATACGGTAGATTCGACCACGATCTTCACCGGCACGTAGGTTGATCCGACGTTGCCACTCTTCGGGAATCCATTCGGGATGTTCAATGACATAACGGTACATGTCAACAATCCACATCGTGCCATCAGGGGCATTCTCGATCCGAACCGGTCGAAACCACGGATCGGTACTTCGGATAAACTCGCTCTTGCTATCGGTGGAAATACGATTGGCTGCCCAAGTTGCTCCGGAGGGCTTGAGCTCGTAGCGAACCACCATGTTGTGGACAGGTTCGCATACCATCGCAAAACCGCGCAGTTCTTCCCCTTGGCCCTCCCCTCGGTTGATCACCGTGCTACAAGCCGAAGTGAAACGATTGATGGCATACAAGTCATTGAATCGATCGGCTTGCTGACTGATCGGGAAAACCGGTGGGATACTCGGTGGGTTTGTAATGAGTTGATACCGTCGTTTGGGTCGATATCCACTTCGGTCGATCCAACTTTGAGGAAAGACATAGTGAAACATAGGCAAACTGTTTTCGTTTCCAAACCAGTTTCCATATTCGTCGATTGTGCGTATGAACTGAGTGACCCCAGTTTCCAATCGTAGGTCTCCATCGACCGGATTTAGGCTCAAGTCCGAGCCAGAGATCCGCAGTGGTTTTTGCTCTCCATTTTTTCGGGTCACGGTCACCGTGTTGGCTCCTCCACCGGGGCCAAAGTAAAGACGGTGATCCAAACCGTAGGTGAAACCGTGCACGCGGTGCTGTGGGTTCCCCTCTGGAAAACCACTTACGTAGACCTCTTTGCGATCGCACTTACCATCCCCATCGGTATCCTCTGCGTAGAAGATGTCCGGTGCGCAGGCGATCATCACGCCAGAGCCCCAGGCATAGATCCCAGCCGGATAATTCAAACCATCGAGAAACACCGTGCTCTTGTCCATAACACCATCGCCATCGGTGTCTGTGAGAGTTTTGACGCACCCGGTCTTACCACCCCCTAGAGGGTAGTCTCCCATCTCCACGACCCAGACCTTACCGTCAGTTCCCCAGGCGATTCCTACTGGATCGGTCACCAGGGGTTCGCTAGCGACAAGTTCAATCGTGTAACCCTCTGGAACTTCGATGCTGGCGAGTGACTCTTGGGGGCTGCGTGGTTCGTCTGCAAGGCGTTGCTGTTTGGTCATCAGCAGAACGCGATCGACAATCTTATCTTCGCTGCCGGATTCCCAGCGTCCTGGCTGTCCGTAATAAAGCATGGAACCGTCGACTTCGTAGCCACCTTCTCCACGAACTCGCTCGCTGGCAACGTAAGCGAACACGTCATCGACATATCCAGCGACCCAAACGTTGTTGAATTGGCTGAGTTCTTTTTCGAGTCGGATTTGGTAGTCAACGACAACCTCGCCTCCCATGAAGACCCAGGCAAGTTCTTTTCCAAAGCTCCATAGGTGAACAGGAGCAGGATAAGTTTCCGGGATTCGATCTTTGCGAGACAGAAGTTCTAACCAAGTGTTTGCGAAACTCCGCTCGTGGGCTGAACCGCTTTTCTGCATCGCCTCGAGTTTCTGTTTGTTTGGACGTTCGCTCGCCAGTGCCACGAGGACGAATGCCGCATTGGTTGGCCGAGGGAGAGGTTTGAGTTCATTTCCTAGAACTGCTTGGACCGATTCGGCCATCTCAGCACCATGCTTGCGGGCTAGCTCGAAGCTTCCTCGTGGGTTGGGGTTCGCATCTGCTCCACAACCTATAATAGGCAAGGCGACACAGCCAGGATTCTTTCCTTCAATGATTCCTGCAGAGATACCACCCCAATCTCCGCTGATCTTGTTTTCGCTGGTCGAGGTGCTATGGCATGCGTACTGGTACGACACAGCGACGAGCTTTCCAGCGTTGTCGCGAACTCGCAAGACACGAACATTCCGATCAACCGGACCTTCGTCCACCGTCCCGATGCCAACCCATTGCTTGTCTTTGAGCATCCGTCGGTTGATCGAAAATTCGGCTCGGCCTAGACCGTAATCGACCGTTCCAGGCTGTAGTGTTGTTTTTGCATCGAGGATCACCTGCGCAATTCGGTCGATGTTCATTCGAGTCGTGCGCAACATCGCTTGCTGCTCGGCGTCGGACATTGGAACGCCAAAAAGATTAGGAATCAGTCCTTCTAGATGGGGAGCCGTGTGCGAATGGGTTGTACAAAAGACGATCCTTGAACGCGGAATCTTGAGGGTTGGGAGAACCTTGTCGAGTATCTTTTCGGTCATCACCGCTGAGATACCGATTGCATCGATCGAAACGATCACAAGGGAATCCGGATGAAGTCCTTCTGCAGGAGGCTTGGCCTGTGGAACCTGCGGCGAGAGGATCAAGGCGCGCGCCGAAAGCCGGTCCTCGATGCCGTCCGAAGGGATCAAACGACTAGCGTATCCGCTGAGTCGGACCGGTTCATCCGGAGTGATATCGACTTTGGCTGCTCCCACAAGCCAATTGCTCTCGGCGTTTCCTTGCGTTTCGGATTCGAGTGCTAAGGCCGCATCGAGCGTCCAAAGGGAGGCAGCCAAAAGGACAAGGCAAGCGTAAAAAAATCTCATGATCACCTCGAAAAAGCGTAGGGTTCATCCGACCGGATTATAACCGATGAAAACCGCTCCTAGGAACCTTTACATAACCGCTTACCCTGCAATTTCAGTTCTTCGGGAGTTGTTATGGTTAAAGGGTGCTCCGCATGCGAATCAAAGTGAAACGGCAAGAGCCGTCCGGTGATAAAACACTGCGAAACCGCAAACATTCCATCACTCACCGGAGTGCTTGCGCACTTCCGCTACCATTCAGTGACCCCAAAACAATTCCCGAACCCCCTCAATTTCTTCAAACCTGGCGAGCTTTTCAGTGCCTCGCCCCGTCCGTATTTTCGAGAATGCCGCTACCCTGGTGTCTAGAGCGTGCATCCGGCCGCTTGGAAAACCGCATCGAGAACTTGCTGGGTTTGGAGGGTCATCCTGCCCCAAGATTCATCGGGGCTGGAGCGTCGGAGCAGTTCGTGGAAGGTGTCGAACATGTTGATCTCCTGGCTCGGTGAGTGCCCCGAATCGTATTCAGCGATCGAAAACCGCTTGGTTCGGCGATGCATGTGAAAATCGCAAACATTGGTCACAAACTGCGGTTGGTTCAAATCGTAGCCGACGTTGGAACCAAACACCGGCAAAACGAAGTCATCGATCCAGATGCTCCCTTTCTCCCCGCTGATATGGCACCATTGCTGGTGCTCTGTTGCAAACGAGCAATAGAAACTCGCCGAGACGCCGTTGTCGAACTGCATTTCTGCACTGAACTCCATAGGAACAGGTTTGGGACTCGCATCCCCTTGCAAAGTAGAGATGCAGCGCGAGGTGATCGCAGTTGGCATCCGCCATCCGTTGACCCAAAGAATCATGCGGATCGTGTACCAACCTAAATCGCCTAAGGCCCCATGAGGCTCATAGGTAGAATTTGAACGAATATTCTTGGTTCTAAACTCCGTGTCTCCATTGAATGAAAAATGGGTCGCGATCCTCTTGATCGACCCGACGGTGGATGGATCTTGCAATGTTTCGCGAAGTTGAACCAATCTTCCGCTGTGCATGAACATCACACCATCCATGAACTGGACGTTGTTTCGTCTGCACTCATCGAGAACCTCCTGAAGATCCGATGCAGTTAGTGCTGCTGGTTTCTCCGCAAGGATATGCTTGCCATGTTTGGCGGCCGCAATGATCCATTCCTTGCGTAATCCTGTCGGAAGAGGAATGTACACTGCATCGACATCTTTGCTCTCGAGCAAGGATTGGTAAGAGCCAAAAGCTTTGGGGCTGGTTCCGAAAGGACAGTTTGCTTGGCATTCATCGATGAATCGTTGTGCAGATGCGCTGTCGCGGCTTGCGACTGCAACCACCTGGCCCCGCTTGCTCCGCGAGATTGCACGCCAGTTCTTTTTTGCAATCCCTGCCGTCGACAAAATTCCCCAGCGACAAGTTTCCGATTTCAAAGGCATCATGTTCCGTTCGAACTCTCTTCCCAAAGTAAAGCAAAGTGCATCAATCAACGATTTCCAGTTATACTAAAAACTCAAACGATTGTGAGCCCTTCTAGACCTGCTTGGAAAAGCTCCGAAAATGGAAATCTTGGAAACTCGATCCTGTGCGGCCTTCCGCTGTATAAACTTGCTTAGATTCTTGCTTCAAACTTCATTTGTGTTGATCGCGGCATCCCTTGATGCCGCACAACGCCCTCCAAACATCGTTTTGATCCTGGCCGATGATCTTGGGTACGGGGATTGCGGATGCTATGGTCAAAAGATCTTGCGCACGCCCAATATCGATCGGCTCAGCCAACAAGGGATGCGGTGGATAAGATGAAGCGGTACATTGCAGATGCCTACAGACCTGGCAATCCTCCATGGATTCTCGCCCCCTCGAAAAAGAATAGAGAATGAATATCAAAACTGTTTTTCTTTTCAGCTTTGTTACTTTAGGCATGAACTCGCTTGGGCTTGCACAAGTCCCTAGCGATCCCCCGTCGTGGGCTCTGGAACTTCGCCACCAAGTTCCGACCCAAGAAGGCTCAACGAACTACCATCGGGTTACCAACCGAGTGCAATGGGATGCCAGGAAGACGGCTTTGGTGATTTGCGATGTATGGGATTCTCATCACTGCCTCAATGCGGTTCGTCGGGTCGAGCAAGTTGCGCCGAGAATGGATCTCTTGGCGCGTCACCTAAGGAGCCAAGGTGCAACGGTGATCCACGCACCGAGCGATTGCATGGACTTTTATAAAGATAGCCCGGCAAGAAAACGTGCCATAGCCATCCCGATCCGAAGCGACACACCCGATCAGATCGCTAAGTGGTGCGATCAAATCGAAGGCGAATCCTCGGACGCTTATCCAGTCGATCAGTCCGACGGGGGGGAGGATGACGATCCGGCCGAACATGCCCAGTGGGCTGCAAGATTATCGAGCCTAGGTAGGGACCCGAAGCGTCCATGGATCCGACAGATTGAGTCGATTGGAATTGATTCCGATTTGGACTTTGTGAGCGATTCAGGTAAGGAAATTTGGAATATTCTCAAATCGCGAGGGATCGAACGTGTGTTCGTATGTGGCGTGCATACGAACATGTGTGTTTTAGGTAGACCATTCGGACTTCGTCAACTCAAGCAGCATGGATTCGATCCAGTTCTGGTTCGAGATCTGACCGATACCATGTACAACCCCCTTCGATGGCCCTATATCAACCACTTTAGTGGAACCGATCGAGTGATCGATCACATTGAAAGAGCCGTGTGTCCAACCGTTAGCAGCGAGCAATGGCTCGGCCAACGGGACTTCCGGTTCCCGGGCGATACTCGTAAGCATTGGGTTGTGTTGATTGCTGAAGATGAATACAAGACGGATCAGACCTTGGTTCGATGGGCTAAAGAGCAGTTAGAGAGAGACTTTCGAGTTTCCTTCGTATTCAACAAGACAGACAACCTCAATTCACTTGTTGGACTCGACGTGGTTTCGCAGGCCGATGCGCTCTTGGTGAGTGTCAGAAGAAGGCCATTGCCGGCCGATGATTTGAACCAAATCCGTGCTTTTGTCGCTTTAGGTAAACCCGTTCTGGGGATCAGGACAGCGAGTCATGCATTTAGCCTACGAGGAAAAGCGCCAACGGATGGACTCGCCGATTGGCCAGAGTTTGATGCAGAGGTTTTTGGCGGCAACTACACCAATCATCATGGCAACGATTTGATCGCGACGGTGAGCGTTGCCAAACACTCCGACCATCCGTTGGTTAGTAGCAAGGATTTTGGTACGGAGATTTTTCAAAGCGGTGGATCTTTGTACAAAGTTTCTCCTTTGAGGCCCGGTACAAGTGTATTGTGGATGGGTCAGATCGCTAACCAACCTGCCGAACCCGTGGCTTGGACTTTTGTAAGAGCCGACGCAGGGCGTTCCTTTTACACTTCGTTGGGGCACGAAAGCGATTTTGCAAATGATGCGTTTTCGGCACTACTTCTTAATGCCGCACATTGGTTGGTCGATAGCAATCAACGCTTTTTACCAGCCGATATCGAGCATCAGCAACATATGGTCGAACGCGGGGAGGGGAAACAAAGGTAATGGATCGCCAGAAATACCAAGAGTTGATGAGTACCTTCTTTGAATGGAATCAAGACGAGCTCATCAAAATCTTTTCGGAGTTACTCGCAACGGCTGCTGCTGAGCAAGCTTTAACTCCCGCTCAGATTATGAGCCAAAACTATGAGACGGCTCGCGCAAATCCCGAGATTCATCAGCTACCGGGAAATCTCAAGGATGCCCGCGACGCGATTTTCCCTTACTTCTGGGGAACCGATGGTTGGAACAATCCACTCCACCTAGAAAACGTTCGAGGACCGGCCAATCAAGCATCCCTCGTCGGTGCAATCGCTTGCTTGCTCAAAAACCCGAATCTCTGTACCGATCGATACAGTCAACGCTCCAATGAACTCGAAGTGAAAGCCGTCACGGCTCTAGCGAATCTGATCTATTACCACACCTTCGATCCGTGGGGTGTTTTTACGATCGGCGGAACCATCTCCAACCTCTACGGAGCTAAAATCGGCCTCGAACGCGTCTTGCCCGGAGCCATGCAAACAGGGATCAATGGCCGCCGAGTCGTCGGAATCTGTTCACAAGCTGGCCACTACTCAAACCAAACCATCGCTGGTTGGCTCGGCATCGGAACCAAAAATTTGATCGAAATCCCGACCGATGCCAATCTGAGCATGCGCATCGATCTGCTTGAGTCCACGCTCGATCGACTCTACAGGGAAAAAACCAAGGTTGCCTATATTTGCGCAACCTTTGGAACCACCGATGGTTTTGGAATCGATGATGTAAAAGCGATTCGCGAGTGTGCGGAACGCAAATGCCTCGAGTACAGCGAACCGATGCCCCAGATTCATTGCGATGCAGCCGTCGGCTGGACCATGTCGGTACTGACCGACTACGATCGTAAGACCAACCCACTGAAATTTGACCCAAAGTTGCTTGAACTCATCGGAAAAGCCCAAGCCCACAATGTGGGTATGCGTTATGCCGATAGCGTTACGATCGACTTCCATAAATTTGGTCGTGGGCATTACCCATCGAGTGCCTTTATTGTCAATCAGCGCGAGGATCTGAAGTATTTAGCAAGAACGGTAAGCGATACCCCTTATTTTTCGGATGCCGATGCCAGCAGGGATCCAGCATTGATCACGCTGGAATGTTCGAGACCTGCTATCGGTCCCTATTCAGTTATCGCCTCGCTCAACGGCATTGGGCTCGCAGGTTGGCAGATGCTCGTAGCTCGCAGTTTGGAATTGGCTCAGCGTCTCAAGGAGAGACTGGCCAAGATCGAATACTGCAAGGTTCTCAATGCCGAAACCATCGGGCCATCGGTAAACTGGTGGGTCTTGCCCAAGGGCCGCAACGCAGAGGAGATCTTCGAGAGGTTGGTTCGCAATGAGCTAACCACCGAACAAATCCAACGGTACAGCAAAGAGATCCGGCACTTGTTCGATAAGCGGCTCAAGACGATGGATAATGCTGTTGACGCAAGATTAGGTTTCACGACAAGTTTCGGTTATTGCCCCAACGGTATCGATATCCCCGCGTGGAAAGCGGTCTTCTTTAACCCTCGTACAACCGATGAGATCGTCGATCGCGTTGTCACGAGTATTGAGGAACTCTGATCGGTTTTGAAGCTATCATCGGGCTTTGCGCCGAATGGCGATGAATTAAAAGCGGAACGGCGCAAGCCGTCCGGTGTAAACCATGCGAATTCGTCGACATTCCATCACTTACCGGAGTGCTTGCGCACTACCGCTTCCACTAAGTCTTACGGCTTGGTCGAAATTCGAATTCGACGATACTCCATTTGACCGTGGTCACCCTCGAGTCCGATCGGGCCAGTTGCAGGTAGCTTGAGCGCTTCCTCGATGACCTCTCCATTGCAGGTGCAATGAGCGACGTTGTCCTTTACTGTGACGATCAATTCGTTCCAGTCTCCTGGTCGATAGTTCTTAAGATTCTTGTACGGGCCTGCCAGCGGATAATCGCGGCATTGGAGTTGGGGTTGTCGAACGAAGACTCCGCTATCGGCGTTCGGGGTCGCACGAAACTCAAGTTTTAGAGTAAAGTCGTTCGGGAATTCTTTCTTCGTGTAGAGCTGTTGAATGCGTCGTCCTTCGGCGGGTGTGGTCACAACGATCTTATTTTGGATCGCGACATAGCGACCATCACTGGTCGAGCTCTTGCCTTCGAGATCGTCTTGCGCGGGTGCTGATTTTGATTCGGCTAGCCTCCAACCCGAGAGATCTTTGCCATTGGTGAGGGAAACGAAGCCAGGTTCGAGCGTGAAGTTATCCGGTTGTGTTTCGATGAGCCCTTGGGTCGCCAAGACAGGTCGTATGGCACCAGCCCATTTGGTGTATCCGGCTTGATTTGGATGAAGTAGATCAGGAAACTCGGATTCTTTCGCGTCTCCTTGTTCATTTGCAAAAAGGGTCCATGTATCGACTAGGGTGACTTGCGGAAAGTTTTTCGCAACATTGACAATTGCTGTGTTGATGTCTTTGATCTGCTGAGCCGGCCGCTTTTTTGATGCTGACGCGGGGAAGACTTTGCATAGCGTGACCGGGGTCTTCGCGTTGTGCTTTTGGATGTCCGTAAGGATCAACTCGATATTCTTCGAAACCACATTCGCATCGGCACCTTCCTCCAAGTCGTTGGTACCCATGAGCATCACGATCCCTTTAGGATTTAGTTCGAGCACATCCTTTTTGAGTCGTAGCAACATCCCCCGGGTCGTATCACCACTGATCCCTCGATTTGCAACTTGGATCCCAGGGAAGGATTTCCCCATGTCCTCTCCCCAGCCTTGAGTGATCGAGTCTCCGAGAAAGACCAACGCCCCTTGATCGGCTTGGGTGCGACCAGACCAAGTTTTTCTTTTCTCATTCCAAAGATTCCGGAACCAGTCGTAGCGTCGAATCGGGCCTACTCCCGGAAGTCCCTCGTCGGTCTCAGGCAGTGTGATCGTGTCTGCCGATCGCTGCGCATGAACCTCATTGGAAAAAGCAAAGGGAACCTGCAGTGCCGAAGCGATCAGGATCAACAAACGACGAGTGAGAAACTTGGTTTTCATAAGGTGGGAAGTTTTTGAGAGGTTAGAGGGTTTTTAGTGTTGAAATAAGTACAAGCAGGATATCGTGTCGAATCCGGGACTAAAAGATATCGGGCTCTTTGCCATAGTCACCACCTTCGAGGAAATCAAAGTCGCACCCGCGATCGGCTTGGGTTACATGCTTGGTGTATAGCCAAGTGTAACCGCGTGAGGCGTGCTCGCGGGGAGGAGTCCAAGCCTTCTTACGGGATTCTAACTCGTCGTCGGAGACTGCCAGAGAGATTCGCCGAGCGGGGACATCGAGTTCGATGATGTCACCGGTTTTGACCCAAGCTAGTGGACCACCGAGCCTCGATTCGGGTGAGACATGGAGCACACAGGTTCCATAACTCGTCCCACTCATCCTTGCATCGGAAATCCGCACCATATCGCGAACTCCTTGTTTCAGCAGTTTTTCAGGGATCGGCAACATCCCCCACTCAGGGAAACCCGGTGCACCGTTAGGACCAGCATCTTTGAGAACCAAGACGGAGTCAGGTGTCACATCAAGATTCGGGTCATGGATCCGTTTTTTCAAGTCGGCATAGTTCTCGAACACAACGGCAGGTCCGCGATGCTCAAGGAGTTGCCCGTCGGTGGCCGACGATTTGATCACACATCCGTTTGGTGCAAGATTCCCTTTGAGAACGCATGTTCCTGCATGCTCGACGATTGGATTTTTACGCAGTCGAATGACATCCTGATCGATGATTTTCGCTTGTTCGAGAGAATCCCCGAGAGTTCTTCCGTTGATTTGTTGTCCGGAAAGATCTAACAAATCGGTCAGTTGGCTCCAGAGAGCTCGCAGACCTCCCGCTCGGTGAAAATCTTCCATCAGGTGCTTTCCACTCGGGCGAATATTCGCAAGAATCGGTACTCTTCGTGACCATGCGTCGAAATCGTCCAAGGTGACTTGGATGCCTGCACGACCGGCCATAGCGATGATGTGTACGATTGCATTGGTCGATCCACCGATCGTCAATTGGGTGATCATCGCATTGGTGAAGGAGCCTCGGGAAAGAAGCTTGGATGGTTTGCGATTCGTCCAAGCAGATTCGACGGCCAAGCGACCGGAGGCGACTGCCAATCGGCAATGTTCCGAGACCACAGCCGGCACAGAACTAGCACCAGGCAATGTAAATCCGAGAGCTTCGGCAATACATGCCATTGTCGAAGCCGTTCCCATCGTCATGCAAGTTCCTGCGGAGCGAGCGATGCAGTTTTCGATCTCCTTCCAGTCACTCTCGCAGAGATTGCCCGCGCATCGTTCGGCCCAGTATTTCCAAGCGTCGGTACCGCTGCCAAGTGTGTTTTCGCGCCAATAGGCGTTGAGCATTGGGCCAGCGGGGAGAAAGACGCTTGGTATATCGGCACTGATGGCACCCATGAGCATTGCTGGAACCGTCTTGTCGCATCCGCCCAAGAGGACCGCCGCATCGATAGGATGGCAGCGAAGTACCTCTTCGGTTTCCATCGCCAGTAGGTTCCTATAGAGCATGGTCGTTGGTTTCATGAGCATTTCACCCAAGCTCATGACGGGGATTTCGACCGGGAATCCGCCTGCTTGGAACACCCCGCGTTTGACTTCCTTGACTCGCTCTTGGAAATGCGAGTGGCAGGTGTTCATTTCGCTCCAGGTATTGAGGATCCCGATGATCGGTTTATCTCGGAAGTCTTGGTCATCGTAACCCATGCCTTTGAAGCGGGATCGATGCCCAAAGCTTCGCAGGTCATCGGGGCCAAACCATCGCTGGGAACGAAGCTTGGCGGGGTCTTTCTGAAAAGTCATACAGCTAAGGCTTATCGTTTGGTGTTAAAGATCCTATCACCTGCATCGCCCAAACCTGGAACGATGAACTTCTGATCATTGAGCTCCTGATCGACAGCTCCGACGTAGATCGAAACATCGGGATGTTCTTCGTGTAGAGCGCGAATTCCCTCGGGTGCTGCGATCACACTCAAGACGCGTACATCTTGAACTCCCCAACGCTTAAGGGCTGCTACAGCAACTCGGATCGAGCCACCGGTCGCGAGCATCGGATCCAAGACGAAACCGACTTGAGCTGGGTTGTCCTTGGGCAATTTGCAGTAGTACTCGATCGGTTTCGCTGTTTCTTCATCGCGATACATGCCTAGGTGCCAGACCTCTGCACTAGGGATCAACTCAAGGATCGGTTCAACCAGTCCGAGTCCAGCGCGTAGAATTGGAATGATGGCGATGCGTTGGGCGATTTTCCCAGCCCGCATTCGAGTCAGCGGCGTTTGGATCTCGATTGGAGTCAGACTCAAGTCCTCCGTGGCGCGGACGGCAAGTAGCATCGAGAGCAATCGAATCTGATTCCGAAACAAGACCGGTTCGGTCGTTTGATCCCTCAGGATTGCTAGATGGTGTTTGGCTAACGGATGATGAAGTTCGACGATTTTTGGCATGTTGGTTTTTTGGCGCTTTTGTGGATGAAGGGTATGTCTTGGCAGGCGATCTGCCTACGGCTCGTTTTACGCCCAATGGAGGCGAAGATGTAAAAGCGGAAGTGCGCGAGCACTCCGGTGAGTGTTAGGGAGTCTGTGATTTTGCCATGAGTTTCACCGGACGGCTCGCGCCGTTCCGCTTTTAATTCAACGCCGATCGGCATTGTGCTATTGGAGGTGTGGAGGCTCGCCGAGTCTATTCTAATCCTGAGATATCGATGTAGCGGTAGGTACCTCGATTTCGTTGGGCCAGTTCTCGGATCCAGGATCCGTCGTTCGGTGCAGGTCCGCGATTGAATTGGATGGTATGGATTGTTGTCAAGGATCGTTCAGCGCGGGACTGGATCTCGATCAATTGAGCTTCGGTCAAAGAAGGTTCTGCAGCATCGGTTAGGAAAAACAAGACGTCGGGTGCAAAGGATAATCCCATCTTCAAACCGGGGATATGTTCTGTGCCCCCAGAGGGCTTGATCGCTTTGACGAATCGAGAGGCCTTTTCTTTATTCATTTCATTTGCAGCCAGCAACCTACCTGCTGAGGTCCCGTTGCTCAATGATCCAGGGGACTCGTTGTAAAATACGATTTGAAACTGATTTCGGTCACCCAGGGATGCGATGCTTTTGAGGAGTTCTGATTTGGCGAATCGCATCGGTGCACCTTGGAACTCTTCCATCGAGGCGGAGCGATCCAAGACGTACACGAAATTCGAACCTGTGCCTTGCAGGCCCATGAAGGAAGCTGTAGTTGATCCTCCGGTTTGATTCCCATTATTTCCCTTGCCACCGGTTCCAGAGACTCCTTCGCCGATTTTTCCAACTGCCGCTCCAATACTTCCCGACTCGGCCTTGTAACCGATCAAGTCCTTGGTCAGTTCGGCCAGGTCTAGCGGTGCTGCCATATTCGAGGCGCTCGCAGAACTATCAGCAGCTTGGTCTTGAGGCTGTCCGGCATCGCTCAGTTCATAAAGTTCACCGTTTTTGGTTTCGTGGAATACCGCGATCCCAACAGGTCGATCGATCGAATCGCCAGTTCCTCGTCGCGATGGTTGCCAGAACAAGGCCAAGAGAATGAAGAGGGCTGTATGGAGGAGTGAACTGACAAGCCAAGCTCGAGCGTCTCGCCAGGGATTGGGCTTGTACTCGAAACCTTCGAGGTTTCTTCGTACCATGTATTGCCCTGCCGCTGGGGAGGTGCTTACGGGATCCTGGCCGGGCTTGTTCGAATTCGGCTCGGTCGAGATGGGATCTTGCATGGAGTTGATTTTCGTATTTTGCAACGGAAATTGGACAGCCTCGCCGTTGGGTGGTCAGTACATGTTATATTATAAGCCTCAAGCCGTCCGGCTTGTGAACCGATCGATAAATTCCTTTTGATTTGGCCTCCAAGGTGCCTTATGACTAGAACATCCAGTTGCCTGATTTTCTTTGGCTGTGTCCTTTCGATTTCCATCGGCCAGTGCTGGGGTCAAAGCACCGTCTCTGAAAAGCCTACCTCGGAAAAAGCAGGCAAAGCAGACGATACGAAAGAATCCAAAGGCAAAGAGACCGAAGAGGAAATTACGGCAAAGGTGACCAAGATCATCGATGGAGATTCGATCAAGGTTCGAGGGGCCGATGGCAAGGAGTACGAGGTGCAAATCGAAGGAACCGATGCCCCTGAGCTCAAGCAAGAGTATGGCAAGGAGTCCACGGAGGCACTCAAAAAGATGCTATTTGATTCGGATGTACGGGTTAGTTGGAAAAAGAAGGATAACTTTGAGCGACTTTTGGCTCAGGTTTACCGGGGCGAAAAACACATCAATGCCGAGATGATCCGTTCGGGAAATGCTTGGCATTTCAAGCGATACAACCAGTCCCAAGCCTTGGCCGACCTGGAGCTAGAGGCCAAGAAGGAAAAAAGAGGGCTGTGGAAGGCCGAGAATCCAACGGCTCCTTGGGATTATCGAAAAGAGAATCGCTCGCCCGACAAACCCGACCGATAAAGATCACCAATGGCAAAAATACCTGCCCAAAATTGGTTTTGCCGGATACACTTCTGTATCAATTAGCTCGTTTTTGCTCCTCCACGACTGACTACGAATGCCTGTCTCGACGCCGATATTCACCCTTTGCTCTTGGTACAGACATCCGTTCTTGTGGATCTCTGTGATGGTAGATTGTGGCCGGGGGCATGCATGAGACAAGCGCTCGTCAGCGACATCCACGGAAATCTCGAAGCACTCAACGCGGTCCTGGCCGATATCGCCAAAGAATCGGTCGACGAGATCATTTGCCTAGGCGACATCGTCGGCTATGGGCCTAATCCCGTCGAGTGCCTCGAATTGATCATGAAAAAGGCCAAGCTGACGATCTTGGGGAATCACGATCTTGCGACGGTTTTTGACCCAACTGGATTCAACCCCATCGCCATGCGAGCCATCCTGTGGACTCGCAATGAACTAGAAAAGGGGAATCGAAAAGCGGTCGACAAGCGTTGGGATTTTATCAACGAACTACCCAAGCAGCATCAGTTTGAAAAAATCCTCTTCGTGCACGGGTCGCCTTGCGATGCGACCAACGAATACGTTTTTCCTGAGACGGCCTATGACAAGAACAAAATGGATAGGTTGTTTGCCAAGGTTCCTTTGTTTTGTTTCCAGGGACACACGCACATCGCTGGGGTGTTCACTCCGGACCCGAGTTTCATCGAAGCTCACAAGTGCGACCACACGTTCACCTTGGGTCGCGAAAAACTGATGATCAATATTGGCAGCGTGGGCCAGCCTCGCGACGAGGATCCTAGAGCCTGTTACACGATACTTGATCATTCCGCAAAGAAGATCTTTTTCCGACGTGTCGCCTACGACTTGGAAACCACGATCTCCAAAATCTATAAAATTCCGGAATTGGATAATCAACTCGGTGACCGATTGCGTGCTGGCAAATGATTATGCTACAGAGCTGAAGCTTCAGAAGAGGAAATCTTGCGAACTGCGATCATTAGCGACATTCACGGCAACCTCGAAGCTCTCCAGGCGGTGCTCAAGGACATCGAGGCACAGAATGTTCAAAGAATCTTCTGTTTAGGGGATGTCGTCGGATACGGTCCAAACCCCCGCGAGTGTCTCGATCTTGTGATGAAGATGGATGTTTGCGTCATCGGCAATCACGACTACGGTGCCGTCAATGACCCCGAGGGGTTCAGCGCTTCGGCCGAGCGTGCGATTTTTTGGACCCGACAGCAAGTCGAGAAAAGCGACAATCCAGAGGATGCACGCAAACGGATCCTCTATCTGATGAAACTCCCTCGCATCTATCGAGAGAACGAAGTTCTCTACGTCCATGGATCCATTCGCCAACCGATCAACGAGTATGTTTTTCCTGACGACATCTACAATCGTCGCAAAATGGAAAAACTCTTCAACATGATCCAAACGTATTGCTTTCAAGGCCACACGCACACACCCGGAATCTTCACCCCAGACTACACATTCCTCACACCCGATTCCTTCAACTACAAATACCGTCTGACTGAGCCCAAGGCGATGATCAATGTCGGAAGCGTCGGACAACCTCGTGATGAGGATTGGCGTAGTTGCTACGTGATTTTCGATCCACCTAATCTTGAATTTCGACGCATCGAGTACGATGTCAACACGACGGCGAACAAGATTTTTGCCATCCCCGAGTTGGATAACTTCCTCGGCGAGAGACTTTTCCGCGGCAATTGATTCCTTCTACATCCGCAGACCTCGCAATGATCATCGAAGGAATCATCACCACGGAAGATCGCGACGGTCGGATGCACGTGGCTCCGATCGGCCCTCATGTCGATCGTCCGCTCGAATCCTGGGTACTCAAACCGTTCCAAACCTCGACGACTTTTTCCAATCTCCATCGCAACCCAAGAGGTGTGTTTCACATCGTCGATGATGGCCTGCTGTTAGTAGAGTCGGTCCTCGGTATCTGCAATCAAGTTGACGCGTGTCCCGAAGCGAGCTACCACGACGACGTAGGTTGGGTTTTGAAGGAAGCTTGTAGGGCGTTCCCCTTGCGGGTAATCGATTGGGATCTCAGCCAACCGCGTGCTGTCGCGAAATGCATGGTTGGCAAGTGCATCGAGCTTCGGCCTTTTTGGGGGTGGAATCGTGCAAATCACAGTTTGCTCGAATTGGCCGTGCTATGGAGTCGAAGAGAAATCTTGGAATCGACGATCCTCCAAGAGGAGTTTCAAAGGCATGCGACCATCGTCGAGAAAACCGCAGGTGATCGAGAGTTCTCCGCTCTGTCGCTCCTCAAGCAGCATTTAGCAGAGCATCTGCAACGCAAACGTTAACAGCGAGTTGCTCGTGCTCGAATGCACTGAGTATCGAGGCTTGCTCTAGCGGTTCACATCCCGTTTGAGCGGACCGGTGTAAACCTGTCTGGGCCTTCCGATTCGCGTGTTGGGTGAACGTTGCATTTCGACCCAATGGGCAATCCAACCGGGCAAACGTCCCATAGCAAACAATACGGTGAACATTTGAACCGGGATACCCATAGCTCGATAAATAACACCGGAGTAAAAGTCGACGTTGGGGTAGAGTTTACGCTCGACGAAATAAGGATCCTTCAGGGCCACGGACTCGAGTTCCTGAGCGACCTCAAACAGCGGATCGTTGAGATTTAGCTTTTTCAACAGAATATCACAGGCCGCCTTGATGATCTTTGCGCGAGGATCGTAATTCTTGTAAACTCGGTGACCAAAGCCCATGAGTCGGAAATTGCCCGACTTGTCCTTGGCCATGTCGACATATTTCTTAACGTTCCCGCCATCGTCTGCGATCTGTTTGAGCATGTTCACGCAAGCTTCATTGGCACCACCATGAAGTGGTCCCCACAGAGCGCAAATCCCCGCAGAGATACTTGCGAATAGATTCGCATCCGACGAGCCGACCATACGTACCGTTGAGGTACTGCAGTTTTGCTCGTGATCGGCATGAACGATGAGCAACAGGTTCAAGGCTTTGACGAAATCGGGGTCGGCCGAATACTTTTCACTTGGTACCGAAAACATCATGTGGAGAAAGTTCTCGCAATAATCCAAGGAGTTGTCGGGGTAAATGAATGGCTGACCGAACGACTTTTTGTAGCTGTAAGCCGCAATGGTTGGCAGCTTGGCGATGAGCCGATGGATGGAGATTTCTACTTCTTCAGGATCATGAGGATCGAGGGAGTCTTGGTAGAACGTCGAGAGGGCACTGACGACGCTCGATAGGATTGCCATAGGGTGGGCATCCCTTGGAAATCCGTTGTAGAAAGAACGCATGTCCTCATGCAGCATGGTGTGATGGGAAATCGCCGATCGAAATGCAGCAAGTTGCTCGGGCGTTGGCAATTCGCCATAGATCAAAAGGTAACTGGTTTCCAGGAAATCACACTTTTCGGCTAACTGCTCGATCGGATAGCCACGGTATCTTAGGATTCCTCGATCACCGTCGAGATAGGTAATCGCGCTGGTCGTCGCACCAGTGTTCGCGTAGCCTTCGTCCAAGGTGATATGGCCGGTCTCCTTGAGCAATTTCGAGATATCGATCGCCCGATCATTTTCGGTGCCAACATGCACGGGCATCGAGAGGGATTTATCGCCAATTTTTAGGGTTGCAACTTCGTCGGACACGAGGATTCGCTACTTATAGGTGGGTTTCAGGGAGGCATCTGGTTTCCAAACTGCAATCAGTGTAGCTTGGTAGGAACTTTGCGACAATCAGGGGGCATCTGAGTCCTTGGATTCCCCATGCCTTTTGAAGGATACTTTTTCTTAACCTTTGTGTGAATTCGATGAACGAAGACCTCGAAGACGTTGCGATTCGTTTGAAAATCGGGGGCTACAACCGGCATATCTTTCTATGCGTGGGTCCCAAATGCTGCTCCGAAGCCACAGGTGGAGCATCTTGGAAAAAACTAAAAGACGAACTCAAAGCCCGCAACCTCTCGTTATCCGACGATCCCGGAGCCTGCTACCGAACCAAAGTCCAGTGCTTGAGAATCTGCCAAGGGGGACCGATCTTGGTCGTTTACCCCGAAGGCTACTGGTATGCCGGAATGACGGAAGACAAAATCGATCGATTCATCGACGAGCAACTCGTCGCAGGAAAACCAATCAAGGAGTGGATCTTTGCAAGCAACCCCCTGGGCAATGACCAGGAAGATGATCAACTCCCTTTCTAACTCGCAACTCAGCGAAGCGGTACTCAGTGCCACTTCAGTGAGTACGAATACGATAAATACCAGTAGCACATACTCCTAGCCACAATTATTTCTAGAGAGCCACCCTTTAGAAATGAAGCTATGGTATTTTGATGGCCCAGGCGAAATGCGATCGCACTGAATCACTCTTATGTCCAATGTTTCTCAACTATATGGAGATCTTCGAATCATGTTTCGAAACCTACTTGCCTGTTGTTTACTGGTCAGCCTACTAGGCGCAAATGCGATTGCTCAAGACGCTTCGAAGAAAGGAGCGAAGGCGGACCAAGAGACCGCGATGGTCGACCAGTTTCTCAAGCAGTTCGAGCCCGCTGAATTGAGTTCAGCAACCACCGATAAGATTAAAGAGATCTTTGGCAAGACCGCCAAAGAGGTGGTCGCCAAACGAAAAGAAGCGATGCTAACCCCAAAGATGCTTAAGAGTAGAACCGAGGCTGCCAAGAAAGCCCGCGACGAAGGCAAAAAGCCCAAGGAAGTACGTGAGATCGGTCTAAACGCGATGAATGCGACCGAAGAACAAAAGAAGGTACTGCTGGAAACCGAAGAGATGCTCGCCAAGACTCGAGTCGAGATCGGAAAGCTGCTTACGGACGAACAAAAGGGTAAGCTTCCTAAACAACTTCAAACCAACCTTAAAGAACCTGCCACGAAGAAGAAATGACACTCTTCATCTAACGCCGTTTGGACTTCGGACTGGAACGTTTCTTGTAGGATTTGGTCGAAGGCCGAGTAGGCTTTGGCTTTACTTTTCGAACCTTGCCACTGATCGATCTGCGTCGCTTGGTGGGCTCGGCAGTTGAATTTTTCGCATTCGGTGATTTCTTCGGTCGATGCAGGTCGCCAACCTCGCTTAGCTCTCCGTCTTGGGCATCTACCGAGTGGAATGGATGCTCCCGATCGATTTCGATGCGCATGCCGATCGTCTTTTCGATCTGCTTGAAGTATTTGTATTCGTCTGCCGCGCAAAACGTGATACTCTCACCGCTAGCGCCTGCTCTTGCCGTCCGTCCGATGCGGTGAACATAAGCGTCGGCTTCGAGCGGTACATCGAAGTTGACGACATGGCTGATCTCATCGATGTCGATCCCTCGGGCGGCGATATCGGTGGCGATAAGCACACGGATCTTACCCGAGCGGAAATCGTTCAAGACCCTTTGCCTGGCGTTTTGCGATCGTCCTCCGTGGATACCTTCGGCAGCAACCCCATCGTCGATGAGTGATTTGTAGAGCCGATCGGCACCGTGTTTGGTTCTTACAAAAACCAAAACGCGACTTCTCTCAGGGTTAGCCAATAGGCGATCGAGCAATTTGCGTTTGTTGCCTCGGTCGACAAACATCACGCATTGCTTGACCCGATCTGCAGTCTTGGCCGGCGGGGTTACCATCACCGTGACATGGTGATGCAAGAGAGTCGAAGCAAGCTTTTGGATCGGTGGTGGCATGGTCGCCGAAAGGAATACCGATTGGCGTTGCTTGGGAAGTTGCCGCACGATTTTCTGTACGTCGGGCATGAATCCCATGTCGAGCATGCGATCGGCCTCATCGAGAACGAAGAACTGGAGTTTGGCCAGCGAGCAGTAGCCTTGATCGATCAGATCAAGCAATCGGCCGGGGGTGGCGACGACTAAGTGAACCCCCTTGGTAAGGGCAGCGACTTGCGGCCGTTGGCCCACACCACCAAAGACGGTGGTGTGTCGGACTTTGGTATGACGACCGATGTCCCTGAGGTTTTCAGAAATCTGGACGACGAGTTCGCGTGTCGGCGCGATGATCAAACCGATAGGTTGGATCTTAAGCGCGTATTGCCCGCTCTGATGGATCTTTTGCAGGATGGGAATGGCGAAGGCAGCCGTTTTTCCTGTGCCCGTTTGGGCGCACCCTAGCAGATCTTTACCTTCGAGAAGTGGCGGGATAGCTCCTGCCTGAATCGGTGTAGGGGTGTGGTACTCGAGGGATTTTAGAGCGGACTGGATCTCCGGAATGATCGGAAGTTCGGAAAAAATCATGGAGACCGATACCTTGATAAACCTCCAGCAATCTAGAGGATAATAGCGTTAAATTTCACAATTAGATCAGTTTACGTGAACTGAGGCTCGGGCATAAGTCCAAAAATGCGATCGATCAGATCCATTTAGGGTATGAATGATTCGTTTGGTGGTGAGCCATATAGTTTGGAAACTTGGATGCCACTTTCAAAACCGATTGACGCTTCGTGAAACCCACAAACCCAGGTTACAGATACCGACATGTTCTTGGTCCTTCTGCAGCAGGCCATACGACTCTCAGTTACTTGATCGAGCATTTTGATCATTCTGGTCCCGATCAATGGATCGAGAGAATACACGCCAAAGAGATTCGAGTCGATGAGTCTATCGCAACCGGTCATGAACTGCTTAAGCCCGGCGGAATTTTGATCTGGGATCGGCCCGGTTGGATCGAACAGGATGTCCCGACCGACTATCAGTTACTATATCGCGACGAGTTTTTGGTCGCGGTTCATAAGCCGAGCGGATTACCGACACTTCCAGGTGCAGGGTTCTATCACCATACATTACTCAGACAGGTAAAATGCGTCTATTCAACGGCCATGCCTCTTCACCGATTAGGTCGAGCCACCTCAGGTGTGGTCCTATTTGCCTTGGATCGCATGACTGCGGCGACGATGTCCAAGCAGTGGACATCGGTACAGAAGGAGTACTTGGCGTTAGCCCAAGGGAACATCCCATTTGATTCAGTCGGTATCCATACACCGATTGGATTGATCCCACACCCGCGCCTTGGCTTAATCTATGGCGCATCGTGGGCGGGCAAGGCATCACGCAGCGTCGTGAGTGTCTTGCAGCGCCGAGAGGATGCGACGGTGTGTTCCGTGGAGCTTCTGACCGGAAGGCCGCATCAAATCAGGATCCACTTGGCATCGATTGGTTTTCCTTTGGTGGGTGATCCCGTCTATGCCCCTGGAGGAGGGATCGTGGAGAACCCTGGTCTGCCAGGAGACGCAGGTTACTACTTGCACGCACATCGGATTCGATTCAACCATCCAGTGAAAGGGGATTCGATTTTGATCGAAGCTCCTCCGCCTGCTCATGGTTCAGAGTGTGCCGCGATTATCGACAACTCTACTTGATCATCATTCGACAAGACTCAGCGCATTGGCGACAAGCTCTCGCACAAGCGATCATCTGCTCGTCCGCTTTGGCCTTTTCGCATTCGCTGGCGCACGCATCGCAGGCCGTCACACACGCTTTGCAAGCTGCTGGAGCGAGCATGCAGGATCTGGCGATGAGCTGTGCTGATAAACTGCAAAACTCCTGGCAACTCATCGCCAATGCCGCGCACGCCGCATGGTCTTTTTGGCCTTGAGACAAATGCCCCATACAATAATGGACGGTCTCATTGCATTTCGCCGCGCAATCTTGACAAGCCTTCAGGCAGTCGGCATGGGTCTTGTCCAACCCAGCAGATGTTTTTGATGAAGTCTCTTTTCCTTGTGCTTGTGCAACTCCAGCAAGTACTCCAGCAGCCGCAAGGGCACTAGCTGATGTCAATATCGTACGTCTGTCCATGGTATAATCCGTTTAGCGAATATTCGCTATAAGGAAATTCGACAACCCAAGCGTTAACGACGTTAGCGGTCCTTGGCGAGTCACTGATTCCATTCTCGCATCGTAGGTCGCTGATTTCGATGGAGTGAGTCACCAAAGAAGCATAGCGGTTGCCACCATAGCCACGCAGGCATTCGATCACTTTCCAGCTGTATTGAGCTTTCGTATCCCTACCGTTCTGAGTGCCGCGATCTGTGATTGGTTATCCATCGATATGCCATGCAATTGGTATGTTGCATCACTGTACACTGCAATGGCTTCGGCTAGATAAAACCATGGCAGTTTGCGGTCCACGGTATCGATATCCATCGCCTGATCAATCCAATCTTTGATCTGCTGCTCGGAAAGACTGAGTAATGCCGGTACATCGGACGATCCTCCTTGATGCTGAAGTGCGATTGCCAGTGGAGCATCGACTAGGCCGCGAGCCTTGGGTTTTGAATTTTGCGCTTTGAGAATAGAAAGGTATTTGGACTGTAGTTGCTCAAGGTCATATATTCCCACCAACCGTGGAATACGTCATAGCAATCATTGGAATGGCAATCCTACTATTTGGTCTGACGCACCGATGGGTCGATCGTTATCGTTCGCGACTCTTCACAGATGGCATGAAGGAAACAACCAAGCTGTGCAGTCGATACTCGTTCACGATCTATGTGTTGCATCATATGACTCATCTTTGGCCGATGTGGATCTATGGATACGCTACCGGACATGAGACGACCTATTATTGGGGAAAAGCCATGAGCCTAAGTTGGTCAGTGCCTCTGGCGATTTTGTTCCAAGCAATCTGCTATTTTGTATTGCGATTGATTGGACCAGATGGCTGTGTGACTAGCCAACCGTCAGTGTTCTTAGCTGGGTTCTTGGGGAATTATTGCGGGTAAGGTCAATCCTGCTTACCCTTTGAATGCAATCTCTCTGTAGGAATGTTCTGGAACGAATCTTTGCCCAGGGGAATTTCTAACGCAATCCCTTTGAAATACAGAGACTGTAGAGAGCACAGAGTTGCGAGCACGTCTCCCAACCGCTACAAAGACACCTTACAATTCGTCCATCACAAACCGACGCTCGACTATTTTTTCGCGACCCGTTATGAATCACGAAGACGACTTCAAAACGATCCAAGGTGATAATGACCCCAACAAAGATCCAGAGCGAACGAATCCTTCTCAGAACGAAAATTCGAAGAAGAATGCCGAAGATCAAACGGCTGACTTCCGCATTTCAGGGACATCGCCGGCAAATGCACCGGATGGCAATCCGCTAAATACACTCCCCTTAGGTCCTAACGATAAACCTGCCGGTAAAGCGCCCCAAAGAGTCGGGCGATACTCGATCAACAAACTCCTGGGCCGAGGCGGCTTCGGCGAAGTCTACCTCGGAATCGATGATCAACTTCGACGCGAAGTCGCTATCAAGTTGACATTCGGTTCGCGGGTCGGACCGGGGGCCGTGGAAATGTTGCTCGCCGAAGCCCAAATGCTGGCCGAATTGGATCATCCCAACATCATCCCGGTCTTCGACATCGGCTCCACCGATCGCGGCGATATCTTCATCGTCTCAAAACTCATCGATGGTATGGATCTTGCCACTCGCATCGAACGGAATCGCCCAAGCCGAGAACTTTCCCTAGAGATCATCGCGTCGATCGCAGATGCCCTCCATTATGCCCATTCCATAGGCTTAATTCACCGCGATATCAAACCTGCGAATATTCTACTCGACAAAAACGATCGTCCCTATTTAGCTGACTTTGGGGTCGCTTTGCGCGAAACGGATCATACGCTAGCAGGGGAAATCACTGGCACTCCCGCTTACATGAGCCCCGAACAAGCCCGTGGCGAAGGACACTTGGTATCGAATCAAAGCGATATTTACAGCTTGGGGGTCGTTCTTTATGAACTCCTTTCGGGCCGGCGTCCGTTTAAGGCCAAAACCGCTAAGGAGCTTCTTCGCATGGTTCAAACGACCGAGATCCGAACCCCTCGCATCTTCGATGCGACCATAACGAGAGAACTCGAACGCGTATGCCTCAAGGCTCTTGCTCGACGTCCATCGGATCGATTCGCTATCGCAAAAGACTTTGCCGACGAAGTGCGGCACCTGCTATCGAGCCATTTCGAAGCCATCTCGAAAAAGCCTACGACAACCCCTAATAACTTAGGAAATTACGCCGCAACAGAGAGCGACCGGATCGATAGTGCCGAAGGTTTAGTTCTAAGACGCACACCGAGCCAGTTGGACTCCTCAGGACAAATGGACTCGGATCTCCCCTCAGGCCCCGTGCAAGTCATCCCGAAAGGCCTCCGTTCCTTCGACGACAAGGATACCGATTTTTTTCTGGAATTGCTCCCGGGGCCATTCGATCGCACAGGACTGCCCGAAGGTTTGCGGTTCTGGAAAAATCGCATCGAAGCCACCGATGCCGATGAGTCCTTTCGAGTCGGCCTCGTCTACGGGCCCTCGGGTTGCGGAAAATCAAGCCTGATGAAAGCAGGTCTACTGCCCCGATTGTCGAACAAAATTGAAGCTATTTATATCGAAGCCACCCCTGACGACACCGCGAGCAAATTGCTACGCGAGATCCAAAAGCGGATTCCCGAAGCATCAGGAACCAATCTTGCCGATGCCTTGAGCATCATTCGAAGACGAAAGCTTGTACCAAGCGGCGGAAAGCTCCTTCTGGTGATCGATCAGTTCGAACAGTGGCTCTATGCGCACAAGAATTACTCGGACAACGAATTGACCAACGCCCTCCGTCAATGTGACGGTTCGACGATCCAAGCCATCGTCATGGTGCGAGACGATTTTTGGCTCTCGGTAAGTCGCTTCCTAAGAGAACTCGACATCCCGATCGTCGAACGTGAAAACAGTGCGATGGTCGATCTCTTCGATCTAGATCACGCGAAAAAAGTGCTGGCACTCTTTGGGAGAGCCTACGACAAACTACCTAAGGACCGGTCTGTTTGGACTCAGGACCATAAACAGTTTTTGCAACAAGCCGTCGAGGGACTCAGCCAAGAGGAAAAAGTCATCTCGGTTCGGTTGGCATTGTTTGCCGAGATGATGAAATCCAAGCCGTGGGCACCCAAGACACTTAACGATCTTGGTGGTATTGCAGGGGTCGGTGTTGCATTCCTGGAGGAGACGTTCGGCGATGCCCACGCTCCAATCCAGTTTCGCCAGCACCAAGAAGGAATCCGAACATTCCTTGGGGCGCTATTGCCTTCCGTTGGAACCAATATCAAAGGCCACCAGCGCGAGGTCGCTGAATTACAAAAAATGGTTGGATACGAAAATCGACCACGAGAGTTTGATGAACTGGTAAGTTTGCTGGACAAGAACCTACGGTTGATCACACCCTCTGACGACGCTTCAGAAACTGGCCTGGAATCGCGATCCTATCAACTGACGCACGATTACCTCGTTCCATCGCTGCGCGAATGGCTCAATCTAAAGCAGCGCGAAACAAAACAGGGACGTGCGGAACTCAAACTTGCCGAACGCGCCGCAACCTGGGGGACTATCCGAGAGAACAGGCAACTGCCAACACTGCTCGAATGGTTTCAAATTCGTAGGTGGACACATCCCAAGCGTTGGACGGTAGCCGAACAAGCGGTCATGCAAAAAGCAGGCCGAGTCCATTTGTGGAATTTGGGAGCGGCGCTGCTGGGACTGCTCATGACCGGGGGGACGATGGGCTACGCACTCCACCGACAAAACGTCAAATTCCAGCAACAGGAATTGGAAGCTCAGAAGAGCATTATGAAGGGTGCCATTACGTCGCTTGAGAAAACACTCGGATCATCGGTGCCTGGTATTATTCAGAACCTAAAGAATATGAATCAGCCAGAACTGATTAAGGCGAATCTTTTGGAGAAATACGAAAGTCCGAAAAGCTCGTCAGAAAGACTATCCTTAGCATTTGCATTGGCACACTTTGACCGAGTTGAATTTGACTATCTGATCAACCAGATCGATTCCATCGATGATCGAGATACCGGTAACTTGATCCGAGCACTTGCCAATGATCCACAACGCTCGGTCGAGAAGTTGAAAAATGCTGCGGCAGAATGCACGACGATCGATCTTCAGCGTCGAAAAGCACGCTTAGCCTTGGTTGCATTAGGAATGGGAGATACGGAACTACCGATCGATGCGACGGAGTTTGAAGGTCGCGAAGACCCTGGAGTTCGCACGTGGTTTATCGACGAATTCCCTCGTTGGGAAATCGATACAGAGAAGTTAGCGAAAGATATTAAGGATTCCGCAACTTCAGGATTACGATCTGCGATTTGTTTAGGGATTGGTCAAAGACCATTCAAGGGATTTGCGAATGCGGAAACGAATGCGATCTCAGAGTTGGCAACTCAATGGTATTGGCTTCCTGATAGTTCCACGCACAGCGCTGTCACTTGGCTGATGCGTCAGTGGGAACTTAAAGAACCAACGCCTCAGGATGCCTCGAAAATGGAGGAGGACCGGAATTGGTGGGTGAATGACCAAGGTGTAACGTTCGTGCGAATGAAACCTCCTCGCGTAGAGATTAGGCCACTACCGGATCTTTTAGGGCTAAACCGAAAACGTTTGAGGGATATCCAAGAAGTTCCCTCTGAGGAGCGAAACACGCCGGAGGACCGTTGCAAGCTTGGTCGGGTGTTTTACGAACTCGGTCAGTACGAGCAAGCCTTGGAGGAATTTGATGCCGTTCTCAAATTGCCGCAGGACGACTCCATCGAATTCCATGAAGTGCATCCTTCTGGATTTCGTTTACTAACACTTGCACGCCTTAAACGATCCGAAGAAACGGATGAGGCCTTAGACAAATGGCGAGAGACCAATCCGAGTTCCGATTCTTTGATTTATATGGAAAGCGTCATCTTGCTTTGGCTCGGACGCAAAACTGAGGCTGTGGAACGACTTGAAAAGGGACTTGCATCCGAAGAATCATCCAACCGCAATACCCAATACATACTAGCGCGTACACTTGCTCGCTTTGCTGCAGATGATATCGCAACGCCAGAGGAGAAAAGGAAATGGACAGATAAAGCAATTGAAATACTTCAAACTTGGGGCGACGGTGGCGAATTCGATTGCAATAAAATTCGGAGCCAACCCGACTTTCTTGTGCTCCACAGTGATCCTCGTTTTGTCAAGCTCGCTACCCCGCGAACCGACGTTGTTAAGCAAGAGTATTGGATGGCAAACCGTGAGGTGACCCGAGGTGAGTTCGAGAGGTTTGTCAGCGACGCGAGTGCCAACAACCAGAGGCCGAAAGATCGGAATGTATCAAGGCTGACGTTGTATGAGGAGAGCAGTCCTACCGGCAAACATCCTGTCCAAAATGTAAGCTGGTACGATGCAGTGCTCTACTGCAATTGGCTCAGTCGTAAAGAGGGACTAACTCCTGCATATAAGAGTACTGGCAAGACGATGAAAGAGAATTCAGTCAAAGAAGAAATAGAGGTTGATATTTGGGAACCGGTCGAACAAGCAAATGGCTACCGTCTGCCGAGCCAATGGGAATGGGAGTTTGCATGCCGTGCTGGGAGTACAACCGATTGGAGTATCGGTAGCGCTAATAAGCTAATCGAAAAGTATTGTCAGATGCTTCCATCAGAACTGACCTCGCCCAGTGGCGAGAAACTTCCGAATGCGTGGGGACTCCATGACATGCATGGAAATGTCTGGGAATGGTGTTGGGATCAAACTGGATCGGCATCTTCAAGTCGCGTGGACTGCGGCGGTGCCTGGAACGACAAAGCCTCGCGTTGCTGGTCGAACATAAGTGGCAGTCGCACACCTTTGGGACGTCACAGCGACCGTGGTTTCCGCATTGTCCGAAGTTCCATTGAAATTACCAAACCGCAGTAGTGAGGTTGCACGTAGCTTTGCACCATATCTGGAGCAGAAGTTGTCGAGAATGTCTTTGATTATAATCGGCCCGAAGCGTGGGTTCGTTTGTACCGCAAGAGCCAGGGCAAGCTTCGTAAAGAGGAGGTCAAGTATGAAGAGCGAGTGAGGACAGATCGAGGAGTGAGTTTAGAGGACATGCGAGTCTCGATACGATGGGTTGTACCCCGGGGGAACGATGGCAAGTCATTGTTTCGTTCGATGCCGTTACCTGGAGTAGAGGGGGTGGTTTTATAGCGGATATACCCGCCGAATTCGAGTTTGATGACAGATCAAGATCTACCCCAAGCGTTCGGCAAAACCCCGTAGGGTTCCTGAAGCAGTCCTTACCCCCATTCCAATCTTCGCTCTATTTGAGTTCCTTAATCGTAAGCTTACGGTAGCGTGCTATGGCTGTCGCTCCACCGTGAATCTGCACGGCGATAATCCCCTTTTGAGGAATACCTGGATCGGTTTCTTTGTAGTCGACAGTCTGGATACCGTTTAGCCACAATTGAATATGATCCCCCTGCGCGCGAATGCGATAATGGTTCCATTCACCCAGCGGCTTGATCGCTTTCTTGAGGGTCGCCTCATCGGGTTTAGCGAGTATTTTATTCCTGCGACTCTCATCATATAGCGCCCCATCGAATCCTGCACCCAAGTCCGCTTGGTAACCAGAGACTTCATGGTGATTCGGGATCCTCTTGGTTCGGAACTGAACTCCTCCGTTGATGAATCCTTCGGTCCCTTCAAGTTTCCATTCGAGTTCCATTTCAAAGTCTTGGTACTCGGTGGTGGTTGCTAGAAAATCGTTGTCTTTTTGGCGTTCCGTCAGCGAACCAGCAGTGAGAGCCCCGTCTTCGATCCGCCAAACGGTTTTCGTATTCCCCTCCCATCCCTCGAATGTCTTGCCATCAAAAATCGGCTTGGCTTCTTGAGCGAGCACCGGAGATACAAGCAAGAAGGAGAATATCAAGAGCAGGGATCGACAGTTTTTCATGGTGCAGTTGTCTCCGCGATCTGTTTTTGGAATGGCTTTTCAACGAGTAACCAGCAATCGGACTTAGAATCTGATATCTTACTCGATATGACTTCGAATGCATCCTCACCAACCTACGTACGTTTGCGAATCGTCTGGATCAGCGTCCTGATGGCGTTCGGATTGTACTTGACTCGAAATACAATCGGAGAAATAGTCAAATCGGACTCCTTTCTCCAAGACACTTCGCTCGTGGAAGCCAAGTCGACGCGGTTCTCGGTTGAACTCAGGAGTGGACTTGAAGATTCGCAGGTTCAGTCTTGGCTTTCAAGCAGGCAGAGCTCAAATCAGAGAGCTCTGGATTTTTCTAAAATCAAAACCCCGTACACCATCGCTGACGGGTTGTCACTCGAGCAGGCAGATCGACTGCTTGCGGAACTCGAGTCCAACGGAGGGACTGGCATTCGGAGGATTTCCAAAACGCAAATCGGAGATATCCTCGGAGCATTCTTTTTCTCCTATGCACTTTTTCAGGTTCCCGCAGGTTGGTTTAGCGATCGCTTGGGTGCTAGGCGAATGTTATCCCTCTACATCCTTATCTGGTCGATTCTTACATTGATGACCGGATGGGTGGCGAGTCTTTACGGACTGATGGTAGCAAGGTTTCTTTTTGGGTTCGCTCAGTCGGGTGCTTATCCGACATCGAGTGCCATTGTTCGTCGATGGTTCCCAGTATCGGGTCGTGGGCTTGCAAGTGGATTGATTGCGTTTGGTGGTCGGTTTGGAGGTGCGACGGCCCCCTTCCTCACGACGCTGCTGATTCTCCAGCTTGGATCTTGGCGAAGTGTTCTATCGGTATACGGACTACTGGGCTTAGCGATCGCGGCAGCTTATTACTGGATTGTTCGGGATCGGCCCTCTGAGCACCCCTCGTGCAATCTTGCAGAAAGAGAGTTCATAGGTCCGATTGCTGACGATCGCAAACCACAATTGCGTGATATCGTTCGGATGCTCGGTCTGTATTGCGGCAGTCGCAGCTTGTGGCTCAATTCCCTTGGCCAGTTTTGTGTGAATATCGGCTGGGCGTTCTTGGTGACTTGGCTACCCACCTATCTCAAAGAGACGCACAAGGTGTCCGATAGTCAAGGTGCGATGATGGTAACTTTAGTGCTAGCCACCGGGATGCTCGGACAGTTGATCGGTGGTCGGGCGACGGACTGGAGCGTTGGTAAGTTCGGATTGCGTCTAGGGCGCGTCTTGCCAATCAGTGTTGCCAATTGCATTGCAGGCATAGCCTATGTTTGTTGCTTGTTCATCGATTCGGCCTGGGGCGTGGTTCTTTGTTGTGCAGTTGTTTCACTAATGACCGACTTTGCTAATCCCTCGATTTGGGCGTTTATGCAAGATGTTGGAGGTCGAAACACTGGAGCGATTTTCGGCTGGGCAAACATGTGGGGAAATTTCGGGGCTTCGGTCAGTTCCAAAATAGTCCCTGCCCTGCTCCTCTATGGTGCCACATCCGGGTCTGGCCAAAGCTTAGTGTTCATCACGTGCGCTTGTGCGTTTTTCATCGCTGGCTTAGCTGCGTTGGGTATGGACGCTACCAAGCCCTTGCAGACGGCGTCACCTGTTACCTAGCATTCCCTATACAAATTCTGCGTCTGAGGCTCTCATGCGGTTGGCTACTGTTTTGACTCCGGTCTCCGATGACAACCTCCGACTTGCCTCACAGTGTGGTGTAACGGACTTGGTGCTGCGTTATCCGGGCTCCGACCCCCATGCGATAGAGGATTCGATCCAGCGAGTAAGGCCTTACGGTCTCGAGATAAGTGTTCTCGAAGGATACTTGCCCATCGAACGCATGAAGCTTGGGATTGATGACGGCAGTGAGCTTCGAGCAATGCAGGATCTTCTTCGAGCCATGAGCGATCATCATATCGGTCTCCTGTGCTACAACTTCATGGCGGGAACCGATTGGGCTCGAACGAGGCTTGATGCGCCCGAGCGAGGTGGTGCGAAAGTAACGGCTTTCTATCTGAAGGATGTTGAGCAAGCTGTCTTGTTAGGTGCTCACCCTAGCGATCCTCAGCACGAACAAGTAGCCAGATCCCAGACCCCTTCTCAGCTTTGGGAGAACCTCGATCGAATGCTCGAAGGATTGTTGCCGGTTGCGGAATCTTGTGGGATCACCTTGGCCATGCACCCTGATGATCCGCCCTTAGCGAGTCTTCTTGGTAAGCCCAGGATCATGCATTCAGTCGATTGTTTCGATGAATTGCTTCGGAGGTACGACTCCAAAAGCAATGCGATCTGTTTCTGCCAAGGTACATTCGCAACGATGGGATGCGATATTCCCGAGACGATAAAGCATTTTGGGAACAAGATTCAGTACGTACATTTTCGAGATGTACGTGGGACCCCCGAAGCTTTTGCAGAGACGTTTCATGACAATGGACCAACCGATATGGCTCAAGCGATGAGAGCATTGCGCGAGATCGGTTTTTCTGGCCCGATGCGACCTGACCACGTACCGCAGATGGTGGGCGAAGACGATGGTGAGCCTGGATACACCATGCTCGGTCGCTTGTTTGCGTACGGATACATCCGCGGTTTAATGCACGCTACGGAAACATGCGATAAAAACGACGAGTGCCCACTTAGCGATGAATCTGCTCGTACCCGATGGTGAGCGGATTTTTAAAAGAAGGGGTTGTCGCGGCTACGGGTGGGTGTTTTGAGGAAGGCTTCGACGGTTCGTAGATCCTCTTTGGTGGTGATTTTCAAGTTGGATTCAGGGCCCTCGACAACCCGAACTCCAATGCCTAGTTTCTCGATGACCTGTGCATCATCGGTAGGCTTACCTGATAGGTTTGCGTAACCGCGTTTCAGATCATCGGTTCGAAAGACTTGGGGGGTTTGGGCTTGCCAGAGTCCTTCGCGTGAAACGGTGTCGGTGATTTTGTTTGAGTTCGCATCGACTCGCTTGACCGTAGCACGGATTGGTGAAGCGAGAATTGCAGCTCCATGCTTGCTTGCCTCTTCGATGACTTGATTGAGGCTTTGACGGGACAAACATGGCCGGGCCGCATCATGAATTGCAACAAGTGAAATCCCCGGTTTGATCCTTTCGAGAGCATTTCGAACGCTATCGCATCGTTCTTGACCACCGATAACTATTTCGACCCCAAAAAGGGTAAGGTTGCCAGAAAATTTTTCTTGCACCATCGCTTTGTCTTCTTGTGCGATGGTCATGATGATCTGGCCGATGCGAGGATGGTCAGCAAACAGTTGAGCGCTGTATTGCCAAACGGGCTTGCCGTTGATCGTCGCGTAGACTTTTTTCTGATAAGGGTCATTGAACCGAGAGCTACGCCCTGCGGCAGCCAATATCACTGCGACGTCTTTCATGAGGTACTCGATTGGTTCTTTGCGTTTCGAGGCATGAAACCGTAAATGAAACATACGAGCATCGTCAACCAGAATGCAATGCACTCCGGACGACGAAGATCGTGAAAGTCCAGCAAGTGTGGGATATGCTCGATACCATCGACGTGTTTTTCAGCGGCGCGCCCCAAGAACCATGACGTATCAAGCCAATGGAGATAGCCCTCGGTCAAACCTCGCCGCTTTTCCTCCAAGGCGACAAAGGTTTCTCGCATGGTTCCTAAGAAATTCCAACCACGGAAACTCCAATCGCTATTAAGAGCCCAGTCCGCAAGAAGTTTTAGGCCGATGACGATGACTAGCAGGTAGGCGGAGACTTCGAATCGAGGATAGCGTTCTAGCAATCTGACAAACACCGAAGCCGCAAATCGCATTAGGATTACACCTAGAATCCCACCGGTAACAACTACCCAAAGCTTATCCGTGCGAGAGCCAGCAAGAGCCATGGCCGCTAGGATCGAGTCGACTGCAAACGCGATATCGGTCAGTTCGATGACCGCGACGGTCTTCCAGAATTTCCAATTGCTGTGGCTGGGTACGTCGCATACGGCTTCTTCTGCAGGAGTCCCCGAGGGTGGATTGACCACGGCTTCCTCGGTAACGAGGCTTGCAGGGATCGGTATCCGTTGTTCGATTTCGGACTTCAATCGTTCATCGCTGAGTTCTTTTCCGGTAAAGGCGTCGACCAAGCCAGGTTGGCCTTCTTTGTCCATGACGACAAGTTCCTCTTCCTGGTCGTCCCAGAACAGATGCTTTACCGCGATATAAACCAAATAGGCTCCCCCAATGAACTTAACGATCGTCCATTGCAGCAGGTAGGCAGAAAGGCATATGGCGATGCAGCGGAAGACGAAAGCTCCAATCAGCCCGTAGGAAAGAGCCTTGGCCCGCTGATGCTTCGGAAGCCTTTTTACCAGCATTCCGAGAACCAGCGCATTGTCGATCGACAAAAGTCCTTCGAGGATGATCAGCAGACCGATGACCAACAAATCCGAGCTTTCTACGTTCTGCCCGAGAATGTTCACCGCTAGCGGCAAGGCTGAAAATAAATCGTACATATTTGGACTTTGGTGCCGATACTTCGGGAAAAAAGTTACGCAAGGCGGTTTGCGAATACCGTTAGGATAACGGTTTCAGAACCCAGGTTAAGCCAGGATAGGCAAATTGGATCAGGTAAGTCTGCCAATGGGGATCACTGGAAAATTGGCGTTTCGTTGATAAACTGTAGATCTTTCCGGGCGGACAACCGCCGCCCAAGTTTTCCTTGTAATCAACGGATCGACGGCATGGCCGAGCAAGAAGATCAACCATCCAATTCACCTGATACGAACCCAGTGGCAAAAACGGAGCAGAAACAAGGCGCTGCAGGCCCACTGAACCTCGAAGCGATCCGAAGAGCGAGGATGCAACAGGAGCAGTCGAAAGACCAAACTGCTGGAAAAGAAAGAGAGAATCGTCGAAAGAATGGGCCTTCTGGGCCCCGCCCCCAGGGGGATTCGACAAACCAAAGCGGCTCTATTGAGGGTAAGGTTGTTTCCGAAGCTTCCGACTTGCAAGGTCAACCGCTGCCAGAAAAAATCGATGCCGAATCGATGCCTGAGCGTTATCGATCCAACAAGGACTCGATCGCGCCCGTGGCGGCCAAAGTCCCAGTGCCTAGCTCGCGTAGACGAGACCAGCAAGAGGACTCGGAGTTGGCAGCAGCTCTCGATGGAGCAGATCTTGAGAACTTGATGATCGGAGATAAAAGCGTCGGTCGGGTCGGCATCGCTTTGGAAATTGGCAACCGATACCAAGCCCGAGTGATCAAGGTTCATCATGCGAACGTCTTTGTTAGTCTCGGTGGCCCCAACGAGGGAGTCGTACCGCTTTTGCAATTCCTGGACATGCCAAGCGAAGGATTGCTGCTGGATGTTGTCATCCGCTCTTTCAACGCCGACGAGGGACTCTATGAGCTAGGACTTCCTGGTGAAGCGATCACCGCGAACGATTGGGCGGACCTCGAAGAAGGCGCCGTGGTCGAAGCGAAAATCGAAAGCGCAAATACCGGCGGTGTCGAATGCAAAGTCGGAAACATTCGAGGCTTTATACCGATCAGCCAATTATCTGAATACCGCATCGAATCGGCGGCTGACTACATCGGACAAAAACTCTTGTGTGTGGTTACCGAAGTCAACCCGCGACGAGGGAATCTTGTTCTTTCACACCGTTCGGTGCTCGAGCGAGAAAAGCAACAGAAGAAGCAGGAGCGACTTGCGAATCTTGAGATTGGCGAGCTCTGCGAAGGAACCGTTCGCAAAGTGACCGATTTCGGAGCGTTCGTCGATATCGGTGGCCTCGATGGCTTGATCCACATCACCCAATTGTCTTGGGAAAAGATCAAGCATCCATCGGAGGTCGTTAAGGAGGGGGACAAAGTCCAAGTCCGAATTGAAAAATTCGACCCTAAAACGGGTAAGATTTCCCTATCGTACCGGTCGCTGCAAGATGACCCTTGGAGTGATGTCGAGGCACGTTTCCCGATAGGATCGACCGCCAAAGGAGCAGTATCGAGACTAGCCGAATTCGGGGCCTTTGTGAAACTCGCAACAGGTATCGAAGGATTGATCCACATTTCGGAACTCGCACATCGCCGTGTCAACAATGTCTCGCAAGTAATTACTGAGGGACAAGAGGTTGAAGTCAAGGTCCTATCGGTTGACCGAAACGCACAGCGCATTGGGCTTTCGCTCAAGGCGACTCAGGCTAAACCTGGCTCCGCGAAAGACGAAGCACCCCAGGAAACCGAGCCCGAAGTGGTCAAGCGTGAGAGCGCTGTCAAGAAATACCAGGGGCCACTTCGTGGCGGCACAGGGACTGGAAATGGCGGCGATTTGTTCGGCCTAAAGCTCTAATGAAATAACTCCAAGGGCTTATCAGGTTACTTTGCAATTACATAAGCAATCACTGTCCAGACTCCAGCGGACAACCGTTCTTCGAGACGCAGTGTATCGGGATCCGACCAAAGATCGCTGCGGTTGCGGAATCGCATTTCCACGGCCTTGTCCTTTGGTATCACATCAATAGGGAGTTCGGATTGTATCCTAGTCGGATAACCCGACAAATCAGACCATTCTCGAAAAAACTTGGTCGAGAACAAAAAGAGCTTCAGCGGCTCCTTGAAATCGAGATCAACTCTATCGCAAGTATCAGGCAAGTGATCCAGAGCCTCAGAAAGACTCCTTCATGTCAAGGATATGAAGTGCTCCACTCACTCTTACTCGAAAAGAACCGTTGGGATTTAGGGGCTTCGAGTACGAGTACCGCGTTGCTGAGTACGAGAAATCCAGATTCCCTACCCGCAAAATCACCTGAAGAACTTCGGGCTTATGGATAAGTATTCATTGATAAAATCCAACCGGCTATAAACTCAAACACCTGGCGTTTTCACCACAATAGTTCCAGAAGAACCGGAAAAATCGGGACTTTAAGCCCGTTTAGGTTCTTTGAAAGTCTTCGATTACGACTAGAACCTAACGAAAGTATCTCAGGGACCCAAAACCGATGACCGGAAGCCCAGCAATCTTCTTGCCGTACAAATAATAAGGCTCCCCGATAAAACGCAAGAGTCGGCGATCTTTGAAGTAGCTTCCCAGGTAGATGTAGGCAGTCCATATCGCAGTCAAGATAGCATGATCAAAAGTCATAACAGGGGTAAACCAGATCAAACCTAGAAAACTCATATACACAGGATGTCTCATGTACCTAAACGGACCCTCGGTAACAAAAGCCCTTTTGGGTGGCGGTGTCTGCCTAAACCAATACCACCACTGGGTAAGTCCTGTTTGATACCCGAACCCAGTCCAATACAAACTATAGAACAGGGCAACCCAGGAACCATAGAAGCCAAAGAGCATCAAGCCTTCAAACCAACCCGTAGCATGCCATATCTCAAGCCTACTTGTTCCCCAATAATGAAATAACACCATGAGGCTCACGCAACTCGTTGCGCAGTGGAGGCAACCGAACAACCCACTTGGCATCCACTGCTTTAACCACTTAGAAGTCATCGGGGCAAGAAGGATGCTGTGAGGAACGACAAAAAGCGTTGCCAGCGATGCATCGATCCACCATGTCGCAGAGCGATCGTTGGCGGAGTACTCGCGCCATCCTCCAAACCGCAAGAAAAGAAAAAGATAGATCACGGTCCAAAGAAAGAGGATTTGTGTCCCCACTCCAAACGCAATTCCTGCGATTCGCCCAATCCGTTTTTGGACGGTCGTGCTCACTGCCGAATCCATGGCAACCTGTATCTGACTCACTCTTTCCCTCTCTCGGCTACAAAACATCCATATTCCATCGCACCGGAGCGATATGCATCAAGAATGGCTTGAAAATGATCCAGAAACAAAACGTGATTTGCCCCGAAGAGTTTCGCAAGGTTTCGAATCCCTGTACGCTGGACTCGATTGAGGCAAATCTCCCAAGTTCGCTCGACCTTCTTAGTCCACAACGATTGATAGGTTACCGCTAAACCTGCTTCGCGAAACCATTGGCAATAATCTTCCTGGGTTCCAAGCGACGGACAAAACATGCCATGGCATACTTTGCGAGTCAGCGCCACTTGCTGCTCACTTAAAGGACCGCTTCCTGCAAGCCAAGCGCACAGAGCAAATCTTCCGCCCGGTTTAAGCCAAGTTCCAGCTTTCTTGAAAAACTTGGGCTTGTCGAAAAAGTGCTCAGTGCACTCGATACTCCAAACCACATCGGCCGAAGCGGGTGGAAACTCGATCACCTCTGCATCGTCACGAAGAAACTTTGGACGAGGCTTCACGCCACCCATGCCCGCTGCCAAATTCGCATAGAAGCGTTGCACGGAACTGAGAGTCACACCTGTGACCTGGCACTTGAGGTTCCTTGCTAGCCAAACGCTCGAGCCACCCATCCCACAGCCAATATCGATCACCTGGCTGCCCGATGCGATCGATGCGGCTTTGGCGAGTTGCTCGGTCAATTGAACCTGAGCAAGCTGCGAACTTTCGTCTGCATCCCAATACCCATGGTGAATATGTGGCCCCCAAAAAAGCCGGTAAAACGGGGTGATGATATCGTAATGATTTTTGATAACACCCTTTGCGACATCCGGAAACTCTATCATTTGCTTGGCACCACCCACAAATCGCCCATGATCACCAACTCGTCTTTGATACCAACAGCACCGAACGCCTTTGTGTAAGGCTTGATTCCAAAATCCGTCTGACGAATCGTGAAGCGCCCTCTCAGGTGATGCCATCCATCTTTGATCTCCATGTCGCAGGGAATCATAACGTGGCGGGATACTCCATGAAGGGTGAAATCACCTTCAAGTTGGTACTCATCAAGCCCCTTTGCAGACTGCTTGCCCGTCTTCCTTAAACTAGCTTTATCAAGGCTAGCCTCCGGGAATCTTTGCACGTCAAGGATCTCTTTTCCGAGCATGTTTTGATTCACATTTTTGACCGTTGCTGTGTCAATCGAAGCATCAATACCAAAAACCTTCCTGGCCGTTTCGGTGTCGGCAACAAAGGATCGCATATCGAACACAAGCTTCGAGGGACTTTGAGAATCGGTAAGCACCTGCCCTGCCTTGAATTTCCCCTCAACTCCATGACTGTGTCCGAGGTTGTTGGTTTTGTCCACAAAGATGTAAACGCGACTCACATCGAGATTCAAATCTCCAGGCTGGTAATCGACCTTCTTGGCACCTGCCTCTTGGCCGTGCATCTTCGTCGCCGCAATGAACAGCGACGCAATTAGGAAAAACCGCACCACTTTACAGACTTGACACATCCTTAGGACTCCAAAAATCAGTCGTACGAACTTGGACGTACTTCTGCTCAGTCTAAGCGCGAAGAGGAGTGAATTGCCACCCCAGATACATCCATCGCAATACAATCCTTTTAAAAACAAGTTATGGTGTTTTAATTTCCGTTGGCACTGTGTGGTCGTATCAAAAGGTCTTGGGCTTATCTTCTCGGTCCAGATTGGGTATCCTTAGGCATGCTTTTTGTACCCAATCTGAATCGCCGGCACTTGGTACCCGAGAGGATGGATGATCCTCAACTACCAATTGCCGAACACGAATTGGCCCTGAAGGGTCTTCGTCGAATCAATCGCTTCTCGGGTACGGTAGCGTATCTTGCTAACTCGATTTTGAATGTAGCCAAGCAGAAAAATCAACCGCACTGGACGCTCTTGGACATTGGATGCGCCAACGGTGAGAACCTTATCGAATTGCATCGGATACTGTCAAAGCACCTATCGGTTGAGTCTGTCGGCTGGGATATCAGCCCCTACGCCATCGAATCGGCAAGGAAACTAGCACACCAATCAGGATACACCCCAAGAGACATTCGCTTTCAGCAAGTCGATGCGCTCTCTGTTTCGGACAAAGAAGCCCCTACAGCATCGGCTGACATCGTCATCAACTCGCTATTCATGCACCACTTTGATGAAAATTCTGTTATCGAATTGCTCAAGCGTAGTGCAAGCTTATCCAAGGTGGCGGTGATCGCCGACGACTTACATCGAACCAAAATGGGCTGGCTTCTGGCTAAAGTCGGTTGCTGGATTTTGTCTCGCTCACCAGTGGTGCACTTCGATGGTCCTCAATCGGTTCGAGCCGCATTCACCATTCCGGAAATCCTTTCTTTGGCAAACCGCTCTGGCCTCGGTGGAGTTCGATTGAGCAAACACTGGCCGGAGCGATACACATTGATCTGGGAAAAACCCCGGTCCCTATCATGAGCTCATCAGAGATCCAGCGGCATTGCGAAAGGACTTGGGACACGATTATCATCGGTGCAGGTGTGGCAGGCTCGGCATGTGCGATCTTGGCGGCTCAAGCAGGCTTGAAGGTCTTGCTGGTCGAAGCCAAACGCTTCCCAAGAGAAAAGGTCTGTGGCGGGTGCCTGAACCACCGAGCACAACTCTCCTTGCAACGATTGGGGCTGCTTGCAAATATTCGCAGGGCCGGATCGATCGATCTTAGCGAAATCCATTTACAGATGGAGTCTGCAACCTATCGTTGGCCGATACCGAACCTCACGAGTATCCGGCGATCTACTTTGGATGCTCTCATGGTTGAGCGAGCCAAGGCCTGTGGTGCCGCATTCCTCGAAGGGACACACGCTACCTTAGATGCGGTTGATTCTTCTGGAAGTTCTTCGTTCAATGAAAATTGCCGAGTCGCCCAAGTACGCCTGAAGCCTACCCAAAATAGCGATGGCCATGCGGAGGATAAGCAACAAAATTATCTTGCATTGACCAAGAGTGTTATTGTTGCCGCAGGGCTTACACGATCCCCGCTCAAGCCCATAGATCAGTGGCCAACATGGGTCGATCCTGATTCTCGCATAGGTGTTCAATCGATCATCGATTTCGATTCGATCGTCGAGGAATGTGGGGATTTAAAATGTCTCCTAGAGACGTCGAGAAACCGCTTGCACATGCTAGCATCCAAGCATGGGTATGTCGGAATCTGCTTTACCGATGGTAACAAAGTGGATTTTGCATCGGCGATTGATCCCCATGTTGTTTCAAATTCCAAGAGCATTCCAAAAGCCGTTGGTCAAATTTTAAACGACTGTGGATTGCCTGATACCGACTTCTTGATGCGTTGTGAGTGGATGGCTACACCAGCATTGACCCGCATGTCCTCACGGGTTGCGAGCGATGGTGTCTATGTCGTTGGAGACTCACTTGGCTATGTTGAGCCTTTTACAGGCGAAGGCATGTCGTGGGCCCTGGAAAACGCTGAGACCCTTGTGCCGCTTTTGGTCCGCGACGTACGAGATCCGAACGGTAGAGACGCAAGCAAAAAAGCATGGGAAGACTATGTAGCTAGCCACCGGCGAGTTCGACAGCGCGTTTGCCATTGGGTAGCCAAGCAAGCACGTCATCCGACCCGCGCCAAATGGGTGCTTAAGGCTTTTGACTGGATCCCGCCACTTAGGAACCGTTTGATGAAAGATGCAGTGCAATAATGGATGACCGACAAGAACCAGCGACGATCATCTCGATTGCCACAGGAATACCAGACGGTGTGATCGACCAAGATGTTGCGGCAGGAGTTGTGCAACGATTGGGTATTACGAAGCGTTGGAACAAGGTACTACCGAAACTCTATCAAAAATCGGGCGTGCGCCGACGATCAAGCGTTTTGCTTGGTCCCGATCATCTTGAACCAGATCTTCGCCAATCTTTTTATACCCCGCCAACCGAGACAGCACCTTACGGCCCGACAACCGCCCAGCGCATGGAAGTGTATGCCCAATATGCTGGGCCATTGATTTGCAAAACCAGTCGATTGGCGATCAATCGAGCCGGCATAACACCATCGCGAATCACGCATTTGGTTACGGTATCTTGTACAGGCTTTGTCGCTCCGGGTTTGGATCATGCGTTGATCCAATCCCTTGGGCTCACCGGCACAGTGCAACGAGTCCATGTTGGATTCATGGGGTGCCATGCGATGGTCAACGGACTGCGGGTCGCACAAGCGATCTGTCAATCGGATCCATCCGCTGTTGTCCTAGTTGGTTCCGTGGAATTGTGCAGCATTCATCAACAGTACAGCGAGGATCCCGAGCAGATCGTCGCCAATTCGTTGTTTTCCGATGGATCAGCCAGTGCCATCGTCGTTCCTTACCGCCAAGCACTTGCGATGCCTCAGGTCGATCCAAGTTGGCGAATGGTCTCCTCGTTATCCCTCAAAGTCCCGGACTCGGCTGACTTGATGACTTGGAAAATTGGAGACCATGGTTTTCAAATGACCCTTTCGTCACAGGTTCCTATGAGAATCGAAGGGGAGTTACGTGCTCCTCTTGAAGATTGGCTTGGGATACTCGGGGTATCCACCAAAGAAATCCGGCAGTGGGTGGTTCATCCGGGAGGACCGAGGATCCTCGATGCGGTAGAAGGAGCGATAGGACTAGGATCCGAGAGCCTGAGTGCAAGCCGGGAAACTTTGGCCAATTATGGCAATATGTCTTCACCGACAATCGTGTTTATCATGGAAGAGATACTAAGGCGATCTAAAAGCGAAGGTTTACCTCGTGAAAAGGGTTTGTGGCTTGTGCTAGGTTTCGGGCCGGGCCTTCACGCCGAAGCCATGCTACTCGAGCGCGTTTGATCCGGTCTTACTCGTGCTCAGTGAAACGGTGCTCGTGATTGCACCGCAATCATCGGGTCAACGTCCTAAACCAAAGCTAGATCGCGGAACGTACCAAGCGCTCGATGTACACGTGATTTAATGATGTCACCTCAAGCGCCATGGTGGGTTCCGCGGTCGGTGGCTTGGACCGTGCGAACATGTTGATCCGCCCTTGTTATTTGCGCATGCTGAATCAATAAAACCTGCGACCGCTTCACCGCACCCTACGTAGGGTACGTGAAGCGGTCCTGCTCTCAACTCCAAAAACCTCGAACCCATCGGCCGCAACAATCATCGGGCCTACGCCCTGAACCAGAAAAGGACCGCGGAACGTACCAAGCGCTCGATGTACGTTGATTAAATGATGTCACCTCAAGCGCCATGGTGGGTTCCGCGGTCGGTGGCTTGGGCCGTGCGAACAGGTTGATCCGCCCTTGTGATTTGCGAATGCTTAAACAATGAACCTGCGACCGCTTCACCGCACCCTACGTAGGGGACGTGAAGCGGTCCTGCTCTCAACTCCAAAAACCTCGAACCCATCGGCCGCAACACTCATCGGGCCTACGCCATTAACCAGACACCGCCCGGGGAACTTACCAAGCGCTCGATGTACGTTGATTAAATCAGGTCACCTCAACCGCCATGGTGGGTTCCGCGGTCGGTGGATTTTTGCGCATGCCGAGACAATAAACCTGCGACCGCTTCACCGCACCCTACGTAGGGTACGTGAAGCGGTCCTGCTCTCAGCTCCAAAAATCTCGAACCCATCCACCACGACAATCATCGGGCCTACGCCCTGTACCGGAAAAGGACCGCGGAACGTACCAAACGCTAGTTTTCCGCGTGATTTAATGTTGTCACCTCAAGCGCCATGGTGGGTTCCGCGGTCGGTGGCTTGGGCCGTGCGAACAGGTTGATCCGCCCTTGTGATTTGCGAATGCTTAAACAATGACCCTGCGACCGCTTCACCGCACCCTACGTCGGGTACGTGAAGCGGTCCTGCTCTCAACTCCAAAAACCTCGAACCCATCGGCCGCAACAATCATCGGGCCTACG
>JBEIGI010000003.1:0-187906 GCA_040381975.1 Pirellula sp.
CACCAGCACACCGCTGGAGGCAACGCGAAAGACGTGTTCGCCGTGGATCTCAAGGTTGTAGACACGCTCCTCGGTTCCGAGCTGCTCGATCGACTCGATCCGAACGTCGCCATCGAGATTACGAAGCGTTTCCCCAACGCGAAGCTCTCCGGCTGGCACAAAGTCCAAGCGGTCGGCAGAATAGATCGAGTGATTCGAGGTCACCCCCAGGGGCTCTGCAAGTCCCGCTAGCCTGATCCGCAGTATCCCGCCCCGGACGTGCGTGAAGGTCCCGGTGAAGAATCGCGGCCCCTACCATCGGGCCCGTTTTCAGCTTGATGTCCATGTCTCGCTATCTCAGTTTTCATCTTTTCCGACTTGTGCAAGCTTCCCTAGCGATTTCAACCGGGAACGCTTCCAACCGAACTGGATGACATCAACAGCCAATCCACTTTAAGCGAATCGCATTGGAACGTCCACTCAGGTTCCGCCGGACTTGAATCATTTCGACTTCGGTCACGTTGCTTGTCCGGAGGTTTTGGTTATGCTGTTCGTCCTTCGTACCATTTATGGTACTCACGAATCATTTCCACCGATGACGATTGCATGGGCTCAAGGTACTCGCGAAGCTTTTCAGCCAGCAATGCCATCTTGCTGGCAATTCCTACTTTGAAAGTATCACTTCGTTGCCGCATCACTGAGTCAATCGATTTCATGGTCATTCGAGGAAACAGTTGAGGTGCAATTGGCAAGACCTGGCCTTTCGAAAGGAACTCGACGAACGGCTCGAAGTAAACGTAACGTTCTTTTCGTCCCAATTCATCTTTGCAAAGTCGAATGAGAATACTCAGCGACTTCGCCATTTCGTTCCACGCGACGTCGATCCTTGCATCACCTTTTGAAAACCGAGCGAGCAAGTAAGCATCACGAGGATCGTCATCCACGCTCCGTACACCATTGCAATCAAAACCATACTCTGTTTTCAAGAAGCCAAAATCGCATTCAATCGACGATTCGAACTCGTTCGCCATAGTTTTTGTTGTCATAATAAGCTCCGCGCACTAAAACGGCGTATAGACTCCCCAACGATGGAGGGAACGGTTCTCCATACCATAGAACGGGCTTGGACCATCAGGTCGAATGGTCGGTTGACGTCCGATATCGATTGTCGGAGTGTCTTTTGTCTTTGACCAATACCGGACCCAACTACGATTAGCTTCCATCGTATTCTTGTTTAGCCCAGTAAAGTTCCGTGGCGCGTATGTTACCGCTTCACCACCCGCGCCTTCAACCATCCTAGCAACGGCCTGCACACGCGACATCTTCTCGCCTACGATTACAACTTGTTCGCCATTAGTGATCGAATTCATTATGCGGGTTGCGTTGGCTTCGTCATAACCAAGGCGCTGCAATCGTTTGCCCATTGCCGCAGTTGCATTGTCCACTGCATTAACTGAGCCTTGCGCCCCCGAGCTATTATGCACCAGCACACCGCTGGAGGCAACGCGAAAGACGTGTTCGCCGTGGATCTCAAGGTTGTAGACCCGTTCTTCGGTGCCGAGCTGCTCGATCGACTCGATCCGAACATCGCCATCGAGATTCCGAAGCGTTTCCCCAACGCGAAGTTCTCCGGCTCGCACAAAGTCCAACCGGTCGGCAGAATAGATCGAGTGATTCGAAGTCACCCCCAGGGGCTCTGCAAGCCCCGCTAGCTTGATCCGCAGGATCCCGCCCCGGACGTGCGTGAAGGTCCCCGTAACGACTCGGCCAACCCCTGAGGAAATACTGGGACATGGCTCGATGGCATGGACATCGGCCAATCCATCTAAACCTTGCTCAGAAACAACTAGGTGAATCGACGAGCCAACCCGTGCGTTGCATGACTCCAACCACCCGATCGGCCTCAAAAGAGTGATGTCGAAGCGATCCCCTTGGGGGGTGTGCATGACGAGAGTCAATTTTCGCCAAGTTTGCGAGTCGATCTCGTGATCGATCCGATCCCACTGGGGAACCGCCAAAGGATCACCGATCGCGAGATCTCGAATCTCTTGGCTTATCCCGGTAGCAACGCGCTGGCCGACCTCGACCCGCTCGATCGACTTTAAGCGTTTGCCGCTACTGGACAGCCTATCGTCTTGGCTTAGCTTTTTGCCACTGATGGCCGACAGGCTCGGAGCGTTGGCCTTTGCATGGTTTTGAGCACTCCGAGGCGACGCAAGCCAAACGGCGCTACCGAGCGATAGCCAAGCGATTAACCAAACAAGCGATCCGCGATGTTTTTGCATAGACATGATTGTATCCTGATTTTTGAATATTTTTTTGTTTTGAAGATAACGGCCAAGCTCCAACGCATCCTAGGCTGCGTAGTGCATGAAATTGCTTTCGTCATGGAAGCGGTAGAGGTCCGTACCGATCGCGTCATCCCTATCATGGTTCGCATCGTCGAGGAACGATCCGTAAGCAGACCTAGGGATCTCAAGGTCATCCCATTCCTCATTTGCAAAGAGTGCATCCACTCTGCTTAAACGGCGAGCAGCATTTCGTTTCCTTCGAGAATTGACTTCTGATAAGCCTGCTCCCACAACACCGACTAGTAGGCATGTACCGGCAACAACCTCGTAGTTGCTTTGGGCTATTCCAGAGAAATCGTCCGATTCACTATAAGGACTCGCGGTAGCAATTTGGCTTCCCGCAGCTTGCGAATCGAATTCGGCCATAACAACATCAGTACCCTCGACAAAGCAGTTGACGTACTTGCCGTAGCCAGTACCCACCTTCATTGCTTTTCCACCGAGTAAGATTGCAACCGCGGTCCCAAAAGCTTCGCCACCTCGCGACGCTCGTTCTTCCGTGGTTAAGTTAAGGTTTCGTCCTGTAGCAATATCCTTATTCATGACCGCTTCATATGCTCCTGAAACACCAATAGCATCTGCGAGCCCGCCACCAAGCGACTGGCCGTCCGACTGACCGTTCGCAGCGCGATTCATCATCGCAGTTGAAGCATTAAGGGCTAAGGCGAGAAGTCCGCCAATAATCAACGCCACTCCACTAAAGAAAACGACGGGTGAAGCACTCAGCAGTAGCACTCCTGTTATGAATGCAAGGCCTAGTCCGATGATGATCGCCGGCAATGCTGAGGTTATAAAACTCCATGCAGTCCCGAGCCAACTGGACCTAGGCTTAGGCATAACTCCTGAAAACGTCGCAGCTTCGGCTGCCGCGACTTGGGCAACCTCCAAGCTTGCGCTGGCATTGGCTTTTGCAACGGCTATATTTTCCATTGCGATTGCATAGGTTTTATTGGCATCTGCTACCGCCGTTGTGTACTGAATTCGCGGGCTACTCATCGCATTGACGTAGGTTACACCCGCACCCATAACGGTCGTTTGGTAATCCGCATAGGCATGCCAAGACGTATCAGACCACGCTGCCGCTGCGAAAGCCTCTTTTGCGACATACTGAGCCCAGGCTGGCCAAACAATGTTGGTATAGTTCAAAGTGGCACGAGCGTAGGCCTTCTTATGAATCTTAGCTGCCTCGGTCGCCTTGGTGGTCCATTGCACATTGGCCGCCGCCATTTCACCCTTCCAAACTACCTCCGCTGCAGCTTCTTTAGCCCACCAAGCTGTTGCCGCCGACGATGCAGATTCACTAAAGTCAAACGATGCGCTTGCTTCGGCTTCCACCCAAACCACGCCCGCTTCAGCGATGGCGTTGTCAAGAGTCTCTTGGGCAGAAGCGACCGTTGCAACCCAAGCAGTATTCGCCCCAGCGACCACTTGAACATAAAATTCCCATACCCCAACTTCCGCATGGACAAGAACACTTGATGCTGCCGATTTTGCGATGGTGTAGGAGCTCCATGCATTCGCCGCCGTCGCGGTCCAAGCTTGGGCAGCATTTGCTGTGGCGAGCCATAGCGATGACGACGCCGCTTGAATTAGGTTTGCGTTGGCAGAAGCCGCAATAGGAAGAGCAATCTCTGAAGCCGATTCCACCGCAGTGGCGCTTGAGATATAAGCGGCCTTGGCCGCCGCGATCGCGTCTTGCATGCCCGCCCAATGAGTCCCCTGGGAAATAGCCCATGCATGAGTGATCGCGACTTCTGAAGCGGCTATGGAATTTATCCCCGCTGCCCATGCAGTAACTTCGATGGTTACCCAATCCACTGCAGCAACCCCTACAGATGCGACATAGCTGTTCTCTGCCGCAGAAACCATCACCACCCAGGCGGTGTTGGCTGCGGCAAGTGCTTGCTGCTGCGCCTGCCAGGCTGGAGAAATGGTGACTGTCCAGTTATGGGCCGCGTCGGCTTCCGCACTCACGAAAGCTTTGGTGGCGGCGGCTTGAGCATTGGTCAAAGTTTCCTCGGCAGATGCAATGGCATTTTTAAGTGTTGTTTCTGCGGAGGCGATCGCCGCTATCTCGACTGCTGCGGCAACGGCGTAGTCATTCTTTTGAGTCTCAAGCGCACGTGCTAGCGCGTCGGCTAAGATTTCATCTGCCACGTAAGCGTACAGAGGCCTGACTAGGTTTCATTGGAGCTCAGGCTTGCGGTTGTTGACGGCGTTTGTTAGGCCGGTGACAAGCTTGAGCGGTTTGTGGCCCAGCGAGCCAGCATGTCGGTAGCATGCAACGCCCCGCCACAGAGCGTTGGCCCCAAAGGGGCGATCTTGGCCAAGCACAGGATCAGGCGCATCATCTACCTTCTGCGCACGACATCGATTCGAAGACCTATTTGCCTTTGCGAAGCTGCGCTCTAACCCGACGACGCGCCGCTTGAACGATCGCCGTATCGGCCTTATCGCGCCGCTCTTGCTCTAGGGAAGCACACCTAGGAACCCTGTAGCTCAAAGTTACGCCTCCACTGGCTTTATGCCGAATGGCAATGAATTAAAAGCGGAACGGCGCGAGCCGTCCGGTGAAAACTAATCGAATTCGCGGACATTCCATCACTCACCGGAGTGCTTGCGCACTACCGCTTGCACTAATTCAACGCCATTCGGCATAAAGCCAGTGGTAGGCTTCGCGAATAAGATGAACTTCGAGCCACCCGCAACAACTCCTGAGGAGCAAAATTTTAATTGGCTTGCGTTTTCGGGACCCCTACATAGATATCATCCTCGCGGACTTGCACCGCGAAATGATCGGTCTTGATCTTCCGATTGTCCATCCAAGTCCCATCGGAAAGCGCAAAACGCCAAGCATGCCAAGGGCATGCGACACATCCTTCGTGTACCCAACCGGCCGAAAGGGACGCTCCCTGGTGGGGACAGAAATCATCCAATGCATAGAAGCTGCCTTCTGACTCAAAGACCGCAATCATGCGATCCCCGACCGGGAATGCACGCCCCTCATTCTTGGGTATCTCGCTGGTCTTTGAAACAAAAACCCAATCCAATTCCCCCGTTTGGTCACTCACCGAGCAACTCCCTTCTAAGTAGGTCGAGCGCTGTCTTGGCCAATCGCTGATAGAACAATTCGGGATGGCCACTGACACGTTGCGACTTCTCTATGACCTCACCCTGCGGATCGACGATTGCGACATTAAGCTTCGTCGTCGGCAAGGATGTTTCCTGCGAAAATTCGCTCAATGCAGGATAAATACCGACAGCCATTGCGTAATCCGTTGCGTGGGCCGCTTTCGAATTCAATGCGAGCTTTGCGAGCCACTTGGGATCTCCCGAACTTGAGTAGGTCGGCAACCAACTCAGGTGCTTTAGTCCGCTATCTTCGCTGGGCTCAAAACCTTCACTGAGCATCTGGCCGATCCAGGAACCAGCGCCCACTTCAATGATGCTCAGCGTGTGCTTTTGCTCAGCCAAAAGATTTTGAACGGCATCATTGAGCTCCATTTCACCCTCTGCGAAAATGACATCTCCGAACGCATTGCGGATTTGCTCGACGGTATCTTGAATTGCCAAACGAAACTCTGGCTCGGATGCCGCCTGAGCAGCGATGCGTAACGTGATCGTTGCCTTGGAAACCGTGATACCCACGCGAGGGACGCGATCTCTGGCAATCAAGTCGGGAATCACTTTCTCCACGTCGCTCTCACCTAGACCAAAGAGTTTGATCGAGTGATAGTACCAACGCGAGTTCCCAACGCCGAGTTCGTCGACTAGCCGGTGCTCGACGGTTTGACTGAGCATTTGCACCATCTCTGCAGGAACCCCAGGCAGCGCAAAGAGCCTGCATCGATGCTCAGTGCCAGAGTTGCACATAGCGACTGATAAATCGATCCCAGGAGCCGTGCCATGTGGGTTGGGTATGATCCTCGATGTTTCGGGGAACATCGCTTGGACTCGGTTCCGCTCAGGCATCGGCCTGTTGCGGGTTTTAAACAGATTCTCGATATGCTCCATCGCCTCGGGTCGAAACTCCAAAGGATAACCGAAAGCTTCGGACATCGCTTCACGGGTCAGGTCATCGGCGGTCGGTCCGAGTCCGCCTGAAATGATGACGATGTCTGAACGCTCTGCAGAGATTCGAAACGCTGCGATGTTATCGGCCAACTCGTCACCTACGGTGGTGTGGTGTCGGACGCTAATTCCAAGATCTCCAAGTCGCCGGCTGATAAGCTGGCTATTGGTGTCCAAACGTTGTCCGCTCGTAAGCTCATCGCCGACGGAAATGATTTCTGCTTTCATACTTCTAAAAGCCTAGCAATAAAAAGGTTTCGATCGAGGGCTTATGGGATAAGGTTTGATTCGAAATGACTGAGGTCACAGAGATGCTCTTTGGCGATCGCTTGAGGACAACTCCAGACCAAAAAGAACATCGCTTCGCGAACCCAGCGTGAAGCATCAGAGTCGGCCAAGTAACCTGCTCCTTTTTCAATCGCAAGGAAAGCTTGCGCTGCTCGCATCGTTAGATCGTTCGCCTCTTTTCGGAGTTTCGACGTGTCCACCGACTTGTCTTGAGTCTCCGAGGCCAAGATCATTTGTTCGAAAATCTTGTTCCATCGTTTTGAAAAATGCTCGGCGAAAACTGCAAGCGATTCCATGCTGCAGCTCTTTTTCTCGATTCTGTCGATCACACACGCCGCGAGTCCCAATGCAAGGGCGGTCGTTTGAAGACCCCCAGCACCACCGCTTTGAGAAATGCTCAAAACGTTTTCGCTAGGCCCATGCAGCAACTCGTTCGACGTTAACTCGATACCATCGAGACGAACTTCACAGGTATCGCTCTGAGTGAGCGCCATCAGTTCGATTCGTGGTTGGCACTTTATGAACTCCGAGCTCATAGGTAAGTAGAACAAATACTGCTTGGAGTTGTTTTCCCAATCGCAAGCGGCGATGACAAGAGCCTTACACTCTGGAGCGGCTGTTACCCAAGGGACAGTACCGCTGATCGTCCAACGAGCTCCGTGAGCCATTGCAGTCACGACCGGTTGGCTGACGTGCTGGCGGCTGGTCGTAAGATGACTAATACCGACAGAGATCCATTGCTCTCCGCCTGAATGTTTCGATAGCAGCGTTTGGGAGACTGGGTTCGGGGAACTTTCAATGCGTCGCATCGCCGCTTGCCGTTGTGTAAGGATAAACGCGTCGGTAAGCGATCGGTAGGCCACAGAACAATAGAAGGAAAGATGCTGTGCGGGTTTGCATAAGACAGATTGCTCATAAGCAACCAGTGGCCTGAGCTTTGAAAGTCGTTCGGGCAATTGGGCATGTGTATGGCACGCTTGTGCGACGATGGGAGCGAGTCCTGGGTTTCCGGAGATTAATTGGTCAAATAGTCGCACGGAACTGGAGTTGGAATTTGTGGAAGACTTTTTTGGTGGATCGATCATAATGGGGACTTGGAGCAGTCCAATTCGCCGGGTGGATTGTACATGCGAGGACTGGTTCCAACGAGATTGGATTTGTCAGGTTTGTTTTTGTTGGCCTAAACGTAGGCCATAGAGCAGGAGCCAGAGTGAATATTCTTGGGCACGGTCACGACGAGTTGATGGCATCAGGGGTACCGGTTTTGGACGGACCGGAGCTTGTTTATCAAAAATGCATGGCGATTGCCACCAATTTATGGTGGAGCTGGCATCCCGAAGTGGTCCATCTATTTAGGGACATCGATCCGGTTCGTTGGAGGGAGCTCGATCACAATCCTATCGCGTTGCTCAGAGAGTTCACGCCCGAGACACTTGCCTATCGCGCCAGTGAGCGTGTATTGCATAGCCGCATCAACTACGCTTATCGCCGATTGAACGAATACCTATCGAGCACGAACACTTGGGCCCATACGCACGCCGGAGTGCTAGGTAGCAAACCCGTAGCGTACTTCTCTGCCGAATTCGGCTTGCACGAATCTCTGCCGATCTACTCGGGTGGCTTGGGAGTGCTTTCGGGGGATCATATCAAAAGCGCTAGCGGTCTTGGTATACCGCTTGTTGGCATCGGACTGTTTTACAACCACGGATACTTCAAGCAGCGACTTTCGGCAGATGGATATCAGTCCGAAGATTACATCGAGCATAACGTCGACAATCTGCCGCTGAGTCCGGCCAGAACAACATCTGGAACCCCTTTCGTCGTAAGGCTAGAGACTCGGTCGGGCGATTTGATGGCCAAGGTGTGGAAGGTGGCCGTCGGACGCGTTACTTTGTTTTTGCTTGATAGTAACTTTGAAGGGAACCGACCTGAAGATCGAGAGCTGACGAGTCGTTTGTACGGAGGAGACGAAAGGACTCGGATCCGCCAAGAGTTGCTCATCGGAGTCGGGGGGGTTCGAATTCTGCAGGCTATGGGGATCACGCCTGGGGCCTATCACTTGAACGAAGGTCACAGTGCCTTTGCAACCATCGAGGCTGTGCGATTGCGAATGCAAGAAGATGGATTGAGTTTCGAAGATGCTCAACGGGACATCGCCAACGCGACGGTCTTTACGACCCACACTCCGGTTCCTGCAGGTCACGATCGATTCCATCCAGATCTGATCGAAGAACACTTGGGCCCACTTCGAGACAACCTTGGTATCTCTCACGATCACCTGATGAGCCTCGGGCGTGTCAATCCCGGAGATCACCATGAGCCTTTCTGCATGACGGTTTTAGGTTTGAAATTATCGAGGCGGGCCAATGCAGTCAGTCAGTTGCATGGTCACATTTCGCGGCGGATGTGGAGAGCCTTGTGGCCCAATCGTGAAGAGAACTCGATTCCCATCGGACACATTACCAACGGGGTGCATGTCCAGAGCTGGCTTGCCGAGCAAATGCTGCAGCTCTATGACCGCCACTTCCCAGCCCATTGGACCAATCACATGGGTGAGCCAGGAGTTTGGCAGTCGATTCATCAGGTCGATCCTGGTGAGCTTTGGGAGACACACAATGCACTAAAGAACATGCTTCTAGCATTCGTACGAAGACGGCTGACAAAACAGATGGGACAACGGGGCGAGTCCCAAGAGGCGATGGATCTAGCGATGAAGGTTGGAAACCCGGCCGCCTTGACCATTGGCTTCGCAAGACGTTTCGCAACTTACAAACGCGCGAACATGATCTTCAAAGACATCGATCGCATCGCCGCGATCGTCAATGACCCGACCAGACCGGTCCAGATTCTCTTTGCAGGAAAGGCACACCCTAAGGATGAGCCCGGCAAGCGGTTTATCCAGGAGATTGCGAATCTGCGCGGGGATTCACGCTTCGCGGGCAAGGTGATATTTATCGAGGATTACGACATCAATGTGTGTCGGCATTTGATCCAAGGCGTCGACGTATGGCTCAACAATCCGAGACGTCCGTTGGAAGCCTCGGGCACCAGTGGACAAAAAGTCATACTCAACGGAGGCTTGAATTTGAGCATTCTCGATGGCTGGTGGGCAGAAGCTTTTGATGGTTCTAACGGGTTTGCGATCGGCAAAGGAACCAGTCATGTTGACGATCGGATTACCGATGAGCGGGACGCGAGCAACCTGTATGAGGCTCTTGAGAATCAGGTGATTCCGCTGTTTTTTGACCGGGATCAAGATGGATTGCCTGCTGGATGGATACAAAGGATGCGAAACAGCATCAGTACTCTCGCTTGGCGTTTTAGTAGCCACCGGATGGTGATGGATTACGCTCGGGTGGCTTATGTGCCCGCCTCGGGCGGGGTCAGTTGCGCGTTGCCTTAGGCGGCCTATCTCTTGGTCCTATGGCCTCTGTTGCTATTGATTTGTAGCGATTGGTCGGATTAAAAAGATTTTGGATATTTGTCTGCCCCCCTCCTCTTGGGGGGTAGTTTTTTCCATTTTGTAGGTTGAAGGCCGGCATAGCTGGACCGATTCGATTTATACTCTCTGCTGGTCGTTATTCCGGACGATCCTACCAAATACACGGCGGCTGCGGCATTTTTCATTTCCCGATTCCTGAGCCTGCCAGATTTTCCGCGTTCTTTTTCAAGGTCAGATTGAGCATGTTCAAGAGAAACCGAAGGTCAGCGCGTCGTTCCTATCGATTTGAGCGCTTGGAGTTGCGGACGATGATGGCAAGCGACGTTGCATGGAACAACGTCAACTGGGATCCATTGGCCGGCACACAGCCAAAGATGAGGAATTTCGACTCTTACTACGCGGTCGATAATAGCTTCATCGGATTGAACATCTCAACGAACAAGCTTGTTATCGGTTTGAATCAACCGTCCGTCGAGCTACCGAGCACCCTAACTGGCGATTTCGGGCTTGAGACTCGAGCCAGGGTATATCAATCGAGCGAGCCGATCACACCAGAGTTGGTTGAGAGCATCGGACGGATCCCGGGTGTCGCTTATACCGCACCGGTTTTTGTCGCGACCACTGGAAGCGAACTGACGGTACTTGATGAGTTTATCGTTGATTTAAAAGCCGGAGTCTCGGCTCAGGAGTTCTTCTCCGCTTTGCCTGATGTTGCAAGCTACCGGCCCCTTGAAGGCACAACCGATCAGTTTGTCGGTCGCTTTGCACAAACCACTGGGCGACAAGCGATTGATAAAACGAACTTGCTGCGAGAAAGCCAATTCGTCGAGTGGGTTGAGCCAAACTTTTACCAAAACTGGCAGAGGTTTTATACCCCCAACGACACGAGGTTCAACAATCTATGGCACTTGCACAATACTGGACAGCTCGGAGGTCCAAGCGATACCGATGTGGATATGCCTGAAGCTTGGGATATAAACAGGGGTGGCTCACCAAACACCGTTATTGCAATCATCGATGACGGGGTGCAATCGAATCATCCGGATTTGAATATTTGGACCAATCCTGGCGAGATCCCGGGTAACGGGTTCGACGATGACGAGAATGGTTGGGCCGATGATGTCCACGGCTGGAACTTTGTGCTAGGGAACAATCAATGGGAACCGCAAGGGACAGACCGACATGGTACCTCTGTAGCCGGGGTCTCTGCTGCGCGGGGTGATAATAGCCTTGGTGTTGCAGGTGCGGCTTTCAATTCTCAGGTGATGTCGATCAAGATATTCGACGGGAATGCTGTAGCCAGCGCTGCAAATATTGCCGTCGCTTTGCGCTATGCCGCTGGATTTACTCGGGATGGGTTGGGAAGTTGGAACAGCGCTGATCTGGTCAACAATTCCTGGGGCGGTGGGTCGAATTCAGCGACCATCAACACTGCTTTGATCAATGGCACAAACGACGGACGAAACGGACTTGGTACCACGTATCTATTTGCGACTGGAAACGATTTTGCAGCATCGGTCAGTCAGCCTGCTGCCCAAGCAGCAAATATCCCCGGTGTCATCGCGGTTGGCGCTTCGAACAACCGCGGCACGCGTTCCAATTACAGCAATTTTGGTTCCGCGCTTGACCTTGTTGCCCCTAGCAATGATTTGCGCGCTGGCTATTTGGCGATCGACACCACGGATCGAACGGGGGCCAGTGGATACGCTGGCGGAGATTACACAGGCACCGGTGGGACTGGGTTCGGTGGGACATCGTCGGCGACTCCTTTAGCTTCCGGAATCGCGGCTTTGGCGCTTGCCCAAGCCGACTTGGTGGGCGTGACGATCCGACCTGCTGAACTACGTTCGTTGATGCGCAACAACACGGATCTTATCGGAGGGGTTTCCTACGATATCGTTACGGGAAAGCACATCGAATATGGTTTCGGTCGTATCAACGCCGCCACCTTGCTAAGTGGTATTGGCAATCCCGAGATATCGGTGGTAAACACCACGCGGGAATTCCCATCGGGATCGACCCTAGATATGGGTTCAGCACTCGCAGGTCAGTTTGTAGAGACAAACCTCAGGATCAGAAACCAAGGAACCCGAAACCTCGATATCAGTTCCATCAATGTGCCAGCCCCTTTCTCGATCGTCGGATTTACCAACGCATCGCTTGGGCTTGGTGAAACCACCGTGATTCGGGTTCGATTCAGCCCAATGGCACCAGGCAATTATGCCGAAGACATGGTGATCAATAATAATGACAATGACGAATCGGCGATGGTGATCCGCTTAAACGGCGTTGCCACAGCCGCGCGTATTTCAGGCTCGGTTTTCGAAGACTTCAACAACAGCGCCACGTTCGACCTTTTCGAACGCGGTGTCGAGTCGACAGGTTTTGTCTACATCGATACCAATAATAACGGATTCTTTGAGGCCGGCGAGCAGCAAGCCACCATTACTCCGACGGGATACTACGCGTTCCCGACTCTTGCCGACGGAACCTACACCGTACGTGCGAGCATACCAGGCTGGACATTAACGACCCCCAACAGTTTTTATACCGTAACGCTTTCGGGTGCATCCGATTTTTCACTGGGGAATGATTTCGGCTACGGTAAGAATAATCGCTTTTATGCTTTCGTATTCGAAGATCTAGACTCCGATGGTGTGTACAACAACGCCGATTCGCCGTTGCCCAATTTTGTCGTTAACGGTGGAGCAGCGAGCTATACGCAAAATACTCCAGTTAACATCATAGACAACACAACCGTTTTCTCCACTCTTAATGTCCCGGCAGGTGGACCGAGCGTCTTTGATCTTGACGTTGAAGTCAATATCTTGCACACGTACAACGCGGATATGCAGATAACCTTGATCGCCCCGGATAACACTACCCGAATACTCAAGTTCTCCGATCCTCTTTTTGACGATTTTTCCGACAACATGCTCGGAACGATCTTCGATGACGAGGCTACCACGCCGATTTCAGCGGGCACCGGACCATATACCGGACGATTCCAACCTGATGAACCACTGGATGCTTTCGACGGTCTGAATTCACCTGGTACTTGGACGTTGGCCATCGAAGATATCTTCGCACCAGACCAAGGCGTTTTGCTCAATTGGACACTCCTACTCAACAGCAGTCTTCTCGCGACCTCTGATGCAAACGGTTGGGCGCTGATGGATGTAGATAATGGCCTGATCAATGCACTGCTTGAGTTGCAACCGGATTATGTCTACACCGCACCTGCCAACGGATTGCACTCCTTTGTCGCCAGCGGTTTTCCAATCTTCGGCCGAACTTATGGGGCTGTCATTCCTCCGGTGCCTCCTACGGACATCGATCTTGCGCCTAGCGGGATACCTGAAAATGAGCCTACCGGCACCTTGGTCGGGACACTCACAAGCCAGGATCAAAACCGGAACGAAACCTTTACCTACTCTCTCGTAAGCGGTGCTGGCGATACTGACAACGCTCGCTTCCAAATCGTCGGAGATCAACTCTTTGCTCTGGAAACCTTCGACTTCGAGGCCAATCAAAGTTTCACGATCAGGATTGCCTCGACCGATTCGACGAATTTGGTCTACGAGGAAGCGGTCGTCATATCGGTGGTCAATGTCAACGAAGATCCCTTGGATATCAACCTGAGTCCAAGCAACGTCGATGAAAATTCTGCCGTTGGACGCTACGTCGGAACCTTCTCGACGATCGACACCGATGTTCTGACCGACTTCGTATTCAACTACCAATTGGTCTCGGGGGCCGGAGATACACACAACAGTTCCTTTGCAATCGTCAATGGAAATCTTGAGGTCGCCGGACCAATCGATTATGAAACAACTCCAACCATGTCCATCCGAGTTCGCACAACCGACCTGGGTGGCTTGTTCTACGAAGAAATCCTGACGATCGATATCAACAACGTCAACGAAACACCGACCCAAATCAACCTTTCCAATGCATCGTTGCCAGAGAACCAACCAGCGGGCTACGAGGTCGGAACACTTTCGAACAATGATCCCGACGCAGGCGATGCGCTCACGTATTCACTCGTGCCTGGCGCTGGAGGTGATGACAACATCATGTTCCAAATCGTGGGTGACAGACTGCAATCAGCCGTCACCTTCGATTTCGAAGCACGTAACACCTACAATATTCGCATCCGCGTGACCGACCGAGGTGGGTTCTTCATCGAACGTGCCTTCGTGATCGATGTGACCGATATCAACGAGCCACCGGCTGCAATCACGATTTCAAATAACCGTATCCGTGAAAATCTGCCCGCCGGAACTTATGTCGGTACAGTCTCATCGACCGATGTTGATAACGGCGATTCAGTTACCATCGCCATCGTCAATGGCCCTGGAGGAGAAGACAACAGCAAGTTCCAACTCGTCGGACGCGATCTATTTTCAACCGAGAGTTTCGACTTCGAAGGCAAGCGACTCCTGAGCATTCTTTTTGAAGCGACCGATGGATCCGGACTTTCAACAAGACAGATTCTGCAAGTTGCAGTGACAAACGTCAACGAAGCCCCTTCTTCGGTTGCCCTTAACCCTGATTCAATCGCGGAAGATGCAAGTCTCGGAACGACGATCGGTAAACTTATTACCACCGACATCGATGGCGATAACGTTTTCCGATACGAGTTTGTTACAGGCGCAGGATCCGATGACAACAGCCTCTTTAACATCCTAGGAGATGAGCTCAAGACAAACTCGAGCTTTGACTTTGACGTTAAGAAACTTTACACGGTACGCGTTCGCGCAATCGATCTTGGTGGTCTGTCCGTTGAGCAACAGCTCTTTGTGAATATCACTAATGTGAATGATCCTCCGACGGCAATCGCTCTTTCAAATGGCTCGGTTCCTGAAAATTCTCCGATCGGCACAGTCGTTGGCTCCTTTAGCACCACCGATTCTGACGATGGGGATACGCATGCCTATAGCTTCGTCTCCGGTGCAGGCGATGCAGATAACACCCTCTTTGCAATCGTTGGGAGCACTCTCGTTACCCGAAACGTCTTCAACTTCGAAAGCAGAAACTCCTATTCGGTTCGAATTCAAACCGAAGATGCCGGCGGACTAAAATTCGAGCAACTCTTTCCGATTTCGATCACCAACGTGAACGAAACCCCACTAACAGTTCGAATCTCGCGTCGTTCGATCGCGGAGAATTCACCGATCGGAACGGTTCTTGGAACCCTTTCGACCACCGATACCGACACCCTGACAGACACTGAGTTTGTCTACTCGCTAGTGTCAGGCACGGGCGATACGAGCAACAATCTATTTACCATATCGGGCAATCAGGTTGTTTCGAACGCACCGCTTGATTTCGAAGCGATGAACAAGCTTTCGATCCGGGTTCGAAGTACAGACCTTGGTGGATTGTTCACCGAAGCAGCGTTTGCAGTCGATGTGACGAACGTCAACGAACTACCGACCGCTTTGAACCTCTCGGGCAACACGATACTTGAAAACCAACCCATTGGCACGGTGATCGGGTTGTTCAGCAACAACGATCCAGATTTCAACGATTCCCATCTGTACACTCTAGAGCCTGGTGCAGGCGGCCAAGACAACCTACTCTTTGACATCGTTGGTAATGAGTTGCGGTCTTTCCAAGGCTATGATTTTGAAACCAAGTCGACCTACAATATTCGCGTTCGTGTCACCGATCGTGTCGGAGGTTTTATCGAAGCCCCGTTTGTGATCAATGTCCTTGACACCAACGAGAATCCAAACAGCTTGGTCCTCTCGGCAAACACGATAGCTGAAAATGCACTGGTTGGAACGGTTATCGGGAACCTTACAGGAACGGATCCTGATGCTGGAGCAACACTGACCTATAGCCTTGTAAGCGGGATTGGCAGCACCGACAATTCGAGCTTTGTTCTCAGTGGTACTACCCTCTCGAGCAACGCGTCATTCGATTTTGAGAGCAAGAAAACCTACAGCATTCGAGCCCGTGTTGAAGACCAATTCGGTGCAAGCCTCGAACGGGCCTTCCAGATTCTTGTGACAAATGTGAACGAGGCTCCAACCCTTGTTGCAGTCACCCCCAGTTCCATCAATGAGCGACTGCCGGTGAACTCCTTGGTCGGAGACCTTAGCACTGCCGATCCAGACGCTGGAGATACCTTTACGTACTCCTTGGTCAACGGCTTAGGCTCACAAGACAACGGGTTCTTTACCGTAGTCGGGAACAAGCTGCGATCGACGGCAGTGTTTGATTTCGATGTGCGATCGAGTTACTCGGTTCGCGTGCGATCGGTCGATGCTGGTGGATTGCCTGTTGAGACGCCATTAACGATTCAGGTTCTTAATTTGAACGATTCTCCAACGGACATTTCACTCTCCAACAGCACGGTCGCTGAAAATCAGCCTATCGGTACTCCAACGTTCGTAGGAGTCTTTGGAACGACAGATGCTGATGACGTGGATACCTACACCTATACGCTTGTTAGCGGTGTTGGTAGTAGCGACAATAACAAGTGGCAGATAGTTGGTAACCAGCTTTTCACCAATGCAGCGTTGGATTTCGAACTGCAACCGTCCCACAGCATTCGCGTTCGATCGACCGATGCCGGTGGGTTGTTTTTCGAGAAGGCGTTTGTGCTGACGATCACCAATGTCAATGAAACCCCAACTGCCATCGTTCTTAGCAGAACCACTATCGCGGAAAACAGTCCTGTAGGGACCACCGTCGGATCGCTCAGTACCTTGGATCCCGACGCAGGAGACACCTTCACTTATGCCTTGGTCACCGGATCAGGTAGCAGCGACAACAACAAGTTCACACTTGTTGGCACGGAACTTCGCACTGTCGCGAACATCGATTTTGAGACCCAACCAAGCTATTCGGTTCGCATCCGTAGTACCGATGCAGGCGGATTATCGCTAGAGTCGATCTTCAATATTGCCGTGACGAATGTCAACGAAACTCCAATCGCGATCAATCTTACCCAAAACGCTCTTGAGAACCAGCCGATCAGCATCCCCATAGGACAACTCTCTGCCTTGGATCCGGATGCCTTGGATGTGGTGACATTCAGTAAGGTCACCGGTACGGGTTCAAATGACAATGCACTTGTGAGGGTCGACGCCGATGGCAAGATTTTCGCGCTAGCACCTCTTAACTTTGAAAGCAAACCGACGCTTGGAATTCGAGTTCGGGCGACTGATGCGGGTGGTTTGTTTGTTGAGCAGGCTTTTGTCATCAACGTGATCGATCAAAATGACACACCCACGGACATCGTTTTGAGTCCATCGAGCATTTTGGAGAACAATGCTCCTGGGGCGATCGTTGGAACATTTACCACCAGCGATGAAGATAGTGCGGACAACCACACTTACACTTTAGTCAACGGATTCGGCAGCACCGACAATGGGATGTTTACCATCGACGGTCCAGACCTTAGGGTAAATACCAGTCTAGACTTCGAAACGAAGACCAGTTACATCATCCGCGTCAGAACATCCGATCCCCTCGGAGCGTCCTTTGAAAAGGTTCTTAATGTCTTCGTTGTCAATCAGAACGAAGTACCGACGAATATCGCTTTGTCCGCCAATTCTCTCAATGAGAATTTAGCTGCCGGTACGATCGTCGGCGTACTTACGACGACCGATCAAGACGCCGGTGAAACGTTTGTCTACAGTTTGGTCCCGCAATCGGGTAGCAGTGACCACACCGCATTTACCACCGTGGGCAATACCCTGCGGACATCCAGGCCATTGAACTTTGAAGAGCAATCGGTCTTCAACATCGTGATCCGATCGACCGATTCGGGTGGCAATTCGACGACGATGCCTTTTGCGATCGTGGTAAATAACCTTGAGGAAGCTCCGATCAATCTCGAGCTATCCAACAGCACAATTCTAGAGAATGCGCCCGTTGGTAGTTTGGTTGGTTTGCTCTCGGCGATTGACCCGGATCTAGCCGGCCCTGTTTCCTTTGCTTTGGTTCCCAACGCTTTGGACAACGGACAGTTCTTGGTTTCGGGAAATCAACTCCTCACGGCTTCGGTGTTCAATTTTGAAACCAAGTCGTCTTATCAGGTGCGTGTTCGTGCGACCGATGTGGCAGGGCAAAATGTTTTCAGGGATTTTGCGATTAGCGTGACAAACCTCAATGAGGTTCCTACCCAGGTAATCCTCAGTTCGACAGAGATTGCCGAGAACGCGACCGATTTGCTTGTAGCGACCCTGTCGACGGATGATCCAGACCTGAACGATCCAACGGTCTTCGCATTGGTCTCGGGTTCGGGTAGCACGGACAACGGTTCCTTTAATATTGTTGGCAATCAGTTGTTCGCCCGCTCGTCGTTCGATTTTGAGACCAAGAGTCTCTATAACGTTCGGATACAGGCCACGGACTCAGCGAGCAATCAAGCCTCCAGTGCGTTTGTCATCAGGGTGCTCGATCGCAACGATGCACCGACGGGTGTGGTGCTGAGTCCATCGAGTCTTCCGGAGAACGCGGGAGCTAACCGTGTGGTAGGAACACTCACAGCGATCGACCAAGACGTCAACGATACCTTTAGCTACACCTTCGCGACGCCAACGAGCGATTTTACGATTGTCGGCAACCAGTTGGTCGCAAGCCGTTCGTTCGACTTCGAAACCTTGGCCAGTTACGCACCAACAATCATTGTTCGAGACGCTGCTGGAGCCAGCATCACAGTGCCTGTGAACGTGCAAGTCACGGATGTCAATGAAAGACCAACGAACATTCTCATCAGCAATCAATCCGTGGACGAAAACCTCGGAGCCGGAGCGTTGGTTGGGCTACTGACAGCCCTTGATGGAGACGCCGATGAAACAGCCGTCTATAGCCTTGTCTCCGGATCGGGTGGTTTCAACAACGGTTCGTTCCGAATCAACGGAAACCGGCTTGAGACCAATTCTAGGTTCAACTTTGAGAAGCAAGACCTCTACTCGGTACGAGTTCGAGCGACGGACAAAGGTGGGTTGTTTTTTGAGAAGGCGTTCATCGTAACGATCAATAACATCGCTGAGTTTCCACCTTTTGCAACCAATGATGCATTCATCACTTCGTTTGGCCGTCCGATCTCGATGAACGTACTTGCCAACGATTCAGGACTTGGTGCCGACATCGACCCGGCAACCGTGAGAATTGTGACTCCACCTACCCAAGGCTCTGCAAGTGCACTGTCAGATGGGCGAATACTCTTTACTCACAGTGTCGCAAGTTCGCTTACCAACGTGGTACTGCAATATGAGGTTCAGGACATCAATGAAATGGTAAGCAACGTCGGGACAGTAACCATATCCTTCTATTCCGCGTTCCAGAACCAATCCAATTCGCTCGATGTGAATGCCGATCAGACCATTTCGCCTTTGGATGTATTGTCCATTGTCGATTACATCAACTCTCATCCCGGCGGTTCTCAGTTGCCACTGAATTCGCCTGATGTTCCTCCGTTTGTCGATGTCGACGGTGATGGGTTTGCGACACCATTGGATGTTTTGCGGGTTGTCAATCGGCTTAATCAACTTCCCGGTGGGGCTGGGGAGGGTGAAGCGGTATTGCCTCAAGGATCCCTTGGCGATGTCGATGCTGCCTTGGCGGGCATCGATTGGGAGGCTGATTTTTCCGACAATCTCGCCATCAACCGAAGGACACGCCGGCGGTAACGAACCGTTTTTTCTAATGAACATTAGATAAGCATAAGGATTCTCAAAGAATGATGAGATTCGACATCGACCGTAAAAGGGTAAAATCTTTCGGAATGCTTTTGTGAATCCTGCGAGAATGTTGTTGACTCAGGCACTCGCATCCTTGATAATCGCCAGATCGGATGCTCGGGTAGATTGTAGGAGGATCGTTACTGGTTCGGATTTTTACGATCATTGCTTGGGTTGTTTATAGTTTTTTTGATAGCTCGCCATGAGCGAGCATAGGTGATACGAGGGTTTGTTTCAGTGACGAATATTTATGTTGGTAACCTGTCATTCCGCGCTACGGAAGACGAGGTTCGCGAGGCTTTCAGTCGGTTTGGCCAAGTCTCTAAGGTAAGTATCATAACGGATCGGGAAACCGGACGTTCTCGTGGTTTCGCTTTCGTCGAAATGCCAAATGCGGACGAAGCCAAATCCGCAATCGATGGCTTGAATCAACAAGAGGTTGCCGGTCGTCGAATTTCCTGCAACGAAGCTCGCCCCAAGGACAATAACGGTCCTCGCGGTGGTGGCGGTGGCGGTGGATACGGCGGCGGTGGTGGAGGCGGCGGTCGCCGTGATGGTGGCGGCGGTGGCGGCTACCGTGGTGGTGGTGGTGGTGGTGGAGACGGCGGCGGACGCCGTCCTTACCGCGATCACTAATCCAAGACCTATCATCGATTTTGGTTAAGCAAAAAATGGCAAGAGCGGAGGCACTGACCTCCGCTCTTTTCGTTTAAGATCCTTGGGCAATTTTGTGGGTAGAAAATCTGGATTCCTCGTACTCAGCAACGCGGTACTCGTACTCTTACTCGTAACCGAGGCCCCTAAATCCCAACGCTTCTTCTCGAGTACGATTACATTTCATTGAGTACGAGGACAAGTTTGCGATGGATGGAAATCGCATGAGGCCTATAATCTTCGACGTCCCTGTTTGCTCGATACGTTCAATCCATCCAATTCGTTTGCTGACCTATTTCCCCAATGAATGCTGCAAATACCCAGTCCGCAACAGACCCGTATTTCCAAGAACTCTTCGCCGACCGCATCGGCGGTGCTCAGTATGGCAAAGCCAACGAGATCTACAAATTCGAAAAAATCAAACGAGCCAAACGCAAAGCCCTCGCCGATTATCCTAATCGCCAACTCTTGGATTTCGGCATCGGCGAAAATGATTCAATGGCCGACTCCTCTGTGCGCGAAGCCCTGAGCGTCCAAGCAAACCGGCCAGAGAACCGAGGCTACATGGACAACGGAACGGCTGACTTCAAGCAAGCCGTGGCGAGGTTCATGAAGCGTGAGTTCAATATCGACCTGAATCCTGACAAAGAGATCAATCACTGCATCGGAAGCAAAACCGCTCTGTCGATGCTGCCAGCTTGCTTCATCAACCCGGGCGACATCACCATGATGACCGTTCCTGGTTACCCAGTCGCCGGGACTCATACGCGTTACTACGGCGGTACGGTCCACCGGTTACCTTTGCTCGCTCAGAATAACTTTTATCCAGACTTCTCGGCGATCACGCCCGAGATCTGGGAAAGAACAAAATTGCTGGTACTGAACTATCCCAACAGCCCTACCGGACAAGTTGCCACCAAGGAGTTCTATTCGTCGATTGTTGAACTTGCCAAAAAGCACCAGTTCGTGGTTGTCCAAGACGCCGCGCACATCTTGCTCAGCTTCAAAGGAAAGCCGCTGAGTTTTCTCGAAGTCCCTGGTGCTATGGATGTCGGAGTCGAAGTCCACTCGATGAGCAAGGGCTTTGACATGATCGGCTGGAGAATCGGGTGGGTTTGCGGTAACGAGCGGATTGTCCAAGCGTTTTCGGATGTGAAGGACAACTGCGACAGCGGTCAGTTTGGAGCCATCCAGCGGGCTGCGATCAGCGGGCTAGATAATCCAGAGATTCCGACGCGTATCAGGGCCAAATACAAACGTAGACTCGAGAAACTCGTTGCTACACTCCGTCGTTGCGGTTTTACCTGCGATGTACCAGGAGGCAGTTACTTCCTCTACACCCAAGCACCCAAGGGCGTCACGTCCGGCCCAACGTTCAGCAACGCCGAGGAAGCTTCGCAATACTTTATCACCGAGCATTCGATTGTGATCGTTCCCTGGGATGATGCGGGTAGTCATCTGCGCTTCTCGGTAACCTATGAAGCTGCTGACGAAGCTGCAGAGGATGCACTGATGGCAGAAACCGAAAGACGATTGTCTTCCTTGAAACTGACTTTTTAATCAACCATACTATTACAACCAAATCATACCAATGACCGACCTGGAACTTCACGAACAGTTGCAGAAAGCACTAGACGGATTCAAGGATCCTGAAACCGGCAGGCCGCTTTCCAAAACAGGTCAGGTCACCGATTGGGTGGTAACCGACGGACATGCCAAATGCACCTTGCGATTAACCTCGATGATTCGAACCATCGGGGCAGAGGTTGCCGAGCAACTACAAGCCTTCATGCACAGCCGTGTGCCAGGCCTTAAGTCGATCGAAATCCGCATCGATGATTTTCAGAGGCCTGCCCAACCGTTGGGAACCATCGGATTGACGGCCAAAGCGGTCATTGCGGTGGCTGCCGGCAAAGGGGGGGTTGGTAAAAGCACGCTCGCCACTGCGATGGCTCTGACACTTGAAAAGCTCGGAGCCAAGGTCGGGTTGATGGATGCAGATATCTATGGTCCGAGTGTTCCTCACATGCTCGGGCTCGAGGGCCGACCAGAGATAGCCAATTCAAAAATACAGCCGATTCGAGCAGGAACCATGCCGGTGATGTCGATGGGATTTCTCATCGAACGAGATCAAGCCGTTGCGTGGCGAGGGCCGATGCTCAATGGATCCATCACCCAATTCTTACGCGATACGGATTGGGGGGATCTAGACTTTTTGATCATCGACATGCCGCCAGGTACCGGGGATGTGGCAATCACCCTATCGCAGCTCATTCCACTCACTGGTGCAGTGATCGTCTGTACACCCCAAGAGGTCGCTTTGTTGGACGCCGGTAAGGCGATCAGTATGTTTGAAAAGACCAAAATCCCGATTCTGGGAATCGTCGAAAACATGAGTGGATTCACCGACCCTGAGACCGGGAAAACCTTCGATATTTTTGGTCGAGGGGGAGCAAGGCAAAAGGCCGATCAGATCTCGGCTCCGTTTTTGGGCGAAGTTCCGATCCAGATGATCGTTCGTAGCGAATCCGACGAAGGTCGGCTTGCGGATGCATTGAAAGACCCAAGGGTATCGAAGCCGTTCGAGGATGTGTGTCGTGCACTGGTGCGAGCCATCACCGCGCGGGTCGCAGCAGATCCACTTGCGAAAATCTCTTTGCCAGTCCTCGGCTAATTAGCCCCAGTTCCGTAGGGTTGTCCTCAAGCAAAGTAACACGATTGTCCTCAACCGTGATCTACGACCGCAGGTCGACGTCTTGAACTGCTTACCAGCTATGCGAACCAGGACTTTTGGGACATAATACTCGCACCTGTTAAACCACTGGCTGCGAAGGAAATGTTACCCATGAAAAAGTCGATCATCTACTTGCCTGGCTTGCTATTGCTCTCTGCGCTGATGTATTCCAATAACGGTTTTGCCGATGTATCGCCGCAGCAACTTGAACCATTTCGCAAAGTTCAAGCCGGGGACGATGCAGGGGTGGCACAAGCCTCCAAGCTTGCTAAAGAACTCTCAACCCGCAATGACCTTGAAAGCCTCACGGCACTTCGAGCGATGAAGGGTGCATCATCCCTCGGTAAAAATTGGTTGTTGGGACTCGCCAATACCGCACAAAACCGACGACCCGCTGGCAAGGCAGAACTCGAAGCCTTCCTCAATAACAGTGGCGAAGATGCCGAAGCTCGCTACACGGTGTTCCGTTGGCTGACCGATGGAAATGCCGAGGTTCGCAAGCAGTGGCTATCCAAGATGACGGACGACCCAAGCCCAGAGATTCGTTATGAAGCTATTGCTTTGGCGCTCGAACCTACCGAGCTGAATGAAACAGCTTTGCGTTCATTGCTCGACTCTGCTAGGCAACCTGAACAAGTAACTGCGATCATCGAAAGGCTCGGAAAGCTCGGGGTGACGATCGATCAAGCGAAGCACTTTGGCTTCCTTACCCAATGGAAGTTTGTAGGACCATTCGATAATGTCGGTAGCGATAAATTCAATACGGCTTATCCCATCGAGCCCGACTATGTCGCCGGAAAAGTCGCCGATAGCTACGCTGGAAAGAATGGTGATGTAAAGTGGGTCTCGGAGTCCAGTTCCGATAAAGAGGGATTGATCGATCTTGCGAAAATTTACGAAAACGAAAAGGGCTGTATTGTCTACGGGCTTACGGAAGTCAATAGCCCCAGTGATGCCGCATGCGAACTGCGTGTCGGCTGCATCAATGCACAAAAGGTCTGGGTCAATGGGGAGCTGGTTATCGCCAACGAAGTCTATCACACCGGCATGCAAGTCGACCAGTACATCGCTCCAATCAAGCTTAAAGCCGGCGTCAACAAGATCTTGATCAAGGTTTGTCAGAATGAACAGAAGGAAGCTTGGGCACAACGGTATATATTCCAAGCTCGCATCTGCGATTCGACCGGCAAAGCGATTTCGCAGCGGTAATTCTCAGCGTTGCGAGACAAAACAACTAGAAACATACGATCCAAGGACAATCAATGATGTTGAGAAAACTTTCTCTCACCCGTTGGCTCATGCTCTCGACCGGATTGCTTTTGAGCGGGCAATCGCAAGCGGAGGATTGGCCACAATTCCGCGGTCCATACGTCGGTGGCGCATCGAACAAAGTATCGCTTCCCGGTAAGTTCGACGGCGAGTCGGGTGAGAATATTGCATGGAAAGTTTCTATCCCAGGTCGAAGTGTTGGCGGTGCGATCGTCGTTGGCGACCAAGTCATCACGACCACGAGCGATGGTCTCGAGCAACGTCGAATTCGACTCCTGAGCTACGATGCAACCAGTGGAAAGCCCCGGTGGGAACAACAGCTTGTGGCTCGGGGCAGACCCTACTGCCATCCGACCAGCGCCAATGCGGCACCCACACCGGCAAGCGACGGTAAGCATGTGGTCGCCTTCTTTAGTTCGAACGATATCGCCTGCACAGACCTGCAAGGCAACCTACTGTGGTATCGATCGTTGGCCAGCGATTTTCCAAAAGCTGGCAACGACGTTGGGATGAGCGCATCGCCGACGATCGTCGACGGTGTGGTGGTTGTCCAAGTCGAATGCCAGGGGGATTCGTTCGCTCTGGGAATGAATGTTTCGGATGGGACAACGGTTTGGAAGAAAGAGCGACCTCGTAAAGCCAACTGGGCTTCGCCAACATCGGTTGCCTTGCCAAGCGGTAAAAACGCGGTCGTGATGCAGTCGAGCGAAAATTTAGTCGCGGTGAACCCAGCCGATGGTAAAGAATTATGGAAAATCGATATGGGATGCTCGACGACTCCCTCTTCGACGGTTTCCAATGGCCGGTTGATCGTTCCCTCGGGTGGTCTGACGGCTTTGGATCTCTCGAGCGCAGGAGCACCGAGCAAGCTATGGTTTGAGAACAAACTCAACTCGACCGCGTGTTCGCCCTTGGTTGACAACGACAAAGTCTACGTCGTCAACCGAACCATCTTGGTCTGCGGGGATCTATTTACGGGCAAGGTTCTTTGGCAACTTCGCATTCCCGATGCGAATCAGATTTGGTCGTCGCCGGTCATCGCCAACAAGCGTCTGTATCTTTTCTCGATGGATGGATCTTGTGCAGTCGTATCGTTAGACGGAGAGGAAGGTAAGATCGAGAGCGTCAACAAGCTAGGGGATGAAGTTCTCGGTTCTCCAGCCATCGCCGGGAATGCGATGTTTGTACGTGGCGCTCAAAACCTTTGGAAGATCCAATCGAAGTGAACTCGGAAAGCCATAGCGAATCCAGGCCACGTGCTGTTTCGATCCCTTGTGTTTCCAAGCCCATCACAGGGGAGATTCGTGTACCCGGTTCCAAGAGCTTGACGAATCGAGCGGTCCTGTGTGCTGCGATGGCACAAGGTCAATCGGTGTTAGATGGTGTCCTTGAAAGCGAAGACACGATCGTCATGATCGATGCATGGCGAAAACTCGGACTTCGAATCGATTGGGATCGAGACCGTTGCCAGGCCGTTATCGAAGGATGTGGCGGGCAACCTCCTATTGATAGGGGAGATTTATTTGTTGCCAATAGCGGGACCTCCATCCGCTTTCTCACCGCAGCACTCGCGGCAACCCACGGCGAGTACATTCTCGATGGTGTTCCGAGGATGCGCCAGCGCCCGATCGGAGACCTCATCCATGGGCTTGGACATTGGGGTTCGGACTTGTGTAGCGAAAATTTCAACAATGCCGATTGTCCACCAGTAAGGCTCCGAGCCAAAGGTTTGAGGGGTGGGCGATCCTCCGTGCGGGGCGATGTGTCGAGTCAGTTTTTAAGTGGCATGCTCATGGCAGCTCCTTATTGCCAAAGTCCTGTTGAACTGTCCGTCCTCGGTGAGCTAGTATCGAAACCCTACGTGGATATGACTCTTGCGGTGATGCGGTCGTTTGGCGTCGATTTCAAGGCGACAGCAATGTCTAATGGGGATTCGCTGAGTTATCAGATCGATGCACCTCAAAAGTATCGGGGGACTCGCTACCAGATCGAGCCCGACGCATCGGCAGCGAGCTATTTTTGGGCTGCCGCCGCGATCACCGGAGGCCGTGTCCGTGTTTTGGGACTTGGGCCCGATGCGCTCCAGGGAGATGTGGGTTTTGTGAAAGTCCTCGAACAAATGGGTTCACAGGTTTCATCTGGAGTCGACCTAAACGGGGATGCTTGGATTGAAGTCTCCGGGAGAGCAAGTCACGGAGTCGACATCAATATGTCCGACATCAGTGATACAGTGCAAACGCTCGCTGCCGTCGCGCTATTTGCCGATTCTCCCACTCGGGTACGGGGGGTGGCCCATAATCGTTACAAGGAAACCGATCGAATCGGAGATTTGATTACCGAGATACGTCGCTTGGGTGCTGAGGCTCAAGAACACGAGGATGGATTGACGATCTTTCCCAAGCAGCTACATCGTTGCGAAATTCAAACCTACAGGGATCATCGTATGGCGATGAGTTTCGCATTAGTAGCCATGATGGTTCCCGGTTGCTTGGTCTTGGATCCTCGCTGTACGGAAAAGACCTATCCAAAATACTTCGAGGATTTGGGTAGAATGATTGGGCACGCTGCGGAATATTTATAACTCCAGGCACCGCACGTATCCACTTACTGGCATCCTAAACATGACAACGACCGCCGAGAGCCGACAGGCGACCTTTACGGATGTTAGTTTTCAGCGTTGCCTGAACATCGATTGCGCAGCGACCTATGATGTCTCTGAGGTCCGCACCAAGTGTGCCGTCTGCGGAGACTTGCTCGATGTCGTTTACGATTGGTCTCGGATCCAAACCCCATCCCGACTATCGGAATTAGAGAGCCTGTGGTCTAAGCGACATGAACCGTTGCGATTCAGTGGGGTATGGCGATTCCATGAGCTGTTGCCTTTTGCTCCTGCCCATCGCGTAATCACTGTTGGAGAAGGACAAACACTTCTTCAGCAAGCCGATTTTGTTTCTCGGTATGTAGGGCTTCGACCCGGTCAGCTGTATCTGCAGTATGAAGGAATGAATCCTTCGGGATCTTTTAAAGACAACGGCATGTGTGCCGCCTTCACTCATGCGCACATGGTGGGTGCAAAACGGGCAGCTTGTGCGTCAACCGGCAACACCAGCGCATCGCTTGCGATGTACTGCGCGGTGACCCAACTGATGAAAGCGATTATTTTTATTGGTTCGGGTAAGATCTCCTATGGCAAGCTTTCGCAGGCGCTCGAGTACGGCGCCTTGACGGTTCAAATCGCAGGTGACTTTGACGATGCGATGGCTCGGGTTCAAGAGATCTCCAAAGAGTTAGGAATCTACCTCGTCAATAGCGTCAATCCATTTCGGCTCGAAGGACAGAAGACGGTGATGTTTCGGGTGCTCGAAGCACTTTGTTGGGAAGTCCCAGATTGGATCGTTGTCCCCGGAGGGAATCTTGGCAACAGCAGCGCCTTTGGCAAAGCCTTCATGGAACTCAAAGAACTCGGGCTCATCCAACGAGTTCCTCGACTAGCGGTGATCAATGCGGCCGGGGCCGATACGCTCGATGTGCTCTACAACCAACGAAACCTGCGATGGAATCGAGGTCGACCACGGATGGAGACTGCTTGTTGGTATTACGACGAGCTGGACCAGAGCAAGACCAAGGCCGATACGATCGCTAGTGCCATCGAGATCAACCGACCAGTGAATCTTAAAAAATGCTTGCGAGCTCTGGATGTCTGCGATGGAGTGGTTCGCAAGGTCACTGACCAAGAGATCCTTGATGCGAAGGCGCAAGTAGGCGCAGGTGGGATCGGATGCGAACCAGCAAGCGCTGCAAGTGTCGCAGGAGCAAAGTTGCTTCGGCAACAAGGAGTCATCGGATATGAAGACCGCGTCGTATGCGTGCTAACCGGCCATCAACTCAAAGATCCCACTGCAACGGTCGCTTACCATACGACCGACCAGGACAAATTCGAAGAGGTTTTAGGTAGCCGAGGCGTCACGCGAGCTTCCTATGCCAACCGTGCGATCGCCGTCCCGAACAAGATCGAAGATATCATCAAAGCGATCCAACTGTATTCGTAGATGCAGGCAATCGACGATCCATCACTGCAAACCAAAGAGGCGGAACCAGAGCCAGAAGCACCATGCCTGGATAACCATTAGGCATTTGGGGGCTAGCCTCTTCGGTGCGCAGAACTTGATAAGGTTTCTCGGCCGACATGTGGTGATCCGAGTGTCGACTGAGTTCAAAGAGCATCATTCGACTGACGCGATGGTTGCTGTTCCACGAGTGAGCTTCGGAGACCGACTCCCAGCGACCATGAGCGGATTTCTCCCGGCGCAGGCCATAGTGCTCGACATAATTGATGATCTCAAGTAGCAGAAACGACAAACAAGCCACAGCAATGTAAACGACTAGAAACATAGGGTTAAACAGGTAAGCCAGAGCACCGAGCCAAGCGGCTTGTATCAGTAGAAACCAAACCATCTCATTGCGATAACTAAAGACTGAAAGCCCGTGCTTTTTTAACCGTTTGGCTTCGAGCTTCCAGGCCGAGAGCCACTGCAGAGGGATCGTTCGCAGGATGAATCGATACACATCCATCCCCTTGGGTGCCGAGGCAGGATCGTTCTCCGTGGCCACGAGTGCATGATGCCCGCGAACATGTTCGATGGCAAAATGCATGTAGAGAACCGTCATGAGCAAAAGTTTACCGATCCAGCGTTCCCAGGCGGTTCTTCGATGGATCAATTCATGGGCAACTGTGATTCCAATTCCGCCGGTGCTGAGCATTACTGAAAGGATCCAACCAAGACGCACCCATGGTGGCTCGTTCGATTGACTCCATACATATCCCATGTAGAGAATCAAAAGAAGTTGGACTGGTAAATGGAGATACAGGATGAGGCTATAGAAAGGCTTTCTGCGAGCGAGTGTCGTTGCTTGCTCATCGAGGTTTGAGTCTTGAACGCCCAGCAAGGCATCGAGAGTCGGAATCGCGATAAACACACCGGCAACAGTGAGCCAGGCCCATGGGCCACCAAGACTAAGGCCAGTGGCGGCAAGTCCAGGTATCAGAAACGAAGCCAAGTAGTGCCAAGGTTTCACAGTTTTACATCCAAGCCCCGAATAAATGAAGAAAGTCGTTTCGGAAAGCTAGGATCATCAAGCACAGCAAGGCGATGATCCCACCGATGGTAAGCTTGACCTGCAGATCTTCGTTGACGGGTTTGCCCGTGATGGCTTCGGCAGCGAGAAATACCATGTGGCCACCATCGAGCGCAGGGACGGGAAGAAAGTTAACCACCGCAAGATTCGCGCTCAGGAGTGTTAGGAACATCAGCAAGGTACTTACCCCCTCCGATGCTGCCGAAGTCGCCTGTACGGCAATGGTTGCTGGACCTCCGATGTAGTTAAAAGCCTTGCCTGTAACGATAAGCCCGAGGAACTCAAGCACATCGCCGATACCTCGTCGGATCTCTTGGAGACCTTTTTGCAACGCAGCACCGACGGATTTTGCGTAGTATGTTTGTCGATAGGGCGCAAGTGCGATTCGCCGATCCGGCGAGAACACATCCGTTTCCTCATGGATAGCAACCGTTGCGGTCTCAATCTTTGAATCGCGTTCGACGACCAAGTCGAGAGGAAGTTCCGCCGGAAGGGCTTGGAGTACCGAATGGATGTACTGCAAGTTTTTCACGTTATCCACAGGAGTCTGTTTTGAAAACAAGGATTCCAATTTGGTATCCTTCAGATAACTCGCTTGGGGTTCGCTGAGCTTCCCAAATGCGACCTGTTTGACCAAGTCGCCAGCTTGTAGTCCACTCTTGGATGCCTCGCTGCCGGGTGCGATCGACGTGATTTTCGGCGAAACGCGATAGACCAAGCCGGATCCAGGCAGTTCCAGACCAACAGAGCCGTACATCGGCAGATCGTTCTCTAGCAGAAAGCGATTCGGAACCGTCCATTCAAGAACCACCGATTCGCTGTTGGCTCTAGCGAACTCCACTTTAACGGACTGACCGGCCATGGTGGCGATTCGATTCGGTAGTGTGACTGCATCTTCGATCTCTTGGCCATTGAGTTTGGTTGGAACATCTCCCATGCGTATACCGGCGGCCGCCGCAGGCGAGTCGCTTGCTACAACGGTCACGGCATCGGGTGCGAATCGGATCCCTAAGGTTTTAAGGGGAAGTGGATCGATCGGCACAACAACGCTTTGTTTGCTCGATCCATTGTTTCGCTCGACGGAAAGCTCGACTTTTTTGTCGAGTCTTGGGTGAAGGATTTCGTCGAGTTGATAGCTGAAGAATTCTCCTGCTTTGTCGTCGGATTCTAGCAGAACGCCATCGACGCCGAGGATCTTATCTCCAGGTTGCAGATTGCTGAGTTTCTTTCCTTCGAAATCTTGCAGTTTCCCAAACGTTGCCGTTTTCCCGACCGTGGTAGTGGAGGTGGATCGAATACCGATCGTTTGAAAGTTGAGCCGAGCATCAGGATCTGCATGCGCCATGCTGCCACTGACCTTTACCTTGTTGCGTTGTCCCTGACGTTCGTAGGTCAGGTCAATCGGTTCGGAGGCATTTCGAATACCTCCGATAGCAACCTTCTTTCGGATCTCGTCAAAAGACATTTGATCATCTTCCGAGGTGCTTACGCCAACGATCCGGTCCCCGGGCTTAAGACCGGCTTGCCAAGCCGGATCGCCTGGCATGGTGCCGCCGAGGATCGCTGGAGTGTATGGAACACCGAGACTAAACGCAGCGGCGGCCATCAGCACACCGAAGATCAAATTCATGATGACCCCCGCGCTGATGATGATCATTCGGGCAAAGACCGGTTTGGCTGGATAGGAGCGGGGGTCGAGTTTGACGGTTTGCTCTGTGTCATCACCCAAGCCAATTCGCTGATTCTCTTCTTTGAGTTTTCGAGGGTCATCGTCTTGTCCGAGCATCTTCACGTAGCCACCAAGTGGGATGCTACCGATCCCGTATTCGGTTTCGCCCCATTGAAATCTTGCGAGCCTTGAGGGCAGTCGAATCGGACCGATCTTCATCGGCACATCGAAACCGACATAAAACTTCTCGCACTTGACACCAAACATTTTCGCAGCAAGGAAATGCCCAAGCTCGTGGACGAAGATCACGAAACCTAGGCCAAGGAGCATCATTCCGATGTTGTAAGCCTTCGATAGGAGGGATTGCAGCAAAGAGACATCGGCTGCAAGGATCCAGGGCAATCTGTCTCCGAAAACCATCGAGTAAATATTTTGAGATAACACGAATTGATCTAGCATAAAGTTTTATTCCATCGCATCACTTCGTCGCGGGCCCAGCGATCCTGACGAAGCAGTTCAGCAAGACTCGGACTTGTTGCGAAATCATGATGTTGTAAAACGGATCGACAAACTTTGGCGATGTCTGTCAAACGAATCTTCGATTGCAGGAACAGTTCGACGGCGGCCTCGTTGGCCGCGTTGAGCACTGCACCGCATGTTCCACCGCGACGAGCGACCTCGAAACCCAATTCCAAGGCCGGATACCGCTCTGGATCTACAGGATACCAACTCAGGGACTGCGACTGACTCCAATCCATACGCCTGGCGGTTGCCGAGGTTCGTTCGGGATAAGTCAGTGCGTATTGGATCGGGAGTTTCATATCGGGGGGGCTCAGTTGGGCGATGACCGACCCGTCCCGGTATTCTACCATCGAATGGATTATCGATTGCGGGTGGATCACGACTTGGATCTGCTCTGCAGGGAGTCCAAAGAGCCAGTGGGCCTCGATCACCTCAAGGGCTTTATTCATCATGGTCGCCGAATCGACAGTGATTTTACGGCCCATCGACCAGGTGGGATGGGCAAGAGCATCCTCGATGGTTGCTTTTTCGAGTTCTTCTAATGGCCAGTCTCGAAGTGGGCCGCCGCTTGCGGTGAGGATGATTTTTTCGATCTGGCCCTGCTGTGCGCTGAGACCAAGGCGGTGGTTATTAGGATCGCTCAAGGAATCGCTTGGAAAGTTGCACTGCAGGGCTTGGAAAATCGCGCTGTGCTCGCTGTCAACAGGAATGATTTCGGCCCCGGACTTTTTGGCAAGGTCCAATAGCAATTCGCCGGCGACGACCAAGGATTCTTTATTGGCCAGTGCAAGTCGCTTTCCGCTTTGGACGGCTGCAAGACTCGTTTCAAGACCGGCGACACCGACAATCGCTGCCACGACGATATCGACTTGCGGGCCGGAAATCGCTTCGATGAGTTCTTTGTTGCCGCATGCTCGACGCATCGACAAGGGTTCTGTGCCCGAGAGCCAAAGATCCACTTGAGGGTTCGCAGAATCGGTGACCACGGCCAGTTTGGGTCGATATTCTTGGCACTGCTTTTGGAAAAGATCCAGTTGCTGATGGCAGGAGATGCAGGCGAGTTCAAATCGACCGCGATGCGATTGAAGAACCTCCAAGGCCGAACGACCGATGCTCCCTGTGGAACCCAGGATGGCTACTTGACGAGGCTTACTCACTCCAAAGACTCCCGCGCCGAAAGCCCTGAATTTTGGGAATTGGAGATCAGCAGGTGCATGATCCGTCCTGCGCGGGGCTAACCGCGGAAGTGGCCATCGGGAATAAAACAGATTTATTCTAGGAATTTTAGGGACTGTCTTGGAATTCCTCAACATCAAACCCTGCCCAGGGGTTATCCCGTGTGCATAATAACGGGAGCTATTCCAGGCCAACGAGGCTTGGGAAATTTTACTTTTTACCCCGTCGGGTATCGATGCATGGCAGACGACAATAAATCGGATAAACGCACCAATTCACAAGGGAACGGTCAACCTGGCAGCAACTGGCTTATGTACGCACTGCTGGGAATGCTCTTGCTGATGGCCGCTTTCAGTTTTGTCTCAACGGCCTTGTACCAAGAGATCCGATACCCTGATTTGGTCGAGTTGATCGATGCGACCAAATACGGCGACTCCTCTCAGAATTCGTTGGTCGAAGGATTCGACGGAAAAAAGGTTATCACGATCAACAAAGAAAAGTATGAGCTTAGCCAACTCCGCGACGTCCAGGTAGACAAGGACACGGTTCGAGGAAAAGTCAAGGTTACAAAGATCGTTGATGGCAAACCGACGGCAACGAGTGAACGAGTCTTTCAGTCGGTTAAAGACAACTCAGAGAACACGAACAAGGAGCTCAAAGAAAAGCTCACGGCATCGAAGATCGCTTGGGACAACGCCCCTGGCCAAAGCATGCTTACGCAGTTCTTTTGGATGTTCCTCTTACCGTTCTTTCTGATCTCAACCTTGCTTTACTTTTTCATGCGTCGCATGGGAGGCATCGGATCCCCAATGCAGTTCGGACGCTCCCGAGGCAAGCTTTACGCTCAAGAAGACATCGGCATTACCTTTAACGATGTCGCAGGGATTGATGAAGCGGTCGAAGAAGTTCGTGAGATCGTTGATTTCCTAAAACATCCAGAAAAATACCAGCGACTCGGTGGACGAATCCCGCGTGGTGTTCTCTTGGTAGGCCCTCCAGGAACGGGTAAAACGCTGTTGGCCAAGGCGATTGCAGGCGAGGCAGGTGTTCCCTTCTTCTCCTTGTCCGGTTCGGACTTCGTTGAAATGTTTGTCGGGGTCGGTGCAGCTCGCGTTCGAGATATGTTCCAACAAGCCGTCGCCAAATCACCTTGCATCATCTTCATCGACGAACTCGATGCGTTGGGCAAGAGCCGAGCGGGCAATATCGTCGGTTCGCACGACGAGCGTGAACAAACGCTCAACGCACTGCTTGTCGAAATGGATGGATTCGATCCAAATTCGGGGGTGATCGTAATGGCAGCGACCAACCGCCCTGAAACCCTCGATCCAGCGCTACTGCGCGCTGGACGATTCGATCGGCACGTGCTCGTCGATCGACCCGATAAACAAGGTCGCGAGGACATCCTCAAGGTACACGTCAAAAACGTAAAGCTCAGCGGCAACGTCGAACTGAATCACATCGCTGCGATCACGCCTGGTTTCGTAGGAGCAGACCTTGCGAACTTGGTCAACGAAGCCGCATTATTGGCAGCGCGCAAAGGAAAAAATGTTGTTGATCAAAGCGAGTTGAACGAAGCCGTCGAACGCGCATCCGCAGGATTGGAAAAGAAAAAGCGGGTGATGAACGAAGACGAAAAACTTCGTGTGGCTTACCACGAAGCTGGCCACGCATTGGTCGCTTATTCGATTCCAAATACCGATCCAGTTCACAAGGTATCGATCATTCCACGGGGTGTCGCTGCCTTGGGATACACGATGCAACGGCCTGAAGATGATCGCTATCTGGTTACTCAACCTGAGCTTGAAGCTCAGATGCAGGTACTGCTAGCGGGCACACTCACCGAAGAAATGGTGTTTCGAGACATCAGCACAGGAGCCTCGAACGACCTCGAACGAGCTACAAACATCGCCAGAGCGATGGTGATGCAATACGGAATGAGCCGTCTCGGACGGGTCAATTTCCGCGAAGGAAATCGCTCTCCGTTCCTTGCAACAGGCGGTGGCGAGTCCTTCGGCCGCGACTATTCCGAACAAACCGCGAGAGAGATTGACCAAGAAGTCAAACGACTCATCGACGAATCGGCTTCCCACGCTCGATCGATCCTCACCGAACGCAGAACCGCCCTCGAAGCCCTCGCCAAACGGCTTATGGAGGTCGAGGTCGTTGATGGTGAGGCTCTCAAGGAAATCGTTGATGCAACGATCGATGGTCCACGCGTCGTCCCAGGAACGATTCCCAATGCCGCACCTGCCCCGGGGGCAAATGCAACAGCACAAAATGAGGCTCCGATCAATACCATCGCAAGAACCTCTGAACCCTGACCCCTGAACGCTTTAGGGATAGATCAAGAAGTTTTGTCGGCGTTGGTTGAACTCGAAGAGGCCTTCGCTCAACCTAGTATCGAAACGAGGATCAAGACTCCCGTCGAGAATGGCATCGCGGATGACCTGGTTCCTCAATAGTGTGTTTGAGTTCTTGGTTTCCCAATCCATCGGGTAGAGCTTACGCAATGCTTTGGCCAACGCCAGTCCTGTAGGCACACTCTCGAAACGATCTCGATCGGTAATGATAAGCTCAACACCCTTGCAGAGCACCTTCGCATGTTTGCTCGACTCGGGCGTAAATTCGATCGGTACGAATACAACTCCAGGCAATTCAGTCCGATAGAGTTCTTGAGCCAGTTCAACGCCTGAAATCCAAGGTGCACCGACGACTTGAAACGGCGTGTCGGTTCCGCGACCGACCGAAACATTCGTCGACTCGATCAGACCCACTCCGGGGTACAAGAAGGCTTGGGTTAAGCTGCGCATATTCGGCGAGGGGTTGACCCATGTCAATCCGGTCTGCTCCCAAGTCATCCCTCGTGTCCAGCCTTCGCAAGGCACCACCGTCAGATCCAGTTTCAGATTTAACTCGTCACGAAACATTTTTGCCAACTCACCGATTGTCATTCCGTGGCGGACTGGCAAGGAATGAAAGGCGACGAAAGCTTCTTGCCCCTTATCGAGCATCGGCCCACTGACGATTTGTCCACCAATGGGATTGGGCCGATCCAAAACCACAAACTTTTTCCCTTGCTCGCTCGCCGCCTTCATCGCCTCACCCATCGTGGAGACATACGTATAGAAGCGAGCTCCAATGTCCTGAATATCAAATACAATCGTATCGATACCAGTAAGCATCTCCGCAGTTGGTTTACGGGTTTCACCATAGAGACTATAAATCACAAGCCCTGTAGTACTGTCCTGCGAATTATCTACTTTGGGGATATCCAGCTTGCCCTCGAAGCCATGCTCGGGGCTAAATAGGGCAGCGAGCTTCACCCCGGAAGCCTTGCTCAGAACCGTCACCGTGTTGAGTCCCTCTAGATTTCGTCCTGTATGATTGGTGATCAAGCCAATACGCTCTCCTTGGAGCAGCTTAAATCCTTGTGACTCAAGTACATCGATTCCATTTCGAACACGAACAGGCGTTGTCGCAACCCTCGAAGCGTGACCTGCCTTATGATCTCCAAAACAAGCAACCACTTGGTTGGCAATCTTACCCGCTAAGGGATTGACTAATCCTTTGCCATCGGGATGGACTCGGTTGCTTAGGAAGATGAAAAACAAATCGGTTCCCGGGTCGATCCAGAGTACCGTGCCGGTGAATCCACCATGTCCAAACGCACGATCGCTAAACAGATCCCCACGGTTGATTGAAAACCCCGAACGCTTGTCCCAACCCAATCCTCGTACTCCCGAGGGGACTAGGTACCCACGGGTCATCCATTCGATCGAACGTGGTGACAAAATCTGAGGACTCTTCTTCGCGGTCGGTCGGTTCGAGCCTCCATCGAGCGTTTGCAGCATGTTCTGTGCATAGAGAGACAAATCTTTCAATGTCGAGAAAAGCCCTGCATGCCCCGCGACTCCACCGAGGTGAAAAGCCCGGGGATCATGGACCTGCCCTTGGATCCAATGACCTTCCCGTTTCTCCGTCGGTGCGCACCTTGCCTTCAACTCCTCGTTTGGAAGATACCCTGACTCGATCATCGCAAGCGGCCCGAAGATGTTTTCCTTAGTATAAAGATCGAGCGACTTTCCTGAGATCTTCTCGACAAGCTTTCCGAGCACAATGAAGTTCACGTCGGAGTATTTAAACGCGGTACCTATGGGGGCAGATAAGCTCAAGGCGAGTATTTTTTGCCAAGCGACATCGGGACCTTCCAAGTAATCGGCGAGCGGATTATCGGGGATTAGGCCACTGGTGTGGAGCAATAGATGCTCGACGGTGATCGCTTCCTTGTCGTTGGCAGCAAACTCTGGGAAATAGGCAGATACCTTATCTTTGAGCCTAAGTTCACCACGTTCGACCAGTTGCATGATTGACGTGGCCGTTGCTACAGGCTTGGTGATCGAAGCCATATCGAAGACCGTATCGAGCGTCATTGGGGTCGCGGGGTCAAGCGATTTGTTACCGAACGCCTTTTGATAGAAAAGACCATCTCGATTTCCTATCCCAACAATACAACCGGGCATCTTGCCTTCTGCAATCCCCTTCTCGACCATCTTTGATATCTGCTGTTCAAAGCGGTCTATTCGCTCTTGGGCGACCCCCGCAATATCTTGGCCCTTAAGGTCGCCGATCCACAGCAAGGAACACGCAAAGTGAACGCATAGAAGAGCACAGAGAAACCGATAAGCGAATAAGGGTTTGATCATGATCGAGTGCTTTTGAACGGGGGTAGGTATGCGAGATAACTTGCGCTGACAAAGGTTACCAAAGAGCCGATACAGGATAGCCAAGGAAAAGCGATGCGGATGTGATTAGGTTGATTCAAAACGAACTGGATCCAAAGCAAAACGCACAACCCTAGGATTCCACCTGCGATCGCTGCGCGTTGTCCAACATGGGGCTGGAACAAGCCAAGAAAAAACCAGCCTAACAATACGCCTGATGAGAATCCCGCAATCGTCAGCGCATTTCCGACAACACTATCGGAAAAAGTGCTTGCCCATATACCAATCCCGATCTGAACAACGCCAAAAAAGAGAGTCGCAAGCCTCGTGAACCATATCCGAGCCGCCGGTGTAGGCGATTGCTTGAGGCTCGTAAGCCATAGATCGCTATAAGCCGAAGAAGCCGAAGAGGATAGCGAACTTGAAAGCGTCGACATCGTCGCAGCAAGGATTGCTGCGAGCATAAGCCCAATGAGTCCGAGATTACGCGGGAAATACTGAGTAATAAAATGTGCAAAAATTTTATCGTCCTTAATCCCCTCCGGCAGCGGTGAGGAGAGATGAAACGCACCGAGCAAAGTCCCGATCCACAGAACTAAAGCGAATTGCAGGAAAACAAAGATGCCGCTTGTGAGAATTGCCGCCGCTGCATGCTTCGAACTCCTAGCGCTAAGGTACCGCTGCACCATGATCTGATCGGTTCCATGGGAGCCGAGAGATAAAAAGGTGCCTCCGACTAGCCCGGCAAAAAGCGTATAAGGCTTGCTGAGGGACATATCGAGATCGATCCAGTTCCATTTCCCCGTTGCGGTCATGTAGTCCGAATAGGTCTGCCAACCATTGGGCAACATTCTTACCAAAAGCATCGCAGCTACGATGCAGCCTGAGAGGTAGATCACCAATTGGATGCAATCGTTCCATACCACCGATCGCATCCCACCAAAGTAGGTGTATAGCAGCGTCACACCACCGATGACCAAGGCGCTTGGGACAATCGGCCAGCCGACGAGCTGCTGCAAAACCATCGCGGCAAGGTATAACCGCAGGCCGTCTCCAAGATTTCTTGTAACCAAGAACAGCATCGATGCCAATCGCGTCGTGGTCGTCCCAAACTGCTTGCGCAGAACTTCGTAGGCGCTGACAATATTGCCACTAAAGTAATTTGGAAGCAAGAAAATCACGACGATCAGTCGACCAAGTATATACCCTAACGCCAACTGCAGAAAAGCAAACCCGGTTGCGCCATAACCAATGCCAGGCACGCTTAGAACCGTCGCTGCGCTTGTCTCGGTTGCCACGATCGATCCGAGGATGGCCCACCAAGGTAAATCCCTGTCGCCCAACAAATAGCTTTCGACCGATTTGTTTCTTCCAGCGATCTTCAAGCCAATAAATACCGATGCGGCCATCGCTGCGACGAGCACGATCAAATCGATGATTCCAAGGGGAATCTGCATGAACTGTCCTTTTCAATGGGATCGACCAATGTAGATTGGGGCATTGTAACAGTAATAGAACCAAACGTCGCCAGGTAGGTTTTTAGCCATCGAGAAGCAGTTTTATGGATTACTTGACCACGGAGCAGAACAATCCTGATTCGATCGCGATCGATCAAATGGAGCCCATCGAAATCGCTCGGCTGATGAACCTCGAGGATCATAAGGTGCTGCAGGCTGTCGAAAAAGTTCTTCCAGCGATCGCACAGGCGATCCAGACTGTCACGCAGCGCTTCGAGAACGGCGGACGCTTGATCTACATCGGTGCCGGAACCTCGGGTCGTTTGGGGGTCCTCGATGCTTCGGAATGCCCACCCACATTCAACACCCCACCATCGCTCGTCGTCGGGCTAATTGCCGGTGGCCAACGCGCTTTGACCACCGCGATTGAAGGTGCTGAAGACAATGCTCAAGCCGGCGCTGAGGATCTTCGAGGAGTTAATCTGAGCCCAAGGGATGTCGTGTGCGGGATCGCAACCAGTGGCCGAACGCCCTATGTCTTAGGTGCACTCACCTATGCGCGCACGATCCAAGCGGCAACGATCGGAGTTACATGCAATGAAGTCTCCGAGCTCTCGACGGTGTGCGACATTCTGATCGCTCCTGTCGTGGGCCCAGAGATTCTCAGTGGCTCGACCAGACTCAAAGCCGGGACGGCGACAAAACTAGTTCTCAACATGATCTCGACGGGTACCATGATTCGCATCGGTAAGACGTACGGAAATTGGATGGTCGATCTGCGAGCGACCAACGTGAAACTCAAGGATCGGAGCATCCGAATTGTCAGCGGAATCACAGGGTTGGGACGAAACGAATCGGAATTGCTATTGGCCGCCTGCGACGGCGAGGTTAAGACCGCCATCGTCTCTCACACGCTGGGGATCTCGAAACAGGCGGCTCAAGAGCGATTGCTGGAGTCCAGTGGACGATTAAGGTCGGCTTTGGGGAGGAATTGATCGCTAAGTCTTTGTTCCCTGGGTCTTGAACTCTCAATCCATGGTTACAATACCGATATCGAATTGTACCCACAGCAACCAATCCAGCTTGCAACTGATTGTCCGTTAGGTTTGTTAAGGTTTTGAAAAATGGTTAGTGATTTGCAGGAGCGATTGGTCATCGGCATTGATGCTGGCGGTTCGAAAACCAAAGCCTGCGTTGCTCTATCCCGACATCCGACGACGACTCGATACCAATCCGCACATGATTCCCCGCACTGGGCCGATTCGATCCGAGTGATTGGTGCAGGGGAAGCTGGCCCTGGCAACCCTCGTTCGGTTGGCTTTGAAACTGTTTATGACAACCTGCTCTTGGCAGTCGAGCAGGCCTTCAAAAGTTCAAGTATTGAGCCGACCAAAGCCTATGCCATTTGCGTATGCATGGCAGGCGTTGGACGAGCCGATCAACGTATACCTGTCGCCGATTGGGTCGAAAAAACTCGTATCGCAGATCGCATCCGGGTTAGCGAAGATGTCACGCCTATTCGCTGGGCTGCACTCTGGGAAACTCGAAACTTGCACAATCCATCCATGTATGGTCAAGCAAGCCACTTATGGAACAACAGCGTCACACTCATCGCTGGTACCGGATCGATCGTATCGGCGACCAAGGACTCGGTGAATACTAGCTCGATTGAGAACGGCCATCCTCTGTTTGAAACGCCACTCCAAGCGACCAGGGTCGGCGGTTGGGGGTACCTTCTAGGAGACGAAGGAAGTGGATTTGCAATCGGACTCTCGGCACTGAAAGAAGTTTGCCGTGCTCACGACTCTGGTGAGGAGTTTTCACCTCTGCATCGCGCAGTACTTAAAGAGATGGGGTGCGATGGCGCCATCGACCTGATTCCACGCCTCTACACTCAGCCTATCCCAAGACCTAAAATCGCAAGCTTGTACCAAACCGTCGTCCAATTTGCGTCTAGTGATCTTATCGCCAGCAAACTACTCGAGTATGCCTCGCTTGATTTAGCGGAGCTCATCGTTGCTGGAGCGTCCCGAGTCGGTCTCCAAGCCAATCAATACGGTCTGGCTTTCAGCGGCGGAACCCTCTTGGGCAAATCCCCTCTGGTTCCGACTATCCTCAGACATCTTGAGCAAAGACAAATGGCACCCGCTCTGAGCCACCAAGTCAGTGAGCCTGTCATCGGTGCAGTCGTGATGGCCTCCTTGCTTGAAGAAACACCACGCACCAGAGTCGATTGAGGACGGAATAATCTCAGGTAGTATCATGCAGCAACAGCCTCAATCCGATCCCAAAAACACCAATGAGCGAGTCCTTTCCATAGACGCGCTGCGTGGCTTTGATATGTTCTGGATCATGGGAGCCGACACGCTTGCCAAGAAACTACTGGCACTGGTCCCTGCGACCACCGTTGCCGGGATCTCGACGGCTTGGGCACCGCAACTCAGTGAACAGTTCGATCACGTCGAGTGGGAAGGCTTTCGTTTCTATGATCTGATCTTTCCGCTATTCTTGATGCTTGTTGGTTGCTCGATCCCTTTTTCGCTCGGGAAACTCCAAGACGATCGCGCGAAAGCCTATTGGAGGATCCTACGACGCACCTTATTGATCGTGTTCATGGGGCTGATCTACAACGGAATCCAAAACCTGAATTGGTCTGAACTGCGCTGGATGGGTGTGCTGCAACGCATCGGCATCTGCTATGGAATCGGAGCACTCCTAGCATTGCATCTTGGCCCCCGAGGTCTGTTCGCGTCCTGGATTGCGATCCTGTTGGGGTACTGGGCCATCCTAGCTTGGGTGCCTGTCCCAGGAGGCATCGCCGGAAACCTTACACCAGAAGGAAATTTATCGGGTTACATCGACCGCACCGTATTGCCTGGCAAGATTCTCGATAAGTACTACGGCTTTGGAGATAACGAAGGCTTACTGTCGACGATTCCCGCCGTTGCAACAGTGCTATTAGGAATCGCAGCAGGCATTTGGCTTAGATCCAACTATTCCAAATTAGAAAAAGCATCGGGGTTGATGGCACTAGGAACGGCTCTAGTCGTCCTGGGTACATACTGGGGGAACTACTTTCCCATCATCAAGAATCTATGGACCAGTTCCTTTGTGCTCGTAGCGGGCGGATGGAGCCTGATGCTTTTATCCATCTTCTATGGGATCATTGATGGACTGGGCTTCCGAGGTTGGGCCTGGCTGTGGATCATCATCGGGGCCAATGCAATCACTATCTACCTGATGCAACGCATCATCCCATTTAACAAAATTTCTGAGTTCTTTCTAAGTGGCATCGGAGACCTTGCAGGCGACCACCGTTCGATCGTAATCCTTGTTGGAGCTCTTGCCTGCAAATGCATCCTCCTTGCAGTCATGTACAATAAACGAATGTTCCTAAGGCTCTAAGCTAGGGCTCTAGTCTCCCTATACACCCTATTTTGAAGGCAAAAATCCCCAAAAAGTAGACAAACTCTTTTGGGATGAACTATTCGCCACGACTTGCCGATCTTCCGAATATCCGACGATTCTCGTTTTCTCGAACTGGACCCATTGCAAAGCTTTCGATCATCCAATGCTAGCGATCTACCGAGCTTGGTCATTTTTTTTCCTGTTGGCGATCCTGTGCGTTGACACAAGCCGAACGTCAGCGAGGGCACAGGAGTGGGTAAGGAAGCTTTTCAAGGAAACGCATCACGACTTTGGTACCGTCAGCCGTAATGCGAAAGCGGAGCACAGTTTTGTGATTGAAAACTGCTTTGAAGAAGACGTACACATCGCCAGTGTGCGTAGCAGTTGCGGGTGTACCAGTCCGGTGGCCACCAAGCCGACGTTGAAGTCCTGGGAGAAGGGTGAGATTCTCGCCAAATTCAATACCAGGACATTCACCGGCACCAAGAGCGCCGTGATCACCGTCGTGATTGACAAGCCCTACTACGCCGAGATTCAGTTGACCGTCGGAGGAACGATTCGCACCGATGTTTCGATCGAGCCAGGTGAGATCGTCTTTGGCGATGTCGAGCTTGGACAAAGCCGAACGATCGACTTGAGTCTTTCGTTCAACGGAAAGAAGGGACTCCAGATTGCCGATGTTCGAGGGAACGCACAGGCGTTCGAGGTGGTTTTGGACAAGCCGATGTACCAACCCAACGGCGTGATGTATCGGATGCATGTGAAACTCAAAGAGTCGCTAACGCCGGCCAAGATCGTCGACGAGGTCATCGTCGTAACAAACGATCCGGATGAAAGGAATCGAGAGTTTTCGATCCCCGTTTCGGCAAGAGTTAGGCCACCAATTACCGTCACCCCTGAAACGATTGCGATGGGGGATGTTCGCTCAGGCGAGACCCGGCAACAACGTTTTATCGTGAAAGGCAAGAAGCCCTTTTCGATCGACCTGATCACGTGCGGTGATGACCGCTTCGAATTCCAAACGCCCGCAGGGGAAAAAACCACGCATATCGTCCCCTTTACGTTTCGTGGTACATCGACGCAGACCGATGCAAACGAAAAGATCGATCAGAAGGTAGTGATCGTCACGAGTCTTGGAGAGCAAGTCGAAGCAGCTTTGTCAGCTCGCGTTCTGCGATAATTCGCAGGAGCGTTCTTAATTGACTTGATTGCGAAGCGGTTTCCCTTGATAGGCCCTGAGGATCTCCATCGCACCCTTGCGTCGAAACTCCTCGCAGCCTTCGTCGCAGTAGAAGGCCGTGTGAGGGTTGAGTAACAGCCGGTCGTGGGCCGGATGGTTCGGATCCCTCCAAGCGGCAAGGATGGGGCTGTCTGCGGGTGGTGGTTCTTGTTCGAGCACATCAATTCCCGCGCCCGCAAGATGACCATCGCTGAGTGCTTCGATCACTGCAAGAGTATCGACGACGCCACCACGAGCGGTATTGACCAGATAGGAGCCTTTGGGCATCCATCCGATTTCCTCACGTCCGATCATGCCTCGGGTCTCAGAGGTCAGTGGGCAGTGCATACTGACGATATAAGATTCTACGAGCAGTTGTTTAAGGCTATCGACGCGTCGAATCCCTAGGGCCTTATCGACCCCGTCTTTGACGTAAGGATCATAGAATAGGACATCGAATCCGAAGGCTTTGGCTCGCAGGGCTGCTGCCGTCCCTATCCTGCCACAACCGACGATACCTAAAGTGCGATTCCGAAGCCTTGGCACCGGGAGGGCTTGATCGACGTTCCAAGCTCCGATACCGCGTTTGAGTCGGCTATTGAGAAAGTGGGAGCCACGAGAGAGAGTTACGGCCATGGAAATGGCCGAGTCAGCGACTTCTTCGGTCCCGTAGTCGGGCACATTGCAAACTGGGATACCGCGTTCGCGGGCGGCGGCGATATCAATACCATCGTAACCGACACCGGGTCTGACGATGATCTTGCAGCGTTCGAGGCGTTCGATACTGGCTCGAGTGAATCGAAAGTAGTGGTAGACCATGATCGCGTCAGCATCTTCGATACGACCGACGAGCTCCGATTCTTGCATCGCATCGAGAGCGATCACATCGGCCACTGAATGCAGAACATCCCTTTCGAAATCGAGTGGTTCAACGATAAGGTCTGTGATAACAACTTTCCAACGGTCGTTTGCCATGGGGTTCTATCCTAAGGCGAGGGTTTAGCTGCTCGTGCATTGCTTGAAGCTCAAGTATTGTTGCATGAGATTCCAACCCATGCGAGAGGTGATCAACGTATATGATTTCTCCGAAATCATCTACCAGCGCGAGAAGTTAATCATATTTGAGGAGCCTACCACAGGCGCGAAGCCGAATGGCGTTGAATTAGAAGCGGAACGGCGCGAGCCGTCCGGTTAAAACCATGCGAATTCAACGACAATCCATCACTCACCGGAGTGCTTGCGCACTACCGCTTGCATTAATTGAGCGACTCCAGATAGCTTACCAAATCTGCAAGAGCCGAAATGGGCATTCCATCGGCTAGCCCTTCGGGCATCACCGAAACAGGACTCTCCTTGCGCTCGGCGATCGACTCGACTTCAATTTCAACAACGTCACCTTGGGCGTTCCTGAGCACAATCTTCTCTGGACTCTCCTTGGTTACAAAGCCGGAAACTACCCGGTCGTCATCGAGCCGAAAGACGTTCTGCACGAAACCTTGGGCGATCGATTTACTGGGCATCAAAATGGCCTCGGTAAGCTGATCGCGCTTGTAGGTCTTGGCGACGTTGGGTAAGTACGGTCCCCTCAAGGTCTCGGTCGGCTTGATGTCATGGCACTTGGCACATCCAAGCAACGCAAAAACCTGTTCACCACGTTTGACATCGCCTTTGGAAGCCACAACCTCCTTGAGGACATCCTCTTTGCTCAGCGTCGAGATCTTTAGTCCGTTCCATTGAGACAAGTCCGCCAAGCCCCAGTGGTTGGCTAACTCTTTGCCGAGCTTTTCTATCGTTGGACGATTATCCAAAATGGCTCGTCGTACCAGCGGCTCTGCTTGTTTGCATTCCCCGACTCGAAACATCTCGAAAAGTCTGACGACAGCCTCCTCGGAAGACCAAACGGAATCGATGGCGCTGAGAATCTCAGGACGCTGCGATTGATCTTTACGGCATGCGACTGCCGAAACAATCAACGCCTGGATATCACCGCTCGGAAGGTTACCAGAATGAAACCCATTTGCTAGGCTTTTTGCAAGCGATTCGCTTTCCTGGCAACGCTTCCAAGCTTGGGCTTGTAATTCAGTCGAGTTACTTCCAGCTTGTACCAGCAATCTGGAAATCGCTGGTAGGGCTTGCTTAGAATTCTGTTTTAGCAAAACCCCTAGGAGCGGGATCAAGTCCGTCTGAGAAACTCGAGGATCAACTGCGACCGTCTCGAGCATCTTGAGAACCGAGTCCGGCAAGCTACCGGCGGCCTCAAGGACACCGATCCTCTGCACCATCGGAAGTTCGCTCCATTGAGATGTTCGCATCCAGGATTCCAATCTCGGAGCGATATCCCAACGGTTCTGCGCGAGCAACCGCAAGATTTCCGTTCCTTTAGCGGCATCTTGTGTGCTCAGAAATTGATCGACTGCCTCCTGGATCGGTTTGGTCATCTCCCAGGTTTCCGGCTGATAATAGGGTCCACGAGTGTCAGGACGCGTCCCCCAGCTTGCTCCGCTCCATTCCCCTTCTCGCAAGGCAAGTCGACTCAGAACGCCTAGGGCTGCGTCATCGAACTGATTGAGAGAACCGATCAGAGTAGAGATCATCGCAGGCTCATGCTTCATGGCTAACGCCTGAATTGCATGCTCGTACGCCTTGCTCTCTTTGGATTGAGACTTAAAGATCTCAATGGCTGACTGCAGGCAATCCTGTTTGGCGAAAGCTCGAGTCGCAAGATGTCGAATCAATGGGTCTTCGCTTGATAGGTGTTCGACGATTTCGCTTGCGAATTCGATTTTCGGTCCATGAATCAGTGCGAAAAGGGCTTCGGTTATGTTGCGAGGATCCCCTGCACTGAGTCCTTTGCGGATCACATTTTGAACGTTTGGATCATTCAAGAGTTGAGCATCATTGAGTGCTCGGATCACCCATGCGCTGACGGCTGGGCGATTGGCAAGGCGTAGGAGTAAATCCGCGAGCGATTTAGCGACCGCTGGGTCTTGTTTTCCATGAACCCATTGATCTCGGATCAATCCAATCGCAAAGATCGCTGCGATCCGAGACTTTAATGGAATTGTATCTGAATTCGCGATTTGAAAGAGGTTATCGCAAAGCTTGATGACGTCATTGGGATGCGCTGCGGCGTAGCGTACCAGACCACGCTGACCTTCGATCCTACGCCGATGACTCTCGGAGTGGATCAGTTTGAGCCAACCGGACAACTCGTTCGCATCGAGTTTTGGCAACGGTTCCGGTTTGTAGTCCTTGGGCCGCAGTTGCACAATGTAACCCACGTTCTCGCCCGCGTAGGTGAACGTCGCGCCCTTCCAACTTGAAGCAAACAGGTTCGAGTTGGCATCAACATCCAAATCAGTGGCTCTTTCGATGCCCAAAAACTCTTGTTGATCGACGGCTACAGAAGCTCCCTTGGGCTCGATTCGGTGGGAAAAGATCATCTGCCGGCCCCAATCCGCCGTAAAGATGCAATCGTTTAGGCCCTTGGGCCAGCCTGGCTCATCGAGAAACAAAGCACCGCAACCCGATCCCCCACCGTAATCGGCTAGCGGTGGGACAATCTCGTTGGGAAAATGGATGTATTTACGCGGATAACCGTGATCGTCGCCGCCGCTGAAATGGTGCATACGCACATCCCAGCCACCACCATCATTGGTATTGTCACGGGCATAGCCTCTGAGCAGCGGATCCATTGCAACCTCGAGAATATTGCGAGTCCCCTGACTGTAGAGTTCCAACCCGGAACCATCAGGGCGTACTCGGACCACTCCGCCGCCACGGAACTGCAACTGGTGTCCGTCGCTTCCAACGGCATTCATGAAACCAAAGTCGCCGATGGCAAGATACAACCACCCGTCGATCCCCATCGTCACGCCATTGCTCGTGTGATCCGCAGGTCGGTCTTTGAATCCAAAAGCGATGTCTTTGACGAGGATCTCTTGGCGATCTGAAACGCCGTCGTTGTTCTCATCAATGAAGGCGCTCAAATGGGGCGGGTGCAAAACATACAACCGATCATGGTCCCAGACGATACCTCGAGGCGAGTCGACGTTATCGACATACAAATTCGATTGATCGGCTCGGCCATCGCCGTCGAGATCCTTCAGTCGAATGATCGATCCTCGCTTGAGTTCCCGATCAAGTGATCCGTTCTTGTCGCTTGATACAAACAGGGTTCCATCGGGTGCAGCGGCGACGAATACCGGATAGTTGACCGCTGGAGGATATGCGAACAAGGTTGCTTCGAATCCTTCGGGCAACTTGCATTCACCGAGCAGCTCTCGCTCCTTGATGACTTTCGCATCTTCAAACGATACCTCCTTGGTCGCTCCTCCGTAGATTTTCAATTCGCGGATGCTGGCCCAAGCCCCAGGGGATGCGCTCAGGCACGATACACGTACGTAGCGAATATTTGCTGGATCGATAGGGTGCTGAGCTCCCTTGCCGAGCGAACCTTCCTCTGACGACTTTGCGATCGTTTGGTATTTCTCTCCATCGAGCGACGTTTCAACGGTGTAGCGGTAACGGGCTTGATCGCTCTCCCAGTCGATCTCAACGCCATGGACATCTTGGGCTTTGCCCAAATCGACTTGGATCCACTGCGGAAAGCCTCCGCCACTGGCGCACCAACGGGTGGCTCGCTTGCCATCGACCGCGTACTCCAACAAGTTGTTTTGGTCTTTTTGCTCCGAGGAAGCGGTCACTTTGCATCCTAGAGCAAGGTTCTCGCGTTCAAGCCGTTTGGCCACTGGCTTGAGGTATTCAGTAGAAAGTTTCCCTGCGGCCCATAGGGTTCCTCGGGCGAGCATTCCTATAAACTCCGGGGAGTCGACGGTTTCATTATGGTGTCCTAGGGTGGTTCCGAAGACGCGAGTACCTCGGTAGTCATTGGTCCAAACGCACACTTGATCCTGTCCGTTCTCGCGATCTTTGGAGGTGGCTAGTGCTGTCGCCGATGGCCAAAAGCGTTCTATGCGATAAAGCTCTCCAGCGGGGTTTGCCCAAGCAGCACCGAAGCCTTCCATGATCGGATGGCTTGCAAGCGCATTCCTAACTTCATGAGGATAGTGCGGGCCGTGACCTCGGCTAGTTACTCCGCAGAACTCGAACCAATCATCGTTGCCGATTCGATAGCAATGCATGGCGCAGTGAATGACCACTCCAGGCTTTCCTTTGCGATGTGGCTCGAGGATTCGAGCTAGCCACTGTGGATCCTTGTCGTCAGAAAAGCATTCATCGTGAAGAATCACATCGAATTGATCTGCCCATTTTGGGTCTCGATACAATTCAATCTCGGCTTTGGTCCCCGTTCCACCTTGATGCACGACGGTCACATCGATGTGTGCAGATTGCTCAAGACCTTGCTTAATGATCTGCTTTTGGCTGTCGTAGTCATGGCAACAACCGCCCACGATCAGTAGAGCTCGAATCGGCTTTGGAGATTGCCCAAGGGCGATGAGATTCGTCGCGCTGATTGCAATCAGGAAGAGGAATTGAGAGGCTAGAAATCGGAGACAAAAGACGGGTAGGGGACGACTGATTTTGATTTGACGCATTTCGCAGTTGGTGTGTAAGTGTGTGAGTCTTGCTGGAATGAATTAGGATGGGCGACCGGTTCCTGGTGGCCGGGTAGGTTGAGGGTACACGCAGCAGTCGACTGGGCAGATATCATGGCTTGGGCCCAATTTTCCTATACATGGCCGATCGGTTCCGGCAGTGAGTCTCTCCTCGATCAGATCGACGGTCATTTCAACGAATTGGGGATGAGTGCCTAAGGATGGTGCACGAACGAACTGGATACCGAGTTCTTGTGCTTGATCTCTGGCTTCATGGTCCAAATCGTAGAGTACTTCCATGTGATCGGAGACGAATCCGAGCGGCTGAACGATCACACTTTGGATTTGTTTTTCCGCATGGAGTTGTTCGATGCGATCGCAAACATCGGGTTCAAGCCAGGGTTGATGTGGGGGGCCAGATCGACTTTGAAAGACGACTTCCCAGGATTTATGTCCCATTTTCTCGCAGATCAATCGAGCGGCTTCATTGAGTTGCAGTTCGTAGCGAGAATGATCTGCCATCGATTTTGGGATGCTGTGGGCAGAGAAGAGCACGGGAGTCGAGGCAACAAGTTCTTCCTTAATTTGGCTGAGGGCGATTTCCAAGCAGTCGGCTTGGGCCTGGATGAATTTGGGGTGGTTGAATCCCATGCGAGTTTTTTCCACCAGCGGGGCATCTGGTCCGGCTTGGAGCATCGATGCGGCGATGTTTTCTCGATATTGGCGGCAGCCGCTGTAGCAACTGAACATGGAAGTAAAGAATGCGATCGCCCGTTTGCGACCATCTTGCTTCATTGTCTCGATGGTGCTTGTGAGCATCGGGTGCCAGTTGCGATTCCCCCAGTAAACGGGTAGCTCGATCCCTCGACGGGCGAGTTCAATTTTAAGAGCGTCAAGGAATTCACGGCACTGCTGGTTGATGGGACTGACGCCTCCAAAATGATTGTAGTGCTCGGCGACCTCAAGCATTCTTTCGCGAGGCACATTCTTGCCCCGGAGTACATTCTCAAGAAATGGCATCACATCCTCGGGGCCTTCGGGGCCCCCGAAGGAAACCATCAAGATCGCGTCGATCGGTACTGAATCCAGGGAGGGTAAGGGCCCCAATGGGGCAGCGGGGGTCGTGTTCATAGGACGATGCTATGGGTAGGTGATTTAGGGAGCGAGATTTAAGCCGCCATTATCGACGAAACGTCGGATTCGACGAGCCCGATTGAGGGTAGAATTGCCACGAATTCCAATGAGTCAGTTCCGCTAGCGGCAAAATTCACACAATTCTACAATCCACCGGATGAGTTCTGAGTCCGACGAAAAAATCAACCAAGAGGCTAGTCTGCAGCCAGGCCAACCCATAAGCCAATCGCCTGTGGTATCAAAACCACAAGCGATTGAGCATGGCAAGCGTTGGTTGATGGACTTCTTTCCCAATCTGCGTGATGCTGGTTTGCGATGGACCGAAGACGATGCTGGATCGCTGGCTGCGAGTGTCGCATACTATTTGGCTTTGTCTTTGTTCCCGATGTTCTTACTCCTGTTCTCGGGCTTGGGAATTTTTCTTCGATACACTCAGTCGGGATTTGACATCCAGCAACAGATTTTAGAGACGGTCGAGAATCAGACCACACCAGAGGTTCGATCCCAGGTCGATCAGGTGCTCGACTCACTCACAAGCCAATCACTCGTCGGTGGGCCGACGGGATTGATCACCGCGATCTTGGCAGCCATTGGGGTCTTTGCGCAGATCGATCGTGGGTTTGACAAGATCTTTCGGATCGAGCCCCAGAAGGATCGCTCGCTAATATGGACCATCATCCGAGTGCTACGCCAGCGATTTTCAGCGTTCCTTATGTTGTTATCGCTAGGTGGATTAATGGTGGTTTTGTTTTTCGTCAGCATGGGGGTTACCCAAGTTCGTTCGTTAACATCGCAGAACCTGCCGAGTGTCACGCACTTATTCAACTTCTTTGATTTCGTGACCACGGTAGGTGTCAATGCGATGCTCTTTATGCTCATCTATCGAATCTTGCCCAAGCGACCGGTCAACTGGATGGATGCTTTTCGAGGCGGCTTGCTAGCGGCGATTGTATGGGAAGTTGGCCGCGGGTTGCTTGGGGCAGTTTTTATCGGCATGCGGTACACGAGTGCTTATGGTGCCATAGGATCGTTCATCGCCTTGTTGTTATGGTGTTACTATGGGATATCGATCCTATTTTATGGGGCCGAGTACGTGCAGGTACTCGAAATGCGTCGGGCAGAGAAATTGACCCGCGAACGCGGAGTTGCTGAAGATAGCCCGGTGGTGATTGTGGCTCCGACCGAGTCGATGCGCAAGGAGGCGACAGAGGAGCTTACGAAAACCAAACCGCGCCGGGTCGTTTGATTCGTGCGAGGCGATCAAGCTGAGCGCTTGCAGCGATTCTTAGCACGCCAACGCAGCCACAAAGCCGCTGAGCTCACCAGCAACAAACTCGTCGGCTCCGGCACAGCCGTATGAGAGCGGGTGAAAGCGATAAAATTGTTATTCGAGCCAAAGTCAAGAACACCATTGGTCACAAACGAGTCTGAATTAGCGAGGAATTTTGACTGTATCGCTTTACCAACCTCTATACCCGAGGGAATGGTGTATCGCAGATAGAAAGCAGTAGTTGATGATCCACCAATTGGGGAGCCAAGGTCGATTATGTCGGAGTATCTGTATTCGCTGGGAGAGTTGATATTGTTCACAAAATCGTTTGGAGCGAAGTTCGTGTAAGAGATATTATCTTTCGACCAAGCGATGTCTGTTATGTTGAATGCTGACGGGTTATTAGTACGAAACCCGACTTGAATAAAACGATCCAGAGGTAGGTTAGCATCTTTGAAGGCGACGATAGCGGGGGTGGGGGTGGCTGGGTCGAAGCGAAGGGCGTTGTTGAGATCATTTGGTAGATCGCCACCGTTTGGAACCAGACCGGCATGAATTGCGATAGTGCTCAAGGAGATCAAGCAGAAGGTTAGAAGAGCGAGTGTGGTGGAGCGAGAAATCGTGTTGGCAGGAATAAGTCGAGTCATGGTGATAAGAGGGTTTTGGCGTAAACACGGAATTGAGCTACAGCTCTCGATTATTAATAGATAGCAAACCACAATCAATCGACAGAACCAGAAAAATCGGAAAATCCTCACCCCCCAACGAGGGGGCTTGCAATAGATTTTTTTGATCGTGACTAGGTTATCCGACGCCGCAAGGCGTGGTTGTTTAACCCGCAGCCAACGGCGAGGAATTTAACCCGCCTCCTGTAGCCTGGTCTGGGAACGAACCGAAGGAGTCCTCGTAACTTCGCATGCCCGCTTCTCCCAGGTGCCAGGCACCCTACGCAGATTTGGTTATCCGACGCCGCAAGGCGTGGTTGTTTAACCCGCAGCCAACGGCGAGGAATTTAACCCGCCCCCTGTAGCCTGGTCTGGGAACGAACCGAAGGAGTCCTCGCAACTTCGCATGCCCGCTTCTCCCAGGTGCCAGGCACCCTAGGCAGATTTGTATTTATGCAACGGTAAACATTCAACTATCGGATTTTATTCAACGAACCCTCGAATGACTTGCCCCAACGGGGCATGATGAGATAGCCCAGGGTAGAGCGCAGCGCCACCCTGGGTGCATTTTTGCCCTGGGCTATCACTAAATGATGTATTGTTGACGAATCCTTTGCAGGCATTCGACTAAAGGTTGGCGAGTTGCACCTGCTGTATAGAGCCCACTATTGGGGAACAGATGCTTAGTCGAGTCATCTGTTTGACTCCAAATGATACCATGAACCGATGGTTTGCATAAAAGCATTTGAATGAGCTCAAGGCCATTGGGCGGTAGGGTTTTCGAACGCGATGTCGTTTGATTTCCGCTGTGTTCCTCAATATGAGTACCAAACAGGTCTGGATCGGTATCCTGCATGGCATCGAGCACTTGAGCTTTCACCTGACTTCCCGGGTAACGCCAATTTGATACGAGGGATTCGTTAAATTCAGACAAATGGTCGTCTTCGACAGACAGCGGAGCTGTGAGTCGAATGAGCAACGACTTCTCCAAAAACTGCCAGTGATCAAGGATGTCCGAGATCTCGATCAGATCGCGAGGCAGAGTACCATGTGGCCAGTAATGGAGGTTCAAGTCCAAACCGATCCCCGCGATATCTCTATCATGGACTTGAATAAGACTTCGCGCAAATCGAAATGGATCGATGCTGTGATTCGCGTTTTTCATGTATTCGGCAGCGGGCAGATTGATGCAAAACACGATCGGGCTTTTGTCGATACTTCGTATCGTACCGATGATGCCCGAGGCTAATCGAAATGCCTGCTGGTCATCGAGTTCGTACTGTTCGCTAATGTTGAGACTTGAACTTGCATCCCAAAGACGCACGCGCCCCTGGCACTGCTGGACGATGTTCCCGACGCGAGTGAATATCAAACGACAAAGTTGGTCAAAATTCGTGGTCGAATTGGCGAACGATGGGGATTTGCCAGCCTGCAATGAAACCAAAGGCCCTCCGATGACCTTCAAGTCATTTTGCTTGGCCCATTCGAGTTGCTCAAAGACGGGATCATCATCGGGCAATCGGTTGGCGCCGGCAGGAATGCGGTGGATCCCAAGATCGATGCTGACGGCATTGCATGCAGGGCGTAAGTCTTGAGCAAAGTGAGTCCAATTCAGTCCTGTTGGAAGCTGTACGCCAAAGAGTGTTTGCAGCTTCTCCTCTTGGGTTGTGCGGACTTGAAGAACCTGTGTCGTATAGGCTCTTGCAAGAGAGCGAGACGCCTCGATCGACTTATCAATCGCGGCCTGCGAATATTTGCTAGATCTGTTACCTCCTCCCTGCTCGACCACAGCCTGAACGAAACTCTCGAGAGCTTGTTCCATCAGATCGTTGTACGCTGCAGGGAGACGAAGACCTCGCATATGCTCCCAATCAAACGCCCGACTCCGAATTCGGTGAATTGTGCCTCGCGCCAACTCCAGATCCAACACGTAGGGTACTGCCGTGCTCTTTAGGGACGCCGTCGTTAGTACAATTGGCCCGTAGTCCTTTGTCGGCCAAGCAATGGATAACCGACAAGTGTCCTCACATTCGTAGTCGATGCTCAGAACACCATCGACCAAGACATTGCGGGAAGGCTTGGGGATCCCTTCGATCGCACCGGAAACGTAAGCCGATTCCCAAAACCTAGAATCGTATTGGGCATGATCGGGTATCGAAAAACGAAGGATGCCCATACGAACGAATTACAAGAAGGACTAGGTCAGATAAGTTTCGCTATCATCTGCCGCAAGTTTAACCGATTTGGATAATATTACAACGAATGAAGAAGAGCCGATGGCCCGCCATGGGCCCGAACGTTCGTGGCACTGCATTGGCAGGATCAATCGCCTCTGAGCTTCAGTCCTAGGCCCGTGAGCTTTTCGCGGACTTCGGTCAGGCTCGTCACACCAAAGTTCTTGCATTCCAGCAGGTCGTCACCGGTCTTGCGAATCAGTTCGCCGATGGTGTTGAGTTGCAAGCGAACCATGCACTTTCGAGCACGAACCGACAAATTTAGCTCGGAAATGGGTCGATCCAGTAGCATCTGCTGATCTGGGGTCATGCCCGAGAGATCCAATGGTGGCTCGGCTTCTCTCTTCTCATGGGCGAATTGACCGAGCGATAACCCTTTGCTCGAAAGCATTTCCTTGATTTCGACCAAGGATGTTTCGCCAAAGTTTTTGCTGGAGAGTAGCGTTTGCTCGGTTGTTCTGCACAAATCGCCGAGATTTCTAAGCCCCATCTTCTGCAAACAATTTCGGGCTCTTACAGAGAGCTCGAAATCGGTAACGGGAATGCTCAGAAGCTGTGCAGTCTTCTCGTTCTTCTTGTGCGTTTCCTCATCGACCGATTCGGGGCCACCGGCAATCGCGTCCTTCAGATACATCTTGGCCGTTTCATTGTTCGGACAAGTTTCGAGGACTCGGTTATAGCATGACTGGGCACGGTTGTAGTCGTTGCGATCCTCGTACATGAGCCCGAGGTTCAGCAACGTACCGATGTGGGATGGAATCAAGCTTGCTCCGTCCTGATAGAGCTTAAATGCCTGCTGATCATCTCCAAGTCGATCGTACTCGAGGGCGAGCCCAAAAAGTGCACCGCCATGCTTCGGGTTGGCTTGAAGCGCTCGCTTGTACAAAGCGATAACCTCCGGCAGATTCCCGCCGATGGAGGCCAAGGTAGCGGCTCTTTGGTAAGGGTATTCGGGATGCTGTTCGACCGGTCCAAAGATATTGTCAAGGATCTTTAGAGCCTCCTCCTTTTGTCCCAGATATCGAAGCACCTCCGCTCTGGAGAGCTGGCACCATTCGGCGGTGTAGCCTGCTTTCTCTGCTGCTTGGAAAAAATCCAAAGCCCTTTGGTACTGTTCGGTCTGGAAACAGATTTTGCCCATGTAGTACTGTGCGAGTGCACCACCATCGCCGTGCCGCAGGGCATCTTCCGCTTCGGCAAATCTTCCAAGTAGAAACAAACAGACACCAAGTCGAACGTTCGTCGCCGGCGAGAGACCTTGTGACTGCTGGAGTTCCTGAATCGCATCCTTGAATAAATGCAGTTGTGTCAGATCCTCTTCGATGGCCCGCACGAGCCTCTCTATCTCAGAGGGTCCAAAGGATTGATTCGACAAGACAGTTTCGCGAATGTCTATCGACGAAGTTGCGACCATGAATTTTTTTCCTTTGCAAAGGACGCTACGGATAGTAAGCCGGCAGTGGGAGTCGAACCCACAACCCCCGCATTACGAATGCGGTGCTCTGCCAATTGAAGCTATGCCGGCATCCCCCATAAAGAGGGGGGGCGATTAAGCAAACTTCTGTTGCAAATCTCGATCCAAAGTTAACTAGAAATCGTGAAGAATGTCAAGTCCCACTAGGGTATGGGGTTAGGCACTTCGGGGAAGGCTGGGGTTGCTTGCAGAGATCTTTGGTTTCGGAGCTAGCGCGGCGATTGCAGACTTGGACGGAAACCTGCCTTTGTATAGCCAGCGTTCCCACCAATTGGCCAACCGAACTCTCCGATCCGTTAAAGGCACCACGTGTTGCTTGCCCGTTCGCGTCTCCAGAACCAATTCCCTTTCAGAAATTTCCCTGACGATCCAATACTTATCGACTTCATACGAGTACAGATCGCCATGGGGTGCTGGTGTGATATTTTTGGCTCTTTTCCCTGGAGAAAGGCCGTACTTCTCACGGGTACAAATCACCCAGTCGTTTACTTTAAACCTGCTATCCATGACAGACTCCAACCCGTCGAATCTCAACTAATTATTTTCGATAAAGGAAACGGATCCAATCGGCAAGGCTGTTTTGCGTCCCGCTCAAAGCCCACCGGCACACGAATTTTCGATCGAAGAGCTCCTAAGTCTAGTCCAATCCAGGGCTTAGAGGTGGAATAATCAAGAAATTCACCAAATCCTCGCAATTCGTTTCGAAGACCTTGCGATGACGGCAATGCTCGCTCGGAGTCGTTTCGAGTCGGTTGCCACGATGACGCGATGGATATATCCTATGGGTTGGAATGCAAAGAGCGTTTTCAGTGGCATTCACTTCCTTGCGCAATGAACGGAAATATCGAGTTTTATGTCTGATCACTGGAATCTGTTGGCGGATTTATTGGGTACCCCCAACTACGCTCCGCGCTCTAAGAAAGCGACCAAAGGCGATTCGGCTACTAAACCCAATAGTGAACTTGTTGCACCGGCTCCTGAGGCGACCGCGTCCTTGTCGGATCTTCCGCACGATTCGGACGCCAAACCCAAAGAATCACTCAGTCCACCGCCTTCTGTCGAACCACCACGCGAAAAGTCGATGCTGCAAAGCTCATGGGATGCTTTGGCTAGTCTCTTTGGGGTTGCATCCGAACAACCGAGGCAAGAAGCCGACCTACAATCCGCATCGCAAACGCCTGCTGTTTCCAGTCCGCAGAAGTCTTCGAAAACATCCAAGCCAGAACCCAAGCCTGAGCCCACCAGTAATCCGAAAGCTAAGCGTACGCAGACAAAGAGCATGTGGGATGTTGCTACAGATGATTCCCAGGCTAAACAAGAAGATCAACAAGTTGCGGAAGACTCCACGTCGAGTGGTTTGACAAGTACTTTTGGCGAGCCGAATTCGAAACGGCAAGCGATCTCCGCCAGGCAGGATACTGAGGACCAAATCGATGCAGATCGACGAGGGCCAAGACGCTCTCCGAGAAGGGGTAGAGACCAGATGCCGTCAGGGAATCCCGACGAGCAAGTTGACTCCCCACGTCCACCGCGCGAGTCTCGTTCGAATCGAGATCGAAGTAATGATCAACCTCGTGAAGATCGACGAAGGGACAACCTGCGCACCGACCCGCGAAACAACGATGCTCCCAGAGACGACTCCAGAATGGAAAGTCGTAGGGACGATGACCGCAATCGAAGGCGGCAAAGGACCGATAGAGAGACTCCCGCGACCATCGCTTCCAAAGAGTCGTCCAAGAGAACTAGCGGTTCTGGGTTTGCTGCTGGATTAGTGTCAGACAATGATCCTTCCGAGGTCGAAGATTCAATCGGCTTCGATACTAACTCAGCAACTGATGCCGATGACACACGAGCCTCTGATCGAACCCGCCGCAAGAAACGCAGAGGCCGAAAGCGCGATGATCATCAGCCAAGCGATAGTGCGACTTCGGATATATTCGATGATTCAACAGACTCCGAAAAAGATTTCGATTCGATTGACCGACCTAGCGATCTTTCCGATTCAAGACCAAGGCATGGAAAGATACCTTCGTGGACCGAAGTCATCGGTGTGGTGGTAGAAGCCAATGTTGCGAACCACCAAAAACACGCATCAAGCGGACGAGGCAGACACCGTAGACCAAACTAGTGTAAACAAGCGCTTACACCGAACCTCTTCTGATAGAGCCTTCTTCATGGGCCTTGTGGAGGCCCATCGCGTATCAACTCTTCTGATAACTCTAGTTTCGACTTGATGAACCCCCCCCTTTTGTGGGATACTATCCCCCCCAATCGGTTGGGGATAAGCCCCTTGAAATAGGGGGTGTTTGAACTAGAAGCCAAGGAGTTATCTTCATGTACAAGAATTTGAATGCGCAAACATTGGGAATCTCTGGACGGCAAAGCGACCTGATTGAACTGGCTATGACCTATGGATTTCAGGGCTTGGATATCGATGCGGTCGATTTGCAACGCAGAGCCTCGAGAACCGATTTTGAACGGGCATCGCGATTCCTGATGAGCTCAGGATTGAGAGTCACGGGATTCGATGTTCCCTGTGATTTGGACGCAGACGATCCAGCCTTTGAACAAGCCCTTAAAGACACACAAGCTGTCGTGACGGTCGCAGGCATGGCCAAGGCTAGAGCAGCTTACTTGAGGATCCCCTCGGCGACGAATCGCGCTGCGTTTCCTCAGTACTTCGAGTGGATCAAATCTCGGTTGGATCGCTTAGCAGCGATTTTCGCCGAGAACAACGTGATACTTGGACTGTACTTTTCCACCTATGCAGAAGACCGCCAGGAGCGTCAGTATCCCTTCATTCAAGATGTCAGTGGTGCCTTGGCTTTGTTGCAGTCTTGCGATTCGAAATCGGTCGGTTTATTGATCGACACCTTTCATTGGACTGTGGGCAAGGGGACTTGGGAGCAACTATCGAGCTTGAATGCTCCGCTTACAGCGGGCCTAAACATGGCAGATCTTTCGCAGATCCCGGACATCAAAGATTCCAGCCCAGCTCTCAAACTCATCGCCGGAACTCATGGCACGGTCGACAATGTTCGATTCGCAAATATCCTCGCCGAAAAGGGCTATGACGGACCTGTTACTAGCAGTCCCAGCAGCTTGAATCTCGGAACCATTACCCGTGACTCCATTGTTTCGCGGGCGCAGGATGTACTGGACTCGACATTATCGGCTGCTGGAATTCAGACCCAGACGCGTCGTCCCGAGATCATTGCAGCTCAAGCACGGTCGGCTCCAGAACTGACAAACCTAGACGATTTGCAGTAACTCAGTGACCATTTACCTGGATGCCAAACTCCCTTTCCTGGTACTTTTTCCGATTTCTTGCACAATACAAAAATCGGTTTGATTTGTGCTACACTAGAGTGGTCGAGTGGTTCGGCGGACGCTTGTACCTGTTGGCTGTGAAATTGGAGTTGCTAGACGATGTCAAAATTGACCCTTCGCGTAGTGCAAGGGGCTGACCGAGGAAAAGTCTTTGGCGACCTAACCCCTCCGATCTCGATCGGTCGAGAGGAAGGAAACTCGATCCAGCTAAATGACGAGAGGATTAGCCGCTATCACTGCAAAATACTTTTGGACAATCAGCATTTGGTTCTGACGGATCTCGAAAGCACCAACGGCACAAAGGTCAACGGTCAGGCATGTCAACTTAAAATACTTCGCTTCGGTGATTTGATTCTAGTCGGCCGGAGCATCTTGCTCTTTGGCGATCATCAACAGATTCGAGCAAGATTGAGCGAGACGAATTTATTAGCCAACAAAGATCGGGCTGATCCGCCCAGCGACGGTGACTTTGAAATAGACCAGCATCTCATTGCGGGCAATTCCAAGCAGCAAAGCTCCAACTCTCCTCCGGCAGTTCCAGACCGATTGAGTCCTAGTCAAGGTGCTCAACTTGCCGAGCTTCTGGAATACATCCATGCGGGCATTGGCGAAGTCGTCGATGGCATTCAATCGAGCGAATCGAAAGGTACGGTGACGATCTCTCAATCCCATTGGCAATCGCTCTTGATGGTCTACTCGAATCTCTCGGAGCTGATCCGATCGATCGCAGATCCCGAATTCAAATTGCCTGGTTAGTATCCTAGCTTTGAAACTGAGTCACGCCAGGCAAGCTTGCACCACATTGCCATGCACGTCGGTCAATCGAAAATCTCTACCGCCCCAACGATAAGTTAACCGCTGGTGATCGACGCCCAAGAGCTTCAAGATCGTTGCTTGAAGATCGTAGATCGTCACAATATTCTCCACGGCTCGGTAGCCGAATTCGTCTGTGCTTCCGTGGCTATAGCCCCCACGCGATCCTCCGCCAGCAAGCCAAATGCTAAAGCCTTGTGGATTGTGATCTCTGCCTCGGCCACCTTGCGCAAAAGGGGTCCTTCCAAACTCTCCGGCGCAAACGACAAGCGTCGAATCAAGTAGTCCACGGGCCTCCAGATCCGCAAGGAGTGCTGCAATGGGTTGATCGACAACGCGAGCGTTCTTTCGATGCCCTTCTTGTAGGTTCTCATGATCATCCCAAGGAGCGATGAATCGGATTCCTTTGACGCACGTCACCTCGACAAAACGCACTCCTCGTTCTACCAATCGCCTAGCGAGCAGGCATTCTTTTGCATACTGGGCTACCAAAGGATCGGTTGAATCCACCCCGTAACGCGAAAGAGTCGCTTGGTCCTCGTCGCGAAAATCGGCTAGCTCAGGCATCGAAGTTTGCATAGCCAGCGCCTTGAGGTCGCTTTTGCTTGCAGACTCAATCGTCTGGAACTCGGGTGTCCCTACAATCTGACTGTTCATGAATCTTTGATCCTCACGGGTCAAAAATTCAAGCATCGCGCGTTGCTGTGTGGCATTGCGAGCAGGCTCTATGTTTCGCATCAATGGGCCACCACTGAAACTGTCAAAAATCGTTGCTTGATATGCCGCAGGCAAGAACGCATTCGAGAAGTTCTCCGGTCCTCCAATCGGCAATAGCCCTCCATGGATTACCACGTAACTTGGTAACTGCTGATTCTCGCTCCCTATTCCATAGCCGATCCAAGCTCCCATCGAAGGTCTTCCTTGGGCGGCAAATCCAGTGTGGAGAAACATACATGCCTGAGAGTGTTCGGCAAAATCGCTTTTCATCGATCGAATGACACACAATTTGTCCGCTTGTTTCGCAAGATTCGGAAACAGCTCACTGATCCATAAACCCGATTTCCCATGCTGACCAAACTCAAAGGGACTGCCGAGACACTTGCCGTTTTGATCGAATTGCGTCGCGTCGATCGAGGCTGGGAAAGGCTCACCATTCCGCTTGGTCAATTCGGGCTTGGGATCCCAAGTATCGACTTGCGATGGGCCACCGTCCATAAACAGAAAGATGACCCTCTTAGCTTTGGCCGGGAAGTGCAATCCCTCGGAAGCTTTTATGGGTGAGAACTGAGCTGCACCCGAAAGCCAGCCGAGTCCTATCGCGGCTTCCTTCAACCAATTTCGACGGTGTGTTTGTGACAACATGTCCAGACCCTTGGATTTCGTAAACGGTAGGTTAGTAGATTCTAAAGCCACCACTCAGGCTTGGCACCTGATGGCGTTGAATAAATGTAAAAGCGGCAGTGCGCAAGCACTCCGGTGAGCGGTCATTTGATGTACCAAGCTTCTTTTAGGTTCAGCATGGCATGGGCGAGTCCCGCCCAAGCATCTTGCTGGGATGTCGTGGCCGTCAGCTCTTGAAGTAACTCCAATGCTGATTCCTTTTGCGTTTGCGTCATAGGACGACCAAGTAAGCTCATGTGCATCAACCCAATTCGCTTGATCGGATCGGATTCCTTGGCCGACATCGATTCGCTCCATATCCTAGCCTGTTGCACTACGAATGGGTCATTCAAAAGCATCAAGCTCTGCATAGGACCGTTGGTGTTGTAGCGTTTGCCTACTGTTGCAATGGGTTTTGGAAAGTCGAATGCAGTCAAGAATTCATCAGGAAAGTTCCTTCGAACTTCGAGATAAATAGAACGCCTTGCATCTCCATCGATCGGCCCGGGAGGTGCTTGTTTGTTAGGTTCCAAAACAGCTTTGTAATGGTTGCGAGTCCCTAGTCCACTGTCAGGACGTTTCAAATTGCCCGCGACAAAAAGCAAGCTGTCGCGAATCGATTCAGCCTCAGCGCGTCGAAGATTCGCATGCGATAACCATTGGTTTGCTGGGTCTTTTTCGATTGCCGAAGGTGTTGGTAAACTCGATCTTTGCCAACTCTCAGACAACACCATGGCACGTATCAAGCGTTTGTTAGACCAGCCATCTTCGATGAAGTCACTTGCGAGTCGATCGAGCAATTCAGGATGGCTCGGCATTTGGCCCATTCTCCCGAAGTTATCGACGCTCGGAACTATCCCCTCTCCAAAGAGCCAAGCCCAAAGGCGATTGACATACACTCGGGCCGTCAAGGGATTCGATGAACTGGTAATCTCCAGCGCCATTGCAAGCCGCCCGCTATCTTGTTCTTTGTAGCGATCTTCGGAGGAGCCAAGGACCTCCAAGTACCTACGCGGCACGAGTGAGCCAGGATTCTTATGGTCACCACGGGGCAACCAAGCTTGGTCAATCGCTAGGCGATCCTCGACGACTCCTGGCACCCAGCGAGCGACCCGAATGCTTGCTTCGATCTCTTTGTAACGGGCATTGGCTTCTAGAATCACTCCGGGCAAATTGCGATTCCAATCCAAAAGCTCCTCATCGATTAGTGCATTGACCCATCGCACATCCTCTTGCGTGCAAATACCTTGGGCCAAGCGTCTGAGAGCCTCCTGCGTTTCGTTGACAAACCAACGGATATCCAAAGCGCCACGGGTATCCGTCGGTGCGACCCGAGCAGCAGGAGGTCTGTAACCCCCATTGTGTGCGATGGCCATCGCCAAACCAAAGCTTGAGCGGCCATCGCTATGATCAAGGCTACTAGGATCCTTAAGAATTCCAACATAAGGTTTTGCATCGCGGGTCAAAATCTCAAGATGCGCCCGGAGGCCTTTCCATTGAGGGCGAATCCGCATCGTCACCCATTGGAATGCATTGCTGCGAAGGTTTGGGTTGAGTGTGTCGAACAACAACGAGTCACCCTGAAAGTTCTCGATCACCAATCGAGCACGCGCGTTGTCGGTTCCCCGGCAGAGCAAAGAAATTGCATCGCTGTCGATCATAAAATCGGGAGACCGTATGCTCCCTGCCGACCGATCAGTCCAAAGGTTGCTGTGGTATCCGGATTCGAGCAACCGAGTTAGAGGATATTTCTTGTTCCCTATCACAGACCAAAAGACGCCGGTAGTTTGTCCGTCAGCAGCGACCGGGCCTTCAGGTAACCCTGCTCCACTAGTCCGCCACCCATCGAAGTCTCCTTGACGAAGATCAAATAGCAACTTGGTGTTCTGTGCGATCGCAAGCCAAGCCTTGGTATTCGCTTCGATTTGCAAACGGGTCTTATCGCGTAGTTTTGCTGCGGTATCGGATGCCTCGGCAAACAATCCTATCCAGGGCTCGATGGCCGAATCGCTCGGCTTGCAAAACCAACGGGCGATGGCTCGCCTCCATGGATGCTCTTGGCCTACCGTTTCTTTGATATCTTCCCATTTTTGCCCCGGCTTGATCACACCCTGGTTTGCCTTCTCTTGAAGCCAACCGTTGGCTTGTAGGATTTGTTGTTCCCAGTCTTGTGTTTGCCTAAGCCACTCTTCAAACAACATTGAATTGATTTTTGTTTGGAGTGCTTTTAGATCCTCGATTGGCCGTTGAAGAACAATTGGGTCGTCGATGCATCGCATGGCTGTTCTTGTGCTGCGAAGGATACCATAGAGCGAATAGTAGTCTTCATCGGAGATCGGATCGAATTTATGGTCGTGGCAGCGAGCACAGGAAATCGTAAGCCCCTGGAATGCTTTGCCGATCGTATCGATTTGATTATCGATCACAGCAATCTCTTCCCGTTTCACATCAATGGGAGTTTGATTGAACTCGACGAGCCGATAGAAACATAATCCGATGAGGGATTCATTGAGTGCTAAAGTGTCGTTCCATCGGGGTGCGATCAAATCGCCAGCAAGATGCTCTTGGATGAATCTGTCGATAGGCACGTCTTCACGAAATGCCCGTATTAGGTAGTCGCGGTAACGGTGAGCAAATGGCAGGTAGGCGTCGTCTTCCGAGCCGTGGGTCTCGGCATACCGAACGATGTCCATCCAATGCCTTGCCCAATGCTCTGCAAATTCTGTCGAATCAAGCATCTTGTCGACGACTTGTTCCCAGGCCTTGGTCGATTCGGTCGGGCTACTGAGTTCCGGAATGTAAATTTCGAGCTCTTCGATGCTTGGCGGTAAACCCCTCAATTGAAAGCTCAAGCGTCGAAGCAACGAATGTGGGTCCGCCTTCTGACTGGGCTCAATCTGCTGTTCTTTTAACTTACCGTTGATCCAACTGTCGATTGCTTGTGTCGTTGTCTGTTGATCCAGTCGAATGACATTGAGCGGTCGAAAAGACCACCACGTTGTTCGTTCTTGGAATAGCTCTTCCCAGGATTTCCCTTGCAAGCTGTCGAGTGGCTCGGGTTTGTCCCTCGGATCCAAGGCCCCGGCTTCGATCCACTGAAGAAACTGCGCAACCGTTGCATCAGGAAGCTTGGGCGCTTTGGCAGGCATTTCAAGCCCGGGTTCGGCATGATTGATTACTCGTATCAGTAAGCTCTCCTTAGGTTCTTTGAGATTGACAGCAGGGCCTGAGTCCCCGCCGGTTTCCCATCCTTGCCGCGAATCGAGAGCGAGTCCACCACTTTTATTACCTTGATGGTGACATGACAAACAGTGCATATGGAGCGATGGGCGTATCTTTGTCTCGAAGAACTCGAAGTCTTGGCCAAGGCTCTTTGTTGCCAAGTGGAGTATAAACCAAGTAAACAGAAGCAAGATACCTTTAGAACGTTTGACGATTTGGCAGTGGGTATTCATGGATTCCAACACAACGAGAGCACCAAACAAAGTACCTTGATATGATACCATGGATGGTTCCGGTGCGAGCGTTTCTCCTTGGGTTGCACTGGGAACGGCCATTGGTGAAAAGAGCTAATTTTGGTAAGATCTCTCCGATCGAGCATTACCAATTTGCTCGAACTGGAATTGATCGTCCATTTTTTTGAACGAGTCCTCACCTATGACGAATTCCCCTTGGCAAGTACGAATCGATGAACTCCGCAAGCGGCTGGTGCCGTTGCGAGGGGGGCTTTGACTACGACGACAAGTCGTTACAGATCGATAAACTCGAAGCCGAAATGGCCTCGCCGACCTTCTGGGACTCACCGGAGAAAGCGCAATCGGTTGTTCTCGAATTGAAGAATCTACGCAAGGTCGTCGACCCGCTCAAGCAGGTTGTTGCCAGCTGCTCGGACTTAGAGGAGCTTGCGCAAATGGCAGACGAGGATCCATCGCTCGGCGAAGAGATTAGTTCCGAATTGCTGAGGCTTGAGCAAGCCACCGAGCAACTCGAGATCCGGGCACTTCTTAGCGGCCCCAACGACGATTGCGGTGCGATCCTTTCGGTCAATGCCCGCGAGGGAGGATTGGATGCGAACGATTGGGCCGAGATGCTCCTTGGAATGTACACCGCTTGGGCTCAGCAAAACGGCTATAGCGTCGAACTGCTCGATCGTTCCGACGACGAAACGGCGGGCATCACCCAAGCGACGATCGTCGTGCGTGGGGAAGCGGCTTATGGGTACCTTAAAGGGGAGGAAGGGATTCATCGACTTGTGCGAATCAGCCCCTACAATGCCGAAGGCAAGCGTCAAACGAGTTTCGCCGCAGTCGATGTTTCACCGGAAATCGATGACTCGATCGATGTGGATATCGCCGAAAAGGACGTGCGTGAGGATGTCTTCCGGGCCTCCGGTGCCGGTGGACAGCACGTCAATAAAACTAGCTCTGCGATTCGCCTTACCCACATCCCAACCGGGATAGCTGTCCAGTGCCAAAACGAACGTAGCCAGCACAAGAACCGAGCAGCAGCTTGGAAAATGCTTCGATCTCGACTCGCACGCATCGAAGAAGAAAAGCGTGAAGCTCAGCAGATGGCGAAATACCAAAGCAAATCGATCACCGGTTTTGGATCCCAAATCCGGAATTATTTTTTGCACCCCGATCAACGAGTCAAAGACGCCCGTACCGGCTTCCAAATGGGCAACTTTCATACCGTCCTGGGTGGGGATATCCAAGGATTCCTCGAGGCCTTCTTGCGTTATCGAATGATGAACATGCAATCCGATACCTAAGCGAAGAGTTCTGGCGTGGCAAGTCCGTTCAAAATCACGATTGTCGGAGTGGGCGATGATGGATCACCCGGGCTTAGCCAACAGGCCAAAGAGGTTATCGCCCGAGCCTCGAAAGTCTATGGATCGGCTTCGCTTTTAGAGCGTTTTGCGGATGCGAAAATCGATAAGCAACCCTTGGGACCTGACCTCGAACGTCTTGCCATAGAGCTCGACTCGGCACCCGATGGTTCTGTGGTTTTAGCAAGCGGTGATCCGCTCTTCTACGGAACCGCGAGATTCCTTTGCGAACGCCTCGGCAAAGATACCTTTCAGGTCATCCCGCATGTCAGCAGCATGCAATTGGCGTTCGCTCGCGTGAAAGAGAGTTGGGACGAAGCCTATTTGACCAATGTCGCTAGCCAGCCTTTGGATCGCATCCTAGAGAAGATAAGGATCGCGGAGAAAGTTGGCTTATTTACATCCCAGGAGATTCCGCCTGCCCGCGTCGCAGAACTCTTGATCGCAAAAGGGATCTACTACTTTACCGCTTATGTTTGTGAGAATCTCGGTGCACCCGACGAGCGGGTTACCAAATGCGAGCTCAAAGATCTAGTTTTGCAAAACTTCGCTCCACTGAATGTGCTTGTTCTGCTTAGACATAACGGGACCCCGGATCAGCAGGTGCTTACAAAAAACCGTAGGCTCTTTGGAAACCCCGATGAGTTCTTTAAACAAAGCCGACCAAAACGCGGACTCCTGACGACGAGCGAGGTTCGCTCGATCGCCCTTAGCGAATTGAGCCTTCGGCCCAATGCAATCGTTTGGGATATCGGAGCAGGTAGTGGATCGGTGGCGATCGAAGCGGCGCAGATCGCTTACCAAGGCAAGGTTTATGCGATCGAAATGGACGCCGAGGATTACGGTTTGATGCTCGAGAACGCCAAGCATTTTGGAGTCGAGAATCTCGTTGGAGTGTTGGGGGAAGCACCCAAGGCATGGGACAATCTTCCCGACCCGCATGCGATCTTCGTCGGAGGAACAGGCCGGGCTGTGACATCGATTGTTCAAGCCTGTTGGCCACGCCTCCAATCCGCCGGAACCCTTGTGGTCAATATCATGAGCATCGAGAATGTTTCTGAGCTCCAGCAGTACATAATCCGCGAACTTGGACTCGAACCCCAACTATCAATGATCCAGATCTCTAAAGGTACCTATCAACTCGAGAAACATCGGTTCGAAACGGCAAACCCAAGCTTTCTTATGAAAGTCACGAAACCATGATCTTCCGAAATCTCATCTTGTCCCTTAATCGGCTTCTTCCATTATGTTGCGTTAGCCTGACTTTTTGCACAGTCGCCCAAGCGCAGTCAGATTCCGATCGCAAATGGAGCGCGGAGATTTTACCGGTCGAACTGGGGGTTGGTTATGCCGTTCGAGCCCTCGACCTTAGTGGCGACGGGAAACTCGATATCGCGATCGTAGACTCCAAGCGGATCGTGTGGCTGGAAAACCCAACGTGGAAAGTTCATACGATTTATCAAACCCCTTCAAACTACGCTGACAACGTCTGCTTTGCCCCCTTGGATATCGACCGAGATGGGGATATCGATTTTGCGATTGGAACCGATTGGCAACCTAACAATACTCAAAGTGGCGGAGCTGTCGGATGGATTGAGTCTCCACAAGACCCTCGAAGTATGTGGAGCTATCATCCTATCTTAGAGCCCGAACCAACCGTTCATCGAATGCATTGGGTCGATTGGAATGCTGACGGTAAACCCGAATTGATTGTCGCGCCTCTGAAAGGCCCGAAATCAACGGCACCGAAATTCGAAGATGTCCAGGTTCGTCTCTCGGCATTTGTTCCCGGAAAGGATCCTCGACAGGATCCATGGGTAAATCACCCAATCGAAGTTCCTCTTTTTGTGATGCATAACTTCGATCGGGTCAAACGTCCTGAGTTGGGAGAGGATCTGGTCACCGCAAGTTTCCAGGGTGTTCATCTACTCTCCAACGACGCCAAAAATGGCAAAGTAAGTATCGTCCGAATCGGTTCGGGTTTAGAAGCCGATGCTCCCGGTAAGGGATCCAGTGAAGTCCGTTTGGGTAAGCTCTCGGCTAAGCAACGATTTGCAGCGACCATCGAACCATGGCATGGCAATCAAGTTGTCGTCTACGAGGAACCAGAGTCCCAGCAATCCTCGCATAATATGTGGCCACGAAAAGTAATCGACGATCAACTCAAGTGGGGGCATGCGGTAGTGACCCTTAATCTAGATGAAGATCCCGAAGAGGAACTTGCTATCGGAGTGCGCGACGATTTAAGCCCTCACCGTTGTGGGGTTCGTCTCTATGATCGGCAAAAAGACGGAACCTGGGTTCGGACCCTCATCGAACCTGGTCAAGTCGCCGTCGAGGATATGGTCAGTGCCGATCTTGATGGAGATGGACGACCTGAGTTGATTGCCGTCGGACGGGCAACACATAATGCGGTAGTTTATCGGCAAGACTGATCGCCTTTGGCGATCAACCCGGCTACATAGCCACCTTTGAAACCCGCGTCGATGTTTACAACGGTAACGTTGGCTGCGCAGCTATTGAGCATGCTGAGCAAGGCTGCTACACCACCTAGATTTGCACCGTAGCCAACGCTTGTCGGCACTGCGATGACCGGACAGGACACATGACCGGCCAACGCGCTAGGCAAGGCGGCCTCCATACCCGCTACGCACACAAGCACACTAGAACGTCGTAAGTCAGGCACGCGTGAAAGGAGTCGATACGGACCGGCCACTCCAACATCTTGGATCAACACCGACGCGACCTGCATCCATGCCAATGTCTCTCGAGCCTCTAAGGCCACGGGTTCGTCCGTCGTTCCGGCCGTGACCACCGCAACTTGCGATTGGCTACGCACTAGATCGGGATCCAAGGGCATCGTTGTATTGCTGATCCGTAGTGTTCTTGCCAAGTGGTTCCAACGTGTAAATGGAAATACATCGCTCAACACACGAACCTGTTCGGGCAAGATCCTTGTAACAAGGATTTCCGGAGTCGTCTCAAGGAGTCTTCGTGAGACGCGTTGAATCGACTCGGTCGATTTTCCTTGTCCATAAACCACCTCAGGATACCCTGTTCGAGTGAGTCGATCCAAGTCAGGGGTAAGGTTTCCATCGGAGGGAATCGAATGGGCCAAGATTCGCTTGCCTAGTTCAAGCTCAGAGATTTCGCCAGATTGAAACTGGCGATAGAGTTCTTCGATTGGGGATTGGGGCATACTTAGGTTCTTCAGGAGTTTGTAGGTAGTAAGACTTTAGGGGAGGATGCTGTCGGGCTTCATGTCTAATGGCGTTGAATGAGTGTAAGCGGAAGTGCGCAAGCACTCCGGTGAGTGATAGGATATCTTCGATTTCGCAATGTTTTTCACCGGACGGCTCGCACCGTTCCGCTTGTAATTCAAGGCCGTGGGGATAAAACTAGCGGCAGGCTCAAATCAAACGATTCGGGCACTAGAAGCGATCAAGGTATCGTTAGGTGTGGCAGCTTGACCGCTCAGTACCCCCAACATTTTGCGTATGGCTTTGGCCATTTCGAGCTTCGTCAACGACGGCATCTCTCGACGCACATCGACAACCTGTTCGGTGAATAAAGGGAAGTGTACAAATCCCGCTTTGCATTTCTTGTCTCTCGATGCATGCCAATGTTGGGTCAAATAGAAAACAGCGTTGCAAAGGTAAGTACCCGCATGGTAGGTGATCGAGGCTGGAATCTTCTCATTGAGCAATTCCTGGCGGAATAGATCCAGTGGCATGCTGGTTTGATAAGCGGTTGGGGCTCCTTCGATCAGTGGCCCCCAGAGTTTGCCACCGTTGTAGGTCACTCCTGCGATGTTGACTGCGATTGTCTCCAAGTGGATGGCAGACGCACCAGGGGATTGTCCCAAGTGGAGCACTGCGTCGAAACCGTATTCGAGGTCTTTGAAAAGCCGCTCCTTGAGCTTCTCGAGATCCACCGGATAACGTCTTGTCGTGACGCCCTCGGGTAGCCCATATTCTTTAAGCATCTCCTTGAGCGACTCCCAACTAGAATTCTCGCTCCATTGGTCGTACGGCTCGAATGCGGTGACTAGAATTCTCAAGCGATTACTCACGGTGGCTAAAGCTTTGATGGATCCAAGACGACATGTTTGATCTTTTTGCGATTCCAAGTGTAGGTGATGTGAACAAGTCCATCGCTCGACTGGATGACTGCTGGATAGCTGAATTCTCCTGGAGTGTTTTCGAGAACAACCGACGGAGTCCAGGTCGACGAATCTTTTGACAAAGCGACGTTCAGTGGCGTCCGCTTACCTCCCCATTGCCCTGGAGTTCCACCGATGTGGTTGTAGACCACCAAATGCCTTCCGTCCTTGAGGGTCAGAGCATCGAGGCCTGAATTGTTATTCGGAAGAGTACCAAGGCTCAATGGTGCCCAGGTTTCACCATTGTCACTGGACAATGTTTCAAAAATTTTGTTTTGGCGAGAACGACCGATCGCTTTGACGCGGCCAGAACCGAGTCTCAATATCGCCGGCTGAATTGCTTGGATTTCCACGCCATCATTAAGCGATGGTGTCTTGGTCCATTTTTTTGCTTCGTATCCAAACCGTTCGAAGTAAACTTGCCACTTGCTGGGCTCCTCTTCGGTTTCTGAGCTAGTGGGGCAAAGCCAGTCCCCGTTTTCAAGTTCGATCGGCTTGTTTTTGATGGGGCCTAAAAACCCCTCTTCGAGCGGAATAGGCTTGGTCCACGTTTTCCCCTGGTCGAGACTATGGATTTCCATTCCCCACCATGTCTCGGGGGAGGGCCCGACTTTATAAAACAGATAGAGGGGTTGTAGTTTTCCATCTCGCAGCTTTTTTGGCTGAAACAAAACGGGATTCCAAGTAGGTAGTTGCGAACCTGCTGGAGCGGCACCTTTACCGTTGGCAACCTCGACTGGCACAGACCATTTTCCATCCCGATAAGCAGAGACCCAGATACCGACATCGGGATGCTTCTCGTGAGTGCCACCAAACCACGCAGCAATCGGACCATCGGAGGTGTCTTCGATCGTCGAAGCGTGACAACTTGGAAAAGGAGCCGTCTCATAAATATAAGTCGACGAACGAATTGCTGGATGAAGACTCGTCGCCTGGTTTTCTTGGCCGACGATTCGCGAGCTTAGAAAGAGGACGAGTGCTGTCCATGCGATGAAAAATTTCGCAAGTGATGACGTGTTCAAACTCATAGGATTAGCTTCCGGTGCGGATGTTCAACGGCTAGAAGTTTCGTTTTCCAACCATCGGTATGATAGACAACAAGTGTATCGAGTTTCCAATTTTGCGGTTGTTTTTTTGCAAGGATCGCAAATTGCGGGTCGACGATTCCAAAACAGGCCGCTTGCTCGATGGACGAAACGTCCCGGCAATCGGGCTTCTTGATCAATTGAAGTTCGTCTGCTCGGAGGCGAAGTGCGAGCAACCACGCTAACGTGTCGGATGTTGTATCCCAATTTTCTGCGGGCACCAAATCCGATGGTATCCAGCCTATGGCATCCTTTTGATAAAAGCTCGCCACATCGACCAAATAGCTTCGGGCTGTCGGATCGCTAAACGCTTTGTCGAGTTGCTCGCTTGTCGCTAGGCGATGTTCCAAGTCGAGCAATTCAGCAGCAACGTCGCAAGTGCCTTGAAGCAATTCCACGCAACGCCAATGCATCTTGGACAAATCCAAATAAGGATGGTTTCGATGAAGCGTTCTCATCGACTCGATGGTATCTCCTCCACCGAGGATGATAAAATAACGACTGGTTTTATCTGTTTTTAGATTACCAACGTAACTCACCAGTCGATCGAACTCGATCCCGGTTGAAAACAGAGAGGCTCCGCCGATTTTGACTACAACGATTCTCGTTGGGTTTGTCTGAAGTCTACCCGGAGGCATTCGAGAGCCAGTTTAAGATTTAAGAAACACGACAGCAGCGATTGCAACGGCGATTGCTGCAAGCACTCCGACGAGGATCAAAATCGACTTGAGCGATAACCCTTGGTCCTCATCGGATTGCTCCTGAGGCTTATTCGCGCTCTTTGCCGCTGGCGATGACGATTGACTCGCAGTATTGGTCGGTGACTTTGCAGAAGCCGTTTGCGTCTTGCTGGGTTGAACTCCAGGTGCGCTGCTCTTGGGACCGACTGACGAAGGACCAGCTGATTTCGTTGCCGATTTAGGTTTGCTCTCGGCCGGTTCAATCAACGGAGTAGAACTAGAACTGGCCGCTGATCGTTCCGATGCCTCTTGGATCGCCTGCGATCGGGACCTTGGCTTGTTTGGCTGGCTCGAATCATGGATCAGATCGATTTGGCTATCGACTGCCGACGAGTCACTTTTGACGATCGCTCGAAGCACACCGCTATCTGAGCTTGAGAGGGCCATTCCAAGTTGTCCGGAACGCTTGGTATTTTCGATCTTGGTATCATCGAGTTGATTGTTGACTGTCTCTGAGTGGTAATTCCCCTTGTTTTTTGCATCTTCGAGTAGGTCGTCCAAGGTCATACCACGCGATGGTTTGATCGCGACGTCGGGATTCTCCGCTTTGTACTTTGTGAGCCAAGTTTCGAGAGCTTTGGCAACCTGGTTGCATTCTTGGTATCGATACTTCGGATCCTTTTGCATCATCTTGACGCAAATTCCATCAAGTTCACCGGGGCAGTCTGGTCGGTCAACTCGTATGTCGGCGGGCATGGTGTTTTGATGCTTGATGATCCGACTCGATATGCTGCCTTCGGGAAAGGGTGGGTGGCCGGTCAATAGGAAATACATCGTGCAACCAAGTCCGTAGATGTCCGCCCTATTGTCAACGGTATGGCTATTGAGTGCCTGCTCAGGGGCAAGGTAATCCGCAGTGCCTAGAACCTTGTCGTTGTACTCCATCGTGAGCGATGCATCATCTTGGTCTTGGAACAGGGCCAAGCCTAAGTCGAGCACCTTGATGACTCCATCGGTATTGATCAGAAAGTTCGCTGGCTTAACGTCTCGGTGTATCAAGCCTTGATCGTGGGCGTGCTGAAGCCCATGTGCGGATTGGGCAATGTAGTCAGCGACCAGCGCGTAGGGCAATGGACCATGCTTTTTAACCAGAATCTGCAAATCGACACCCTCGATATACTCCATCACGATGTAATGGGTGTCTTTCTCGTGGTCGATGTCGTAAGCCCGAACGATATTCGGATGGCTCAGCGAGGCGATAGCCTTCGCTTCTCTCTGAAAGCGTTCGAGATAAGAGGTTTTTCCAAGTTTCGACTTGGGCAGGACTTTCACGGCTCGCCGGTGCTTGAGCACCATGTGCTCGCCCAGATAAACACTGCTCATGCCTCCGGTTCCGATGTGCCCGAGCAATTTGTGTTTTCCAAGGAAGAACCCTTTGTACTTGCCTTGGAGTATCTTCTCGGATTGCCATCGGGTAAGGAGCCCAGCGTCTTCAAAGGACTTACAAACCGCGATAGGATCCTCGAGCAATGCAGGATCTGATTGTGTGGCTAAAGATTCTCGGTGCGCAGCAAAAGCATCTGGATCGACGAGCTTGCTCTTCTCGATCAATTCGAGGACTTTATCGGCGGTAATCTGCGTCATACTAACGATTCTCTTGGAACACATCCAAGGGCTCGGTCAGAGCCTTGGTGTTTCGCGTCGGGAGGCTGTTCCGACGCCCATCGTTAAGTTTACTAGATTTCACGCCTACAAGTGGGGGATTGATCCGCGAATCTGTATCAATTTCCATCTTTTTACTCCCCAAATCATCCCATAATCGGTCCGCAGGCAATGGCTCTGAATGCAAAGCGGAACGGCGCGAGCCTTCGGGTAGTAAAACATGGCAAAACACCGGCTGAAATAACACGAGCTCAACGCCCTTGGCATAAAGCCCGAGGCAGGCTGATTGAATAAAAAGCTATCCAAATGCATCACAAAAATACCTGAAGAACCAGTGCAACTGGACTCCCACCCATGAATGGCGGCCTTTAAAATTAATGTGGCGTGCGACCAATTGACTCGACATTACTCTCCAGCCCTCCTATTCCGAACATGCAGTATTTTCCGGACATCCAAAAGATCCAGTACGAAGGCCCCGAGTCGAGGAATCCTCTCGCATTCCGCTTCTACAATCCCGACGAAATGATCGAAGGTCGGTCGATGCGCGATCACATGCGCTTTAGCATCGTTTATTGGCACACGATGCGAGGTGGTGGTGCCGATCCCTTTGGACCTGCCACGGCCGAAAGACCTTGGGATGACGGTTCCGATTCGATCGATAACGCGCTCAAGCGAGTTGAAGTCGCTTTTGAAATATTCGAGAAACTGCAAGTCCCTTACTACGCGTTCCACGATCGAGATGTTGCGCCAGAAGGCAAGAACATCCGAGAGTCTCACAAAAATCTCCAGCGCATCGCCGAGTCGCTCAAAGCCCACCAAAACAAAACTGGTGTGAAATTACTCTGGGGTACAGCGAACATGTTCAGCAACCCCCGCTTCATGCACGGTGCAGCCACGACCTGCAACGCCGATGTCTTTGCCTATGCAGCCTCCCAAGTCAAAACCGCGATGGAAGTCACCAAGGAACTCGGAGGCGAGAATTACGTCTTCTGGGGTGGACGCGAAGGCTACATGACCCAACTCAATACGGACATGAAGCGAGAGATCGATCATCTCGGACGTTTTATGAATTTAGCCGTAGATTATGCGAAGAAGATCGGTTTCAAAGGCCAATTTCTCATCGAGCCCAAACCTAAAGAGCCAACCAAGCATCAGTACGATAGCGATGCAGCAGCGTGCATTAACTTCTTGCGAGCCTATGATTTGGTACCCTACTTCAAGCTAAACCTTGAAACAAACCATGCCACCCTCGCTGGCCATACGATGATGCACGAACTCGATTACGCAGGTTTGCAAGGCATGCTCGGTTCGATCGATGCAAACACGGGCGATCTTCTTTTGGGTTGGGACACTGACCAGTTCCCCACCGATTTCTATCTCACAGCACAGTGCATGCTGATCATCCTCAAATACGGTGGATTCACCACCGGAGGGGTGAATTTCGATGCCAAGGTTCGACGCGAAAGCTTCGAACCGATCGATCTTTTCCACGCCCATATCGGAGGAATGGACGCATTCGCCCGAGGACTTCGAATCGCTGCGGATATACGCAAAGAAGGCTTCTTTAACGACTTTGTGAAAAACCGATATCGCAGTTGGGATTCGGGGATCGGCAAGGAGATCGAATCAGGCCAAGCCAACTTCGATTCGCTCGATAAGTACATCTGCAAAAAGGGCGAAGCCGACAAAAATGAAAGCGGTCGCCAAGAGTTCCTCGAAAATGTCTTCAATCGCTATCTCTAAATCGAGATGGTTAGCTTACAGAATAAAAGTTACTGAACTGCCGTGAAAAAAGTAGGAATCGTCGGTTGGCGGGGAATGGTCGGCTCGGTCTTAATGGATCGAATGCTTGCCGAAAGAGATTTTGAACTCTTCGAACCTGTCTTCTTCTCAACCTCCAATGCCGGGGGACAGGCCCCGGAAATCTCTGGAGCGACAGGGATTTTGCATGACGCAAATGACTTGCAAATGCTCGCGAAAATGGATGCAATTGTCACGGCCCAAGGTGGTGACTACACCTCGGCTGTGTACGAAAAACTTCGCAGTCTGGGGTGGCATGGGTTCTGGATCGATGCCGCATCGACTTTGCGGATGCGCGAGGACACAATCATCATCCTCGACCCAGTGAATTTGAAAGTCATCCAGGAAGGAGTCGCAAGAGGCATCCGAACCTTCGCGGGTGGCAACTGCACGGTATCGCTGATGCTCATGGCACTCCACGGTCTTTTTCGCGACGGGTTAGTGCAATGGATGACCAGCATGACCTACCAAGCTGCCTCGGGAGCAGGTGCAGCCAATATGAAGGAACTCTTATTGCAAATGCAGCAACTAGCTGGCCCTGTCGAGAGCCTTGCTGCAAATCCAAGTTCGGCGATCTTGCAGATCGATTCCCAGGTTACCTCGATGATGCGCAGCGATCAGTTTCACACTGAGAATTTCGGCGTGCCGCTTGCTGGTGGACTGATCCCCTGGATCGACAAAGACCTCGGAAACGGGCAGAGCAAAGAAGAGTGGAAAGGACAATCCGAGACGAACAAGATACTCGGAAAGAGCGCTTCGATCATTCCAGTCGACGGCATTTGCGTTCGCATCGGTGCGATGCGATGCCATAGCCAAGCGCTTACGATTTGCCTCAAACAAGACGTCCCCCTAGACGAACTTAGCGAAATAATCGATTCAGCGAATCCTTGGTCGAAAGTCATCCCCAACGAAAAAGAGCAAACGATTCGTCAACTGAGTCCTGCGGCCGTATCCGGAACCTTGGTTTGTCCGGTAGGTCGTTTGCGTAAACTCGATCTTGAGCCCGGACGCAAGGGTTGTTTTCTTTCAGCATTCACCGTGGGGGATCAGTTGCTCTGGGGGGCTGCCGAACCACTTCGACGCATGCTGCGGATTGCACTGGAAAGTTAACGCACAAGGAACTTCGCCATGCCATGGAAATTCTGGATTCTCTCGGCGTGGATAGGTTTGCTTGGGAATCTGTCCATCCCGTGCTTGGATGTTTTTGGTCAGCCCGCTGAGCGTCCAAACATCTTGTGGATCACGTGCGAAGATACCGGCCCACAGTTGGGATGCTATGGCGATGATTATGCGACCACACCCAATTTAGATCGTTTCGCCGAGAGATCGCTGCGATTCACCCATTGCTGGTCGAACGCACCGGTCTGTGCACCTGCCCGAACAACCCTTATTTCGGGACTGTATCCGACGTCCTTTGGGGCGCAGCACATGCGTTCCTCGGTCGATTTCCCAAAGGGTGCCAGCACCCTTCCAAATATTCTTCGGCAGGCAGGCTACTACTGCTCGAACAACAACAAAGAGGATTACAACTTCCCAAAGCCTGAGGGGATGTGGGACGATTCGAGCAACAAAGCTCATTGGCGAAATCGCAAAGAGGGGCAACCCTTTTTCTCAGTCTTCAACACCACCGTAACCCATGAAGGTCAGATACGAAAAAGGCCCTACAAGCCGACGCATGATCCGAAGCTTGCTCCGGTTCCACCCTATCATCCTGACGACCCCGAGGTTCGATTGGATTGGGCGCAGTACTACGATCGGATTACGGAGATGGATTCCTTTGTAGGTCGCCAACTCAAAGAACTCCAAGATGCGGGATTAGCAGACTCGACCATCGTGTTTTTCTTCGGTGATCATGGATGCGGATTACCCAGAAGCAAACGATGGTTATACCAAAGCGGATTGCATGTGCCGATGATTGTGCATATCCCCAAGGCGTTCTCTGGACGATTCGATTCGATGTACCGCGAGGGAGGGACAAGCGATCGCTTGGTGGCATTCGTCGATCTTTTACCGACGATTCTGGATTTATGCCATGTCCCCATTCCTGAGGGCCATCACGGACGATCTTTTTTCGCACCTGAGGAACAAACCAACCGCTACAACTTTGGGTTTCGGGATCGGATGGATGAGCGGATCGACAGTTCCAGAGCGATTGGCAATGATCGCTATCTCTACATCCGAAATTTCATGCCCGATCGACCACAAGGTGCTTACCTAAACTACATGTTTCAAACCCCAACGACGCAGGTTTGGGAGCGTAAGTTTTGGGCGATGGAATTAGATAAGCTGCAGCGTGTTTTTTGGAGCCCGAAAGCCATCGACGAGTTGTACGATATCCAGAGCGATCCGCATCAAGTTCGCAACCTTGCCGAGGATCCGAGTTATAAGGGTGTCCTCCGGGAATTGGGCGAGGCACTCAAGGCCAAGATGCATCAGCTAGGTGATACAGGTGCGATTCCAGAGGACTGGATTCACTCGAACGTCAAGCAGGACATGACCATCGCGATCGATGCGGCTTGGAGATCCGGTCAAGCGATCCATAACGGAGAAATACTAGCCAAGATGCTTGCGAGTTCTCAGGTGATCGAACGCTACTGGGGAGCCGTCGCGTTGAGGTCGGGCGGGAGAGCTAGGAACAATCGGCAAGTTTGGGAGCTAGCAGAGGGTCTTTTGAATGACCCGAACTTGGACATAAGGGCCGTGGTGGCTGAGTCGCTGGTAAGGTATACGGATCGACCGGAAACTCGAATACAGGCACTGGATGTGTTGCTCAAGATTCCAGTGCAAGGCAACGCACCATGGGGAGCTCGTCTCCTTGCCCTAAACGCACTTAGCGATCTTGTGATCAATGAGCATCAGGCATCTTCTATCAAGGAATCTTTTTTGCGTGATGGCAAATCATGGAACGATTCCTTACCGGGTCGCTACTCTGAATACATTGGCCGTTTAGTCGATAGACTAGGCGACTCTCGGTAATTTCGGTTCTACAGGAATTGTTGTGGGTGAACCTTCGGCGGCCACCACCCGGCTTCACGCCCAATGGCGTTGAATTAAAAGCGGAACGGCGCGAGCCGTCCGGTGAAAACCATGCGATTTTTCCGACATTTCATCACTCCCCGAAGTCCTTGCGCAGTTACGCCTCCACTAGCATAAAGCCAGTGGTAGGCTTATTGAACAAAATACAATCCAATTCACCCACAAAGATACCTGAAGAACCCTATAATTCCTGAAGAACCGTAACTTCATCTCGCCTTGATATTGGAGAACCAACGTTGATTCATGTTGTTCAATTTGATCCTTGGTCTCAAGCATTCAAAGGCATGGTGGGCCCACTCCTTTTTCTTCTCGTCTTCGCTTTCCAAAAACAAAGCTTAATCGCCTCGGATATCCACGAGAGACTCAAAACTCTTGGGGTATCCTATGACATTCAAGTCCTCACGGACGATCTTGTCCTTCCGGTTCGAACCACTCATGGTCCGATTGATGGCAAGAAAGCTAGCGAGGAGGACATGAGGGCTTACGGTGAAATTTATATATCGGAGTTCGCCTTATACCCCAAGGAGCTTGTGAAGCGTTCACGGCTCAAACGTGTGGTTTTGTGTAGCGAATTATCGTTCGCGGGGCAAAGAAGGAACGCGATACCTGACTTTGAACACGATACGCTTTATCTGGATGTGAGTCGCGGTAGCTATAACAAGAAATACATGCGCAAAGTTGTCCACCACGAATTCTTTCACATCATCGATTTTCGGGACGATGGATTGTTATATCAAGACGAGCGTTGGGGGCGTTTGAATCCCGACAAGTTCAAGTATGGAGATGGAGGTAAGAACGCACAAAGTCTTTCGGAAACCTCGGTGCTGACCGATAAATTCCCCGGATTTTTGAACCATTACTCCACGACGGGAGTCGAGGAGGACAAGGCGGAAGTTTTTGCCAACATGATCGTGGAACCTAGGCATGTCGAGGACAAGACCAGAAAGGATCCTGTTTTCGATAACAAGGTTCATGCGATGAAAGAGCTTTTGTCGAGTTTCTGTGTTCAGATGGATAAGCAGTTTTGGGAACGGGCTCGGAAGGTTCAACGTTAGACCTCAAGAAATCGAAGCGGCGGTTGTCTCCAGAGGATTGATCCTGAGGGATATGAGACCAAGTACTACAGGATTCCGATCAACCGAATCGCGATCGCCCATGGAATCGCCCTGTTAGGGTACTTGAAGCGGTCCTAAAAAGGACTGCGCTTGGTAAAAAAGTTGATTGAAAACCGTTGACATCAAAAGAACGGCAATTAATCTACCCAAGCCCGTCGCCGCAGATTGACAGCTAAAAGCTCGCACCGTATCTGCTGAATCTAATCTCATGTCCTTCCGTCAAGCCTCCTGCCGCTTATGCCGCGAAATCTCAATATCTATCTGGATCATCTTCTTTGGTTTCCCTCTGGGGCAAATGACTTTGTGATGCGATGGCCCGTCGAGGAGCCGGACATCGATAAACACCAGGGGCTTGAGTGGAGACAATCACTAAAAGACGCCGTATTTAGAGCAGATTCAAGCGATCCCCACACCCCGATCCCTGTGACCATCGAGGATGAGGCATTCGCAATATGCAATTTTGAAACAGGTACAAATAGTGGTAGCGAGGGAAAGAATAAACCAAAACTAAAAGCAAGAATACTGCTGACACCAGCAAGCAAACAACGGCAAATCGTTGCTTCAATCCGTCTATCAGGGACTGATAAAACGGAACCACATCGCGTTAAACCACCATTGGAGGATAAATACAACTTCCGAGTATCAATAGAACGTAAAAATGACGAGGGAGTTGATAATCGTCTACCCCGAAATAAATCGAATTTTGTTTTCTCTCCTGATGCAGTTTCTGATGTTGTTCTGAAAGAACTCGGATTAATTGAAGACCTGCAAAGCGATTTAAAACTTGGGTTCATAGACTTACTCACTGCAACAAACACCTCCTCACCGCCCAAACTAGACGAAGATCCTTCTGGTTTGATCATCGTTGCCGGTGGAACTGGGACAGGAAAGTCTACATACGCTCGCGGGATTATTCTTCGATATCTTTTACGTCTAGCGATGAAGCAGATCGCGGAAAAACAGAATAAGAATGAGCTTCACAAATACGATCCACCTCACCTCGTATCGTACGAAGATCCCATTGAAGCTTGGTCGCTAGCATATGACGGTGCGAAGGTTGATAAAGACACGCTGGATCTTCTCGAATCACCAGAGTCGGATCTTAAAGCTGGAATTCGATTGTCATGCCGAGCAAAGAAATACGATGTCGATACTCTTAATTCGGCATGTCTCCATGCACTCCGCCAAAAGCCAAAGATAGTTTACATCGGCGAATGTCGTGAGTCCAAAGATTGGAATCTCGCATTGGAACTTGGTGGAACCGGTCATCTAGTTGTAACAACGTGCCATTCCGCATCGCTTGTTGATACTTTTGTCAAGGTTGCTGGAACTGATACTAGGGACGCCCAAAGCAGACAGAGACTTGCTTCAAGTCTTTTAGGTGTTCTGCACCTGAAATCCGGAACATTCAGAAAAAACGATCCTTCTTCCCCCGAAAAAACGGGTCCCTTTACGAATTTCAAGGAAAAGCAAACCTTTTTCTCTCTGTGGAAAAAAACGCCTGAAAGTGTGAGTAATTTTGTTGTGGATGGTTTGGCGTCAATCATTATTGACGATGACAATGTGCTGTCACGACGTCGCATGACGGACCTAACGCTGAAAGTGCAAGCTGAAGATGATGGAGAAATGTTTGAAGGAAATACAGAATTCAATGACAGGCAAAATTACTTCGACGAGCTTTCCAAAGTTGCAATGGAAATGGCTTTTCGATTAGACATGGAGAGAAACTGATGAGCGAAGCGAGGGTTTCATTCGGCTATACTTGTATTGATCAATTGATCGACCGAGAGCACTTGGGCTATGGCGTCGTCAACGAAAAGAACGAGATGAAGCCGATCGTATCTTGCATCGTTGGGCCTGACGGTGTTGGTAAGTCCATTCTTGCACTCTCTGCAGCAAGCACATACGCTGCTGGTAAACCTCCTAATGCGAGAGTAATTTACGCCTCAACCGACCTAAATTTTGATCAAGCTAAGAGCACCTGGGAGCATTTCCTATTTTCTAAACCTCAATTCCGAAGAACGAAACTCTATGAATCTATTGAGTGTCTTTATCTCGAAGACAGGCTTTTGTTAAAAGCAAAAGAGAGAGATGGACACCAAAGGGACTCGCTTGTGTTGACTTGGGTATCGCCATTTTTGCGGCAAGACGCAACGCAAGAGGGCCAACAAGCGATAGAAAGCATCTTCCAAGAGAGAAAAATTGGAGAGGATTCAAACGAAGTACACTTTCTCGACCTTGCATCCTATTCCGGAGGAGACGACTGGGGACTTATCAATCAAGTCGTCGGACTATTGAATTGCAGGTTTAAAGATACAAAAATGCCTCATTTACTGATTGTTGATGCGGTAGAGGGACTCGAAACGATGGCAGGCAATTACGATCGTTTCGGATTGAGTCGAAGCCGGCGATCTCGACTCGCTCAACTTGTTCGACTAACCAGAAAGGCGAATTGCCATGTGATTTTTGTCGTGGAGCAGAAATCCGATGCAGAAAGACTCGACGAAGTTTTTATATCGGACTTAGTCCTACGGTTGCGCTCGGAGAAGATTGAAGAATACCTCCAGAAAACCATTGAAGTAGAGAAAGCGCGTAGCGTATCTCACATCCGAGGCTCTCAAGAGTTACAGATTCGCGACGGGCGGGGATCCGGGATAGATACCCCAAATGACCCAATAGTTAAGGACGACAAAGAGAAAAACTTTGGCTATCTACAGGTAATTCCTTCTCTGCATCAAAGATCGTATTCTGGGGAATCTAAGAATGTCGCAATCAAATCTTAATAATACCGGGGAGAGTGAGAAAAAAGATGATGTTCATTGGTTCCCAAAGACGCTTTCGCAACTCGATGAAGGCGTACAAACGATTTCCAAGGAGTCTCCTCTTACGGATCGCGTACGGATAATCATTGGAGAAGCTGGGACACTGAAGAGTCGTATTGCTTATGCTTTTCTAGCTAATGGATTTATATGCAGTCAGAGCAATAAAGGGGGCGTGATTTTGATCACCAGCGAAGCTTTTGCTAAGCAAGATTTGATAAACGCGATACGCGAATGGGCCAGTTCAGAGCCAGCGGATGAGAGCGTGCTTGTCAATCCGATTTCCCCACGTTTTATGAGCAGTAGTAATTTTGTTTTTCATCTTAAGTTGTCCATTAGGAAGATGAAGAGAGATCTGAAAAAACTAGGTCTTGGAGACGATGAGGCGTTCCGAGTTCGAGTGGTTATTGACAATTGGAATACCATCATCGATACACACTCTTCATTACAGAATGATGGCCAATTATTGCAAGCGGTTCTTACCGTTCTTCGAGAAGAAGGCGTGCTTGCAATGATCGTGTCGACGCAGCCTGGAAGCCCCACAGCGATCAACAGTTTCAACCGAAAACACGATTTGACACGTATCGAGGCAACAAGCATCCATTGTTGGCCTGTCAATTTTTTCGGAGATCGTCGAATCGCGGTCAGTACATCAATTCCTGGCAAGGATGGCAGAAGAACGTCAGTGGCGGAGATCGGAAGGTTCAACGGAAGTCAATTCAGACTTGAAATTAAAGATGATTTTGATTTTTATGAGGACCTCGAGTCAGGGAAGGCGAAACGAGTCAAACTGAAAGTTAAGCTTTACAGCGGTTTTGACGACGCTGGTGACAAGCTGATTCCCTCATCTTCAACATATGGCGGCGAAGTTTCCGCGCTTTTTGGGGACTTGTTCTCGCGATCCGAATCGCGTGACGATGTTGTGTCGTTCGAAAGCACCAGCAGTTACGATTCATTTAAAGAGTACATCCAAAATCTTGACCGCGGGCAATTGGATGAAACGCTCGTCTTTCAAGTTGACGAGTTTTGGAGCGGGAATGAAGAAAACTCCTCCTTTGCGAGATTTCGGCACAAAATTTTTGAGAACATCAAGATCGACGTTGGCTCGTTCCCAGACTCAGTTTTCAATAAGCCGTCAGATGAAAAGGACAAAAATAGTGAGCAAAACCTTCTGCGGGTTCCGCTGCATAAGGATTTCGGTCTATTGTTAGCAGATCGTGCATCTTGGTATCAATTCAGAGAACTTCCCGTTGGAGATTATTTTTTTGCAACTACCAAGGAAAATCAAGTAGTTGTTCAGTCTGCTGGGAATCTGTTAAAGTTCGACCACACATCTATGGTTTTGGACCCAGAACTCAATAGTAATCCCGAAGTAGGTGGACCTGAATCACGCATCCCGGTTACAGTCGAGGATGTCTGGAATTCGTTGTGTGTCGAAGAAGCACGTTTTGATTCAACTATTGACAGACAGCCTAAACATAAATATTTCAATCCTTCCTGGCAAATGTTTTTACTTGCTTGCGAAACAGTTGCACGGCAATCCGGTAAACGACCTTTTGATGTGGATCTTCGAACCTCCGAGTCACTAAGCGCGTTGGTCCTTGAGATCTGGATTACCCAAATCTTTGAAGGGATTTACCACAAGGACGCAGAAAAAGACTCAGCGCCTAGAAGCTTTTGTGAAAAGGCACTATGTGATGATAATGGGCGTCTATCGCTTCGAGAACTAGTTAAGAAATATAAGTCCCAATTTAACGTCGCTTTGCGTACCGCTACCCGCTTTCTACCAGGTAGATACCGACGAGAGCAGAAGCTCAATTTGTCTCTACCGGATTTAGATACCGTCGCGATTCGCACTTGGTTTGCTGGGTCGGCTAGCCTGCAATTACGTAACCCCAATCTCACGCCCCTAAGAATTCCTGGAAAATTCTGTGTCCGTGGCGATTGGTATTTGGCTGTAGCGAAAGGAAGTCGATCGATGCGCCTTGCCGAAAGCGCGATGGCGAAGTTGCTTTCTGAGTCAATGAATCGTAAGAGGCTTCGAGACGGAATTGGACTTCCTGTGTTAAGTTCTTCTGAAAAAGACAGTCTGGATAAGGCCGAATCTGCTTTGAAGGTCCTGGACTCCAGCCTGAGTACTTATCGATCCCTTCGGCTAAGCGAGTTAAAAAAAACCGAACCTGAACCACCTCCAAGTAAAGATGATTATAAAAAGCAAGTAAAGCTTATCAGGCTCTTTCGTAGCGAGATCAAGAATTACGATGCGACCAGTGAACAGTTCCAACTTTTAATCAGCCAACTTTTGAGAAAACTAGACCCTATTAGTGATGTAGAATTACTAGATCCGTTCCCGGACGAAAAGAGTGGCGGTAGTCCTGGAATGATTAAGGGAAAGATTGAGGGAAAGATTGAGGGAAAGATTGATTTGATCATCGACGATTTCACTGGGTAAAACGATCACGTATCATCATCTACAATCGTGTCAGACGGTTTTGGCTAAGCGCAAGTAGCCTCGACGCAGGTTAGATTTAGCTTAGTAAATCGGGCTCTTCAGGAATGATTGTGGGTGAAACTCTCAGTGAGCACTTTAACAAGGGCGACTCATGGTCGCTTTGCGGGAGTCATTTTCTGGTTTATTGCTACCCTGGCCCCTTTTGGAAGCCATCTCTGCTATTCGCTATCGGTCACCGACCCGGGGGGCGCTATCGTAGATGTCAGCTCATGTCGCCTCATAATGATCTCGAACGGTATTCACCAGCCGGCTTGGGAAGCTACTTCATCCCCATATCGTCGATGATCAGCAGGTCTGGTTTGAGATACCGCGTTAGAACCCTCTCTCGGCCCACCAACGCTTCGTCTTGCAGGAAGTCACGAGCCGTGTCGAATATCGAACGATAACACACCGTGAATCCGCATCGGATTGCACATGAGCCCAGGGCTTGGCACAGATGGCTCTTGCCTGTTCCTGGTGTACCCCTCGTTTCGATCAGGTATTGACCGTAGGCCGATCTGAGAGATCACATTTAGAGAGAATCCTATTCCTTTTTTCCAACTCTTCATTAACCGTTTTTCGAATCTTGGCCACTGCGTCGGATTCTGTGCTTCCCTTGTACACGACAGACAGCAAGCCTTTGCGTGACTTACCATAGATATCTAGCTGTTGATCCCCTGCAATTTTCAATCGACAAATAAACGACTGACCCATGAAGTAATAACGACTGACAGGGAATACTACGTTGACTTCTTTCTCCTCCGTAACAAGGCTCTGAACGATCCACTCATAAAACCGAACAAGATTCATTGGATGCACTCCCGAATGAGCAGGTGATATCCCAGGAACAAAAAAGAAGCGAGCCAATTGTATACATCGCCAGTAGAATCCTTCAAGAGCAGAAAAAAGCAAGATTTTGAGGCGAAAGACAGGGATACAGCCCCACGCTCGCTGACTTGCATACGCCTTCATGTGCCGATTTGCCACCGATCCGGAACCCCTTCGCCTTACTTATCATCCTGAAAACCAGGACAATTTGCCACACAACACAACTCAGCCAAGTTGTCGAATTTCGGATCCAGGAGACCTTTACTGCGTCAACGACCTTCAACCGACCGCTTCACCACACCCTACCAATTTTTCGGTAAACTCCAAAGCCGCACCGGGAACTACCGAAGCCATGTGGAATCTAAGCGATTATTCGGAATCCTTGTTCTATCGTGGGTGGGAGTCTCCTCGGTTGACACAATCAAAACACAATACCAACGCCGTCCTCGTACCTGCTGTTCTCATCGGTTGTCTTGATCAAGCAGGACTGATACACCGAAATCTGTGGTTGGCCAATTTTACCGATGTCTCTCTCCGTGGCTCGGTAGCTGACGAATGGCTTGTCGTATCCCCCCAAGAAGTCTCGGTGTTGGAGAAATCAAAAGACAACTCTGGCGAGCCATCCGCCAAGTTGCTCCGCTCGATCCCTTGGGCCGATATCAAATCGATACGAACCCAATCGGGAGTCGGTAGCGGAACACTTCAAGTGCGTGTCGGTGATGACTGGATCGACCTTGTTCGATTCTCAAACGCCTATGCAACAAGGTTTCACAAAATCTCCCGCTTGATGGAGAAAATGAGGGAATTCCCCGAAACCTGGGCCGACGATCTCTTCGCAGACTCCCAAGACCCCCATGCCAATAGCTTAGGCTTCGATGCCCCTCAATGCCCAAAATGCTCGCTTTATTTATCGAGCAAGGAGGAGAGCTGTCCTCGATGCATGCAAAAGGGACAGATCCTTCGCCGTGTCCACCAATTGCTACGCCCCTATCGACGCGGTGCGATCTTACTGTGCTTGCTAACCTTCGCAGGAGTGGTCGCCGAGCTGATCCCTCCGAAGCTTCAACAGTACATGATCGATAACGTCTTGACCGGATCGGCCCAAGGTGGCGACGCTCGGCAAGTCGACTTCCGGACCGCTCTGCTCTTGATCGTCCTAGCCTTAGCAGCCTCCCGGGTACTGCTCTCCTTTGTCGCCGTATTCAAAGGCAAGCTCGCAACCCTCATCGGCACAGGCTTAACCCGCACGCTCCGGGCTGAGATGGTCCGCAAACTTCAAAGCCTCGCGATTGTCTACTACGACCGGCATCAAGTAGGCTCGATGCTCGGACGCGTGGCGCATGACTCGGAAGCCATGCACGGACTGATGTATCAGATCACCGGAGGATTCCTTCTTCAGATCGCCCAACTGATCGGTGTCGGTGCGATGCTCCTTTGGATTAACCCAAAGCTCGCCCTCTTTACCTTGATCCCAGTTCCCCTGGTCATCCTAGGCACATCGATCTTTTGGAAGAAAGTTTATCCTCGATATTACCGTCTCTGGGACGCCTCCTCGAAACAGATCTCCGTGCTAAGCGGAATGCTCACGGGTATCCGGGTCGTGAAAGCGTTCTCGCAAGAGGATCGGGAGTACGAACGTTTCTCAAAAACCAGCGAAGAGCTCAGAGATTGGCGACTCTGGGTAGAGAACGCCAACGCTTGGTATTCGGCTGCCATGTCGATCGTCTTTAGCCTCGGTGGCTTGATCGTTTGGTATGTCGGAGGCCGCGATGTGATCGGCAGTTCGATGAGCCTTGGTGAACTGATCGCCTTCCTGGCCTACTTGGGCATGTTCTACGCCCCACTGAGCGCGCTGTCGAACTTCACCTCCTGGTTGACGAGCTTCTTGACCGGTAGCAAGCGCGTGTTGGAGCTTCTTGACACACCACTGACGGTCATGGAGCCAAAGAACCCAGTCGACTGGGAAGTTGCCAAGGGCGAAATTCGTTTTGAAGAGGTCACCTTCGGCTACGATCGCAATCAACCAGTTCTTAAGAACATCAGTTTTGACGTTCAAGCCGGGGAGATGGTCGGAATCGTTGGCCGATCCGGTTCGGGTAAGTCGACGATGGTCAATCTGCTCGGCCGTTTCTACGATGTGCAAGAAGGAAAGATCTTGGTCGATGGGTTCGACATTCGAGATCTCTCAAGCCAACAGCTTCGAGAGCGACTTGGGATCGTCTTTCAAGAGTCCTACATGTTCCGGGGCACGATTTGGCGAAACCTGAGTTTTGGAAAACCGACAGCAACCGTCGAGCAGGGATTGGCCGCAGCCAAGGCAGCCGGTGCCCACGACTTCATTTGCCGACAACAACTCGGCTATGAAACACTACTCGGTGAAAATGGATCAGGCCTCTCGGGTGGAGAAAAGCAACGCTTGTCGATCGCCCGTACTCTCCTGTACGATCCGAAGATATTGGTGCTCGATGAAGCAACCAGCAATATCGATGCAGAAGCTGAAAAGAGCATCCAAGACGCCTTGAAGGTGCTCATCCGAGGACGCACAACCTTAGCCATCGCGCACCGATTGTCGACACTTCGAAACGCCGATCGCATCATCGTGTTCGATCAAGGTCGATTGATCGAACAAGGCACCCATGCTGAGCTTCTTGCCCTCGATGGAACGTATGCGAGACTTGTCCGAATTCAAACATCGGTGAGCAAGAACCCGGATGTCGACAAATTGATCCATACGGCAGCTGAGTTAGAAAAGGAGAATAAAGCCACCGCAAGCAAAAAAGTAAGCGGGAAAAATGCTAGTGGCTCATCCAAGGATACTGAATCAACGGTTTCGGTATTGGAACGACCGAGCAAAGCCACGGAGGACGAGGATACCGATACACAGGAAGATTTCGATCGAGACGAATCCTCGGATACCGACCCAAACGATGCTCCGGTAGCGCAAGACGCCAATGCCGAAGCTAGCACAGCACCGACCCTTCGTTGGTTAGAGTCCGAGGCATGCGAATTCCGCAAAGGGAACCACGATCGCATCGAACTTTGGATCGACGGCACTCTCCATGCTGCCTCGGTCTTTGTGGTGAAAACCTTCCCTTCGAAATATCCTCAAGGATACTTGAGCGTACGAAGCTGGAAAGACAATGGGGAAGAGTTCGAGTGTGGAATGATACGCGATCTCAATGAATGGGGGATAGAGAATCGCACATGGATCGATGAACTTATCGATCGGCGGTATTTGCTGCGTAGGATCCTACGCGTTAGAAAAAATCAGTTAGAATCCGGCTACCTCAACTTGGAGGTTGAGACCGACCGGGGGCCGAGCGTCTTTACGATGCGTTGGACTCAAGGTCAGGCGCTCGATTACAGCGACACTGGCAAACTGCTGATCGATACCTGCGAAAACCGCTATGTGGTCGAAGATGTCGATGCCCTGCCTGCTGAAGATCGAGTGCGATTCCTTCAGTACATTTATTGGTAGTGCTCGACCTAGGATCGGATCATGATTGCTCGTTATCGGTATTGGGTATCCGCTATTATTTGTTTGAGTTTGGTTGGTTGCCAACTGGGTTTGGCTCAGGATAAAGCGGCCAAGGACGCAAAAATACCGTTGCCTAGGGCTACGCCAGAATCCCAGGGCGTTTCGTCCAAAGCGATTGCGGATTTCATTCAGGCTGCCGACGAGAAGGTCAGCTCGATGCATAGCTTGATGATCCTCAGGCATGGCAAGGTGATTGCGGAAGCTTGGTGGGCTCCCGAGGATGCTGACAAGCCGCACGTTTTATGGTCATTGAGCAAATCGTTTACATCGACAGCCGTTGGGCTTGCGGTTCAAGAAGGCAAGTTGTCGATCGAGGATCGAGTCGTCAGTTTTTTCCCAGAGGACCTACCAGCCGAACCGGTCGAGAACCTCCGGAACATGAGAGTCAAAGACTTGCTGACGATGTCCACCGGACACGCCGATGAACCGAATTTCAGGCAGTCTCAAGATTGGATCAAGAGTTTCTTGGCCCATCCGGTTCCCCATGCACCCGGCAGTTTTTTCCGTTACAACACCCCGGCGACGTTCATGCAATCGGCGATTGTCCAAAAGGTCACTGGCCAGACGGTAGTCGAGTATCTTCAAACACGCCTGTTTGATCCGCTAGGAATTGATCCGCCTCGCTGGGATAAAAACCCACAAGGCATCTCGCTTGGAGGATATGGACTATACCTGAGGACCGAAGAGATCGCCAATTTTGGTCAGCTATATCTACAAAAGGGAATGTGGCAAGGAAAGCAATTAATCCCTGCCGATTGGGTCGATTTGGCGACGAGCAAGCAAGTATCGAATGGGAATAATCCGTCGAGCGATTGGAATCAGGGGTACGGGTTCCAGTTCTGGCGATGTCGGCATAACGCTTTTCGAGGCGATGGCAAAGACGGTCAGTTTTGCATCGTCATGCCCGATCAGGATGCCGTCGTGGTGATGACTGCAAATACGGCCAACATGCAGGCTCAGTTGAGCCTCGTTTGGGATCACTTGCTCGGCGGATTCCAAGGAGAGGTTCTGGCCGAAGACCCAAAGAGCCATGAGGCTCTCTCTGGGTTGTGTAAAAATCTTAAAGCGGCTCGGTAGAGGGTTCTTATTGGAACTGCTTTCGTTGATAACAGTGTTTTTTGTTTATTCAGCTATTTTTGTGGGTGGCTCGGAGTGAATTTAATCAATGAGCCTACTACTGGCTTTATGCCAGTGGCGTTGAATTAGTGGAAGCCGAAGAGCGCGAACACTGTGGTGTGTGCTCGAATGTCCGCGAATTCGCATGGTTTTCACCGGACGGCTCGCGCCGTTCCGCTTTTAATTCAACGCCATTCGGCGTGAAGCCGGGTGGTGGCCCGTGAAGTTTTACCCACAATAATTTCTGAAGATCCCTTTTGTTTCAGGACGGTTTACTTTATTGTACACTTACTTACTTTTTCTTCTCTCATCTTTTCCGTTGGTTCACTAGGGTCTTTCTCGATGACTCTAACTCATGATTTGCTTCTGATTACTTCGTTCGATATCGATCGATCTGGACTTGCGTCGATCGTCGATGCATCGATGCGGTTCAAACTCCACATGCTGCGACCCAATCGCATTATCCCAAGTCTATTTGAGGGGATCGATGCAAGCCCCGTGGGGCTGATCGATGCGGAGCTTTTTGATGCAGATCCCATCGCTGTTGCTGGGGAGTTGTCTAGTTTTCGGCCCGGTATTTCGCTCTTGTTCTTAGCGAGATCCGAATCACCTCAATTGTTCCTCCGAGGTGTGCAGCGTGGTGTGTTGGGGATCGTGCAAAAGACCGACAGGCCTGGCGAGATTTTGCGGAAGCTAGATGCGGCAGTGCGGAGACAGAGTCTTTGGAACAAGGAGGAAATAAGACGTTATCAAGCTTGTTTCTCGACAGCACCCGCAATTCCTGGGCTGGACATACCGCTGACCCTAAGGGAATCGGATGTCTTGGGCAAACTGGCGACGGGACTTACCAATAGACGAATCGCTGAAGAGCTCGGGATCAGCTACGAAACGGTCAAAGAGCATGTCCAACATATCTTGCGAAAGGTTGGCGTAACGGATCGAACACAAGCGGCCGTATGGGCGGTGCGAAATCGCCTATTTTGAGACAGTCTAGCCACCAACATCTGTGGCGCGTGTTTCTTCAAGTGCTTCGCGCCACAGGGCGACTGCGTCTTCTTGAAGTCTCGCACCGATTTGACTGATTACTTTGGAGCACAGGAAATTTGCGCCTCGTGCAGCGATCGCGGCATCGTATCCATGGGTGATGCCAAAAAGGAATGCACCGGCAAACATATCACCCGCTCCGGTCAAGTCTTTAGGTTGACAAGCAAATGCTGGTACATGAGCCTCTTGGCCCTCGAATCGAACGAACGCACCGTTTGGTCCATCAGTCAGTACGCAATGGGGAACCATTTCCTTGAGGGCCACAAACGCATCGGATGTGGTCTCCTTACCGGTAACCGAAAGGGATTCCGGGCCATTGCAGAAAAGCAAGTCGGTATGTTTGAGGGCTTCTCGGAACGCATCGCCGAAGACTTGAGGGACGAACTGCTCGGAACATGTAACGGCGACTTTCGTACCATGCTTCTTGGCCAATTCAATCGATTTGCGGATCGCATGTTGGCCGGTGTTTGGATTGGCAAACATGTACCCCTCGATGAACAACCAAGTGGATTGGGAAATGCGTTCTTCATCGACATGTTTATCGGAGAGATGGCTAGCGACGCCCAAGCACGTGCGCATGGTGCGCTCGGCATCAGGAGTGATGATGGCGACACAGGTTCCTGTACTTTCGCCGACGATCACCGGATTCCCCATGTTGATCCGCAGATCCTTGAACTCTTCAACGTAATGGAGTCCATAACGATCGTCTCCGACACAACCGATATAGGCTCCTTGAGCGCCGAGTTGGGAGGCTGCGATGATCGAGTTGGCGACCGAACCACCGCTAACCAATTGCAGTTCGTGGCTCCCCTTGGCAAATCGATTCAGCAAAGTTTTCTGATCTTCGATTTCCACAAGTCGCATGGTTCCCCGTTCGTAGCCCATCGCAACAAACTCAGACTCGTCGACTTGCAAAAAGATATCAACGATCGCATTGCCCAAACCACAAATGTCGTAACGCTTCATCGAACCCTACCCCCCGATTTGATACATCGCCCTCTCGGGCGGTTGAAAATTGGTTTCCGAGATACCGTGCGATGCGAACTTGTTGGCAACGCAGCGTTTTGCAATCGCAAGAATCGCTTCGTCGGAACACGGACTGTCTCCCTCGGACGGTTCCAAGATGCTTTTCACATCCCATTCTTCCCGCCCGAAAAGGCAGTTTCGGAACTTACCGTCAGCCGTCAACCGCAAACGATTGCAACTCGTACAGAAAGGTTCGGAAACGGGTGAGATAAAGCCTATGCCACCGATCCGATCCTGGAAAAGATAATCTTTGGCTGGCTGTGAGGGATCTGAGTTTTCCGAGGGGACGAGTGGTCCAAATGACTCTTCGACCATTCGGCGAATTTCGCTTCCTGTGACGACCTGGGATTGACTCCAAGTCCGGTTGGCATCGAGGGGCATGAATTCGATAAACCGAATGACGACGCCGAGTTTTCGTGCGTAGTGGATCAGTGGAAGACAGTCATCGAGATTGATATCCCGCAGGAGCAAGGCGTTGATACGAACTTTGAGCGGACTTTCGCAAGCCGCTTGGATCCCCTCCAGCACACGATCCAAACCATCGCGACGAGATATCTGGCGAAAAGCTGGTTCTCGCAAGGTGTCTAAGGAAAGATTGATGTGGGTCAAACCCGCGCGAACCAATCGATCGAGCTGGCCCGCCAAGAGCATCCCATTGGTAGTGAGTGCGATTTGTTTGAGGCCATCGATTTGTGCCAACAAGGCCACTAAGTCCCATAACTGGGGCCTCATGAGCGGTTCGCCTCCGGTCAATCGAACCTTGTTAATCCCAGCTTGCGACAGCACGTTTACGGTCCGCTGTATCGAAGGAAAACTCAGGAGTCGGCTTTGGGGCAGAAAGCTGGCGACCGATTCGGGCATGCAGTATCGGCAGCGGATGTTGCAAGCATCGGTGACCGATACGCGCAGCGAGGTGTGAACTCGTCCAAAGCGATCGACCAATTCTGACTCAGGGGTGTGTGACTCCATAGCTAAGCTTACTTGAGAGCAAGGGGCAAGCGACGTTACAGTAGGTGCTTGGCTTTCACTTCAAGGTATCGATTGACCAAGGGAGCTGTCAATTGATCTGGAAACGCGTCGACCACTAAAGCTCCATTGTCGGATATTTTTTGCAACACCTCATGCCTCCAGAGGAGCAAATTCGCGGCTGCACCGCTTCGATAAAGAACAGACTCCTCGAGCGCAGGGTTATCAGCGATTTCGAAGACACTTCGGTCTCGCATCAGACACAGAACCGGTAGGTGCCTTGGCTTGAGCGTCGATAGGTATCCTGTGATTTGCGTCGAGCTGATATCGTCGATCACGTTGGAAATCAGGATCACCAAGGTTCGCCTTCGGCAATGATTGGAAAAATAAAGAAAAGCTTCGTCAAAATTCGACTGCGTGAATTGGGGGAAGCGGTCGAAAAGGCCGTGAAGCATGTGGTTCATCTGCCGTGGCCCGCCTCGTACAGGAACGTACTTTTCAACCTTGTCCGAAAAACAAAGCAAACCGACCGAGTCCCCTTGGTTCAAGGCGACGTAGCTCATCATCAAAATGGAGTTCATCGCATAGTCGAGCATACTCAGGCCCTTGTACTCGTTGGTCATCAAACGACCACAATCGAGCATAAATACGATGCGTTGGCTTTGATCTTGTTGGAACTGCTTGACGGTCAGTTTTTGCCTTCGAGCCGTCGCCCGCCAATCAATATGTTTGTAGTTGTCGTCCAGGTTGTAATCTCGTAGTCGCTCAAAGTTGTTGTCTTGGCCCGCTTTACGGGTTTTGCGCACTCCGATGAGACTCAGGCGATTGGTTCTGGCCAAATGCGCATATTCCTGCAATTGCTGCATGTCAGGATAGACCAAGAACTCGGACTTGCAGGGGCGGGAGACCATCCGTTGCCAAAATCCAATCCTGCTCAGCAATCTAAGATAAATGCTCTCGAATTGGAAAACTCCACGACGCGTGGGTGTGAGCGTGTATTCGAGCTCCAATCTCTTTCGCGGATCCAACACGGCGTCCTGGGATTCAGGGCTAGCCTCCATGCTGTTAGGTAAATCATCCTTAACCGAAAGCCGATGGGTCCTGCGACCAAGGTTCTCGACAAAAAGCTTGACCGTATGATGGCCTCCGAGAGAACCGCTGCGAATCATCTTGCGGTAGACGCGGATCCCCGAGGGTGAGGTGATCGTCAGCAGATCGACCACCAGCAATGCGATTGCTAGAAGATCGATCAAAATCAGGAAATAAATCAAGAGGTTGGCGCTGAACTGCAATGTCCAAAGGACTCTTGACTTACCCGATGGATCTAACATCTGGGCTAATGGAGGAGCGGCAACCATCAAGACAGAGAGAGCTAGCAACGGAAGCAGAAGTCTTACGGCTAAACGCGTTGGATAAATACGCCAGACAAAAGCCAAAAGAAGAAGTGGGGAAACGACAGCAATCAACCCCACCCATGGAGCCCAGAAAAGATATCGGCCGATCAGATCGTATAGAGGTGCCTGTGGCTCCATCGATTCTCTAAGTCCTTGGAACTTCGATGCTCTTGAGAAGTGTTCGCAACTCTTGATCGATCCCCAAGCCTTCGACCTCCGCTTCTGCACCCAACACGACGCGATGCCTCAGGGCGGGTATGACGATCTCTGTGACGTCGTCCGGCACGGCATAATCGCGTCCCCGAAACGCAGCAAGCGCCCTGGCGCCTTGAACAAGCGACAAGCCAGCTCTAGGCGATGCACCTATGTGGAAAGTAGGCCAATTCCGAGTGGCACGGACAATTCGGTTGATGTACTGCAATAGCTTTGGCTCAACGTTGATCTTCGATACACGTTGGATAAGCTTTAAGATGGTTTTCGAATCAGAAACATTCGCAACTTCGGTAGAAAGGTATGTATCCATATCGACCTTCTGCGAGTGCATCTGCAAAACCTTCGCCTCTTCCTCTTCACTGGGATACCCAACCATCGCTTTGAACATGAAGCGGTCGAGTTGAGCTTCAGGAAGCGAATAGGTTCCTTCGCTTTCCAAGGGGTTCTGGGTTGCAAAAACCAAAAACGGAGAAGGCACACTATGCGTCTGCCCATCGATCGTCACACGGGCTTCTTGCATGATCTCCAAAAGGGCCGCGTGCGTCTTTGCCGGAGATCGATTGATTTCGTCGGCCAAGAGCAATTGCGTGAAGACCGGACCTGGACGAAATCGAAAATCCTGCGTCTTCATGTCGAAGATCGGAGCCCCGGTCACATCCGAAGGCATCAAATCCGCAGTGAATTGAATGCGGCCAAATTGACAACCGATCACCCGACCCAGAGTCTTTACAAAGAGTGTTTTGCCCAGACCCGGTACTCCCTCGATCAGGACGTGCCCACCTGAAACCAGGGCAATCAAAGCCGTGGTAACGAGTTCGTCTTGTCCAACAAAAACCTTACCAATTTCCTGGCTGACCCGTTCAAAAAACGTCGTTACTTCGGAAACCGTTTGAGACAACCCTTCGAGAGATTCACCCTGGGGTTCGGACGCGTTCAAATCATTCATGTTGACAATGCAAAGAATTCTTGGACCAGTAAGCAACCGAGTCGCTTGAAAAAAATCAAACGAACCAAATCCGAGCTTAAAAAACCATTTTACGATATCTTGAGTTCCTTTGGGACTGACGCGGCCAAAATTTTGAGTCAATCCTTTGAAAACAAACTGTCAAAACCATGAGCTCGGACGCTACTGAATTGACCTTAATCTCTGCCAACCCGTTTGATTTATTTCCTGAGGCTTTCCAAGCTCGACTTGGTTGGCTGAGCGATCAAGTCGCCGTTGGCGTTGACTCTGTGGAGGTCTTCCAATGGCTCGGTAGCTACCCAACCCTTGGTATCCTCTCCTCGCATCCTTCGCGAAACGCCTTTAGAACCCCGCTATGGCAACAAGCGTTGGATTCCGTACTCGAGCAGGCAAAACGATCCTCATCGGTCGTTCTCTATTCGCTCTCGGCTCCTTACGCCCAATCCATCGCCTTTGCCTGTTCTCAATTAGATATCCCTTCGGTGTCAGTGACCACTCGACCGGGGAATTTTGCGACCAAAAGCGTCGAGCCCATCGGATCCTCTCGTCGAATCGTATTGGACTGTTCGGGAAAAATCGCTTCAGGCAAACTTCCACCGGATGATTTAGCCGTCGCCGTGTTGGCACGGCGGGTTGTTGGATTGAACGTTACACCAGGAGGAAAGACCGCAGCGATCCTAGAGCGACTCCTGAGTTGCTCGCGGCACATTCCAGGTTGTGTATGGATAAGCGCGCAGTCCAAGCCAACGCGAGTCTTGGATGAGGCACAAAAAAGGTGGAGCGATGCCGGAGCCGTGTTGTGGTTTCCCAAAACGAACGAATCTCGCGCGATAAACCCATGGGCTTGCCAACATCGAATCGTCCCTGCAAGTTTACAAATTCACGCAGGAATTTCCGAAAAACTTGCGCAAAGCAACCGCTATCTGATTCATACCACCCGAGCTCGCCAATCGCTCTGGCCCGATCAATCCAATCTCGATTTGCTCGACGAGGCCTTTCGATTGGCATGGAACCCGAACCCAACGCCCATCGAGACACTTTTGAGAATCATCACCGAACAAAAACTTCTCGCGACCACTGCTCGCAAACGCGCAGAGATTCCATCGATCTCGTTTACTGCTAATCCTATCTCGATGTTATTAGGAATGAGAGCTTTTCAATCCCACCTTGCACGTTGGGACTGGGAACCTTACGGACTTGCGATCAAAACGGACTTCCTGGAACGATTGGGGGCGAGACCCGTGCGTTACCTTGCGAGAAAACAAATCGAGTCGATGGAACCGGATCAACAAGCCTTCTGCCAACCGCTTGCGCAGAAAGAGGGCGATCGGGACTGGACCACCGAACGCGAATGGCGACTTGCCAACGACCTTAGGTTAGCGCACCTTCCAAGCGATGCGGCTTTTGTCTTTGTGGCTCGCGATTGCGAAGCACAAGCGATATCCCATCACTCGCGTTGGCCGGTCTACTCGGTCGAAAAACTATCTCTTTTGGGCGGTTAACTCGGCGATCATCTTCTCAGGTGAGCCGAGGGTTTGCATGCGACCAACCCAATAATTCACATCATTGCTCGTGGCAAGCTTTCCGGTAAGGGTTTGAATAACCTGTTGGACATAAGCTTGATCGGTCGCATAACGTTCGCGAAATTGCGGGCTTGCCATGATCTTCGCGGCGACATCATTGAGCGTGTGCCCCTGTTGCATGTACTCTTGCCAAGCGATCAACTCACGGCTCGAGGGCTGCCTACCCAGTAGCGATACGAAGACCTGATTAAGTGCATCGGTGTTAACCTGTCCAGGCAGCGATGGACTCGCGGGCAACGATGCGGTGACCACTCCACCGGTGGGTGTGGCCGCCGCGGTTGATACAGCGCGATCGAGCAACAAGTTGTATTGCTGATTGATCGCTTGAACTGGAACCAGCAATGGTTGCCGGAGCGTATAGAGAACCTGGTTGTTCCAACTGACAAGCGAGGTCAACTGGTACTGATCCGTAGGTGTCAGATACCGCGGATCGATAAAGAGGTCGAACCGGAATGGACCGGTGCCTTCGGCTTTGAGAACCGCCTTGCCCCCTGCTACTTCATAGAAAGGTCGGGTTAGATTCTGAAGTTGCACTGTAAGTACTGAGCCTGGGGGGAGACTGCTGCGGTCGGCAATCGAGACGGTTCCACTCAATGAGGTCGCTGCCGATGCTAGCGTCACGACACTGGCTCGAAGTCCCTTGGTTCTTGAATCTTGGATCAGTAGAGGAACCCTACCTGAGCCATCTACATAGCGCTTGATTTCCTCTCCGATATCGACGACCCGACCGTCGAATTCTCCGATACGAGTCCCTGAGACAGCAATGATGTTGTCTCCGGGTATGATCCCAGCGACTTGGGCAGCACTGTTGGGCTCAACCGTTTGCACGATCGCACCAATATCAGTATTTCGCACGACCACTCCGAGTTTCCAAGGTCTAGTGGTTGGAACCAATGTGGGTGCAACGGACGTAAAGCTTGGTGTTGCGACACCCGGAATGGGTGTCGTCGCAACTCCAGGTGTGGCTACAGAAACTCCTGATCCGTATCCGGGTGCAACTTTGGGAACGGCGGCGTTGAAGCCCAGCCAACTTTGCCCAAGCGCAGATGGAGCAACTGACAACAAGCAAGCAACGAACAACAATGCTGATCTCATCTCGATTTCTCCTTAAGAATGCTATGCATGGTGTTATCAACGCACCTGAGGGCCACTGATCCCATCGAGTTGTTTGCGGATGAAGGCTGGGTCGACAGGAAAGAATCCGGCTCGAATCGCCTCCAACTGTCCGTCGCGACTCAAAACATAACGCAAGATGCCTTCCCGCAAACCTTTGTCCGCTTTGGCGGTCTCTTTATCGATGATCAAGATCAAGGGTCTGACAAACGGATACCGACCTGCAAGAAAATTCGCTTCAGTCGCTTCGATGGCCAAACCATTTAAAACCAACGGAACCGCCTTGACCGATGCGTTTGCCTCTCCGAATCCACTCAAAGCAACCCCATAGTTATCAGCTCCAACACCCTTGGTCACATCATGGTTGGTTTCGTGAACCTGAGCCGATTTGGCCAACTCGGCACCACCTGCTACCCATTGCTTGATGAATCCTGTTGTACCGCTGATGTCGCTACGGCTGTGGATGCGGATGGGCTGATCGGCCCACTGGCCTGTGACACCCAAGTCTCCCCACTTCTTCGCTTGAGGCTTATCAGAGGTTGCAGCGCGAAAGATCGATTCGATTTGCTCGGGGGTAACGCTGGTGATCGGATTATCGCGATGCACATAGAGCGCCAATGGATCAAGGGCGACGATGAACGACATCGGATCCTTACAATTCTTGCTCTTGAGCGCCGAGAGTTCTGTTTCAGTCAAAGGACGACTCGCACCGGCAATCACCGCAGGATTTTCAGAGATCTCTTGCAGAGCACTTTCAGTGCCGTCTTTTCCCTTGGTGAAGGTGACATCGGGATGGAACTTTTGGAATCGCTCTGACCAAGCTCGAGCCAACGATTGCATCGTTGTCGAGCCGGCGATCACTGCCGTTCCCTTGATCTCACCCTTTGCGTGATAAGGTTCGAGAGATTCGACCAATTGCATCAACGCCAGATGCTGACCGTTGTCCTGGGTGGCATTGCTTGGTGTATTGGCTGGTCCGCTAAGGGGTGTCGCAGGGGTGTTTTGGCCCAACGCTGAACGGACAAAAACACAATTATTAGACGACACAGTGGCGATCGCAAACAATACGATCGCATGCAAACAAGATCTCATCGCTTCTCCTCCTGATTCGCATAGCTTCCTAAACTGAGCAGACGCCAAGAGTCTACAAAAACCCATCAGCCGTGAATAGGCGAGCCCCGAGCAGGATGAATGAAAAAGGACAAGAACGACGCTCCAAAGCGACCGCTGACGTGGAGAATTACTCAGTGGTTTTCGGGGCGAGTCTCAATCGAAGTGGACCTTTGATCGATTCCAAGTCGACTTCGTCGACATCGACCAGTTCGCCTCGCAATGTCACTTCGATCTGGCCATCGCGGGCCATGTCGGTGACAACTTCGCGAACTTGAGGCATCAACTGCCTCCACTTCGAGCCGAACCCGCGAGCCGCGTCGGTTGGGCAAATGCTCTCACCCGCCTTCATCTCCATGAGCAATCGAAAGATCTCATCGCGGATGTCGTTATTGCTGGCCGATTCGTGTTCCATCCATCGGGTTTTCATGACCAACTCCCAGTCTAGGGCAAGATTTCCCGCTTCTTTAGCCAGTTTCCAAAGGTTTCCAAAGCGATCGGATCGATCGGCTGATCGATCTGCTGGTACTCCTCGGGAAGCCCCGTATTGGCTCGCTGCATCAGATGGTTTAGCCCCTCGAGCACCACCATATCGGTCTTGAGGTTCATATTATGACTCACGATGCTTTCGAGCTTCTTGAGGTTCGCTTCGTAGAGCACCTGGGTGTCTTTCTCAGCCCAAACAGCAAGGACAGGGCAGTCGAACAATACCCAATTTGAGGAGGGATCGTAAGCCAAGAAGTTTCGCATCCAAGGGGACTGGAGTCCTCGGAACTGCGCCGTGATCGCTTCGATGACGACCTTTTTGCGTGCGTCTTCTTCGGCACCGTTCACGGATTGCGAAAGCTGATTTAGGCTTTCCCAACGCTGCACAATCGCTTTTCGAACTTCACTCAAAGCCGATTCATCGTCGGATGGGTATCGCAGAGCGATTTGTTGAAGCTCGATCTGCAGTGCTTTGGCCGCCGCTCGATCTTCTTCTCCGACCCCTTGAAGTTCGGCGATTCGATCGATTTGACTGCTAAGAATTTCTGTGCCTGGGAGAATTGGGGGGGCGACGAGAATCAGGAAGCCTACCTCGCGTTGCCAAGCGGCCACCATCGGTCCGATGATTCCACCTTCGCTATGTCCTAACAATCCAACTCGGCTCCGATCCACACCATCAATCTCACGGGCAAATTGCCAAACAGCCATCGCATCATCAGCAAAATCCAAGCTGGTTGCTTTAATAAAATCGCCAGTGCTTTGTCCTACTCCTCGATCGTCATACCGCAACACAATCATCCCTTGTGTTGCTAAGTAGTTGGCGATCTCCTTGAATGGCTTGTGTCTGCCAATCGATTCATCCCTATCTTGAGGTCCGCTTCCTGTAACAAGCACCACGGCAGGATACTGCAACTTGGGATCAAAAGCCTTGGGATAAGTGATGGTGCCAGCGAGCTTGAACGAGTTGTCGGCGCGTTTACCAAATTCGTTCAGCAATGGTTTGCGGCTATCCAATCGATCAACCACGAAATCTTCTTCTTGGATTCCATTTGGCAGGATACCGATCGGACTCGGAGCACTCGGAGCACGCAGAGTCTCTTCGGATTTGCTCGGCATGGGAACAGGTTTTGATTTTGGAGTCTCAGCAGCTACCACCGGTTTGTTGGTATTCGATAGACTATCGAGCATTTGAACCAATGCGTCCTGTGAGGGATCTTTCGTCGCAAGTTCTCCAACTCTTTGCATATCGAGTTGAAGTGGCAGGAAGCCTTGTTGGAATTTTCCTGTAAGCAGTTTCTTGTCGTCCGAAAGTTGAGCGATGTATTTCGCATTTCCGGGTATGGCTGGTATCGAGAATTCAAACATGCCGTTGTCGCTAACGGCAATCGATGCTGGGAAACCATTGGCGTTCTCTGCCAACGAGTCCATCAGGATCCTCGGCTTGTTAGGCGACGCATACGGTGACGAAGAGTAAACTCGAAACCTCAGGGGAACTTTCCGAGTTCCTACATCCAAGGAGCCGACCCAAGCCGAATCGGCACCCAAGAGATCCTTGGTCTCGTTTGGCAAAATTTTTGTTTTGGTGAACTCAACCGGAAGCTTCGCTCCTCCTTGTTCCAACTCACCTACCAGAGCCTCTTGCGTGAACTTGCCTTGAAAGGAATACGCTGCAGAGCCAATGCCCTCTGGATTGACCTGAAAGCGAACCTGACGCTCCGTATCGATCGTGGCTTGGGTAATCGGAAGGGGGCTTGCCGACTGGTCCGGGCTGATGATCGTGCCTGAGGGGTTACCTGCGCTGCTTGAGGACAGGTTGATGATGAGCCTAAGGTTCTGTGCCTTGGTTTCGAGCCAGCCGACCCACACTTCTGCTTCGTTTTGACAGGCAAACGAATTGGGCGATAGAGCGAGCGTGAGTGCAAGAGACACACTTGCCAGAACCGCTCGTTGCAGGGAACTGCAAACGATGCGGTGAGCGGAATTTGTAAATGTCATTGTGGGTTGTAGTTAAAACGGAATTTCTTAGCGAGAATTGCGATAGATTGCATATTCATCCACGTCAATCTTGCCGTTTTTGTCTTTGTCGACATCGGCAAAGCTCGCGCCATTGGTGGATTTGAATTCGTCAGGTGTCAAGAATCCGTTCTTGTCTTTATCGGCTCGTTCGATTGATCGCTTTGCGAACTGCCTCATACGATCGTCGACTGCGCCTGTGGTCGCAGGAGCACTGCCTGGGGCGGGTGCAGTCGGTGCACTACCGCCTGTGGTTGTGCCAGAAGTTGGATCCATCGCAGAGGATCCGCTTTCGCTACTTGCAACGCTGCTGGATGAACTTCCTGATCCTTTGAGGAAGCCTTTTTTGACTGCTGCAAGGCACTCCTTTAACGTGATGAATCCATCTTGGTTGGTATCGAATTTATAGAAATCTTCGAGCGTCGAAGCGTCCCATTTTCGAGCAAACTCGCTCATGGAAACTTGATTGTCCATATTCACATCGTCTCGTGCGAACCACTCAGGAATACCAGCAGGTCGGGGATTGTTGCCTGCACTGTCGGTGGTACGGAAGCTGGCTCGCTTTTCGAATGGATGGGGAACTCCGGTCGATTTCTGATCTCCTTCGCCTCTTTGACCACCTTGGGGATCTCCGCGACCATCACCACGGTTGCGCATTTCCCAACCCCCACGAGCTTGCTCGGGTGAGGCTTGGTTGCTATTTAGGAGTCGTCGTCGTGCATACCGTACGGCAACTTCTTCTCGCGCAAGTTTACCATCTTTGTTGGTATCCCATTGAGACATTTGTTCGGACCATCGGGTCTCTCGATACTCTGTTTCATCGATACTGCCATCATTGTTTCGATCGTATCGACGCATCCGCTCGTCGGCATCCCTGAGGTCTTGGTCTTCGACTTTCGTTGGAGGTGTTTTGCTCGATGATCCAAAGCCTGGAACCGGATTCTTCGCAATCTTGACGCCGAAGCCAGGAACCAAGGAGCCTCCTGAGGAGCCCGCGACCGACTCGTCTGTACTCTCGCCGCCCCAGGATCCGCCCCAGGATCCTCCACCACCCCAAGGACTTCCGCCACTTCGCATGGCTTGGAATGACTCGGTAATCACTGAGATTGGGATCGGCTTGCTTAGGTCAATTTTAGGGTTGTTTCGAGCCATCCGATCGAGCATGAAACGAGCAGGGCCTTGAGCCTCCTCTGGATCGATCGAGCCGTTTCCGTTGGTGTCCATTCGAGTGATGAACGACGAAGGGTCGAAACCGCCACCTCCGAAGCCACCACTAAAACCGCCACTTCCACCACTCCAGCCTCCACGGCCCCGGTCGCCACCCCGGTCTGAGCCACGCTCTCCACCGCCACCCATGATCATCATCCCGGGACCACCAGGTCCAAAGGACATGCCGGGAGGTTGAGCAAGAGCATCATTCTGCAATAGACAAAACTGGCCCAAAGTTGCCAACGCCGTTGAAACAGCAAGAGTTTTATAAGTTTTTATCATGGCCGCTTTTCTCAACAGAAACCTAGGATGGCGGATTTTGGAGGAGTTTGCTGGTGAAATCATGGGTTGAATCGTGCGAATTACGCGTCAGATCGGCCTAAGGTCGAGTCAGTATAGACAAGAAGGAACTGGAATACCCCAAACCCTGAAGAGAGTTTAAGGTTTTTCAGGTTTATCAAGGAAATCCCAATTTCCCGGATTAATTCGGATTCCCGATCGGTTTTCTTGGTTGTTTCGGGTTAGGGATTTCTGAGCGGCGCGACAAGGGTTACAATTCTTTGGATATTTTGGAAGGCCTATCTCGTAGTCCCATGGGGATCTATTCGACAGGTTTTCTACCTCTGGGGAACTCAGTTCTGGGAGTTATGTAGTGCAAGTCAACATTTCTACGCGTCACGGGCATCTTCAAGGTGAAGACCAACAAATCATTGCTTCGAAGGTTGAAAAGCTTCGTCGCTTTTTCGACCGAATCAATGCGATTGAGGTGACCGTAGACTTGGAAAAGTTGGACCGTCCGAGTGTTGAGATCAACGTCTCGGCAGAGCATGCACCAGACTTCGTCGCGGCCACAGAGTCGACCTCGGTTGTTTCCGCTTTGGATTTGACGATCGACAAGGTCGAGCAACAGATTCGAAAGCACAAAGAGCGCGTCACCGACCACAAAGGTGGTCCTAATGCGCGGCATACTTAATCCTCAGATACTCAATCCTCAGACGAACCCCGGAAATCCTCTTCATTCGGGGAAAACCGGCATCAGCGCAGATCGTTGGTGCTGTCAGTAGGTCGAGCGAGATTTGTTTCTGTAAAAGGCAACAGCATTCATGAAGTTTTCTGTTTTCGTAGCGCCCAGTGCGGTCAAGGCCGATCTTGCCTCGACAACCAAGGATGAGGTGATCGCCGAATTGGTTCAATCCCTGGTCGATGCCGGTGAGATCATGGACAAGGATCGCGATGACATCATCAAAGCGATCATGCGACGCGAGGAACTCGGTAGCACTGGTATTGGACGAGGGGTCGCAGTACCCCATACCAAGCATCCGAGTGTCAAAAAGCTCGTTGGAACCGTTGGAGTAAGCCCCTCGGGATTGGACTTCGAATCCCTCGATGGCCAAAAGGCTTGCCTGTTCTTTCTACTTGTCTCTCCTCCCGATCGACCCGGGGATCACTTGAGAGCACTGGAAAACATATCAAGGCAACTGCGGGACGAGCAGTTTTGCAAAGTCCTTAGTCAGTCCAAGACGGCGCGGGATATCTTGCAATTGCTCGAAGAAGCCGACAGCCAACAAACTGGCAACTAACGGGTAAAGCAAGCACAACGATGATTACCCGACTAGTTACGGTACAGAACCCAGAAGGTTTGCATATGCGTCCAGCCGACAAGCTGGTGCGTGCGGCCTCCGGATACCAAAGCCAGATCGAATTGGAGCGATGCGGCCAGATAGCCGACTGCCGTTCGATCATCGGATTATTGACACTTGGGGCACCACAGGGCACGCAACTAACGTTGCGGGCACAGGGCCCGGACGCGGACTTGGCCATCGAAGCCATCTCCCGTCTTTTTGATTCACAATTTGATGACCACTAACCCTCGCATGCTGGAATTACAAGGCATTGCAGTATCCCCTGGCGTAGCAATCGGCAAGGCGATCGTTTTCGACCGAGAAGGGTACAGCATCGCCCGATGTCTTATTTCCAGGGCTGAAACCCAGAGGGAATGGGAGCGGTTGGTCGAGGCTGTTGGACGTGCTCATCTTGTGCTCGGACAACGAGGTAAGCAAACCACGGATACCTGGGGGGCAGATCTTGGCGGAATCTTCTCTGCCCAGCAACAGTTGCTCTTAGATCCCCATGTTCGATCCGAGATGGAGCACTTGATCAAAGACAATCTCTATGCGGCCGAGTACGCGGTAAGCGAAGTGTATGCCAAGTATGCCGCTGCGTTTCGAAAAGCTAGTTCATCGTTCTTGGCTGAGCGCGCTGCCGATGTTCGGGACGTTGAACAAACGCTCCTGGAAGCCTTGACCGGAAAACCTACACAGACGCTCAAGGAGATACCGCACGAGTCGATCGTCGTAAGCCATGATTTGACTCCAGGTGAAACTGCAGCTTTTGACACCAAAAAAGTCTTGGCCATCTGCACCGAAGCCGGGGGGCCAGGAGGTCACACGGCGATTGTCGCTCGAGGGATGGAGATCCCTGCAGTCGTGGGCGTTGGTAATTTTTTGCACAACATTCGTTCTGGCGATGAGGTCATTATCGATGGCCACCTGGGACGTATCTTCGTCTCGCCAGATCTTGCGACACGAGAACGGTATCTCAAGCGACGCATCGCCCGCGAAACGATCTTCACGGAACTCTCGGAGCTGAAGGATCTGCCTGCGGAGACCTCCGACGGGGTGCATGTCGATCTGATGGCGAATGTCGAGTTTCCCTCCGAAACTCAGGCTTGTTTGGCTCGTGGAGCCGACGGTGTGGGGCTTTACCGCACCGAGTTCCTCTACCTTGGGCATCAAAAAGAGCCCACCGAGGAAGATCATTTTCAAGCGTATCAGCAGGTACTGCGAGATATGCAAGGCCGCCCTGTGGTCATCCGCACTTTGGATCTAGGTGCGGACAAGATGGGGATGACAAGGCCGATTGAACCCGAGAACAATCCGTTCTTGGGACTTAGATCCATTCGGTTGAGTTTGCGGAATCCAGCCTTGTTTCGAGTCCAGGTACGAGCCATCCTCAGGGCCGCGAGTTCTGGAAATTGCTGGATCATGTTTCCAATGGTTACAACGTTGGATGAGTACCGAAGCGCTAAGTTTCTGCTTCGGAGCGTCGCTGACGATTTGACCAGTGAAGGGATCCGCATCCCAACCAATATCAAGGTAGGCATGATGGTCGAGGTGCCTGCTGCAGTTTTAATGTTGGATCGATTCATCGAAGAAATCGACTTCGTGAGCATCGGTACCAATGACTTGACGCAATACACGCTTGCCGTTGACCGAAGCAATGACTCGGTAGCAGACCTTTACCAAGCGTGCGATCCGGCTGTGCTTAGGTTGATCAAACAAACACATGAGATCACATCCAAGCATGGGAAATCGACGAGTGTCTGCGGGGAAATGAGTAATAACCCCGCTTATGCACTCCTTTTAGTTGGAATGGGAATCCGCTCGTTGAGCCTAGCTCCATCGACGATCCCGGTGATTAAGAAAGCGATCCGTTCAGTGACGATCGGGCAATGTGAAGCCATGGCGTGGCGGGCGCTAAGACTCGGTACTGCGCGCGAAGTCGACGCTTTCTTGATGAACCAACTCGCAGGGCTCGTGCCCGAAATCGTGCTCCAAGCATGAAAAACAACAAGAATACAAATTCATCGCAAAAGGAAATCATTCTCTATGAAGAAGGAAATGCTGATCAATGTCTCGCAAGCTGAAGAGTGCCGAATAGCACTTCTGGAAGACGGGACCCTCGAAGAACTTTACACGGAAAGAACCAGCCAGAACAACTGGGTAGGAAACATCTACAAAGGCAAGATCGTCAATATCGAGCCGAGCATCCAAGCCGCATTTGTCGATTTTGGTGTCGGGCGAAACGGTTTCTTGCACATCAGCGATATCGAACCGGAGTACTTCAGGCAAGCTGGTTACGATCCTGCGGAAATTCTTAGCGGCAAGAACTTTGGACTCGACGACGAAGAGTCCTCCGATTCCCAGGAAGCCTCCCCTCGTTCCCGAGGCCCAGGCCAACGTGGCGGGAAACTACGAAGTGGCCGTCCGCGGTTCAAGCCGCCCATCCAAGAGATATTCAAACGCGGCGATGAGGTGATCGTCCAAGTCATCAAAGAGGGGATTGGAACCAAAGGGCCAACCCTGTCTACCTACATCAGTATCCCAGGTCGGTATCTGGTGCTCATGCCCTCGTTGGGACGTGTCGGAATCAGCCGTAAGATCGAAGACGAAGCGGCTCGAAAGAAACTCAAGTCCACCATGCATGAGATGAACATCCCAAAAGGGGTTGGGTTCATCGTACGTACGGCAGCGCAAGAACGTAATCGCAAAGAACTTTACCGAGATGTAGCTTACCTTTTGCGATTGTGGAAAGTTCTGGCTAAACGGATCAAGAATGAGTCGGGACCTTGTGATGTTTACGAAGAATCCGACATCATGATCCGCACCATTCGAGATACGTTTACCGAAGATATAGACTCGATCGTGATCGATTCTCCAGAGGCCTTCCAACGTGCCAAAGATTTCATGGAGTTGGTGATGCCCAAGTACGCGGATCGAATCCAACTCTACGATAGCCGCGAACCACTTTTCCATCGCTACAAACTTGAACACGAAATCGCTCGGATCCACCAACGTGTCGTTCCGCTCAAAGGGGGCGGCTCGATCGTTATCGATCCGACCGAAGCCCTCGTGGCCATCGATGTTAATAGCGGCAACTTTCGCGGTGGCGAAGACAATGCCGAAGAAAATGCGTTCCACTTGAATCTTGCGGCGGCCAAAGAAATCGCAAGACAATTACGCCTGCGAGACTTAGGCGGGGTGATCGTCAACGATTTTATCGATATGCGAAAAGAATCCCATCGACGCAAAGTCGAGAAGTCACTTCGCGATGCGATGAAGCGGGATCGGGCTCGCACGAAAATCTTGCGAACCAGTCCGTTCGGGCTTATCGAGATGACCCGACAGAGAATCAGACCGAGTTTCAAAAAGAGCGTCTATGAAGATTGCCCTTGTTGCCGTGGTCGTGCTTTGGTCAAGACCGCAGAGAGCATGGCGATCGAAGTGACGCGTATCCTTATGCTCGCTTGTCAGCATCAAGGTGTCGCGAAAGTCAATATTCGCGTGAACGAGAACGTCGCTGCGTACTTGAACAATCGCAAACGCCGTGAGCTGATCCAACTCGAAGAGTCCAGCGGAGTCGCGATCCTCATCCTAGGTAGCGATTCCCAGTTCCCTGAGTTCCTCGAGGTCGATTGCAGGGACAAAGACGGCTCGATCGTCTCTGTACCGTTTTTGCTCGCTCAATAATCTCGCTCAATCCACTGGGGTGCGGAAAGATGAACGTCGAACTACTGATCTTCGTATTTATTTACCTCATCGGTACGTTAGCCATCGGAGCCTGGGCCGGCACACGGGTCAAGAACACCGAGGACTTTGCCGTCGCTGGACACTCTTTGCCGTTGTACATGGTGATCACCACGAGCTTCGCCACGTGGTTCGGCGCAGAGACCGTCATGGGGATTCCTGCGAAGTTTGTCGAAGGAGGACTCAAGGGGATCATCGAGGATCCTTTCGGGGCATCGATGTGTTTGGTTTTCGTTGGCCTGTTCTTTGCCGTTCGACTCTACAGAATGAAACTTCTGACGATCGGCGATTTCTTCCGTAGGCGCTACGGTGTACCTGTCGAGATCCTCTGTTCGGTCATGATCATCCTGAGTTATCTCGGATGGGTGGCAGCCCAAGTCACCGCGCTGGGGTTGGTTTTCACGATTCTCTCCGGTGGAGCGATCAACCACGAGACAGGGATGGTCGTTGGAACCGTACTTGTATTGATCTACGTGATGATGGGTGGAATGCTCGCCGTGGCTTGGACCGACTTTATCCAAATGATCGTACTGGTATTGGGACTCTCGTACATCGCTTGGTATTCAGCCGATTTGGTAGGAGGGGCACCCAAGGTCATCGAGTACGCTCAGCAACGCGACTGGTTCCGTATCTTCCCAGAGCCCAATTTACTCGAATGGCTTTTGTTTATCGCTGCGGCAATCACCATGATGCTCGGCTCGATACCTCAGCAAGATGTGTTTCAACGGGTCATGTCGGCCAAAGATGAGCGGTCAGCAAAGTACGGGGCGGTCATCGGAGGTTTGTGCTATTTGGTCTTCGCTTTCGTACCGATGTTCGTAGTCGTCGCAGCACTTATCAAGATGCCTGAGCATTCGCAGGAGTTGCTCAAGAGTGATCCGCAAAAGGTCTTGCCCAAAATGATTCTCGATCATATGCCGTTCTTTGCACAGATCCTCTTTTTCGGTGCGCTGGTGTCGGCGATCAAGTCGTGTTCGTCTGCAACCTTGCTTGCACCTTCAACGAGTTTTGTCGAGAACATCCTCAGGCATATCAAACCCAACCTGAGGGACAAGCAGTTGTTGTTGGCGATGCGAATCACGATCTTGGTGTTTACCTCGTTGGTGTTGACCTATGCGATTTTGACCAAAGGGACGCCGATCTATGATTTGGTTTCGAACGCTTATCAAATCACGTTGGCAGGAGCCTTCGTTCCACTGACAGCAGGGTTGTATTGGAAGCGAGCGACGACGCAAGGAGCGATCTTGTCGATTGCCTTTGGCATAGGAGCATGGTTCCTCGTTGCTTTCGGCGATAGCCTAAAGATACCCGGATTTGCGGATGTTAATCCAAAGCTAGCTCCCTTGGCCGCCTTGCTCTTTGCAATCACGGGGATGATTTCAGGTTCGCTTGCACCACAGTGGATCAAGAACCGATGTCATATTCTGATGGATCACATCGGGTTAAGCCCCGTCTACCACAGCCATAGCGAACATCGCGAATACAAGTAAACGCGACTAGTTCCGGAGTTTGATGACCTTGGTCCCCGCGATGTCATCGTGCAAGCATTTCCGATTAGATCGGAAGATCATTACAGCGTCGACAAATGCGATGAACCCACCAATGAATGGGATCAGAGTGACCAACTGCAGAATGAGGTAGCGTTTTGCGTAGAGTTCTCCGAACGGGAGTGTCCCACCATCGTCGGCCACAATCTTCGTGCCAAGAGCCATTTTTCCAATCGTTTGCGATCGTGTTGCAAGGAAGTAGCCTTGAACAGCCAAGAACAAGAGTATTCCAACCACACCGCCTAGAATCTGAACGACAATGTTTTGGACAGGATCATTTCCAAAGGAGGCGGCCATACCAAGGCCAATGGCAATTCCAACTGGCAATGCAACTACCAAATTGATGATGCCATCAATAAACGATCCTGCGAATCTTTCACCAAGAGTTGCTAACTCTCCCTGGTTAAATTGCTCCTCGGGGAGTAGTGAAGGTCCAAGACTCGGCGCATAGGGGTTGTCGTATTCAGACATAGATAAGAACCTTGTACGGAAAAAAATTGAAAAGTGGAGATGATGGGAAAGGCAGTCTAACTGAGCAATAACTGCCGAGCAATCACGAGGAAGCCGAATTTTAAGGTTCTTCAAATATGACTATTGGAGGATCTCAGCATCGGCCCCCGCAAAGTCCAGTAACCTACACTTATCCAATGCGAATCTATGGGTAGATCGTACTTTTTGTAGTTAGAGGTTTGTTCGAGCGCAAGGATCTTTCGCAAGATCCACTACCTTGATTAGGATCTTTCGCAAGATCCACTACCTTGATTAGGATCTTTCGCAAGATTCGCTACCTTGGATACCAGCGCCAAGCAGCGGAATAAAATCTCGTTTATATTACTGATCATCGCACCCTTCGTCCGATCCACCGCTAGCCTTCAGGAGCCATGCTCGATGTGTCGCATTTTCATTGCAATCTTCTTTCTCCTGTCGTCGGTCGATTTGACCCAGGCTCAAACCGATCGTCGCCTAGATGTCAAACCGGATCCTAGCGACCCTTCAAGATTCCTGTGCGACATAGGCTTCGCAACCTTCACCACACCCAAGTCATGGAAGCCCAACCGTAGCGGAAAATCAACTTACGCAATCCTAACGCCTGAAGCTGATGCTTATCCCAAGATTTCTAAGATGATTTCGATCGATGTCGGCAAGCCAGTAGATCCATCGCCAGAAGCCATTGCACAAGGTTTTGCGAAAACATGGAAGGGTGCTGTTCAGAAGGAGACAATCCAAGTTGATGGCGAAAAAGGATACCGTATCGTTTGCCCGCCCGATCCGAACAAGGTTCAACCGATCGATTGTGTCGTGGTTTTAAAAGACGGTCGCGCGGTGCTGTTGATCGCAGGAGCTAAGAAATCTGGGGAAACCGACGATGCGATGAAAGAACTTGTGAAATCATGGAAATGGAAATCCAAAGGCAACTAACCCACAAGCCCAGAATAGCAACAAATCTAAGAGAAAAACCCCAAGGAACCTCATCATGCATTTTTGGATCGGGCTACTCGTACTTATGACTTTTGCTTCGTTTGCTCAGGCCCAGTCGCTGCTCAAAGACGTGCCCTATATGCCCGATGGTCATCCAAGGCATGTTTTGGACATCTATAAAAATACAAGCACTAACAACTCGGCCAAGTTGCCTGTTGTATTTTGGATCCACGGAGGTGGATGGCAGACAGGTGATAAATCCGATGTTGCGATCAAACCCAAATATTTCACCGATAAAGGCTATCTCTTCGTCGCGTGCAACTACCGACTCCTTCCGGACGTATCGATGGAAGTGCTCATCGAAGATGTCGCAAGCGCGCTTGATTGGGTACACCGCGAGATCGCTTCGCACGGGGGTAACCCCGAATCGATCATCGTAGGTGGACACTCGGCCGGAGCCCAACTCGCCGCACTCCTTTGTATTCATGACCGTTACCTGAAAGCCAATAAAACCCCTATGTCGATCCTTAAGGGATGTATCCCAGTCGATGGGGATACTTATGACATTCCAAAAATCATCATGACCGCCGAACACCGACAAGCCGTCTACGGTGGAAAAATGCCAACCTTTGGCCATCGGCAAAAATTCGGAAACGACCCCGAGAAACACGTCGACTTCTCAGCCGTCACCCACGTTTCAAAAAACAAAAAGATTCCTCCGTTCCTAATCCTCTACTTCTCTGGAAATCCGGATACCACCGCCCAAGCAAGAAGGCTTGAAAGTGTTTTAAAAGATGCAGAGATACCCGTGATGGTACTTGGAAAGCACGATTCGAATCATTCGAAACTCAATGATGATTTAGGTACTCCCGATGATCCGGCAACCAAGTCCCTGTCGGAGTTTCTGGAAAACATTCGCTAGGTGACCTATGAATGCGCATGGCTCGGTTCGCAAGTTCTATCTCCTTGTCCTAATTACCCTTTTCGGTTTTGCATCCGACCAGGCCGAATGTCAAACACCTGACAATGACTTTTTTGAACAACGATCTACGCTGAAACTTGCTATCGACCGAGGTTTCGAACGAATATCAAAAGGCGTCGATAGCTATCCGAAGCATCGCGATTGCTTCTCTTGCCATCACCAGGCGGTTCCTCTTTTAGCTTTCCGGCTCAATTCCGAATCCGAGCGAAGGCAACGGGCGATCTGGGGCGATCAGACCGACCGTGTCAGTCGACTTGTCGAGTTCAGTCAAAAGAGCTTGAGAAAAGAAATTGCCGGTTTGAAACCTGAGGACGAGCTCGGCGGTCGTGGTATGACTTTGGGATACGCCCTATGGACGATGGCTATGAGCGAAACTGACTGGGGTGAACTTGGCGATGGGCTCGTCAAAAAGGCCGTCAGAACCCAGCAATTCGATGGACGATGGAGGATCCATTCGATAAGACCGCCTGCGGCTTCTTCGGAACTGATGGCAACGACGCTCGTTCTTTTCGGATTGAACCACTATCTCGAGACCCGAGAACTATCAATAACGTCCAATGTCTCCAAAGCGTCGGTTGAGCAAGCTCGATACAAGGCGATGCTTTGGAAAGCAAGCCAGCCTGAGCCGACCGACACGGAGGATCTTTGCGCCTCTTTGTGGTTCGATTACCTTGCACAACGAGTGCCTATTCCGATTCAAGCGATCGGGCTCTCAGAACTAAGTAGGCCCTTCGACTTGAAGCACTCTTTGAACGATGCGCAGATCGATATGCTGAACCGTTATTACAGACCCTATTCAAGCAAACTGCAACTGTCGCTTCGAAAACTGCAAAATCAAGATGGCGGTTGGGGTAGCCAGCCAGGCCGAGAAAGCGACGCTTATTCAACGGCAACGGTGTTGCTGATCCTTGCCCAAGTCGATACGGAACATAAATACCGTGGCGCTATGGCTTGGGATCGAAATGGATTGCAATATTTGCTGAGCACGCAAAAGCCCGATGGATCTTGGCACGTATCGAGCCGAGCAAATCCTGTTCAAGAGTTCTTTGATAACGGCGATCCCCACGAATCGGATCAGTTCATCTCGATGCAAGCCACGGCATGGTCTGTCGCCGCGCTTTCGGGTGCCTATCATTCCGAATTCTGGCCACTTAATGTCGAAATAACCAAGAGGCGAGAATAACCTAAGTCACTCAATCCACCTTGGAATCTATCCCAAGGGAAGATTCAAGGCCCTTGGTTTAACCAAAGCTTCGCACAGCGGAACTTCATCTAGATTTCATCATCGAGAGAGTGTCATTGAGCTTCAAATCCCTACATTGTTAGGGCGTGTATTTGGTAATTGCGTCGCAGGACGCAGTCCGAATCCTTTCGAATGTGAGGCTCAATCGATGCGTCTGGCTTTTATCTTTTTATTCTTTGTTCTGTCTATTGGTTGTGGCGATAGCATCAATCAAAAAACTTACCCTGTCACGGGCGAGGTCCGGTTAGGCGGTAAGCCATTTAAGGGTTTGACGGTCGTGCTAAGACCTGTGGACAAGACGAACTTCAAGCGGCAGGAGATCCCACAAGGGATTACCGACGAGAATGGGAAGTTCTCAGTTCACACATACACCACCAACGACGGTGCCCCTGCGGGCGACTACAAGATCGGGATCGCGCTGATGCAACCCCTTGATGATGAAGGGGGAGACCAAGTCAAGAGGGATCCGAATCAACCTATTGTCCCTACCAAATACGCAGATCCAGAGACATCTGGGTTGAAGGCAACCGTCGATAAAAAAGCAACGGTCTTGGCCACCATTGAACTGAATTAATAAATTTCGTTTTTTCTTTTCCGTATAGCTCGTAAAGGGTTTGTTATGTCTAAACGTTGTAGATCTGGTTTCACTTTGGTTGAGCTTCTGGTGGTTATTGCCATCATCGGAATCTTGGTCGGTTTGCTCTTACCGGCGGTACAAGCAGCACGAGAAGCAGCACGTCGTATGTCTTGCTCGAACAACCTAAAACAAGTCGCCTTAGCACTGCAGAACTTTGAAAGTGCTCATAAGTTCTTCCCACCGGCCCGCGTGGATGCGTTGGTCGGTTATCCGGTTCCGGAAATGAACATTTTCCCAGATTCGACAACCGGAAATATCACTCACGGTCCAGGCATCTTTTTGCTTCCGTACATCGAACAGCAACAGATTTACAGCCAATACAACATGAAGGCCTCCTGGAATTCCCCAGTCAACGCCGCCGCGATTGCCAACTACATTCCTAACTTGCTTTGCCCTTCGAGCCCACAACGCATGCTCGATACCGGGAATGCTCCCTCGAGCACCGCTGCACCTCGTTGGCAAGCTGCCCCGTCGGATTATGCGATCGCAAACGGCGTCAATGGTCGACTGGGACTTTCTCCGTACAACCTTATGCGTCCGATCCCGGGCTATGATCCGACGAATCCCAGCACCGATGCAACCCAATACACCGGAGCGATTTTGCCGATGAGCACCATCTCGTCGTTTGCCACCGGAATGAATCCTCCTTTCTACAACAAGCGGCCTAAAAGTCGCTTGGCGAATATCTTGGATGGAACCTCGAACACGTTTGCTTGGGTCGAAGACGCCGGACGCCCGATGCTCTATCGCAAGCTGACTGCTTTTCCAGCATCCCGCGCAAGCGGTGCAGGTTGGGCTGATCCAGATGCCGAGTTCTGGGTCGACGGCTTCACGGATGACGGGGTAACCGCCTTAGGTCCATGTGCAATGAACTGCAATAGCAGCAACGAGTTGTATTCGTTCCACGGCAGTGGTTGCCACGCATCGATGTGTGACGGAAGCGTCAGATTCATGTCGGCCAATACTCCCGTTTCAGTCGTTGCCGCTTGGGTCAGCAGCCAACTGAGTGAAATCGTTCCAAACGAAGACTGATTGGCCAACCTCAAAAAAGTTTCATCGTTGAATCCAGCGAATCCACCGAAGCACGGTCTTCCAGGCCGTGCTACCTTGTAGGATGAAATCGACCTAAGCTGGGCCCCAAGACCCTGCATACGTGCAGCAGAATGCAAGTTCTCGGCCATCCGCTCGGCTTAAGAGCCGCAATCAAAAACTCATCACGATAAAGTATTTGATAGTCGGTCAGGACGCTCTATTAACTTATTACAGCCGGGTTTTGCACGCTCTTGCTCTTTTGCAAGTGGTGCTTTGTTTGACCTTATAAGATTACATTTTTTACCAATATCCACTACCTCGCGATGGGATCTTTAGCAAGATCCACTACCGCTGGGTTGTACCGTAGTGGATCTTGCTAAAGATCCCAGCGCCTAAAACCATGCTGAATTTTTTTCAACAAATAGAATAAAAGATGATCTGGTGCACTACGTGCTTTTCCCCAATCCGAATCGTTCGGTAATTCGCCTTGATCGGATTTAAACATTGCCTCAATCGATGGGATCTTTAGCAAGATCCACTACTTCGCATTGGGATCTTTAGCAAGATCCACTACTTCTCATTGGGATCTTTAGCAAGATCCACTACCGTATTGACCTAATCACCTGCAGGAGATGTCGCCTTGCGACGTCTTTGAGGCATGGTCGCGGGTAGCTCAAGCAATTGATTCGGCTTACCTAACTCTTTGGTTAGTTCAAATGCATCGTAAAGTTCGCCATTTGCCGTTCTCGATTCGTACCTCAACTTCTCCCCATCGATGTGGATGACTTGATACAACTGAGTATCCTCGGCCACCCGAACCATGAACGGCTTGGGCTCGATGTTGTACATTTTGGGCCCGCTGACCGAAACGACATAAACGGTTCCGGTATGCTCATCGCGATGGGTTACTCCAGTAGGTACATTACCGACAGTTTCGACAGGTTCGCTGGGTGTGGTTATGCCTGTCCGTCCGTACGTGTGATCGTGACCTTGGAGAACCAAGTCAACATTGAATTTGTCGAGTATCGGCTTCCATGTCTTGCGTAGCTGTGCGTTGTCTCTATCGTTTGCGGTTGAAAAAATCGGATGGTGGAAACTGCAAACAACCCAAGGGGAAGTATTTTCGAGAAGAATCTTGTCTAGCCATTTGGCTTGTTCTTCGAGTTTCTGATTGCTGTTGAGGACAACGATTCGGCAATTCGAGTAAACGAAACTGTAGCAGGTTTCTTCGAGTCCCTCTGGACCGTGAGTTGGAAGCGTGAACTGCGGCCGCCAGTGGTGAGTAACACGCCGAACATCGTCGGAGCCTTTGTGCATTTCATGGTTTCCAACCACAGGCACATTTGGAATCATCGCGTTTAACCAAGCACCTGCACCGAACCATTCATGCCACTCTCCGTCAGACTGAGCGGTATTGATAAGATCTCCTGCGTGGAGCAGAAACCTCGCTTTTGGGGCATCCGAGTAGGCTTCGCGGATCACTCGCGACCAATGGGAGCGCAGATCGTTTTGCGCATCGCCAAAATAAACAAACGAAAACGGTTCAGGCTGAACGCTTGCCGTGCGGAACTGAAACCATTCGCTCCAGTTGACACCATCCCCGACGCGATAAGCATATTTAGTGGCAGGTTGAAGATCCTTGAATACCAAGCTGTGGAAATGGGCTGTGTTGATGTCGGTCTTCAGGGCTGTCGACTCTGCTTTGTACTTCTGGGCCGTTTTAGCAAATTCAGGGCCCGGAGTTGCAACCGCAATTTCAGCGAAGGCTTCTTCAACTTGGGTGCTTGTTCGCCATGTGACGCTTTGCGTGGTGGTAGGATCGGCTGACCAAGAAAGCACGACACGATCGGGCATCATGGTCGGCGCTGCAAGCTCTTTTGCAGCCACCTTAACAGGCTTGTGCTCACCTTCATGTCCATCATGGGCGGGCGCAATTCCCACTGTGGTGATCAAGAAGCTGAATGCAAAAGCCACCGATGTTTTATGTGCGGAATAATGCATGGTATTTATTTGTAATTTCTCAAGGAATTCATACGTGTGACTTGGATTGATTTCGCATCAATGGGCCAATCATTGGCTTTATGCCAGCGCAGGCTAGGGTTGGTAAACTCTCACCCAATCGATGAGCATCTGAGCTGGAAATTCCGTTTTGTTGTCGACAGGTCCAACAAACTCACCACCTACGGCCAAATTCAATAGGATGTGAAAGGGCTGATCAAACGGTTGTGGATGGTCGCCATTTTCCGTAGCCCATTCTTTCTGCACTTGCCAAACTTTGCCATCCAGAAGCCATCGAAATTCACCAGGCTCCCACTCGACCCCAAATACATGAAAGTCCTTCGTGAAGTCGATCCCCTCGAAACGCTTGGTAAGTCCGGTGTGTTTGTTCCTTGGCCAACTCCCCCCGTGGTGAAGAGTCCCCCAAAGGGTGTCGACCTGTTGCCCTTTGAACTCCATGATATCTACCTCGCCACTTGCGGCCCAAGTCCCATACTTCTCGTCGCTTGGCAGCAACCAAAAGGCGGGCCAAAGACCTTGACCTGAGGGCAATTTCATTCTGGCTTCGAATCGACCATACTTCCAATCACCTCGACGCTTACTTCGAATCCGTCCTGAGGAATAATCTCGTTCGGTACCTGCGATGCCGGTTTTTTGCCTATGCGCTTCAATGATCAAAAATCCGTTCTCGACACGTACGTTCTCCGATCGATCGGTGTAAATCTGAAGTTCGTGATTTCCACCTCCAAAAGCATTGACCTCGATCTCCCATTTCGAGAAATCCAACGACTTGCCATCGAACTCATCGCTCCAGACAAGCTTCCAAGTATCTGGAGTCTGTCCATAAGCCAACGGGAATGCCGTGAGCAAATATCCCAACAGTCCTAGCAGGGGTGTTTTCAGACTTAAAATCACGTGTGTAATTGCTTTCTTGAAAGGGATTCAAAGATCGAAAACACAGAGTCATAAAGGACACAGAGAGAAAGAGCGAGGCCCTCAAGGCTCTGTGCTCTCTGTGACTCTGTGTTTCAAAAAGATCTCATCGGATATCTTTGATCGCATGGGTTCCATTCAACAGTTTACTCAGCCCCTGATGTATCTTTTCTTCGGCCCCTGGTGCAACCCAAAGCCATGATTCGTTGAATCCGTCATCGAAAGCCGCAGACGTTGGAACGTAACCAGTCCAGCATTCGCCATAACCGATCGGTAGGACGGGTACTTCGCCGCTAAGCTTCTGGGCTAAGTGTTGATAGCCAACAAAAGCCTCGCCTGGAAAGAGTATGACTCTTGCGACTCCAAAATCGATGCAAGGCATATCGATCGGTTTTGAATTCTCAACAGTGCGATTCCATGAAGCCAGTCCCATGGCTGCCAGTATTCTCTTCTCCACGGGCGCATTCGTGTCCTTGAGTTCCTGGAGCATGAAGTCTTTCTGTAAGTTAGGGGTTTGGGTGTACTGGAGCTCAAGTTCTATCGAGCTGAATTTCCAACCGTTGATCACTTCGATCTTTTTCGTAGCGATCCGATTCTTGAGCATGGCATCGAAGATTTTGGTGGTCAACTCCTCCCTGGCTTGTTGCGACCCATCGTTGTACTTCCCTGCTGTGACATCTCCGCTGCATCCTGAAGCGTAAATTGGATGGATGGATCGATCGAGCCGAGCTAGTCTCTTTCGAGCGAGTCCTACGAAGTCAGAGGTGACCTCGCCTCGCCCATAGTAGCTCATCGGATGGGTTGCATAAGCATGGTATTCGACCACGCATTGATCGTGGCTCCAAAAAGAGATCGTCCTTAGCATCGGATCGATCAATCCTGCATCGGTTTCCCGAAAGAAGGGGTCGCGCCCACTACTGCTTCCGCGAGCGAAACTTACTTTTCCCGTTCCGTCGACGACACGGCGATTCGAAGCCACTTCTCGCACCATCGATTCGGCGTATCCGAGATGTGTCAGCGACTTAGCCTCCTCGATCGCCTGTGCCAACGCCACCTCGGCCCGAGAAATCGCATCTTCGTGGAAGGCTGGATCGAATAATTCGCCAATTAGTCCTACTTGGTCTAATAACTCTTGTGCCCCAGCATCAATGACAGGTGCATCGTGCTGATGCAACGAACTGAGAAGCACCCTTTCAGGGCCGGTTTTTGCAACTCTTGCCAACCGCTCTCGCCATTGATCGTAGGACTTATTGCGTATTTCACACCAATCGACGGCCACAAACACAACGGGGTCTTGATCGCCCAAGAGCACAAAACCATGCAAATCAAGGTTGCCTGCAATCGTCTTTGATTTCTGTGGCAAAACGCCCATGCATCGGTGGTTGAGTGGGATGGTCACATCGATCTGGAAATGGCCGATTTTCATTTCTTCGGCGATGGAATCCTTACAGATTCCAACTGCAAGCAGGAAGACGAACACCCCAGTGGAAAGACTGTGCTTGAGCCTTTGTATCATTAGTATGCTGTTGCTAGCGAGTTTGTTGCAAGGTTGGCGACTGTCCACCGACGTACCTCCAGTTCTTAAGATAACCGACCAAATCCGCCATGGCTTGCTCATCCAATTGGGCTTCGATCCCCTCGGGCATCAGCGACAAGCCACTTGGCTTGATCGCTTCGATCTCGCGTCTAGTAAGTACCAATCCTCTTGTCTGCTGATTTTTGATCGTAACGTGTTCGGCGGATTCCTCGACAACGATTCCATCATGAAGAGTCCCATCATTCATTTGCACGGTGATGCGGAAATAATTGTTGTCGATCACACGGTTAGGATCGAGGATCGAAACAAGCAGTTGCGCCGAGGTTTGAGTTCGAGAGTCGGATATATCAGGACCGATCGCTACACCGATATTGTCTACTTTATGACAAGCGGCACAATGCTGCGCGAAAAGCTGCTTGCCTCGTTCCATATCGATCGGCAGTTCTAAGCAAGACGAATAACGCTCGATGACCTTCTGTCGATCACTAGCGATACGGCCTGAGAGCCACTTTGATATCCTGGGTTGCAAATCGCCTGGTGTCTGAGCCAGCGACTGAATCTGACTCGCATCGAGTCCCTTACCAGAGAGGTTACCAGACTCGATCGCATCGAGGAAGCGAGTGAGTCGCTCGGGACGTATTCGGAGGGCTTGGAACATCGCAGCACGCATCGCGGGAGTCTCTGCATCAAAACGGCTGAGTATCCAATCGCTGCAGGATGGATTGGTCGTGGAGCCTTCTGGGTGTTGCGACCAAGCCGTTAGCAATTGTCTCTTGATGCTGGGGTCTTGTGATTGTTCGAGAGTTGCCCTCAAGGCTTCTGCACCAATGCGAGATTGCTCGGGATAAATAGAAAATGCAAGTAGTTCTGCCACCTCGCTGAGGATCGCAGGAGTCCAACTCGGGTCGGTTACAGACTTAGACCAATCTTGCCATAGAGGCAATTGACTTCCGAGCCAATTGCGATCAGCGGATTTGGCTATTCCGCGAGCGATAGCTAGCTGCAGTCGCAACTGCGGCTCAAGGATCACTCGACGTTGTGTCTCGTCGTTGCCTGCGCCATTGGCAAGCAGAGCGTTAGCTCGATTGGCCCAAGCATCGCGAGCGGAGATCCAAGTTGGATTCTCCGGGTTAGCGACGCTTGGGATTAGACGCGTCCAAGCCTCCGTCGAAAAGCTTCGGATCATTTTCTTTTGATCCAAATCCTTGGAAGCTTGATCCATCCATTTAGTAACAAATCGATCGAGTTGCGACCGGTAGACGGCCGAGATGGCCATCAGCCAATAGGGATCATCTGCAAGGTCTACCGAGCGTGCAACCGAAGCATCCAGCAGCTTTTCATCATCGATCAGACGGCGAAGAAGTCCTTCGGGATCTCGATTTGCAGATTCAGCCAAATACCATGCGCACTCGATGGCCTCTTCTCGGGAACCATGTTGGATTCCGTCCAGGGAGGCTTGATAAAGCGATTCGGAAATAGCTTGCGATTGATTGGCTATTCGCCATAGTGATCCTCTTAAGGCAGGATCGAAATGAGATGGATGACTTCGATCGGCTAAGCAATTCTCGATGATCTTGGTAGCTTGGCTTGAGCCTGTCGCACCGATCAGATGCAAGACTTTGATCAAGCCGCTTTTATTTGATATCTGCGTCGACCACGCATTTGCACGGACCAAGAGTTCCTTTTCGATCGACGCTCTATCGGTTTGGCTTGCATCGGCCAGCCGCTCATGCAAAAGCCGTGCTGCGGTCTGTTGAACCCAGGTTCGAGGATGGTTCACTAGTTCGATTAATTCGCACGATGATCTTTTGGACAAAGGCTTATCTCGTAGCTCTCTCCAAAGTGGATCGACGCTTGGCGCATCGTGGCTCAGGACTCGGTAAATACGACCGCAGTGATCGCCCCAGCGCTCGTCGACGCGCTTCTTGAGTTCTTCTGGTACCCAGTCCGGATGCTCGATGACCGCTCGGTGCATATCGACAATATAGATCGCACCGTCTGGGCCTTCTTCAAGATTCACGGGACGGAACCATGGATCTCGACTGGCCAACCATTCGCGGGGTCGAGGGGGTTCCTCGGATTGAGTTCGGCCGTTGACACGTCCGAGCCCAACTCGGTGGACTAGGCTCCCTGTCGGTTCGCAGGTAAGCGCGTTGCCCAGCGATGCTGAAGGCAGGTGATGGCTGTGGCTAATGAGAACTCCACACGCTGCAGTAAATTGGCCACCATGGAGATTCGACGTCGTCCAGGCCGACACCAAAGGACGAACCGTCGATTGTTCGCCAGAAGGCAAGGCGGGTGCTGTCATTGGTGCTAGGCCCGCAAGGGGGCTCAATGCCGATTGCCAAGGTTCAATCAATACTGCGTCGCAAGGATTGCGATTGCTGCAGAAGTAACGATTTCCGTAGCGATCCCAGGTCATTCCGAATTGAGCGGGCCCCGCCACGGGCAAGCCGCTTTGTTGAACCCAATCCCATCGCAGATCGTTGTTGGCAATGGACAGGGATCCCTCGGGAAGCCTTGGGCTTGTGATTTTGGAGCTTCGAAGTCCATTGGCAAGATAGAGTTTACCATCGGGTCCGAAGTCAGGATCATTGACTCGCAATTGGGGATTCTCCTCGGCAAAGCCGCTTAGCCACTGCTCGCTCTGATCCGCGACGAAATCACCATCGACATCCCTAATCAACTGCAAGCGACCACCTACAGTCACCAGCACACCGTCGCGGTGTAGTTGCAAGCCTGTTGGAAACAAGAGTCCTTTGGCAAACACGGTTGCTTTGTCATAGAGTCCGTCGAGATTCTCGTCTTTCAGAACTCGAATTCGCCCCATCCCCGCCGGTCCACTGTTTGTTGGATAGTCGCTCATTTCGACAATCCAAAGGTTCCCACCGTCATCAAAGCGCATAGCGACTGGATCGATGACATTAGGCTCATGTGCGGCGAGTTCGATCCGCTGGTGTTCGAACAACTCGAAATGTTTCAGGGATTCCTCAGGGCTCACAGCAGAATCGGGACCATCATGGATCACATTAGATCGACTACGATCTGGCGATGCACTGATCTGCTTATCGGCCAGTTGCGAAACCAAGCCCGAAAGAGTTTCCACGACACGGGCCTCGGTCGATTCTTCGAGGCAACTTGTTCGAGCACGCCAAGTGGTGTATCCGCCAAGCGGGAACTGATCCGCTGGTGGGAGATACCCAAGTAGATCATTCGCAAGACCGATATTGAGAGTGATTTGAAAAGGACTGTTGGCCCGAACACCCAGTCCCGTAGCGTTGTAGGTCTCTGTCGGATAGCCGGCGATCACTAAGCTTCCAATCCGAAGGGCCTGCAGGGGGACTTGCCTGGTGTCTGGCATTTGCGAGAGCAACACCGTTTCGCGAGCGTAGTTCTCTTCGATGTTGCTGGGCAAGCGGTCGGCTAGTTTGGATTCAACATAAGCTTTGGCTTGTTTGAGTTCCTCTTGATCAGCCAGCCGCACTTTGGCTGTTAGATACTCGAGTCGACTATCGAGAGTCATCGAGTTTGAGTGGATGACTTCGGGTAAAGCACTCAGGATACGCTGGGTTACATACTTGCCCACTTCATGGTAGTTGAAGGGTTTCGCAGGGCGAGCAAAGTCGATGCAGTTGGCGTCTCCGCTGGTTCCGTTTGCCATGATTCCAACGAAGCTGCTTGGGTCATCGGGCCGGAGTGCTTGGGCAAGCTCGTTAGCAACGACACCGAAGTAGTCCGACGAGAGGGCAGGGGCTCCGGCGTAATGCGTGCAAAACGAGGCCAGGAGAGCAAGAGGTTTACCATCGATCGATTGCACCGAGAGGAAAGGAATGGTGCGATCGACTTCGGCAGTTTGGCGAATTTTGTAAGGCGAATCGTGACCGGGGTTCATCGCGACGATGTTGTTTTCGCGTCCGCTGAACAATACGCCGCCAGCATGGCCTGGTTCCATGAACCATCGACGACAGTGGATAAAACGATCCGCATTGGACACACCGTAACCGACTCGGGCATAGGAGCGTTTTCGATAGGCTTCAATGATCGAATCGGCGATCCAAACTGGCATTTGAGATGCGTAGTCGTCTTGAGCCGGTGTTCCATGCGCACCCATGATGGCCGGAGCCGAATGGGAATGCGTGGCGCTGATGAGAATCTGGTAGGGCTTAAGAGGTGTTTTTTCTCCAACAAGTTGTTTAGCTTTCTCGACAATCCAGCCTGGGACACCCAAACTATCGACGACGCAAATCGCGACGAAGTCAGATCGCGGGTTATTCGAATCAGCCGAGCCGATGGTATCTTCAATGACCAAACTTCGCGCGAACAAGGAGTCTACGATCCGGTCACCTTTGCCGGCAACGATACCTCCGCTGACCCAGACCGGCAGAGTCGTTGGGTCGATGTTTTTGGCGTAGGCACCGGCTTTGAGTCCCGAGGCCTGCTGGCTGACTAGCACTCGGTCTGATGCTTCTTGGGCATTGCCTTCGAGAGCCCAAGCGACTGTCAGTACGATCCAGGCCAATAGGCGTTTGAGGGAAGATAAGCGCGAAAGATCTCTGGATCGCGGGATGCTCGGCTGGCCTGTGAGCATGGGGTAATCCATTGAATTCTCCTCGGAATTTGCGTGTAAACGGGCAGTTTTCAGGCGTTTTGGATGTAGAAACTACGCGATTCTAACAGGTTCCGGCTCGACAAACTGCGGGATTTCATAGCGAAAGGCCAGTTTTTCGTGTCCCTGGAAGACGATTTTCGCACGATTTGGCCTTTCCAAATTCATGCTAACTGGCAATGATATTCCCTCGTTCCAATTCAAGACCAGTACATCGGAAGTGTTCGTCGATCATGAGCCAGCAGATTCTTCAGACCGTTGAAAAACCTTATCTCAAGGAAAATGTGGATGCCTTTGAGATCGGTGATACCGTTGACGTTCACACGAAGATCCAAGAAGGAACCAAGGAACGGATTCAGATTTTCACCGGGACAGTGATCGCTAAGAGTGGTTCAGGTTCCCGCGAGATGTTTGTTGTACGCCGGATTGTTGCTGGGGAAGGTGTTGAGCGAAAGTTTCCGCTCCACTCGCCTAAAATTGAGAAAATTGAAGTTCAGCGGCACTCAGTTGTTCGCCGCGCGAAACTCTACTTCCTCCGTGAGCGTACGGGTAAGGGCGTAAAACTTCGCGAACGTCGCGACAAGTAGACGTTAAGGAATTGAGTCCGACTCGTCGAGCAACAAGGGCAAGATTCTAATTGGAGCAAGCTCATTTCCATGAGACATTCCAATCACTGGATCCTGTTGATTGTCGTCCTCTTCTATTTAGATTTATCGCGCATAGCTACCGGCCAAGACCGTTCGCCCGTTGATTTGGTTTTGGCTCCGTCTGGTGATTGGCTGGCGACCATTAATCAGACATCGCATTCGGTGTCTTTAGTCAGCCTTCAAAGCGGAAAAGTTCTCGATGAAATCACCGTGGGAGAGTACCCATCGGCGATCTTGCAGCACCCAGACGGTGAGCACCTGCTGGTAAGCAGTAGTTATGCAGGTGACGTACACTGGCTTGCCGTCGTAGCGGGAAAACTCGAATCGATTGCCCGATTGCACATTGGATTTCAACCCACCGGGATGGCTTTCTCGCCTGATGCCTCGAAGGTGTACATCGCTTTGACGGATGCCGATCAGATTGCCGTCGTGGATTTTCAATCAAGATGTGTTGTAAGCAGGATTGATGTTGGTCGCTGGCCAAGGACCTTGGCAGTCTCGAACGATGGCAAGCGATTAGCTGTCGGAACCAGTGGCGATCGAGGGATATCGATTGTCGATTTGGTCGAAGGCAAGTTGGTGCATTTGGATCAGTTTATTGGTCTGAATATTGGGCACATGCAAACATCCAAACGTACCAACGAGGTTTTCTTTCCATGGATGGTATATCGGCGCAATCCCATCAACGAGGGGAATATACGGCTTGGATGGGTGATGGCAAGTCGCCTTGGACGTATTGGTTTTGGCGATTATTCGCATCGAGAGGCGATATCGTTAGATCCGCCGGGGAAGGCGGTTGCGGATCCTCATGGTTTGGCGATGACTGAAGACGAGGAAACAGTGGTCATCTCTGCTTCGGGTACCCATGAGTTGCTCGTATTGAAATCCGAGGGATTGCCCTTTCAGGATCGGGGGAGCACCGACCACATCGACCGCGAGCTAATGAACGATTCGGATCGATTCTACCGCATCGATGTAGGTGGGCGTCCGATGGGTATGAAGATTGCTTCTGACGATCGCACTGTATGGGTGGCAAACTACCTGGATAACTCTGTTCAAGCCGTTGACTTGATTGATCGCAAGGTCGCACGTCGGATCTACTTAGGTGGGGATCAGACACCAAGTCTCGCGAGGCGTGGAGAAGCAATTTTCTTTGATGCTCGAAGGAGTCTTGATCAATGGTACAGTTGCCACTCATGCCATTATCTAGGAGGCACGAATGCTGTTGCAACGGACACGATGAACGACAAGTCAGCTTACACGTTCAAGAGTGTATTGCCTCTCTATGAATTGAGTAAGACAGGGCCTTGGACATGGCATGGTTGGCAAAAGGGGCTTATTGATGCGATGAAGCATTCGCTCGAAACGACGATGATCGGGCCAGACCCTACGCATGAGGATGCGTTGGCCATCGCCGCATATTTATCGGGATTGAAACAGCCTCCAAATCCTTATCGAACTGAGGGAGTCATGCTCAGCGAGGCTGCCCAGCGGGGTCAAGAGATCTTCGTAGGTGAAAAGGGTGCTTGTATCGATTGTCATCAGGGTGATTTGTACACCGATGAGCAGATCCACGACCTCGGGTTGGGGTCGACCGCGGACGCTTACAAGGGTTTCAACACTCCGAGTTTGCGGGGTGTGTTCCGCAAGGTAGAGTTGTTGCATGATGGCCGGGCCTCGAATCTGCAGGAGGTTCTCACCGGGGACCACGCGCCGCAGAAGGTGCATGGACAACCACTTACCAGCGACGAATTGAGTGACTTGATCGAATACTTAAAGACGCTCTAGGTGGTTTTTTTTAGTCTTTCCAAGTCATGATCGACCATCATTGCTGCAAGCTCTCGGAGAGATACCTTGGGGGTCCATCCCAGATCAACACGAGCTCGCGAGGCATCACCGAGGATGTTTTCTGGCTCGATAGGTCGTTGGAATTTTTGATCGAAGCGGAAGTGATCCGTCCAATTGAGACCGACATGTTCAAAAGCAAACTGTAGGAAGTCCTTTACGGTGTGGGTTTTTCCAGTTGCAAGGACATAGTCACGGGGTTCGGGTTGTTGTAGCATCAGCCACATTGCTTCGACGAATTCTAAAGCACAACCCCAGTCTCTGGCTGCATCGATACTGCCTAAGACTAGTTCTTTTCTAAGCCCTAGCTTGATCGCCGCTGCTGCAATACTAATTTTTCTGGTCACGAAGTTCTCTGAACGTCTTGGGCTCTCGTGGTTGTAGCAGATCGCGTTGCAGGCAAAGAGACCCATTGAATCACGGTAGACTTTGACGAGTTGATTCGCAAAGGCCTTGGCAGCACCGTAAGGAGAATTTGGGTTAACAGGAGTGTCTTCGTTTTGGGGAGAAGTGACAGGGGTTCCAAAGATCTCGCGACTGCTGGCGTGAAGAAATCGTGGTGAAGGATTCAAATCCCTTAAGATTTCGAGAATCCTTAAAGTGCCCATGGCAGTTAGTTCGCAAGTGCTCTCTGGAATCTCGAAACTCAGCCCGACATGGGATTGTCCAGCGAGATGATAAAACTCGTCAGGGCATATTTTTGTTAGGATTCTGCGTAGAGAAGTCGTATCCGTGAGATCGGAATAGTGGAGAAAAAGCCTTTTGCCGTAGATCGATTCGTCGTGGACTTGCTGATCCAACCTTGGACGTTGCAGGCTACTACTACGCCTTACTATACCGTGGACTTCGTAACCTCGCGTTAAGAGAAACTCGGTCAAGTACGAACCATCTTGGCCGGTTATTCCTGTGATGACTGCTCGCATCGAATGGTTCTATTCTCTTGGGAAAAGCTTGAATCTCAAAGAGATCAGATTTTGAAAGTCTGGTTGTGCTGCTCGCGTTTCGCAAGTTCAAGATCGTGTTCGACCATGATCGTTGCGAGTTGTTGGACGGATGTTTTAGCCTTCCAGCCGAGAGTATTTTTTGCTTTTGATGGATCACCCAAGAGCAGATCGACTTCCGCTGGTCGGAAATACCGTGAGTCGATCTCGACATACTCTTTCCAATCCAGATCTAGAGCCGAGAAGACCATTTCCAGAAAATCGCGAATGGAGTAGGTTTGGCCCGTCGCAATGACGAAGTCGTCTGGCTGAGTATGCTGGAGCATCAACCACATTGCTTCGACGTAGTCTTTTGCAAAACCCCAATCACGTTTAGCGTCCAAGTTCCCTAGGAATAGCTTTTTCTGGAGTCCAAGCTTAATTCGGGTTGCGGCACGGGTGATCTTCCTAGTGACGAATGTTTCGCCTCGCCTTGGTGATTCATGATTGAACAAAATGCCGTTGCTTGCGAAAAGCCCGTAACTTCGTCGGTAGTTTATGGTTTGGAAGAAGGCGTAGACTTTGGCGCAAGCATAGGGGCTTTGGGGATTGAATGGAGTTTGCTCAGTTTGGGGTGTTTCCAATACCGCTCCATACATTTCCGACGAACTGGCTTGATAGACCCTCACAGCTTTCTTCTGATTAAGGATTCGGGCGGCTTCGAGAACATTCAATGCACCGACACCGTCGGTCATTAGTGTGTAGACGGGTTGATCAAAGGACACTCTAACGTGGCTTTGTGCACCAAGATTGTAAATTTCGTCGGGTTCAAGGTTCAGAACAAGATTTGTCAGCGCCTGCCCGTCGGTCAGGTCTCCATAGTGTAGGAGCAGGCCGGGACTGTCGTGGAAATCCTTGTAAAGATGGTCGATTCGCCCGGTGCTGAAACTGGAGCTTCGACGAACTAGCCCGTGAACCTTGTATCCTTTCTCAAGGAGTAGTTCTGCAAGATATGATCCATCTTGACCAGTGATTCCAGTGATAAGCGCCGACTTACTCATTGACTTTCTTCTTTCACCTTTGGATGACTTGTATGAATTGAGAACCCTTGGGTCTTATTGCATACCTGGATTGATTTAGCTTAGTGAACGGGGCTATTATTTGCAACGCAGGATACCGAGTTCGAGGCGATAAAGGAAATCCGCGTAGGTTTTTTTCAAGCCCTCTTCGAGTTTCGTTTCCGGCCTCCAACCCGTAGAAAATACCAAACTTGGATCTGTCCTCTTAAGTGGTGTTCCGTCGGGTTTTGACGTATCCAAATTGAAATCGCCTTTGAAGCCTACGGTAGTGGCAATCGTCCTTGCTAATTCCAGGATCGAGATTTCTTTACCTGTCCCTACGTTGATCCAATCAGGTGGGGAATCCAAACAAATCAGATGCAAAAGGGCTTCGGCGAGATCGTCGACGTAGAGAAATTCCCGGCGAGGCGTCCCAGTTCCCCAAAGAGTCACCGATGGCAAAGCCTGAACCTTGGCATCATGGATCCTTCGCAATAGTCCAGGGATCACATGGCTATACTCGGGATGGTAGTTATCGCCTGGCCCGTATAGGTTCGTCGGCATCGCACTGTGATAGATCACGCCGAATTGCTTCCGGTAATATTGGCATAACTTGAGACCCACGATTTTGGCTAGTGCATAGGCTTCGTTGGTCGACTCAAGTGGGCTTGAGAGCAAACTCGGCTCGACGAGGGGTTGTGGAGCATGTTTAGGGTAAATGCAAGTAGAGCCCAAGAAGAGAAATCTTGAGACTCCGCAGCGATACGCAGATTCGATCGCGTTGATCGCCATCTTGGTGTTTTGAGAAAGAAACTCGACTGGAAAGCTCGCATTGGCTATGATGCCTCCAACTTTTGCGGCGGCAAAAATCACAGCATCTGGTCTTGTTTCGCAAAAAAATTTTTCGACTTGCTCAGGGTCGCAAAGATCCAACTCTGAGCGAGTTCGCAAGACCAACTCCACTTCGGGAAAATCGTTTTGAACGATCCTACATACAGCGGCCCCCACCATTCCTTGGTGTCCTGCAACGAACAATCGTCGGTAAGGAAACTTCATGTGTTTGGAATCGCTGTCGGTGGAAAATGCCCCAGAGGATCGGCAGATTTATTGTTAGCTTGGCTATCAGTTACACGATGATGCATTTTAGACAGAACTAGGTCAACTAGGAATATAGGGTATGAGTTTAGAAGTGATTCCCGTTGCGATTGAACGCACAAAGAACGAAGAAATCCAAATTCGATGGAGCGATTCGAGCGTGAGTACTTGGACAGCAAGTGAACTGAGAAAAGCATGTCCATGCGCGACCTGCAAGGAAAAGAAAAAGGGACAAGATCACCAGCAATCGGCATCAGTCCTGCAGGTGATTCCTCTAAATGAGGCGCAGCCGATTCGCGTTGAAGGAATGCAACCAGTCGGGAATTACGCATACAACGTGCGTTTTTCCGACGGCCACAGCTCTGGGATCTTCGGATTTGACCTGCTGAGAAAATTGTTGACTGACTAAGAAGTTGCCTCACTGGCAGGGTTTCTTGACCGTTTCGTTAAGTTGAGCAAGAGCCCAGCGGGCTGTTTGCTCTAGCGGATGGTTCGCCTGGGTCGCAAAGTGCTTGATTGCGGGTAAGGCTTTGTGAACTCTCATGTTTGCTGCGACAATCATCGCATTACGCTGCATCCCCAGGAGTCCAGTCCTGGCAAATGGAGTGTTTTTGTAAAGCAATTCGAAAGAAGCCGGATCCAAACCAAGCCATTCAAGGCAGTTGCTTTTGCTATCGATCGAGTCATGAGCCATCTCCTGCCCAGCAGATCGGGCTATTTTCTGATTCCAAGGACAAACGATCTGGCATATGTCGCAACCAAAAAGCCAAGGGCCAATTTGCGATCGCATCGCTTCGGGAATCTCGCCTCGATGCTCGATCGTCCAATAACTGATGCAACGATTAGCATCGAGCACATAAGGTTCCACGAATGCTTGGGTTGGGCAGGCATCTAAGCAGGCTCTGCAAGTGCCGCAGTGGGAGGTCGACTCAAGGTAGTCGGGTGGTTCGTTATCGATAAGCTTTGCCTGCGTTAAAATAGCGCACAGGAAAAAATAGCTACCGATTTCCCGATTCAGGAGCATCGTGTTTTTTCCGATCCAGCCCAACCCCGCTTTGGATGCGTAGTGCCGCTCCAAGAGAGGCGCTGTATCAACCACAACTCTTGAATGGCAATCGGGGAACATTCTTCGAAGCTCCCTGGTCAACGGTTTTAATTTTCGTCGAATCCAACCATGATAGTCCTCCGCGGGCATCGCATACGATCCAATCGTGGGAGTTGGATCCAATGATAACGAGCGCTTTCGACCTTGTTTCGTCACAGAATCCGTCCAAGGATGCGATGGATAGGGCAGGGTCAAAAAGATGAGTGTTTGGCAATTTTCAAGCACACCCTTGGGGTTGCGATAAGCTTCGATGCGTTTTTGCAGGTAATCCATCGACGCGTTGTAGCCTCGCTCTAACCAGTCGCAAAACTCCGGGAATCGCTCCGAGTCATCGGCTCGAACAAATCCAACTGACTGAAATCCTCGCTCTTTAGCAAACATCTCGATTTGCGATTTCGCCAACTCGATCAATGCCGCCATCGGATTATCTCTGCAGTCGAACGGAGTCTGATATCACGGAGGTTAAAATTTGTTATCACATGGACAATTCCTATACTATAGCATCCATCGGATTGGCAAACACCTATAATGGCCCCTCCGATCCGATACCCTTCCTTATTCGCATAAGTGCTCGAGTGCTAGAATGAATAACCGATGTACAGTCCTTGCAATCCTAACCGGTATGGTCTGGCTGCCTTTGTCCACAGGAGTTTTTTCACAAGAGAAGGGCTCCGCTGGAGAAACCAGTCAGTTGGAACGGGATGTCCAAGACAGGATGCAGAAGGCCGCAGTCGCCTTTCTTCGTCAGAGCCAGGCTCCCGACGGATCTTTTAGCGCCCAAGCTGGTCCTGGTGTTACGGGCCTTGTTGCGTCGGCGCTTTTGTCGATCGGCCTACCTGAGGAAGATCCGATGGTTAGAAGATCAATCGAATATTTGCTAAAAACGAAGAAGGACACTGGAGGCCTACACGCCGAGGGATCCAGACACGCCAATTATGAAACTTGCTTGGCGATGATGGCACTCTCGAAAATCAATAAAGATGGGAAGTTCGATCAAGTTCTTTCGGCAGCGCAGAAGTTCGTAAAAGGAGAGCAGTGGGATGAGGGAGAGGGGATCAACCCCAAGGATCCTGCCTTCGGTGGCGCAGGCTATGGGAGCAAATCCAGGCCAGATTTGTCAAATACGGCCTTCTTCATCGAAGCACTTCGAAGCACCGGAGTAGCCGAAAGCGATCCGGCGATTCAAAGAGCGCTTGCTTTCGTAAATCGCTGCCAGAACCTCGAGTCACCCGCAAACGATACCCCCTTTGCCAATAAACTCAACGATGGTGGTTTTTACTACACTCCTGCCAACGGGGGTGACTCCATGGCTGGAAAGGACGAAGCTACAGGGGGACTGCGATCCTACGCCTCGATGACTTATGCCGGTCTTAAAAGCATGCTCTATGCTGGAGTAAGCCCTGAGGACTACCGCGTCAAAGCGGCAGTCAAGTACTTATCGAAAAACTACAGCGTTACGAGCAATCCGGGGATGGGCCCTGCAGGGTTGTACTACTACCTGCAGACAATGTCCAAGGCACTTGGAGTCATGGGCAGGGATTCATTTGAAACCCAAGATGGCGATCGCCAATGGAAAAAAGATGTGATAGAACAACTTTCCAAGACCCAGAAGGTTGACGGTTCGTGGACTAACCCCGAGCCACGATGGATGGAGGGCGATCCGAATCTCGTCACCGCTTATGCACTTCTTACGCTGGCGAACTTAAACGCCCGATGAGTGATTCGGCGAATTCTTCCGTCTCACGCGATAAACGACGAAGCCAATCCCTGCTGCAGATAGGATGATCGATGCGGGCTCTGGAACCGTCGTGTGCCTTTCAAATTGAACGAAGAAGTTCGCGGCATTTCCCGCAACGGTCGAAGGAACCGTAAATCCAGAGTTCGCTGCCCCTACTAACCAAAAATCAAGCCTCTGGTTCAGAGCCAAAGAATCATGGATCGCTACACCCGTTGGTGCATCGATCTTAAAGGGAGGTGTGCTACTAAAATTTCCCGGAATGAAAATTGTCTCGGTTCTGTTTTGCTGAACGTTAGAGACCCTTACGCCTGTATCGATCATTCTGCCTTGTGCCAAAGCAATATCGAAATCAACATTTCCATTGCCGGCGTAGAGTTGCACTCCTTCGGCTTGGGCTAGGGTAATCGCGGCATAGAGCGAGTCCATCCGGCGAAAGGGACCAGCATTCACGCCATTGAAAAGCCTCCCTAAATAAACGGCCCGTCGCAGCGAGGTGCTTTCAGCGACGCCCGATTGCTGAGCAAAGTCGCTAATAATATCAGCAGTTGCTTCCCGGACCGTAAGGATCCATGCAACTGAAAGAACGAACGAAAGAAAAAACCTTTTATCGAGAACCATTTCCTATATCCTTTGGTTTACCGGTATTCTTTGAGGTTCTGGATCCCCGCCACGATCTATGCAAAGCAATCGAAAATCCGATTCCAAAAATCGCCATCGATGACGGTTCGGGAACAAACTTCAACTCCAAAGTCGAGTTGAAATCATTCACGACAAGAAGTGGAAACCCGTTCGAGAAATCCAAGTAACTGGCGGATGATGGAACCGTGATGGCTTTGAGCGTGTCGCTCGCAAGCCACACATCGACGCGCTGCTGCGGATGTTTTGAAAGAATATCTGAAAGTCCCAAACTTTGTTCCCTGGTCAAGTCTTTAAAATCAATCTGCTTTTCAACAATCCCTAGACCAGAAGGAAACAGGTCAAAAGAAATTCGAATATCGGTCTTGATCGCATCACCAGCAATCAAGGACGCATCTAGGGAAGGAGACTCCGGATTCTGATTCTCAGTGACTTTGGAAAATACTAGATAAGGTGCTAAATCCCCAATCGCTTCAGGCGGGAGTTGCACCCAAACCTGAATCCTAGCTTGGATGAAATACAGATCGCCCAAGTTGCTCAGATTGAAGTCGAAGGTACCGATCCGCGATGCGGATCCAGGAAAAGAAGCAGTCTCGAGGTTATCGTTCTTGGTCAAGTTTCCGTTGTACTTGATCTTCAGACCATCTTGCTGAACTGTGCTAGTAGCAATTCCAGCATGGCACCGACCCAAATTGCAATCTCCCCATAGACACAAAGTGCCAATCAACACCGCTATGCCGGCAGCAAACCGAATCGGATTCATGATGGACAGTTTTTGATTGGAGATTTCGTCAGATTGCGGATTCGAGATGACATCTCTGCAATCCTAGATCGCGCACCCTCCTAGGCAAGAAAACCAAAGAATCCAGAAAGGAGATTTAGCACAAACCAAGCAGAATGGGTTGATTGCGAGGGTTTTGCCGGTGGTGGCTGTCGTAGCAAGACAGTTGGTCGCTAGGCCGGATAATACCTCTGGATCATTTCGGCCAGGAATAACAAAGACTCCCGCATCTCTTGCATCCCATTCATCCCGTCCTCGATGCTTATCCAGCCTGAATAGCCTGCGGACGAAAGTCTCTCGAAGATCGCCGGGTAGTCGTTGAGCCCGCGTCCCGTTACTCCATGCAACAGGAGTTTCGAGTAACCAGCACTCCCCTCAGCTTGTCGCAAATCCTCCAGCGTCGCTCCCGGAACCAAGTAGCGATCGCTCGCATGCATGCTGACAACCCTCCCAAGCACCGCATCGAGAAGTTCTATGGGATCGTCACCGGCCACAACTGCATTGCTTGGGTCATATTGGACACCAAAGTACTTGGACTCCGGAATCCGAGCCAGCAACTGCAAAAAAACATCCTTTCTCTGTGCGAACTCAGGATAGAGCCAAAAACCATCCTTGTAATGGTTCTCGATACCTAGCACCACGCCAAGCGATTCGGCCACCGGAATGCAGGCCAATATGCCTTCGGATGCATAGTCGAGACCTTGCTCAAGCCCGATTTGGGGCCACCTCTGACCGCTTAAAACACGGCAAACCGTACCCTCTCCCCCCAATTTGTAAGCCACCTCGATCATTCGCTTCTGATAGTCGATCGCCGCTAAGCGATTTGAAGCCTCGGGATGTGTAAAGTCCGGGGAACAACAAAGCATTGGCATCTGAAAATTTGCACTTTGCAGGGCATCCCGCAGTCGCCCTAGAAACCCGTCGCTAAGCTCCCACAGAAAGCCCTCATACATCTCAAGGCCTTCTGCAGGCAAAGACTTGGCCATTTCGATCCAATCGAAAACGCTGATCGTTCTTTTCTGAGAAATTTCCTCCAAGTAGCACTTAGGAAATGCACTGATTTTTGGTCTTTTCAACGCTCCGCCCTTATATCTGAAATAGAAACATCCAATTCAACCTAGAACATCTTCGGCCTGCACCCCAATGCAAAAGTGCTCCGGAGTATACAACATCCAGAACCCAAAATAGGGCAACCCAATAAGACCTCCTCGGAATTAGATAGGCTTATCGCAAGGTTGGCTTTAGCCATTTAGGCATTACAATCGGTCGTCACATCCATCCCTTTTTACCAGTTACCTCGATTTCTCGAATTTGTTTTCGCTTGTATCCTCCATTTTGCAGAATACACTTGGACAGTGTACACGGATCCTTTCCAGATTCATTTCGCTTGGTGCTTCGATGTCTAAACTCCAATTCCGATTTCTTGTGGCTTCCACCATCGCATCTTGCTTTGGAGCCTTGGCTTGTCCCACCATTGGCTTTGCACAAGATCCAGCTAATGCACAACCTGAGGCTTTGGCAGTGCCAGCACCGGCGACCAGTAGCCCAAGCGATTCGGTGAGCAAGGTTGGAAGTCTGAACCACCATCAATGGCTTCATTTGACAGCCGATGGTTCGTTTTGGGGAACACTAGGTACTCCTGCCGGTGAAAGTCAGATCCGCCAAAGCGGTGTTGAAATTGCCCTGATCCAAAAGGGCCAGCGGGTCGCTTCGGTCACCACTGCCGAGGATGGTTCTTTCCGATTCACCGACATTCAACCCGGTGTCTATTCACTGATCGCACACAACCCCAGCACGCTAGCGTTGATGTCCCTGACCCTTTTGGATGCCTCAGCAGGAAAACATCTTCCTACCGGAATTCAAATACGAACATTGACACCAGCGACGGATCGAGTTGTATCCCTCATTCGAGGTGGCTCGATCCCTCGTAGTCTTGCTCCGATTCAACTCGATAAGGATCCGGTTGGACAAGATCGATCCTTCTTCAACAGTGGTAGAGTCGCGATCGATAACGATGGTGGGATCAAAGGTCGGGTTAGTGTCCCCGGCGAAAATGTTGACATGAGCAACACTCAAATCTACCTGACCCATTCAGGCAATGAGATTGCCAAAACACGTGCCGATCGGGATGGTAATTATCGCTTTGACAACATTCCTCCAGGGAACTACGGATTCGTTGCTTCGGGTCCGGCAGGTATCGCCGCGATGGGGTTTGTTGCTGTTGGCAAAGGCTCGGGTGGAGCAGATTCAAGTACATCGATTTCCCAAGACGGTAGCAAGTTCGTTCACGCTTCTGTGCAACAAGATGCCGTGCCAGCGCTGAACGTCGAATTGGCGTCTTGCGATTGCTTTGGTGCTCCGATCATGGCCGAAAGCGTCTTGCCCCTAGAAGCTGCTTGTTGCCCGCTGCCAATGGCTGGATGCTGTGGCGTAGCAGGCGGTAACTTTGGGGGCGGTGGCGGTGGAGGTGGTGGCGGAATCGGTGGTGGGTTCGGTGGTGGCCTTCTGCCACTAGCTCTCATCGGTGGACTCACCGCGGCGGGTATCGCTGTCGCAGACGACAACAAAGACTCCAATGTTGTTGTTTCTCCAGTGACTCCCTAAGAATCAGACTGGGTTTCGGATGGGGCTCAGGCCGGAATTTTCCAAAGCTTGGCCTCGTCTCCATGGTTTGAGCCTTTCTGTACGCTACAATCGGTAGCGTGTAGCCCCGCACAAGGCACCTTCGACGCATTCCTTTCTCATCGTCGGACCATGAAAAATCCTCCTTTCACATCCATCAGTCTCTTCGTTTTTAGCGCGATCTTTGCCCTTCCTGTAGCACTGCTTGCAAGCGGTGCAATCCAAGCACAAGACGCTGGATCGGCAAAGCCTACACCGCCCTCAGCTAGTACCACCCGCGAGGCCTCGAAAGTTTATCCTCTCGACGGTGTCGTCGATAAATCGGGATCCGTTTGGATCGTCGACCGAAATAAACCGGGACTCTGGCTCTATGAGTCCGAGCAACTCAAACTCGATACGCAAGGTAGCAATAAATTTCGACAGCCACTCAACGCAGTTCGCTGCCTAGCAGTCTCATCCGCTGGTGAAATAGCCCTTGGTGATCCGGCAACCCGTGAGGTCTATCGCAAAGACTCAAGCGGGCAATGGAAAGGCACCGTCAATGCCGTGATTGGAATTCCAGTCGATTTGGCTTTCTTAAACGATGGAACTCTCCTTGTTGCTGACCTTGAACGACGCGTTCTTTGGAAACAAAGCACTCCGGGTTCCAACCCAGAAATCTTAGCCACAGTCAATCCTAGAGGTGTATTTGTCGATTATGCGGATCGGATTTGGGTGATCTCTCAAGATGAAAACCAATTGGTCCGAGTCTCAAAGGATGGCCAAGTCGAACCAATCATTACCAAACGCACCTTCGAATTCCCTCATCAAGTTGTCGTGAATTCCAAAGATCAAATTTGGGTTAGCGATGGATATCGAAAAGGGATATGGTCTTGGAAACTGGGTGAAGAACCCAAGCTAATCGTATCTGGCGAACCTTTACAAAACCCCGTCGGCCTGTTTCTCGTCGATGACCAACCCGCCATCGTCGATCCCCATGCTCAAACTGTCTTTAAACTGACAGAAACCGGGGTGGTCAAATGGTTTGGAATCGAAAACAAGTAGGATGGACAGCCCCAAAGGGATTCTTGTAACGATCGAAGGCTGGGGTGTTAATCTCGCAGGTTGCTATGGCAACTCCTTGCTGCCGACGCCCAGCATCGATCGGCTAGCAGCCCACAGCGTCGTTTTTGACCAGTTCTGGATGCAATCAATCCATCTGGAACCCAATCTATCGGCTATCTCCAAAAAACTTCAACCTTCACAGTGGTTGGTGGCTACCGATAGCACTCCTGCCGCTAGTATTCTGCGGCAACACGAAGACCTGGAGCGTCTCGAAGTCTCCCACGATGAAACTCAGGAATCCTTTGAGCATCTTCTGACCGAGGCCCTCGAATGTTGGATCGAACAAAGCCAGGTGACTCCCTATCTGTGGATCCACTCAAGAGGACTAAACGGCCCATGGGATGCTCCTTACGAATACAAAAAACTCATGTGCGACACCGACGATCCGGATCCACCATCGGACAACAAGCAACCTGATCTGATTTTGGAGGCCAATTTCGACCCCGACCTTCTCTTCGGGATCGCTTGCGGGGCCGGTGCGCAATCGGTATGCATCGATCAGGGAATTGGGCTGATTCTCCAGTCGCTCAAAGAGCTCGGTATCGATCAACATTGCTGGCTGTCTGTGGCTGGTCTCTTGGGCTTTCCACTAGGCGAACACAAACGCGTCGGACTGGGAGTTCGTAGCAACTGTTCCAACGACGCTTATTCAGAACGACTCCACACCCCTTGGATCCTCCGCCCGGCCACCGGATATGAGCTTGGGATGCGCACAAGCAACCTGTTGCAACCCTCAGATATGGGCACTTGGTTAGAGCAGATATCCGAAGCATCTGAAAACAACGTGCTTGATTTTTTTGCGGCAAAGCCACCGTTGGCATGGGCCAGAGGAAATGATGAATTCGCTGTGCTGACGGATCGCTGGAGCGCCCGATTTGATACTCAACAGGAGACTTCCGGCAAGCTATCCCTCGTCGATGCTCCCATCGGAGAAGTCTTCTGCTTCCCGGAAGATCGCTGGCAACAGAATGAAATATCGAGCCGAGTTCCAGATGCTGTATCGCTTCTAAGACAAATCGCAACAATTCTCTTGGAGCAAGTCGAGGATGAGCCGAAGACATCCGAACATTTGACCGATTTGCTTTCACAACTCAGTTCCATTCAAAGATAATTTGCGATCCGAGCGATACGATACATCTCTATGCGAAATACCACCAACGCGCTTGTACCTAACCCTACCGAGCCTATCGCTAGGGTCTATATGCCCCGACCTAGTCGGCATCCGAACATCTTTAGAAAAAGAATCGACCGGACGGAAGGCAATCCTCAGCCTGGAGATTGGGTGGCCGTCTATGCAACCGATGTCGATCCGAGTCCTGCAAACCCGAACAACGAACCTGTTCTGTTCGCCTACGGCATTTACAACCCTCGCTCCGAAGTGGCTGTGCGATTGTATTTTTGGCAGAGCCAATTGCCGTCATCCTCTGATTGGGAGTCCCTCATCGAGGATGCGATCCGACTAAGGCATGAAACACTGCAAATCCCAAAGACAACCAATGCCTATCGAATCATCCACGGAGAATCCGACGGATTCCCCGGCCTGGTCGTCGATCGCTATGGAGATTGCTTAAGCGCAGAAGCGTTCAGTTTAGGTATGGCCCAACGCGCTCCGGAAATCCTCGAGCGAATGCACGCGCACCTAGGTACCAAGCACAGTCTGGTTTCCGCCTCCCCTCAATTCTCAAGCCAAGAGGGTGGAATCTGGCAGGACACCAAGTCAGATAACTTTCCCCCGTATGCCACCATCGAAGAAAACCAAGTGAAATACCGTATCCATTTTGGTACAGGACACAAAACCGGTTTCTTTTGCGATCAACGGGAAAATCGAGCGGTCTTAGCAAGTCATGCAGCAGGAAAAAGCGTATTGGATGTCTGCTGCTACTCGGGTGGTTTCTCCGTCGCTGCCGCCAAGTCGGGCAAGGCATCCGAAGTCGTCGGAGTTGACCTGGACGAAGAAGCCTTGGTGATGGCCAAGAAGAATGCAGATATCAATGATGTGCGTATCAAATACGTGCATGCCGATGCGTTCGCTTACATGCGGGATATGGCAAGAAACAATAAACAATTTGATATCGTCGTTCTCGACCCGCCCAAACTGATCCGCTCTCGCACTGAACTTGAAGAAGGCACCCGTAAACACATCGACCTTAACCGACTCGCGATTCAGTTGGTCAAAAAAGGGGGAATCCTACTTACCTGCTGCTGCGCTGGACTTCTCGATGGACCCGCGTTCATGCAGGTCGTTCAATCTGCCGCAAGAGCCACAGGCAATAATCCTGACGGAACTCGTTCCCGAGGACGCGTCGTCCAAATTTTCGAAACCCGATCCGCAGCGATGGATCATCCCGTCGCAACTCACTGCCCTGAAACAGGCTATCTCAAAGCCTATTGGTGCAGAGTCCTTTAGCAGTCGATTCCATCTCCCAGTCGCCGGGCCTCGATCTCAAAAGGATTGTCCCAATAAGGGTCCTTGTCTCGTAACTTGAGCCACAATCCCACACCAAGATACATCGGTACGAACAGCAATCCCCATCGCTCGTACTGATCGACATGGATCCGTTCGTGATTCCAGGTTGAATAGAAAGTCTCCCGGTCTTTCGCCAAGATCGCATGCCCAAAGGTCATGGCAGCAGCACCGCCAAGGATCGGAGCACGAACAAGGATCCGGTCGATCGCTGGCCCCATCACTCCGATCGTCCCTCGGTGCACCAGTAAACTTCGACTACCCCGAATCGGTATCAAGTAGATAAGCAAGCCAAAGATTGTGTACGGCGATGGCCACACGTAACGCCACGCGATGCTCAACCATAAGAGTACACGCATGGTATCGGTTCGCTTACTCCGAAGCCTTTCTTTTTGGTAGCAGTCCCACCATCAACAAGACAATCGCAAGGATCCCAAACGCACCCAAAGCAGGCCCATTGGAGTACAGGAATCCATTCCATCCGTCACCACCCTTGAGGAAGTCGGCAGCTTTAGCCTCCCAACCAAGGCTACCAGATAAGTCCCATCGCTCGAGCCATTCTTTTTTGAAGTTAAGCAACGAGATCAACACTGCCGCGATCGCTCCTCCTGCGATGTAACCGGAACTCAAAAGCACCGACGGACTCGAATCATCCTCCTTGCCCTCGGGAATCCGATGGTACCTATCGACCAACCAGCGAATCATCCCTCCGACAAAAATAGGTGTCGAAGCCGCCAACGGCAAGTAAACACCGACGGCAAACGGTAAGCTTGCCACTCCACTGAGTTCGAGAGTGATCGCAATAACAACCCCCAAAAGCACAAGCCCCCAGGGCAAGCGTCGATCGAGAATGCCATCGATGATCAACTGCATGAGAACCGTCTTGGGGGCATCGAATTTGCCCTGGGATACATCGCGCCCCTGATCGTCCTCCTTGAGACTACCGTTGACTGCAGGATCGACAAGGTAAACCGGAGTTCCCTGTGCATCGAGCAGATACTTACCCGGTGGTACCGCTTTATCCGTCTCGGCTCGACCAAGATTAAGGACGTAGTATTCGGTCTTGTCTACCGAATATTCTCCCGATCGTACGCGGCCTTTGGGCAAGCCTGCAGTATCGATTTTGATATCTTTGTAGGCCTCGACAGCCTTCTTGCTATAAGTCGTATTGGCCTCGTTCAAGGCCAACAGCACCAAACCCACAACCAAAGCACTGGTGAGCGCTCCGACCAAAATCGCAATCTGCTGGGACTTGGGAGTCGCCCCCACCAAATGCCCCGTTTTGAGAGCTTGTGCTGTACTGCCACCATTCGAAGATGCAATGCAAACAACCCCAGCCACGGTTAGCGCAGTGAGCTTGATTTCTTTATTGATCGTCAGCCAGCCAAAGCCATCGAGCAACAGCAGGATCAAGCAGGTCAATAGCAAGGTGGCAACGGTCATGCCCGAGATGGGATTCGACGACGAGCCTATCTCACCGGTCAATCGAGATGCAACAGTGACAAACAGAAATCCAAAAACAACAATCATGATCGCACCGACCAAGCCGGTGAATCCGAAACCCAGTCCCAACTGTGGCACTGCCATGAGCAACCCGACTAAGATGATGCTAGCTAGTACGACCAGCGGGATTGGAAGATCCGTATCGGTTCGAAGCTTGTTTAATCCCCCGGCCGAGCGGCTAGCCACCAAATCCTTGAAGCTTGTGAAGACCGCACCGAGAATCACTGGCATGGCCTTGATCATGCTCAAGATTCCCCCGGCTGCCACCGCACCTGCTCCGATGTAGAGAATGTAGGAAGTGCGGATATCTTTGCTATCCATGTCGCGAATGAGCTTGGTTCCAGGATCCAAAGGAACTTCCAAACCATCACCAAACGTCACAATCATCGGTGCGATCACCAAATAGGCCAAGACACCGCCGGCGACCATGATGCTGGCTATCTTCGGTCCGATGATGTAACCAACCCCAAGCAGGCTTGGATTGACCTCCATCGACAACGAGGCACCCTTGAGCCCGACAACTTTTCCTGCCGATTGAGCAAACAGCGGTACCGAAGCCTCGTCTCGCCAAAGCTTGAAAACCTGCATCCCAGCTTGATAAAGGAACCCCAGTCCGAAGCCGGAGAAGATCATTGACGCGGTCGATCCACCCTTTTCGCCTGCGATGAGAACCTCAGCACACGCGCGGCCTTCGGGAAATGTCAGTTTTCCATGCTGCTTGACGATGAAAGCTTGTCTCAAGGGAATCATCAAGAGAATCCCGAGCAAGCCGCCAAAGACACCGATGGTCATCACCCGCACAACATCGATATCGAAACCCAGCAGCAAAAGGGCAGGCATGATCAATCCGACGGCGAAGGCCAGCGACTCACCAGCCGATCCGGTCGTCTGGACGATATTGTTCTCTAAGATCGTCGTCTTGCGCAAGCCCGTCATCCAACTAAAGGCTCGAAACAAGGTAATCGAAAGAACTGCGACCGGAATCGACGCCGATACAGTCAGTCCAACCTTGAGCACCAAGTAGATGGACGAAGCCCCAAACACGATTCCAAGCAGAGCACCGATGATCACTGGGAACCACGTCAGCTCGGGAATCCTCGCATCATCCGATACATAAGGCTTGAAACTGCCAGATTCTAATTCGTCCATTGTACTTCCCTACGTGTACTTCCTTATCGATGTCGGAAATGATCCGCTACGGGTGCCGACAAATTTTATTTATTGGACTAGGTAACATTGTTTTCCTTCATGACACGATTGAGCCATCGGAGCATTAAGGCCATTAAAACTGCTGCTCCCATAACCAAACCAAAATTTAGATAAAAAAAGTTCTTTTTGTCATCAAAGGATTCCCATAAACTCGAGAGCATGCCCGACATTTTATTTCCGACGGAAATGGCAAGAAAGTAACCGCCCATCATTAACGCTGTAATTCTGGTGGGGCTTAGTTTCGAGACGAGTGAAAGCCCCATAGGTGATAGGCAAAGCTCACCCAAGGTGATGACACCGTAGGAAGCGAATAACCAAAATGAGGATGCTTTCGAACCTAAATCATTTGTACTAAGAACCGCTCCGACCATTACCAAGGAAGAAAGAGCGGTAATAAACAACCCTAACGCGATCTTTGCCGGGGTGCTCGGCTCCTTACCCCTCGAATTCAGATACCCCCAAATTCCAACCATGACAGGGGTTAGCAAAACGACCCACATCGGATTGATAGATTGATAGAGCTCAGTTGAGTATAAACGTAAGCTTTTGCCGTTAGCGGGTTGCCGCTCTTTTTCAAGATTAGAGAAGTATGCTCGCGACTTCTCCATCTGTTCGATCCGTGATAATTCAGAGTTCCTTACAACGACTTCCTCGGCACTCTGGCTTGGCATTGAATTCGCCTTTTTCTTTAAAACATCCATCTCGGCTTTGAATTCATCTGTTCCAAGTTGAAGTTCCTCGTTGTTTGTAACGATTTGCGCCATCCCGAACTTATCCGCCAAAGGAGCAATTGAGGCCGACATCTCACGGTCAGTGTAGTTTTCTGCCCAAGTGGTAAGTGCGTCTCCGTTCTGATGAAAAATCGCGAAGAAAAGGATAACGCAAGCAAAGACTGCAAGAAGGGCTTGGATAGCTCTACGCTCTTTTGCCTCAGAGGTTGCTGCTAAGTAAACAAAAAACCCGATAACAGGAAGGCAACCAATAATGAATGCGTCATTGGTGTCCGACCCAAGAAAGTTACCAGGTAGCAAATATCCCAGGATCCCGAACGCGATCATCGGCAAGAGAGTCAAGGACAGAATCCTAGTTGTCGGCATATCTCCATCTTTGAGTGACTTTACTGTGTCAACATGCTTGAAATGGGGTGTGCCTATCACAAAAATACACACACCGATCAACATCCCTACTCCTGCTGCAGCGAAGGCATATCCCCAGCCATAGTTGATTCGCATATATGCTGCTACGAAATTACAGATGAAGGCACCAATGTTGATGCCCATGTAAAAGATATTGAATCCGGCGTCTTTCTTGTGTTTTAAACCATCTGTATTGTAGAGGTTCCCTACGATCGTCGAGATATTCGGTTTGAAAAACCCGTTCCCAAGAATGATTAATACAAGCGCTGCGTAGAATGCCTGCACATTATGTACGGATAGTAAAAAGTAACCGGCCGCCATCATCAAACCACCAGCAATAATCGCCTTGCGATATCCAATGAGGCGATCAGCAATCAATCCGCCAAGGAATGGCGTCAAGTATACAAGTCCCATGTAGGTTCCATAAACATCGGACTTTGTTTTGCTGTCAAATCCCATTCCACCGTTATTCCAACCGTCAATCATGTATAGAGAAAAAATCCCTAGCATCAAGTAAAACCCAAATCGCTCCCACATCTCTGTTGCAAAAAGAAACCAAAGTCCCTTAGGGTGTTTATCGCTGATTGAGTGGGCTTGCGAATCTTCAGTCATGATTATTGATCCATCTATTAGGAAGTGTTAGTGGGGCTGTTCAGTTGATCTATCCAGTTATTTCTACGTATTGCCTACCTTGGATTATGCAGGCACGACGCTCTTCATCTTCTTCAATCCCACCGTGGCGTTCTCTAGCGGGTCAAGCTTCCAATATTCGCGATTGAATAGCTCCAACGACAAGACGCCATTAAAACCGCTCGCAAAAACCGTCTTGAGCACCGATGCAATCGGTGCGATCCCATCCCCAGGATAGACCCGATCCGCATCGGTGATCTTGTCCCGAGGCATGTCCGGATAATCGTTCATGTGGAATACATGGATCTTGTTTCCGGCAAGCAGCCCAAGATCGCTGAAATTCGAGCCACCCTTATACAAGTGGTACACATCCGGAAGCACACAAGCATCCGGATGCTGTGCGGCGGCTGCAACGTGCAAGACCTCTGAAAGCTTGGACAGGTTCTTCGAAAAACCCCATACCTCGAGCATCGGCAAACAACTTACGCTACGGCCCAGCTCAAGCAGTGCCCGATATCGCTCGCCAGCAACGTCCAGATTCAACAAGTCCCCGTCGACGGCACCGGCTGGTGGGGCCGCGATTCGCTTACCACCCAAGGCCACGACAATCTCCATTTCCTTCTTGGCTTGCTCGAGCGCCTTCTTGTGGCCACTGGGATCCATCAAAATCCAAGGTGCAAAAGCGATGGCACTCTCTAAGCTCAGTCCCGCATCACTGATCCGCTTGCGCAAATCCGCAAGACTCCCGCCTCCGGCGGTGTACTTGTCCACATCCCGAAGCCAAATCTCCATGGAGTCATACCCGGCTTTTTGCGCAATCCCAACCTGTTCAACGATGGGAATCACTTCCCCATGGATCGTGCTTGTATTCAAACAGTATTTCAATTGAGAAACTCCTATCGGTTTGGCTTGTACTTCGGACGGCAGAACCACCGAAGACCCTATGGCTAAGGCAGCGGCTGTCGTGGCTAGTAAATCTCGGCGTGGAATTTGAGAGTTTGTTTTTTCTGGTTGCATCGTTCAATCAAAACGCTAGCGGTCAAACGGATAATGGGCGAATTGTATCAGATTTTCTCTGGCTCGACGTAAGGTAAAAAGGCGAAGCTGTAGCTGCTGATAGCCAATCCCATGAGCCAATCCCCAGCCAAAACAAAATGGCCTATACCAAGCAGAATGGTCAAAAGAATACCCAGTCCTCGGAGACTCCGATTGCACAAGCACAACAAACTCGTCGCTTGGAGAAAAACTACTAAAAACCCAAGGATTTGACCGGTGTAACCCCCGCGTGGAATTTTTCCAAGCCAGCCTGATCCCTGCTCAGAGAGGATCGCCAAGGCGGTTCCATCCCACCACGGGGTTTGCTGGAACATACTGGCCAAGGACAAGCCTGACCAAAGGATCCAATGGACTTGCATGCAACGCAGCGCAAGATTCGCAAGCACACTCAAAGACTCTTCCTTGACCGCCTCGGCCTGCTTCAACCGCATGACGGAACCTGGTTCGATCGCAAGATACAAAAGGGCCGCCGACGCAAGTACTTCCGATGGCAGTGTAAGCCATGGCGCACGATGATGAATCATCATCAAGCACGCCCATGCTCCAAGTGCCGCCCAACGACCCGCAACACCTAGAAACAACAAAACACTCGCGACCAAACCTACGACACAAATGCCTGTAGCTACCCAAGGTGTTGACCAACGATAGAGCACGGACCAACGATAATCACTACCCGTGCCAGGCATCCCGTCGCCGATAAAGTATTTGCCCGCATCGAGTCCCAGCCAACCCTCAGCAGAAAGCCAATCGGGAACCCAAAACATAGAGGATAGAAAAAGCAACCCCACCAATACACTGAGCACTTGCCGCACGGGATTCGCCGACGACTTGGCGACTGGATGAAACCAAAATCGCATCCACGCCCAAGGCGCATCGGACAGCGATTTCATGAGGCTTTTCGTATAAGTTAGCTGCACTTTATGATTCCTGTCGAGCGAATCTACGTGGACTAAGGCTTCGTTGTTTGCGAGACGGGCACAGTCCGTGTCGATTCAAGTTCCGGAACAAGTGTCAGTTCACCGCTTGATAGCGGAATGATGGTCGCTTGGTAAAGCAGAACATTTTGCGATGATCCAGGCTCGATCGCCGTAAAACGAATCTGATCGAACTCCAACCCTTGATCGCGTGCTCGGCGAACCAACGAAAGTGCGATTTGCCCCAATCCCTCGTCATCGTCGTTGATTGCCAACGCGCCTGCGAGTTGTGCTAGCCGCTTCCATCGCACGTCCGAAGTTGACGAATCGATCCAGGAATTCCACGTCTTGCTGGTGCGTTCGAGTCGGTAATCGAATGTCACCGGCTTCTCGTAAGCTTCTGAACCGATCACCGACATCGGCAGAAGTTCGGTATACCAACCCAAACCGATCAGATACGGGTGAAACCTCTCGATGATCTGGTCAGCCAACGGCATACGGTGGAGGCTGTTGTTGGAAAAATAAACCAAGGCAATCAGAGAAAAATGCAGGATCAAAACCATCGAAACGATGAGCTTGGTCCAAGTCGGCCAAGGTTGCTTCGGTGCACTTGCGCCTTCGGATGGATCTATTTGGTTGGATAGTCTTGAACCCATCAAAGTCTGAGCATTCAAACGGTAATCAATCAGAAAACATCCGCTTTCACAGTCCCAGGATTACTCCTGGTTGTCGACGAACCATGCCGGTTGGGATATCGTAATCGGAAACTTTCAATGCAAAAGGTCGCTTGAGTGCTGATCGAAGGATTCCGCAACTTAATTCAATCACGATTATGGCCGATTCGAACAAAAATCCAATGCGCCCGGAACCCCAAGGCACAAGCTTTACGTATCAGCGAACCGAATCCAATGCCTCGCCCATCGACTCTCCCACGGCCCAAGAACTCACGAATATCCCGTGTTGCCAAGTTTGCGGCGCCGCTTTGGTTGAAATCCGAGCCAAATACCATTGCAGCCGATGCCATCGCATCTGCGAGACTTGTTGCGAAGGGGGACGGGGTTAAGCCTTGACGCTTTGAGGCTTGAGCCCATAGACTCTAGTCCTTTTCCACTCTCTTTTTTCAGGATCTATCCGTGCCAGCGACTTGCGTAATCGGTCTGCAATGGGGTGACGAAGCCAAGGGCAAACTCGTCGATCTGCTTGCTCCAAACTATGATGTTGTGGTTCGATACCAAGGTGGAGCCAACGCCGGCCACACGGTAGTCACCGGAAAAGAGGTCTACAAACTTCACCACGTCCCATCGGGTATCCTTTCGGGCCACATCCAAAATGTAATCTGCCCAGGGGTGGTCATCGAGCCGAACATGCTCATCAAGGAGCTTACAGGTCTCGAAGCTCGGGGCATAGAACCACGCAGGAATCTGAAGATCAGCGAGCGGGCTCACGTCGTTATGCCGTGGCACATGATCGAAGACCAAGCGATCAATAAAACCGTCGTCAGCGGCGAAAGCATTGGAACGACCAACCGCGGCATCGGTCCTTGCTACCGCGATAAGGTAGGTCGCACGCATGCAATCCGCATGGCGGACTTGGTAAGCCCATCCCTGCCGAGTCGCATCCGTGAAATCGTTCAAGCCAAACGATCTCTCCTCGCACCCCTTGCAAGCCAGCATGATCTCGATCAACTCGATGCTGATCGCATCATTGGTCTGTGCCATACTTGGGCCGAATCGCTCGGAAGCATGATCTGCGATACGACCTATTTCCTCCATGACCAACTCGATGAAGGAAAGAAACTCCTCATGGAGGGAGCCCAAGGCTCGTTGCTCGATATCGATCACGGAACTTTCCCATTTGTCACAAGCAGCAATGCATCGGGTGTGGGAGTTTGCAGCGGATCAGGCATCCCTCCTAGCGCAATCGATCGGATGATCGGAGTCGCCAAGGCTTATTCAACCCGCGTCGGAGGCGGACCATTCCCAACCGAATTGCTCGATGCAACAGGGAACAAAATTCGAGAAATCGGTCGCGAATACGGTACAACCACCGGTCGACCTCGGCGATGCGGATGGTTCGATGCGGTAGCGGTCCGTTATACGGCCAGACTCAGCGGTGCGAATTATCTTTCCTTGATGATGCTCGATGTGCTGAGCCACTTTGATGAACTCAAGGTCTGCACAGCTTACGAACTCGACGGCCAACGTATCGACCGCCTTCCAAGCCAAGCCGACGTGCTACGCCGTTGCCAACCGATCTACGAAACCCTGCCGGGTTGGAATCAAGACGTAACTAAAGTCCGTTCGATGAAGGATTTTCCAAGTAACGCACTCAGGTACATGGATCGGATCTCCGAACTCGTTTCCGTTCCACTAGGTGTTGTTTCGGTTGGCCCAGACCGCGAGCAGACGATCTTCCTCATCTAAGCGTTCTCTCAAGGTTACATCGATGGGTATCTTCGGTCGAAAGAAACGAGACGCAAACCAAGCTTTCTCGCTCGATACAGTCGATCGAAATCGAATGCCCAAGCATATTGCCATCATCATGGACGGCAACGGGCGTTGGGCAAAATCCAGAGGATTACCTAGAATCGAAGGGCATCGCCAGGGTGCGAACTCCGTCGAAGAAGCCCTCACGGCATGCGGCGAACTAGATATCCCTTATCTTACTTTGTACTGCTTCTCGCATGAGAATTGGAAGCGTCCCCCAGACGAACTCGAATTCCTCATGGGCCTGCTTAAAACCTACCTGATCAATCAAACCAAGCGATTGATCGATCATGGAGTTCGATTGGAAGTCATCGGTCGTCGCGATGGCCTGGGAAAGGAAGTGCTCGATGTCATCGAACAAGCCATCGATCGATGCAAAGGTGGCACCAAGCAGACACTCGTGCTTGCTATCAATTACGGTGGTCGACAAGAAATCGTCGATGCGGTCAAAGCGATTGCAAATGACGCTGCCACGGGCAGAATAAACCCCGACTCGATTTCCGAGCAGACCATCTCCGAGCATCTTTACACCGCAGGAATGCCAGATCCCGATCTGTTGATTCGAACCAGTGGTGAACTCAGGATCAGCAATTTTCTCTTGTGGCAGATCAGCTACAGCGAGATATGGATCACCCAAAAGGCTTGGCCGGAATTCGGAAAGCCAGATCTTTACGAAGCCGTCGCGGAATATATCAAGCGTGATCGACGTTTTGGGGGATTGACCTAACTTCTTTGGCTCCGTGTTATGGAATACCCATCGCTATGGTGGCAGCAACCGCAGACCTGCTGACTCTCGCTCTAGCGATCGTCAGCATTGCATGCTCGTATCTCGCGATTCTTTGCGTACAGTTGTATCGATCAAAGACCGACATGCAGGCGCAATTGGATCAAGCAAACAAAGATCACTATGATGCTAGGCACGATGAGCTTACCGGATTACTCAACCGCAGAGGATGGAACGAAGTTGTACTCCGGACGTTAAACTCAAAGGCAGCACAGCGCACCAGTGAGGACCACTCAGAGAGTCCCTTGTCGCTAGCGATTTTTGATTTAGACCAGTTCAAGCAGATCAATGATCAGTATGGACATGGAGTCGGCGATCAGGTGCTTGTGGAGTTTTCGAGAAGACTACAAAGTGCTTTTGAAAACAAGACACACGAGTGTGTCGCAAGGCTCGGTGGAGAGGAATTCGCAGTCTTATCAGGCCAATTACCCGAGGCACTCGGGCGTGACGTCGAGCGTTTTATCGAGGGGCTTCAAGCCGTGCATACCGCTATCTCTAACGTTGATCTTATCCTTCGCTGCAGTGTCGGAATCACACAATATGCGCATGGTGAAGAACTAGCGCATTGGATGGATAGAGCCGACAAGGCGTTGTATGAATCGAAGCAAGACGGCGGTAATCAAATCCGTTGCATCTATCCCGCAATCTAGGGTTTGACTTGCGAATACCAAGAGTGTGATTTGACCAACTCTGCGAACTTTTCTAAATCGGAATAGTTCCTCTTCCAAGTGGTGTACATCACTCCTTGAACACCAGGGATTTTGCTATCGACGACGCTGTCTAGCCACGTTGCGATCTGCTTAGGGTTCGAATCGTAGTAACCGGCCAAGATCTGCTCGTGACCTCGCTTCGAAAAATGCAGAAGGCTCTCTTCACGCTTCCCAAAATTCCAATTCACGATCCGAACCGATTCCGGAGCATGCGATCCGCTTAAGGAGCCGTTCACTAAGTAGTACTTATCCACGGCATTGTGATAAGGGTCAAACATATCGCTCCATACCGCAATTGACGGTTTAGGACTCCTGGCAAAAAGCTTCTCGCTGCAGTGACGAACGTTGTGGGTGAGGACCTGTCCAGGCGTTGCGTCAGGTGCGAGTCCCTTGGCAGTAGCTTGCGTCCACCCCATGACTCGGTATTCGTCGTGGGACATCATGAAGCCTGAGTGAGGAAATAGTTTTGTCATCCGCTCAATCTGCTGGTCGAGCAAACTCTCGAACTCAGCGTCGCTGGCCGTACCACAGACTTGTCCCTCATACACGATGTGCGTGTGGTAATAGGAGACTCGAAGCTTCTCTCCGTCGGGCACTGACCGCTTGAGCTGGATTGCAGGAGCTTCATGCCAAACCTCGTACTCTCCACCATAGGGGACGTTTCCAAGCTTAGGATCTTCCCAAGGTTCAAAATCGATTCCCTCTTCGAGTGGCGTTCGCTTGCCATCGTCCGACTCCAGTTCGATTCGGATTGGGGCCGATTTGCGTCGAACCAAGTTCACTGCACCGCACTCTTCAAAGATCGGTTGCTTGATCGATAAAGAACCTTGTGTTGGCCCCCAAGCTCCGATGTAGAGATTCGCTTCAGAGTTCTCCAGCGAGTTGAAGGTGATATGATGGGTTTTCCAGTCTTGACTCGGTTCTGTTCTTAGGTTCGTGTAGTTTAGACTGCGACCCGATTGGGTCAGTATTTTTATCTCGACGGGAGTATCAAAATCCTGGGTCTTGATCTGAACGGAAACATGATAATGACGAAAGGGGATCAGTTTGAGTGGCTTGGAGATCCGCACATTCCCGGTATATGGCGGACTTGATTTCAAAGCATCCCCGTCTTGTTTGAAAGGTTCGTCGATGAACCCCCATTTGCGACGGTCGCTCAAGGCTGGCAAAGCCTGATTCGCATCGGCCTGCAAATTCGCCCGGCCCGCACGGACAGTGTAGAGAGCGTCCCGCACCGGTAGGGCTTCAGCAAGGTTTGGGTTAAGCGACAGGATATCGTTGGAATAGCCCACCGAGCAGACCGTTGGTACGAGTTTGAGTTGCAACTCAGAGGCTCTCTTTTGGATCCTTTCGACATTCTTGAAATAGCGATCATCGAGTTGACCCAACCTGGAAAATTTCGAGTCTGCAATCAATAAATGTGTGTAGCCACTTGCTTTAGCCCGTTTCATCAATTCCTCGACTCGCTGAACCTCGTCCGGGACGAGCAAATTGGTCTGGCAGTAGACCCAAAGCTCTTGTCCCCGCGTATCATTGAGATGCGTAAGGAGTAAAACAATCGCAAGACAAAGGTATCGGCAAGTCGGCGTCATAGAAATGTGATTTAGCATAGGATTTGATTGGGGTAAGAACCAGAGGGCCGTGCCCTGGGTGCGTTTCATCGATCCAAGGCCCAGCGATGTAAGCGTCCTAAACTATCGCCTGCGATGACCGACTCACTATCACCTGGAACGACCACACGTAGTAACAATGGCTTGGTTGCCACAACATGGCCGCTGACTTGCTGATGTGGGTTCAAGAGGCTTGCAGAGTCTAGCGAAAAGGCTTTTACCTGGCTGCCATCGGCTCCCCAAACCCGGACGATTCCATCGCGACCACTGCTGGCTAGCTCCCCCTTGGATCCAAAACAGACGTCGAGGACTCCACCGGCATGCGCACCGGGTTTTTGAATCACGGGCCAACCATCCTTAATATCCCACCAAACAATCAAACCATCCTCACCACAGGATGCCACCATCAAACTATCGGATCGCCATGCCAAGCTGCGAACAGATTTCTTATGCGCCGAAAAGGCCAGCAACTCTCCTCCCGATTTGCCATCCCAAAGGTAGATGTTTCCTATGCGATCTGCAGTCGCAAGGTATTTACCGTCTGGCGAATAAGCGACCGTAGTGATCCAATCGGTATGCTTATCGATGGTGGTCAAAAGGCGGCCGTCTTCGGTGGAGTAAATTTTGACCAACCTGCTTGTGCATCCGATGGCAATAGACCTTTCGTCTGGTGAGATGTCCGCAGCCATGATCGCATCAGACTCATCAGCAACACTTGCCAAACGCTTGCCGGTCGATGCATCGAAAAGAACCACCGATCCACTCTGCACCGGCTTTCCACCCCCGGCCATCAGGATTCTTCCGCTTTGACTGAACTTCAAAACCAAAGGCTCACCCTCATCGAACGAAACCGATCCAAACGCCCGTCCACTCGACGGATCGATCAAGTTGATCGCTTGATAGCTGGAGCATGCCACCACCGGAGCACGCGAGCTATTGGCTAACGCGATGATCGGATAAGCTCTCTTGACGGGCGGTTTGCTCAAAGGCGGTAAATCGTTTGGCACTGGAACAGCGGCAGTTGTAGCCGCTATCGCCATCGGTTTAAAACCGAGTGTTCGGCGCTGGGCGGCTGAACTACCGGCATTTTCACGAAGTCCTGAATCGATCCATTTCTTGATGATCGCAATCTGAGCCTCCGTCAGGCGATCTCCCTCGGGGGGCATTCGCTGGCTTTCATCGTCGGTACTGATGACTTCGACCAAGCGGCTTGCTGCCGATTGCCCCGCAGCGATTACTGGACCGCCTCCACTCCCTTTGATGATCCCGGCATAACTGGTAACACTCAGTCCAGATTCCTGCTTGCCGTCGCCATGACAAGTTCCACATTTGGACTTAAGGATTGATGCAACTTGGTCATCATAATTGACCGCTTCTTCTTGAGCGCTTGCCGATGTTGAAATCGACAGTGCGACAATTAGCAACTTCAAAGCAGGAATTGATTTCATGGGCTTGGCGAATCAATGATTGAAGAGAAATTCGGTGGAATTCATGAGTGCCCAGAAGATATCTTCGTAGACCTCTTGGCTCTTTTCGTTTCCGGAAACGAAGGCCATCAGGTCGACGCGTTCCTCGGCCGTCGGTTTTCTTGATAACGCTCTGACGAACAGACTTTCAATGATCATTTCAGGTTCGACTTTGGAATCCAGGAGTGCTTTGACGACGACTGGAGAACTGAGTCGATCACGTATCGTATCGCCGACGACCAAATGCATCGTTTGCGAAAGGGTCGGATCTCGTTTGGTTTCACAGGCGCAAACTGTCCCTCGGCTCGAACGCCCAAAGGTTTCAAAGAACGGATCCCCGGGGTGGGGGCCTTCGGTGTCCCCCGAAACACGCGGATAGTAATTGACCGCCTTGGTCCCAGCCGGCCATCCTGGGAGACTTCTTGGAACACCTGTCACGGCAACGATCGAATCGAGCAGCACGTCGGCCCTGAGTCGACGAAGTTTCGCATGCGAAAATTGCCTTGTGTCTTTTGCGTTGGATGAAGTGGGGCGTGAGTCCAACTGATAGACCCTCGAATTGCAAATGTCTCGCACGAAACTCCGGAGATCAAATCGGACCTCGACAAGTCGCTGTGAAAGACCATCGAGCAACGGCGCGTTGGTCGGTGGATTGCTCACTCGCATATCATCGACGGGCTCCACGACCCCACGGCCAAGGAAATGGGCCCATATTCGGTTGGCCATATTTTTCGCGAAAATATCATTCTCCGGTGAGGTAAGCCATTTCGCCAATTCCCCTCGCGGGTCGCCTTGCACCCCCACTGGATCAATCGCGCCCAAGGTCTTTGCAAGTCTTGGTTGGCCATCGACGGGATTGGTTGCCGGATTCGATTTGACATCCCAGAAGATTCTCTTCTCGCGGGCTTCTACCCCGGGCTTACGGCGAACGCCGGTAAAAAAGCTTACGAAGCCATAGTAGTCGTCCATGGTCCATCGATCGAAGGGATGGTTATGGCATTCGGCGCATTGTATCTGGACACCCAAGAACACTTGCGAAAAGTCCGCTGCGAGCATCTTGGGATCGACCTGCGGTTTATGCACGAGCATCGTATAGAGATTAACCGGTCCATTGGCGATATTGGGACCCGAGGCCGCGGTCATCTCCGAAACGAACTCGTTCAATGGTCGATCCTTTCGCAACTGATCTCGAATCCAGTTGGCGAATCGATCAGCCGCTTTGATCACCGTGGCGCCTGTAGAGTAGTTCCCGCCGATGACCCGTAATTGTTCGGCCCACATAGCCGCTTGGTAGTCTGCAAAGTCATCCGTTGCAATCAATGCATCGATCTTGCTCGAACGTTTGTTGGGCATTTCATCCGACATAAAAACTTCGTACTCTTGGGGCGTCGGAGGCCTTCCAACTAGATCGAGCGTGACTCGCCGAAGGAAAGTTTCGTCGTCGCACAACTCAGACGGAGCGATCCTGAGTTTCTGTAACCGTTCGAACACCAAGCGATCGATGAAATTGTTTTCTGGTGGTTCGGACCAGACAAAGCCTTGTGCCGGTGGCAAGACGATAACCTCGGCGCCGACGGTAAAGCGGCTAAATCTCCCAAAGACGTTCGTATCCCCGAACCCCTGGGCCGCGACAAGACCTTGGGCGTCGATCTGAGCCACGCTAGGATTGTTCGAGAAGAAACGGCTTAGCGATGTAACATCTCTGGTGGTTCCATCGGAGTAATTCGCTGTGATCTGCAACGCAGACTTACCGTTTGGTTCCTCGAACACGAGCGATGTCTTCGAGAGTGTCACTCCGATCACTTCCGGAACCGCACCCGAATCATCAGGCGCCCCGGCTTCGATCCACTCCAAGAGCGTTTGATAAAGCCGACTATCGCGGTCAAATAACTTGCCGCCCGTGTGTGGAACACTCGCAGTGGCTTTCAAGAGCAACAAACTCTCTTCGGGAACCGAGGCATTGATTCTACGCCCAGGCATCTCTTCAACGGTACGTCGATAATCGCCAGCAGGATCGTAACCAAAGAGCGAGAGCATGAAACCATCTTTGCCCCGCGCTGAACCATGGCAAGTTCCTGAGTTGCAACCGGCGCGAAAGAAAACAGGCATCACATCGCGACGAAAGCTCGGAGTCTGCTGTTGCCCACTCGGCTCATTGCTTTGGCCAAGGACGATGCAGCATTGCATGCATACGATATAGATCGTTGACAACCACCCTGCGAGTCGTGTTTTCATAGTCTTGGGTCTATCCGAATCGTTGCGTTTCCTGCTCGTTGTCGAATCTCCTGACCAGCTACCTGGACGATCAGCTCGCATTCAAGTCCTGCGACGGGTCCCAGCAACGCTTCATCGGTCGCCTCGATTTGAAATGCGATTTCCTTTGCATCCTTGGTGATCATTGGCAGCGGACCTGCGAGGTGCAAACCTTTGGGCAGTCCCAACAGATGGACCGTCGCTTGCCCATCAAAGGGACTCTTGGATTGAACGCTGAAGACGACATTTCCCTTGGCCCCGCGACGGATGCTGGTCGGTTCGCTGGCCAATTCAACAAAAGGCTCGGCAACATCGATTTTTACTAACTGCGATGAGACCCGTATGCGTCCTGGTCCTAGGTAATCGCTACCTCCCATGGTGCTTGCGATGACATAGAGCCAACCTTGGCCGATCGCTGCATTCTTCGATGCAGCGATTCGCAACACAGCTTGAGACTTACCCGCTTCGATCACGTCTTTGGGTGGTAAGTTTACTCCTGGCGGTCCAAAATCGGCTTGGAATTCGATCGGCTCGTCGAAACCCTCTTTTCGCACTAGGTTCACTGTAATAAATAATTCGCCCCCTCGTACGAGCGAGACGGTCGGTTGCACCAGTTCGATCGAGAAGGGTGCTGGCTCAGTAACCGCCATCGCAAAGCGATCGACTCGAAGGATACGCCAGGCATCACCTCCTGAATGATTAATAAAGGGAACCGCTTGCTGACAGCCCGTCGCAAGTTTGACCGTTGGGTCGTTTGAATTCGCCTGAAGATCGAAGACCTTGGCCTTTGGCAAGGCATCGGCACTGGCGACCAATTGCACTGGCCAAACGCTGGCTTGTCCTGGAACCTGCGGGCAAATCATTCGAACTCCTTCAGGCAACCCTTTGGCAAGGAGTTCGTAAGGTCCGGTGTGATTGGAACCTTGACCTTTGGGTAGACTGACCAGAACAGTCCATCGGTTTCCTTGCGGCACTGCCAGGCCCGTTCCTCGCGAGCCTTCGACCCAATCAAAGAACCGACTCATCAAAACGGGATGAACCGAAGGGGGTGGAATCTCGATCTCGACACGATAAACCGATGTTTCCCCAACTGCATTGTTTGTATCGCGGATCTCGATGATGTACTGACCATCGAGTTTAGGTTCCCAAATTACCGATGGATCAAGCACATCCTTGACCCCTCCTCCTGAGCGAATCGAAGTCCCAAAGAGGTCTCGGTCATTGAGTGTCCGAGGGTCGGCATCGTCGACGTCAACTTCGGGTGCCTGCAAGTTACCTTGGGCATCCATTGGCAGAATGCGGATCGCTGGATCGATGGGGAATCCAAGCGATGAAGCGTACAGACGGACTCGATAGCGATCCCCCTTAGCTACCCGGACTTGGAATCGGTCCGTATCTCCGGAGGATTCGATCAGTCCGTTCAACGCGATGGGTAACTGCTCGACCGGTGTGACATCTGCAAAAGTGTTTTCAAGGACGTTTCCAAAACCGCAGGATCGAACAGTCATCCCAGAAGGTGCGTCTCCGAACCACTCGATCGAGGAACTGTCCGTTGGCAGCGGGATAGCTACCTCGATTGCCCCGGTTGGATCACCCAGTAGGCTGGCTTGCAACAATTCACCTTGTTTACCACCAGCGGGGTAGATCGCCATCGGGCGTTGGAAATCACCCAAATGGATGGCATAAGGGATATCACGAGGCGAGTGAACCGATTGACGGACTTCGATATAGACCTTGCCATCAGGGAGATTCTTGGGCACGATGAAACTCACCAAGGGGTCTTGGACATGCAAGGCGTTTTCATCGTTCGACGCAAGCTCGCGGCCTGTGGCATCCAGAACTCTCAAGGCTAGGTCGAACTCTGAATCACCGTAATGATGATCAGCAATCCGAACGCAATCGACTTCGGCGGAAAATCGTGAACCAGGCGTCACATCCACCTGATACATGTCGGTATCGACCGTCGCGATGACGGTGGAATTAATCGGCACGGATTGAGCCGTTGCGATGGTATCGTTCGATGCAGTGGTTTCGGTGATGACAGGAAATGGGGAGACATGAAAGGTTGCAAGTAGCGAGAGCCCCGTTGCGGTTCGCAATCGGAATGGATGTTCCCCGGGTTGGCAATCCGAGTCGATCTCAAGAATCGCTTTGACTTGCTCCTCGATCCGTCCACCATGAGCAAGTCCAATTGGGTGCTCGAGGGGTTGGATCGTCTCAAGCGACAGGGCTCGTATTCCAGGTTTATAGAAGACAAGCTCTTTCGGATCCTCGATGAACTTGCCCTGGATCATAACTTCGACCTTGGTTCCACGTTGACCGACACGAGGCCTTACCCATTCAACATCGCGAAGCATGTCGCCGGCGCATGAAACTGGACCTGCCATCAATGAAACCATTAGGATCGAGCTTAGTGCCAGTCTTACTAACTTGGTTGCAGTGGTCATGGTCGTTTAGGCCAAGAGAGCCGAGACAAGCTTGCCGTCTTTGATGATTTCGATCGGTCGGGTACCGAAAGCGACGAGTTCCTTGTCGGCATCGATCCCCAGACAATGGTAGATCGTATAGAGAAGATCTTCCAGTGGCACGCCATCGCGCGAGGGTTCATTGGCGACTGAATCGCTCGTTCCGTGGATGAGTCCTTGCTGGAAACCACCACCGGCCAAGAGCATCGAGTAGCAGCGTGCGTGGTGATCTCGTCCTGAATCTTTATTGATCTTGGGGGTGCGACCAAACTCGCTGGTAACCCAAAACAGGGTCGAGTCCAAGAGACCTCGCCGATCCAAATCGGTCACCAGACCTGAGATCGCGTAGTCCAAGGGACGCATGTAATCATCGCAACATTTTTTGACATCGACGTGACAATCCCAAGCTCCATAGTCGATTGTCACGAGTCGGGTTCCGGCTTCGACGAGCCTGCGGGCGATGATCAGCCGTTCGGCAAGTCCCTTGGGATGGTACTTGTTATCGGGTGCCACAACCTTTCCGGTGACCTGGGCTCCATAGAGTTCAAATGTCTCGTCGGTTTCCCCTTCAAAGGAAAATGCACGTTGGGCTTCCGGTGACGTCAAAACCGCATAAGCCTTTTTGTAGAAACCGTCCATAGTATCTAAGGTGGTCGGCTCGGCTTCCATAGCTCGGATTCGCTTTTCGATCAATTCTCGGGCGGCGTTTCTTCGATTGAACCGATCGAGCGAAATGCCTTGTGGAAGCGAAAAGTCGCGAACTTTAAAATTCTTACCGTTGGCAGGATCGTCACCGATCTCGAAGGCACCGAAGCTACTGGGTAGAAAGCCCGTGTTGCCTGCGAAGGCATTGCGTTTGGGGACAGCGATGTAGGGTGGTAAGATCCCTCGCGGGCCAAGCTCATGCGAGATGATCGCGCCCATCGAAGGGTAGTCGATCACCGCCGTCGGTGTGTAGCCCGTCGATAAATGGTAGGTGGCTAACCCGTGATCTGGAACTTTGCCGACGATCGTTCGGATGACTGTGAGTTTCTTTGCGATCTGAGCCGTCTTTGGAAAGTTGTCGCTGAAGATATCCCCGTTGCTGGTTTTGACGACTCCAAAGGGTCCTCGGTATTCCAAGGGTGCTTCGGGTTTTGGGTCGAAGGATTCATGCTGAGGGAAACCGCCACCGAGATTCAGTTGAATAATGCTTTTGATTCTCTCGGGCAATTGTCCTTTCGCCGAATGGGCCGAATAGGCAGCCGTTTGGCCGTCATCGGCAGAGGCTCTTAAGCGAAACAGGTCGCTTAAGCTCAGGCTTAAGGCACCAAGGCTACCGACTCGCAGAGCATCGCGGCGGTTCAACTGGAGAAAACCTTGGCAACCCAAAGCACTTATTCGACTTCGATCAGGTGTGCGATGAACCATCGTCGGTGAGTCCTACTTTTTTGTTTCCAAGAAACCTTGTAGCTTCATCCAATCTGCCGCTCGATCTGGCCAAGTGCTAGATAGGCTGCCTGTGTTTCGAAGTCCATAGCCATGACCACCAGTCGGATACAGATGGAGGCTGAAAGGGACTTTGAGCTCGTTGAGCTTCAACGCTGGAACAAGAACATTTTCGCAACCGAGTCCATCGTCTTGGGCCATGGTCAAGAACATCGGCGGGGTATCCTTCGTAAATACAACATCGCTTGCCAATTGCTGCTTATTGTCCTTGTCGATTAGGTAGGCAGGATAGATCAGTAGAGTAAAGTCAGGCCGGGGAACCAGTTCATCAGCGGCATCGGCTTTCGGATAGCTCAGTGTAGAAAAGCGAGTCGTGAGCATAGTGCAGAGGTTTCCGCCGGCCGAGAATCCCAAGCATCCAAGTCGCTTTGGATCGATCTTCAGCTCGGTTGCTTTCGAACGGAGCAGATTCAAAGCTCTTTGTGCATCTTGCAACGGGGCCTCATGGGGCGGTTTCCCCTCGCGTCTTGGGACTCGGTATTTCAGCAGTGCTGCGGTCACTCCGATCGAATTGAGCCACTGGCATACCTCGGTACCTTCGAGGTCGTAGGCCAGGATGTTGAAGCCACCTCCTGGGCAGACCAGCACACAAGCTCCGGTGGCTTTGTCAGGTGCAGGGCTGTAGATACGGAGATCGGGTTGTGTGACGTTTCCTATACGCACGACCGCACGATCGGCAACACCGCGATCTCCGGGCTTAGACGTATCTCCTTCGGCAGGATACTCCTTGGTTTCCCCTGGTGCTTTGTCGTTCCATAATTTGATCGTTTGGAACTCCTTACCGCTTTCCTGTGCAAATCCGCTGCAACAGGTTATCGAAGCAAGGAGAAGGGAAAAAGCAGCCGAGCTTCGAATCATTTTTAAACTCTTGAGGTTGGAGTGTGGGTAAAAATTGGTTCAATCGGCTTTAGGCCACATGGCATTGTATGACTGGTAATGCAGTGATGCTCAAGCATTACGGTTAGTTTTAGTTGTCTGCGATTCCCAAATGCTTCATCACCGAACGGCTCGCGCCCAATACCGTCAATTCGGGACATTGATGAAGTTGCATCTCTTGGTAGTAGGCAAATGATAGCGGAGCAGCGCAAGCTGCCCGGTGAGTCCAAGCATACAGTGGTTTTTGGAGCGTTCGACCGTGGAACATACACTCGACCCTTCACCGGAGGGCTTGCGCCCAACCGCTTTCAAAAACCCTTCGGCATGCGCCGAAATACATTCAAATCCAATCTTTCCTAAAATGATCCAAATGGCGACTTGACGGTATTGGGCTCGCGCCGTTCCGCTTTCAATTGTACGCCATTCGGCACAAAGCCAGTGGTAGGCACAATGCGTAAAAAGCGTTTTTTGTGCATTGAATCATTTACCAAGTTCTTTGAGCAATTCGCTCATCTCGGCTGCGGCGTGAAGATTGTTTTGAGTGCGGGCTTCTTCGATGCCATCGCGCAGGAACCCGCGTGCATCTTCGATGCGACCGAGTTCGGCCAGTTGCTGGGCCGCCATGAAGAAAGCAGCTACGTACTTCACGGCAGGATCGTAAGCCAGTTCCTTAAGGATCGCGATGCTTTCATCGCAATTCTCTTCTTTTCGAAGTTCAAGGGCCAAGGAGTACTTGAGGAACGGATCATTAGGCTCGTCGGCGAGCATCGCGAGAATCTTGTCTTTTCGACTCATACGGCAATGGAAAGTTAGCTTCGAGGATGAAATGATCTCCAAGTCAAGAATTGGTCTTTGCTGGAGTTATCCTGTGAGTCTATTCTCCAGCATGGGACGGGTCGATAGGGGACCTACGCGAATTAACTTTTCTTTTTGAGGATGAGGACCACATCGCAGGATTTCTTGGTCAATCGGCACGGATCGCTGATATCGAACCAAAAATCATAAACACCCACCAATTCCAACGACTTGATCTTTTCCAAGAGCGCTTTTAACTGATCGACATTGTACAGCCTCAATCGCAGTAGGTCGGTTAGTTTTTTCTCCTGACCGTCGATTGAGACCTTCATGGTCATTTTCAATTGCTCAATACGCTTCTCCATATCGACTTCTTGGACCGTCAGCGAGTACCGGATAATGTATTGAGGGGTTTTGACCGACCAACTCTCGGTACCCCAGAGTTCGCCGTCGTTTGGAATGATGTGAAGCGAGAGAACGAAGACACCGCCGGGACGCAGATGCTTGGCAACGCACTTGAGATGGTTGACCGCCGACGTTTCCGTTTCGAGATGTCGGAAGGTATTGATTGCGTTGAAGGCCGCATCGAAGGGTTGTTCGAAGTGAAAGTCGGTCATGTCTTGCTTGGACAACACGGCCCGAACCCCCATCTCCTTGAGTCTGCGAGCGCAGTAATCGAGCGACGGTTGGCTTAGATCCATCCCTGTCACAGCGTATCCGCGTCGAGCCATCTCACGCACGAGTCTTCCGGATCCGCAACCGGCTTCGAGAACTCGCTCTACGGGAAACGGCACGTACTTTCGAAAGACATCTTCGAGGAACCGAGCCTCTGTGGGTGTCTCCTTCAAGAACCCGGCTTCGTACCATTCGGGATGGTCGTACCAATTGATCGATTCACTGGTCGGTTTCGTGTCCGTTTTTTTGCTAGTGCGCGATTTCAAAACAATCAGCTCCGTCTATCGAGTAAAAGATTGGATGCAAATCAAGGTGGGTAAGCTTTGAGCGTCGATCGCTCATGCGGTCAGAGGCAGGCTGCTTGCGGCGAAGATGTTGCACAAATCCTTCATCCGTTTTTCCGAAATAGAAGTGTTGCTCGCGACTAGCATGAGTCGACCGCGACGTATGACTCCTTTTTCCATGAACTGACCGAAAAGATCCACGCGTTCGACGGAGCCCGAGCGACTCGCATGGAGTTTGCTATCGGGGATATCCAGAGGGTGGACGGCCAGTGCCAACCGACGATCGGCCGAGCAGATAAATTGTGGGTGACAAGTCCATGGAGCTTTTGGGGCTTTGGGAACTAGGCACAATTGCGGATTGCACTCGAGCATCGAGGTTTGAACGCTGAGCCATAACTCTGCAACCATTAGATCCTTGTAGTCTGGTTGCACACGGACGTCGAGTTGGTAGCTAAAGGGCCAGGGATAACGTTGGGGGAAACTCACGATGAAGTCGTCGAGGCGACTGTAGGCCTCGCCTAGTGCCGGGGCCGGGGTGCCTTGCCCGACCGAGTCCTCCATGGGTTGGATTTCCCAATCGTATTTGGTATCACCCATATCGACTTGGATCCTAAGACTCGGCTCAGTAAGAACGACCAACTCGAGCGATCCGTGCTTGTTGGTCGCTTTGTTTTCTAAAACTTTCCAGCCCATAAGACGTAGATCGGTTTGGCGAATATTTCAATGCGTGTCACTTTGAATGTGCGGTTGGGTTGCAAACGATTTCACAAAACCACACAGAGGAAACCAGAACTATAATGCAAGGGGCGGTTTGCGTCGATGCGGGGACCCGCCAATGCGTGGTCGTTATTCATTGATATCTGGGCTAAGTAAAGGCTTTTTCTGCTAGATCGGTGTTTCGGGGGCTTACGATCCGACGGATCTTGGATCACAATTTCAACAGGTGATGGGAATTGAGCCTACGGGGAGAGTTGCGTTGGATCTAGATTTGCAAAGTGCGATGTTGACGGCCAAGCTGGCGGCCAGCCGAGCTGGTGAAATTCTATTGTCGATGAGAGGCTCGGCGACCGTACACACCAAGAGTGGTAAGGATCTTGTGACCGATGCGGACTTTGCAGCGCAAATCGCCATCTGCGAATGCTTGGGCAAAGCCTATCCCGATCACGGCTTTCTAGGCGAAGAGGGCGCCGTGGGGATCTTAGAATCACAAAAGATCGGACTCCAGAATTCTGCCTATTGTTGGGTCGTCGACCCGTTGGATGGAACGACCAATTACGCTCACGGTTTCCCTCAATACGCCGTGAGCATCGCTCTGACCTACGATCGACATCCGGTGCTCGGTGTGATTTTTGACCCAGAGGCGAATGAGATGTTTAGCGCGGTCAAGGGCCACGGGGCCTTGCTCAATGATCGTCCAATTCGTACCAGCGCGCAGTCTGAGTTATCGCAATCCTTGGTGGCTGCTGGCCTATCTCCAAATCTCAAAGAAGGTTCTATCGAGATTCGAAATGTAAACCGGATGTTGCTTGCCACCCAAGGCCTTCGTCGGCTAGGCTCGGCCGCTTTGAATTTGTGCTACGTCGCCTGTGGGCGTTTGGATGGATATTGGGGTGGGACACTCAAGCTTTGGGACATCGCTGCTGGTGTACTACTGGTCAGAGAGGCGCAAGGTGTCGTGACTGATACAAAGGGAGACGACCAGCGAGCGTTAGAAGGTGCACTGATTGCTGCTTCGACGCGCCAGTTGCAACAACAGATCTCTAGAGTTATCGCTGACTAGCCAGGTTCAATAAGCGTTTTAGCGTCGTGGCCGAACCGGTCTGATCATCCGTTGTGCACTATTGGTTCTCGGAGTGCCATTGCCCTGAACAGACGATCCAGTACGAGAACCGGCACCTTGTGGGAGGAGCGACTGAGGCTGGGCTACGACGGCATCGGCACTTCGGCTGGTTGTACCGGCGATGTTCGAGTTCTCGGCGGGGTTGGATTCATCCTGCGGTTCAGCAAGTATTTCGCTGAGCCGTTTGTGGTAAAGAGCCAAGGCTCGTTCGGCATGTCCTCGCGGACCAATTGGCCATTTCAAGTGGCGATTGTCGTAAATATTCGCTAGGAGGAAATCGATCGCCTTCTCGACTCGCCGCGATCGAACATCGGTGTCGCTGACTGTAAAGAGCAACCACTCAAGCATATGGCCAGTCGTCTGCACTTTGCGCTCGACGTTCGGCTCGTTCCCTCTGCCTTCAAACCAGTTGGTGCTGAAGCTACCATCGGGGTTTTGCAATTGCCATGTGTAATCGATGAATTCGTTGATGAACTTCGCGGCACGTAGGTATTGACCTTGGAGTGGCTGGCCTTGGAGCACTCGTTGCTTGATCGCAAACGAGTAACCCATGAGTCGATGGGTACCACCGCAAGCGGATCCAACGACAGGCTGTGCGAGTTCTTCCTGGATGAGCTTTTGTATACTCCACACTTTACCCTCGTTTGAACGCCATTGCTTGTCGGAGTCAAGGTAGTAGGAGAGCCCGATGAGTTTGAAGGTCAACTCGGATTTCTCGCGGCACGTAGCCATTTCATAGAGGACCAAGTCCTCGACGGTGAACTTTTGATCACCGATTTGGATCGGATAGTCCGGGGGAACTTGACATTGAGCCAGGATTGCTAGGAATTGACCTTGGTGGCCTTGGACGCCTCCGCCGACGTTTGGAACGAAGCTATTTCCACGGGGTGTGAATATTCGCTGGGTCTTGCACAGACCATTGTGGCACATCCAGCCGATCGCATTGACTCGGTTGTTGTTTGGTCCGATCATTTCGTAATCGCTGCCGAACGCAAGTAGGGCGTGCATCACCGCCCATGGTGAGCGGGCTGCGGTCGACTCAGGATTCTGCATGTAGAAATCAAGCGCTAGTTGCACTCGATCCAAACGGGCTTGTTGCGAGGGAGAACCAAAGAAGCTCTTGGTTTGGTTTTGCTCTGCCTCTTGCGATTCGATTTGACCAAATCGAGACTCGCCATAGAGGTTCGGTTTTTGGGCTTTCTCGGCATCGACCCCCTGCAAGGATCGATCGGTTTGTGCGACTTGGCTGGGCTCGAATTCTTGAGCCAGGTAATCCCGCATGTCCTCCTCAGCGGACTTCAAATCACGTTTTTTTGGAGTCTTATTTGCCGGGTCGCTGTGTTCTACAGTCGACGGAGAAGCATCGGACTCGGCTGGCTCTGGGTTAGTCGATTCGTTAGAAGCAAAACTGCTACCTGGATTAAACTTGGGAGGCTCATCGGAACTCTTTTCTCCGATGGCAACCGAGGCCGGTGCATCCATCCCATCTTCAAGAGCTTGAGCGATCCACGAATACGTCACTCCGTGGGTTGGATTGGATTGCAGGCACCCGACGAGCTTCAAAGTCGCGACGTATGCTTCGAGCTGCTCATCCACGGCAAGGAGTTCAGATCGCCATGCGCTAGCAGGTTTTGAACCTTCACGAAGGTTGTTGGCTGGGATCTTTGAAATAGAATCGACTGAGCTACGCAAGGGGTTCTTTCGGCTCGATTGAGTCGGGGATCCAGTAGGTGGTTCTGCGCTGCTGAGGATCGGGACGGCGACGAAGAAACCAAGGCCGATGCTCGCGTTGAAAAGCCGACGCGTGACAGCTTGCGTGATGTGATTCCGAATCCCTTTGGCTTTGCATGGAACTCTACAGGGATTTCGGTACAAAGTCATACACTGAGACCAATCGTTGCACGAAAGCATTCGGGGATCGAGAGGAGACACCTGTGTATCGGACGGCTAAGGGAATCGGATACAAAGATAAAACAGGAAATGCCACCTAATTTCATTGCGCATCCTGCGGGGGTTCTCTGGCTTGACTATTTTCTACCGCCGCCTCGTAGACAGCCACAGCGGCTTTTGGCATCAAGTGAATCGCTTCGAGTATCTTTTGTTCTAATTTAGATACAGTGCGCGGATCGATTAAAAAACCCCTTTATTTTGCCGTATCCTGTCCAACTGACGACCCTAGCAATGCCGTAAATTAAACAAAATCAATGGGTTGCGTCGATTTCGGATCTGGAAATACTGTTTGTTTTTGACAAGAAATCCCCACCTGGCGCGAACTATAAGGCATGCTTTGCGTACTACTGCACGGGTTTTGGTACGTACGGCAAGATCCTGGGAATATCAACCGTCCGTGATGTTCCGTGTTTTCTCTTGGAAAGGCTGCTCAATGACAACTCGTAAAGAGGCTCTGATCAAGCTAAAAGAAGTTCTTCTGCTTCGAAGGGAAGCACTGCGCAGGGCTCTTGACGGGGACATGAGCATGTTGCAGTCCTTGTCTCAAGAGGGTGGAGATGTGATGGACGCAGCCATGGACACTGCCCAAGACGAGATCAGTAGTCAATTGGTTGAAGTCGAAAGCCGTGAACTCACCCAGATCGAAGAAGCCTTGTCCAGGTTCAAGGATAGCGTCTACGGGGATTGCGAAATCTGTGAAAAGCCGATTCCATTAGCTCGACTCCAAGCAGTTCCCTATGCGACGACATGCATCGAATGCGCTCGCAAACAAGAACTCGGGCAAATCACCCAAGGCGAAGAGTTTAGCTGAGCCTATAGCGCTCTTCCCAAGAGCATCGATAATAGCGCCATGCGAATGTAAACTCCGTTTTGGGCTTGGCGAAAATAACCCGCGATTGGCAGTTCATCTACGGACAATGCGATTTCGTCTACACGCGGTAGGGGATCGAGAATAAGCCGCGTCGAAGCGGGAATTTGTTCAGGGGTCAGCCGGTATTCGTACCTGTATTTTTCGAACAGCGAGCGATCGGGAAACCGTTCCTCTTGAAGTCGATTTAGGTAAATCACATCCGGATTCTTGAGGTTCGCAAGTGAATTGGACTGACTAACGCGAACATTGCGATTTTGGCATTGCTCGACGAGCCATCCCGGGGCTTCTAGTTCGGGTGGCGAAACAAAGTCGAATCCGACGTTTTCAAATTGGGACAGAACCATGCATAACGAGTGGATACTTCGGGACTGCAAAGGATCAAAACCAAAGGTGTATTCAAGGTTCGACAGGGTCCCTAACTCTTCCATGATCGTAAAGGTATCAACCAGCGACTGCGTAGGATGTTCATTTCCTCCGTCTCCTGCATTGATAAAGGGGACGCTTGAGGCATCCGAAGCGATCTGTGCATCACCAGACTTGGGTAGTCTTGCCACGATTAAGTCGCAATATCCGCTAACGACTTTGATCGCATCGGAAAGCGACTCGCCTTTTTCGAACGAGGTCGAGCCGACCCCCTGGATAAACACGATCCCAGCCCCGAGCCGTTGTGCGGCCGATTGGAAACTCAGCAGTGTACGTGAGCTTGGTTCAAGAAATACAAGGCCGATCATTTTGTCGGCTAGCAACGTCGTTCTGCCGCTGTTTTGACAGATCGACCGCATCTTGCGAGCCCTCTGAAAAACATCTTGCAGAACCTCAACGGTAAGCTGTCTTGCGGAGATCAGTCGCTCTAGTGGCATCGTCGTGGATCGATCTAGGAAAAGGGATCCGTGAATCGGAAGTACTCAGACAATCTTAAAGCAATACAGTACAATCATTCCGCAAGTTTGGGTAGCTAGCCTACCCCACCAATTTCTTACAATCCATCCTGTAATCGACTGCATGCAACCGGCTCTGCTACAAACCCACCTGCCTTTTCCCAAACGTCAAGGAAAAGTCCGCGATGTCTACGATCTAGGAGATCGCCTTCTGATCGTCAGCACCGATCGCATCAGCGCCTTCGATTGGGTGATGCCAAACGGTATCCCCGACAAAGGTCGGATCCTGAATGAATTGAGTCTCTTCTGGTTTCAAACACTCGGTGTTGAGCATCATGTCCTGGATGATCAGCTCCCCGAGGAGATCATCGCGTTGGATCCGAAGGGGGAATTGCAAGGGCGCTCGATCGTTACCAGGAAGGCGCAGGTGGTTCCTTTCGAGTGCGTCATCCGAGGGTACATCGAAGGAAGTGGTTGGCGAGACTATCAAAAGACTCAATCGATTTGCGGCATCCAACTCCCGCAAGGCCTCAAGCAATGCGATGCCCTCGAGAGTCCTTTGTTCACTCCGGCGACCAAAGCCGAAACTGGACATGATCAGAACGTATCCTTTGAGAGAATGGTCGAGGATTTGGGAACTCAGGTGGCTGAAGAACTCAAGGAACGGTCACTTGATGTGTACAAGAAAGGGGCGTCGATTGCAAAGCAACGAGGTATCATCGTGGCGGACACGAAACTCGAATGGGGCTGGTTCGACGGTCGATTGATCCTTATCGACGAAGTCCTAACGCCTGACAGTTCTCGCTTTTGGCCAGCATCACAATGGCAACCAGGCCGCCCACAACCCTCTTTCGACAAACAATTCCTCCGCGAGTTCTTAGACCAAACGGCTTGGGATAAAAACAGTCCTCCTCCGATGCTCCCGGAACGAATTGTCGATCAGACTCGCCAAAGATATCTTGCTGCCCTCGAGCAAATTACCGGAAAAGGTCTCTAAAGAAAATTCGACCCATGAAACAGATCGATTACAGCCAAAGAATACAAAGCAGCGTTATCGCCGTTCCACCCTTGGCACGAACAAGCGACTACACAGTCTGCGAGACTGAAAATCGGAAACTCATCGATCATCTGAAATCGGGCGGAATCCGGACATTTCTCTACGGCGGGAACGCTTTGTTCTATCACATCCGACTCTCCGAGTACGCTCAAGTTGTCCATCAAGTGGTTGAACTGGCGGGACCAGACTCTTGGGTGATCCCCTCGATAGGATCATCCTTTGGGATGATGATGGATCAAGCTGCAATCGCTGCAGATTTGCCCGTCGATACTTTCATGGTGCTTCCCCAAAAGGACATCACCGATGTTGGTGGCATCGAACGCGGAATCCGTATGGCTGTCGATCGGATGGGTAAACCCGTTGTGTTGTACTTAAAGTTCGATCGTTGGTTACCACCCGATGCCGTCGAGCGATTGGTCAATGCCGGTTGCGTGAGTTGGATCAAGTATGCGGTGGTTCTGCCTGATCCAAGCAATGATCCTTATTTGAAGGAGTTACTCGAGAGGATCCCGTCGGAGTTGTTCGTCAGTGGGATGGGTGAGCAGCCTGCGATCTGTCACATGAGAGACTTTAAGATGGGCGGATTCACTAGCGGGTGCGTTTGTGTTCGGCCTGATTTATCGACAATGATGCTCAAAGCGATCCAGGCGGGTGATTGGCACAGAGCCGAGGCGATCCGCCAGATCTTTGAATCGCTTGAGGACCAACGAAACTCGATCTCACCCATTCGTGTCTTGCACGAAGCGGTACGGATATCTGGAATATCCAACGTTGGACCATTGCTACCATTGATGAGCGGGCTTGATCCGATGCAGCTCGCTGGGCTGGTCCAAGTCGTCGAAACGCTTCAAAAAGCCAGTTCGAGATAAATAACCAATCAGTAGATCGATGCTCCTTAGGAGTCTTCGTCCTTTGGGATTTCGAACTTGGGCGCAGACGACTCGACGATTTGAGGTTCATCGCTCTGGACTTTTGCATGATGCTTAGGAGGCTCATACGTCTCGACGGCTTGGAACTCCCGTTTGAAATCGTCGACGTTGCGTTTGAGACCTCGGTAAGTGCCGCCCAGATTGCGCGCGACTTCGGGGAGTTTTGAACCGAAGAGCATCAGGGCCAAAACGCCGAAAGCGACCATCTCCGTGGTGCCTATGCCTCCAAACATGCATCACCTCAAAAGATCATCGAGACTAAGACGATTTGGTTGTTTCCGACGGCGACTCCGAATCGTCGTCTCGCATACCCTTTTTGAACTCGATAGCACTACGGCCCAAATTCCTCATCAGCGAGGGGAGTCGAGCACTGCCAAATAACAGCGCTACAACTGCCAAGAGTATCATGAGCTCTGTCGTTGAAATACCAAACATAAGCGGTACCCCAGGGGGTGAATGACTAAGGGGAATTCGGGTTGGGTCGCGTTGCTACTTACCCGAACCACTACCTTATTCTATTGGATGGCATCGGGGTGTCAAACCGCATGAGGGATTGGACGCCTCAACCGCTGGAAAAGACACGTCCAAGTTCGAGGGTCAGTTCGGTGTTACCGATGGTAATGCCAAGGGTTTCGTTGGCAGAAAAGAACGTGTTCCGCCACGTTTTCCCAACCTCGCCAAAAAAATACCGCTGCGACGATTTCCCCGGATAACCGATAAAAACGCCCCAGGTTGGCCAAGTTCTGAAGTGACCGGGATAGGGCTGGGTATCAGGAAGGATTGTTATCGTTGAGGTTCGCCGGTCTTTTTCCTGTTTTACTGACGGCATGTCCGGGTCTCCAGGCCCAGCGGTGGCTTATATCAACAATGGCTTGCGGGTCAGAGCCCGTTCTGTGCCGAAGCTAGGCGCGATTAGCGGTTGCAGTCTTTGCAGCCGGGATTGCCTGGGTTGCCGATCGTAACCCCAGAAGGTACCGGCGATCCTGCCATAGGCGACATCGCAGCAGGTGCCCTCGCAGCAGGTGCCATCGCCCCGGCTTGTGGCGCTACGGTAGTTCCATAACCCATCGGAGCGCCATACGTTGGCTGAACCGACATCGGTGCATAGACTCCCGGACGGTTCGGGGCGAAATGACACATCCCCCAATTGTCACACTTCCACTGCTCGACGCTTCGACACATGCCGCAGCCACTAAGCATTGGAACTGCCAGTATCAATCCAATTTGTGCGATTCGTTTTGCCATCTCTGCACCTGAGCAACTAAACGCGGAATACTTATTCATGCTCGAATATGGCTCACTTTTCAAAGGCTTGAGCAAATCCAAAAGATTTCTAGTAGAATTTACGCAAGGCAAAGCGATAACCTGTCCATCCAAGCAGCACGACCCCCACAATCGCTCCCTCCTGCCCCCACTCCCTCCTACCTACAGTCCGAATGTACAACCGATCCCTGTTCCATAAACTCTGCCCGCTTACAAACAAACTCGTTGGACTAATTCTTCTTGGCATTTTCCTGATCCCTGGGGCCGCACAAGCTCAGTCCACCCAAGAGCAACTGAGCGACACGTTTCGGAAGCAAATCGCACCCTGGATCGAGCAGAATTGCACTAGTTGCCACAACGAAGAGAATCGCGAATCGGGGATACGCGTCGATAACCTCGATGATTCGTTACCCGATTCAAGCATTCGGCTCTGGCAAGCCATCCTCGATCAGGTCAGCGAGGGCAAAATGCCCCCCGAAGACCAGCCGCAACCCACTCCAGAGCAACGACGCGTCTTTACTCAGTGGCTCACCGATGCACTCCATGCAGCTCAGACGCGCCCTACGCCTCGAAATGGCTCGATGCGTCGACTAACCGTCCCGCAATATGATCGAACCCTGAAAAACCTCTTGGGAATCGATCGCAACCTGACCGAAAGACTCCCCCCGGACGCTCTGTCCCGCGACGGTTTTACGAATCAAGCAAATACGCTTGCGATCAACCCATTGCAACTCGAGACCTATTTCAGAATTGCCGACGAAGCCTTGGATTCAGCACTCGTTGACCCCAACGTTCCACCATCCATCGAGTTCTTTCGTATGGATCTCGGGAAATCGATCCATCCGAATCCATCGAGCGAGCAACTGATCCTCGGTGCCAACAATCATCTGCTTGCAAATTCGGACTTCATCGTCACCGAACCGGACCTTAATAAGCCATTCCCTTTCGAACGGTTTCGTCTTCAGCGAAAATTTCGTTTTATCGAAGGTTACCAAGGCAACGACACCGTCCGAGGTTGGCGCGATTTTGAAGGAATCCATCATGCAGTCTTCGCGTGCATGCGAGGCAATGAAGGCTACCCAAAAGGGAAAGCTTATGAACTCTTACCCAATGGGCTTGCTCTCCGATCGGCCATCCCTAGCCCTGAGATATTCGGAGAATCAAGCACCTACGGGCCTCAAGCGAACTTCAAATTGTCTCTGCGAGAATTACCAGAACGCGGGAGGTTCCAAGTTCGTGTCACGGCTTCGAAAGCCAACGATCTGCTCCTGATCGAACCCAATGCAAATGCATGGATCCCCAACACCGAGCCGTCGGCAAGTGTAGCTTGGGACAAAAAAGAGGGTGCCCCAGGCGGCATGAAAGAGATGGTCATTCCTCAAGACGGCATCTACCAAGTCGTCGTCCATCATCAACAGCCCCAAAGTGCTGTCGTAGACGCCGACTCGTCCAAGCTCGGGCAAGGTTTGCTCGGTCACTGGACGATGAATCCAGATTCGATTCCACCGCCTGGCCAGCAGCCATTGCAACTCGCCGGTAAAGCGCACTGGGTTGAGTCTCCCTTTGATAAGGCTTTATCGACCTCCGGGGAACCCGATGCACTTGCCGATTCACAGCCAACCACGATCGGTGTCGGTGCGGGTGATTTCACAATCAGCGCATGGATCCATCCTAAAAAACTGGCCCAAGGTGGGATCGTGTGTTTGGGAGGGTATGGTTACACCCACGGTTGGTTACTAGACATGCCCGATGCGCGCGGCATCCTGCGAATGGAAACAGCCAACTCGAATCGGCAGCATAATGGCACGGTTCAAAGCCCACCGGGGATCCTCAAGAAGGACACTTGGCAACACGTCTGTGCGGTGGTTCGTCGAGCCCCGCAAAAAACAGAATTGCTGGTCAATGGATACCAAGTCGCCGTAGGATCGATTCAACCTGCGGATCTGACTAACCCACAATCCCGTTTGCAGATCGGTCGAATTGAGAATGCTCAGGGCTTCCATGGACTGATCGATGAAGTTCGGATTTATAACAGAGCCTTGGATCATGCGGAGGTACTCGCTCTGGTCGAGCCGGGCAAGTCCTTTGCAAGTCCACCGGAGTTTCCAAAAGAAAACCACGAGCTACGTTTAAGCATGTCAAGTCAGGAGAACTCTGAACTCATTCAGGCGACCTCGCTCCTGACGCAGCCGAATTTTGGAATTGCTCGCTTCACGAACGGGACCTGGAAAGTCGACTTAGATTACCCTGGTCCAGTTCCAATCGATCGCATCGAGTTATACAGATTGGACAATTCTCCCAACCCGTTGGCACAACAATGGCATGATCGATTTTCCCGTTATGAATCAAGGAGTCCGAAACTCGGTGTTCACATCGGCCTGCGCCGGGACTGTGGCAGTACGCTTACCCAAGTCGGTCAACCACGGGTGGTAAAAGACAATCAACCCAACGTGTATGTGTTCGAAGGGGACATCGCCAACTATCCGACCCCGGACGTCGAGCCCGACAATGTGAACTACTTGGCCGGCATTCGCGAAATTGGAGTACGGAATGAGTATACCGATGGCCGCGAGAGCCCAAGGCTCTTGATCCATCGCGTGGAATTCGAAGGCCCTTATATCCAGCAGTGGCCACCTGAATCGCATCGGGAAATCTTTACCGAACGGTTCGAGACCGAAAGCGATAGGGATTATGCGAGGCGCATCATCGGGCAGTTTGCGACCAGAGCCTTCCGCCGACCCTTGAGCGAGGGCGAGAAGCAGGAACTCGTATCGGTCTTTGATTCCGAATTGGCTTCGGGCAATTCGCTTTCAAGGAGTGTCCGTGAAACCTTGCTTGTGACTCTGACATCCCCGCAGTTTCTGTACATCATCGAAAAAAGCCTCGGGCCAGAACCAGAGCCGCTCGATGAGTGGGAACTCGCATCGAAATTGTCTTATTTTTTATGGAATGCCTCCCCCGATCGTGAGCTACTGTCGCTGGCAGAAAAGAGCAAATTGCGAGATAGCATCGATGCCCAAATCGATCGATTATTAAACGATCCCAAGTCCGATGCGTTTGTGCAGCAGTTTGTTTCGGAATGGATGAGTCTCGATAAATTCGATGTGGTTGAGATCGATGCCAAGCGATTTCCGAACTTGACGCGTGATGCGCGCAAGCACCTTCGGCGCGAACCGGTCGAGTTTTTTAAGCATCTTCTCAAATCCAATTCTTCCGTGTCGGACATCATCGCTTCGGACTATCTTTTAGCCAATGAGGTTGTCGCAAACTACTACGGCCTTGCCGACAAAACCGAATCCGGATTTGATTTTCTACCGATACGGCATAGCGACAAATCGCTTGGTGGGATGCTAACCCAAGCGGCCCAACTCAGCGGGCTATCCGATGGCAGAGAAGCCAACCCGGTCAAGCGAGGAGCATGGTTTGCCCGCAAGATCATTGCCAAGCCACCTGAAGATCCGCCACCCAATGTCCCGAAACTCGAAGACCTTACGACATTAAGCCTTCGAGAAAAACTCCAAAGGCACAGGGACGTACGAGGCTGCGCTCAGTGCCACTCGGGAATCGATCCTTGGGGTCTACCCTTTGAGCATTTCGACGCCTCGGGCAAGGCTCGGACCGGTGGCACTTTCGACAGCGCCACGACCCTTTCGAATGGAGTCAAACTTCAAGATTTCCATGCCTTCCGGGCTTATCTTGCTCAAAACCGGCAGGACCAGATCGCCTTGAGCCTTGCCAAACACTTGGCGATCTATGCATGCGGACGCCAACTGACGTACAATGAAACGGCTTGGCTAAAAGAAAACATCGGCCAACTCAAAGATTCCGGTTATCGAGTCACCGATATTGTCCGATGGATCATCCATAGCGATCTGTTCGACAAGAAATAAAGCCCGATTTTCAACAACAAACCCACAACAAAACCATGGTAACAACCCCGCGTCTAGATCGAAGGGCCGTCCTCCAAGGACTTGCCGGAACCGCATTGGCTCTGCCGTTGCTCGAAGCCATGGGAAGCGAAGTGGTCGAAAGTACCCCTCGACGATTCTGCGCACTCTACACCGCCAACGGGATGTCGTTGCCAAAGCCCGAGCATGGTATCGACCAATGGAGTTGGTTTCCTACCAAAGAAGTCGACGGCAAATTCGAGTTCGGTAAGTCTACTGAGCCCTTGTCGCCTTACGCAGACCACGTCAGTTTCTTCGGCGGATTGTATCATGAGAATGGAACCAAGGCGGATCCACACGTCTGCTCGGATATGTGGCTGACCGGTGCACCCTTGCACAATCCCAAGCCAGGCACCTTCAATTCTGTCGGCCTTGATCAAGTCATCGCGCAGCATACCAAACAGCACTGCCGACAACCATCGCTTGTGCTGTCGATCGATGCCGGGGTGGGATTTCTATCTCGAACAGGGACGATCTCCTATGATGTTCAAGGTCGACCGGTACCAGCCGAAAGCCATCCGCGAAGGGTCTTCGATCGACTGTTTCGAGTTGATCGTTCCTCGCTGGAGACCCAGCGACAACGCTTGAAGTCGAAAATGAAACTTGTCGATGCAGTCCTTGAGAGTGCCAACTCGTTCAACCAGCAACTAGGTCGTTCCGATCGCGATCGGATGGATCAGTATTTGGCATCCCTAAGCGAGATCGAATCGCGATTGATCGCATCCGAGAAATGGATCGATATACCGCTGAAACAGCAAGATTACAGTCACTTGAATCTCGACGCTTCGCCCGAAGGCGAACCTGCGGAGTACTACCGCAACATGTTTGACTTGATCGCCTTGGCTTTCGATGCCGACATCACCCGATCGGTAGCGTTCATGCTCAACCGCGAAGATGGGATGGGTATAAGCGACACATTCCCGCTGAAGCTTGGGCTCTCGCGAACCCACCATAATTTGTCGCATGCGGGGGACAAGGATGGGCAATTGATGTTTGCGAAGTACGACCGATTTTTAAGCGAGCAATTGGCCTACTTTTTTGGACGGCTTAATGAGTATCAAGACCGACAAGGGAGTGTGTTGGACAATACGATCGTCCTGTACGGAAGCGGAGCGAGCACCACGCACTGGCCTAAGAATCTACCGACCTTGGTCGCCGGTGGTCGCAACATGGGGCTCAAACATGGTACCTACTGGCGACAGGGCGAAAACCGCATGAGCAACTTGTTCTTGAGTATCTTGCACTCGATGAAGATCGAGCAAGCCAACTTCGCCGACAGCACCGGGACGCTTGCAAACAATGTCTTTACGGCGACCTAGTTTTTACTTGTAATCTTAGCGAATGACGGTCAAGTCGACTTCGGATTGAGCCCATTGGGTGCTGTCTCCGATGAGTTCAGCAAGGCGTTTGAGTTTGACGTTGGCGGTCGGTTCGTTGTTGGATTCATGCGTCGGTGCGCTACCCCACATGATTCTTGGCCCACCCTTGGTGGTAATCTCCAATTTCCAACGAGACTTGCCACCCGAACTGTTTGGATAAACATACACACTCGATAGCTTGGAAAGTCCCTGCGACCTCAGAGGACCAAGAAATCGACACAAAAGGATCGCTTCGGAGATTTGCGGATCGGCCATCATCATCCCAACGCGAGGGTAGTCCGAAGCTCGAATATCCTGAGCATAGATGAGCATGTAATTAGGAATGTCCTCTTGGGAGAAATCCTTTGTCGGCAAAAGGATGCCTTCGCTATCGACAGGCAGAAAACTTTCTTGTCCGATTCCGCCCGAGGCGCTATCCAAATCGGCATCGCAGTGGACCATCGCTATAGGCTGACGAAATTCGGCACTGATCATGATCTGGCCACCTGCCATGCGATGGACTCGATGCGTCTTCTTGATCCATGGGTGTGCATCAAACTCTCTGGCTATCACGGTGGATGTCAGATCATCAAGCAGGCTCATGCGCCCAAGCTCTCTTTGCTCGAAAACTTCGGCTACGATGTCGCTCTTTAACCACGGTGGCCGATCGCTGAAGTGGATGTTTTCTTGTTTGAGCGCATAGTAAGTTGTATCAAGGGCCTTGGCTCCATAGAAACGCCAACCCAAGTAGCCGGCCAGCAGCAAGGCCATCGGCCCTACCATGCTCAAGATCGCTGCTTTGGGGATCGCTCGAAACATTGACTCCGAAAATTCTTTAAAAGACAAAAATGGTTCTTTGGGTGTTTTTCTAAGTAGATAGCAAAACGAAGCTGGCAGTTTCCCGACCACCTTTACGCATCATGGCATTGAATTAAAATCGCAACGGCGCGAGCCGTCCGGTGAAAAACATCGCGGAAAAAGCGACATCGGAAGTCCAAAGTTAACAAGTTTCCCTCGCTACGACTACGCCAATCGGTGTTGATTTACGCAAGCTAGGAAGATTACACTTGAGGAGTTGGTAGCCCATCGCCTAGTAACACAAGGAGCGACGGGTTTATGGATACCTAACGGGAACGAAGGGAGTCTGAGCATGTCAGGGATTGCACTTGCAGAATTAGCGCAGCAGGTTCACGGAGAATTGGTTGGGATCGAGCCCTCCGATGGCACGATGGTTCTCTTTGGCGCACTCCCTTTGTCCCAAGCTAGACCAGGGTGCATCACGCTCGTCGACGATATCAAGCACGCAGATAAGTTAACGGGGTCCCAAGCCGCAGCAGTTGTCACCCCCAAACCACTCCCTGGTTTGCCTATTCCACAAATCGTCGTTAGCAATCCTCACGAGGCCTTTGCGACGATTTGCAAGAGGTTTAAGCCATCGGCGGTCGTTGAACGCCCCCATGGAATCCATCCTAGCGCCATGATCCATCCGACGGCAAAAGTGGATCGCGAAACATTCATCGATGCTGGCGTGTCGATCGATGCCGATTGCTCCGTGGGAGCCGGATGCCATCTGCATCGAGGAGTCACACTCATGCCTGGCTGCAAAATTGGTAGTGATTGCCAACTCTTCCCAGGAGTCGTTCTCTATCCAGGCACAATTCTCGGTGATCGCGTCACCTTGCATGCCAACACGGTCATCGGTGCACATGGCTTTGGGTACAAACTGGTCCAAGGCAAACATATGCCCACAGCCCAACTCGGTTGGGTCGAGATCGAAGACGATGTTGAAGTCGGTGCCAACTCTGCCATCGATCGTGGAACCTATGGTGTCACACGCATAGGCATGGGGACCAAAATCGATAATCTTGTCCAGATCGCTCATAACTGCACGATCGGTAAGCATAACTTGATCTGCTCCCATGTGGGAATCGCTGGCAGCAGTAGTACTGGCGACTATGTTGTCTTGGCAGGGCAAGTAGGAGTCAAGGATCACATTCATATCGGAGATCGGACGCAGATCGCCGCCCAATCGGGTGTCACTAGCGATATCAAGCCCGATCAGGTGTTGCTCGGTAGCCCCGCAGGACCGATCTACCAACAAGCTCAGGTCTATGCTGCGATGAACAAGCTACCTGAAATGCGAAAAGCGATCCGAAAGATCGAAAATCAACTCGCGAAAAGCAAACAGGCCGGTTCTGCAGAAGAAACATAATTTCCGAGATTCTCTTCGGCTCTTTTGAATCCCCCTGGATCGACTAGAATACGGCACGGAATTTATACGACGGTCTAGGCCGATATTCGATTTACCACTTTGAGGTTCCTCCCTTGCGTCCTGTGCTTGGTCAGACGGCGACAAAAGCCGGGCTCGCTTTCATTCTCATCACCGTTCTTTTAGATGTGCTCTCGCTGGGACTTGTTATTCCCATCACGGCAAAATTGATCAAAGAACTCGCGGGTGACGATTCCAGCAACGCGGCAAATTATGTCGGTTGGTTTGGAGCCGTTTGGGCATTCATGCAGTTCTTCTCCTCACCCTTAATGGGGGCGCTCTCGGATCGTTTTGGACGAAGACCCGTTTTACTTCTTTCGGCTTTCGGGTTAGGGATCGATTACATCATCCTAGCCCTTGCTCCGAACCTGACATGGCTCTTCATCGGTCGCATTCTAACGGGCATTACCGCCGCGAGTTTTTCGACGGCCAGCGCCTACATCGCCGACGTCACCCCACCCGACAAACGCTCGTCTGCTTACGGTCTGTATGGTGCGGTTTTTGGAATCGGATTTGTCCTTGGACCAGCCATGGGCGGTTATCTTGGGGATATCGCTCTGCGATTGCCTTTTTGGGTATCGGCTGCATTGACCTTCGCAAATGCATGTTACGGTTTCTTTGTTCTGCCCGAGTCGCTACCCAAGGAAATACGCAAACCATTTCGCTGGTCGCGAGCAAACCCAATGGGGTCGTTGAAATTGCTACGATCCTCTCCAGGGCTTCTGCCCATGGCCATCAGCTTGTTCACCTATTATTTGGCCCACACGGTTTTCAGTAGCGTCTTTGTCTTATATACCGATTGGCGGTTTAAGTGGACTCCAGGTCAGGTTGGCCAAACGCTTGCGATCGTGGGAATACTCAACGTGATCGTCCAAGGAGCGTTGATTCGTCCCATGATGCGCGTCCTCGGCGAGCGAACGATGGTTTTCATAGGCCTCATTGGCGGCATGCTGGGCTTTACTGCTTATGGACTTGCAAGTAGCGGCACGATGTTCATGGCATCAACGATCATCTTCTGCACATTGGGCTTTTTCAGCGCCGCCATTCAGGGACTGATGTCCAAAAAGATCGATCCATCAACCCAAGGTCAACTCTCGGGAGCAAACAGTTCTCTCAATGGGATCGCCGGTATGATAGGCCCGATTCTTTTTACGAGCGTGTTTAAAAGTACGATCGATCCAAATGGCGGCTTGAATCTACGAGGTGCCCCGTTCTTTCTTGCCGCTCTGGTACTCGGACTCGGACTCCTGTGCGCTCTGATCGCGATCCCAAGACAACCAATTAAACCCTCTGACTCTCCATGAATCCTTCGACGAAGATTGTATCCAATCGCCGACAATTCCTCTCGACCAGTGTTGCCCTAGGTGCCGGATACGCACTCGCCGGAGGGTCCGCTATCGATGCACAGGATTCATCCAGCGATGGTGCGAGTACGAGCCAAACAGTGCAATTCTTTGCGATCGGTGACACTCACTATTTCGCCAACGAGAAGTCGACGACGGAATTGATGCAATCCTCGATTCTCAATTGCCATGGACTGATCGACACACTCAACAAACTCCCTGGAACAAGCATTCCCGGTGAGTCTGGAGGCGGCACGGTGGGATCAATCCGGGGCGTTATCCATGCCGGTGATATCATCGACACTGGCGACAAGCGAGGCAAAACCCAAGAGTCCATGCAGCGTCGCGAGTGGGATGGCTATGTCCAGGACTTTGGACTTACAGGAACCGAAGGACGACTCAAATACCCGGTTTATGAAGTCCATGGAAATCACGATAGCCCCGGCGGCGATGGACTTGCTATCGATGGCCTTATCGCACGCTCCAAGGCAAGGCAGGGCGTGTCTCGGTCAGCCAACGGTTTGCATTACTCCTGGGATTGGGGCTTCGTCCATTGCATCAATCTCGGAATCGTTGTCGGCCAAGATCGCTCGATCGACCAGAGAAGACGTTACAATCCAATGGACAGCCTCGATTTTCTGATCGGGGATTTACAACAACACGCCTCGGATTTGTCCAAACCCGTGTTGATCACCCATCATGTGGATGTTGCGAGATATAGCAAAGCATGCGACGGATCCGATGCTGCGAATCTTGGCATGGAGTGGAACCCGTGCGATGTGGCCGCCTACTATGAGGCGATCCGAAAATACAATGTTCTAGCCATTATGTACGGACACACGCACGTGCGAAACATTCAGCATTGGAACGGTACGCAGCGAAAAGTAGATCAAGGGATCCCGCTTTTGAATATCGATAACTCCAGCCACTTCAGTGGTGGCAACCAAGCATTCTTCTATATCGAAATTGATTCCAAAGAACTTCGGGTCCGCGAAGTTGCCACCAAGGATTCTTGGAACAGCCACTTCTGGACCCCAAGCATCTGGCGATTCCCCGTCCGATCTGTCTGATCCGTCTACTTCAACTGCTGCAAGACTTGGCCGTTGTCGATTTGCCAGATCCACAAGACACCGTCTTGTCCACCCGCAAAAGCCATAGGAATTTTGCCTGCCACTACCGAGCAGTAAACCGCTTCGCCTGGCCCTCCAATCACTCGAACCTGGCCTCCGTTGCTTGCATCGTGTACCCTAATTTGCTTATCCGCTGAAGAAGATACGACTTGATTGCTTCGCCCTACAAATGCCAACGCGGTAACTTCTTTGCCAAAGCCTGGGATGGTTCGTGTCGCCGATCCGCTTTCGACATCCCAGATCTTGATCGTATTGTCAGCCGAGGCGCTGGCGATCCAATGGCTGTCGTCATGCCAAGTGACCCCAAGCACATGGTGCGTGTGGCCTTCGAGGGTCCTGGGTGGCACATCGGCATCGACGCGATGAAGTCGCAAAAGTTTATCCGCAGCACCCGTCGCAACCGTCAGTCCATCGGGCGAAAGTTTGGCTACCAAGATGGAATCGCTATGAACTTGTCCCCAGTCCTTGGCCACCCCACCATCTGCAACGCGTACCATCTTCAACTCGCCGAAACGACTCGGAGCCCCACTTCCTACAATCAAATGCTGGCCGTCTTGGCTCCAATCCATCGCCGTGATCCGATCGCTAAAAGGAGACTCAATGGCGTTGCCGATAGTTCTCTCAAGCACCCATCGATTTCCCCAGTCCCAAACCAAAGCTCGTCCATCGTCGACGGTTTGACATAGGAATCCGGTCGCTGTTGCAATCAGACTATTGATGTTCGCAGCGCCGCCTGCCAAGACGGTTTGCTGAAGCCCTTTGTCTCCGCGAATGATGGAAATCGATCCATCATTACGAGTTGTCACGATGCTGCGATGATCTGCAGTGAACGTACCTTTAACAACGGGCAACGGAACCGCTCCGGCTTGCACCTGCATGAGACCTTGCTCGAACTGAGCTGTCTTTTGTTTCTCTTGCTCGAGATTCATCTGAAACTGAGCCAGGCTCGTTGCGGCCTTCTCGATGGCTTGGGCTGCAGTTGCGATGGTTTTGTCCATCGTTACAAGTTTTGCTTCCACATCCATCTTGGCTTTCATGGCTGTGTTTTGGGTTTGCTTCTTAGCTTCGACATCCTTGGTAGCGGCCTCCATTTTCTTCATGGCTTCTTCGACAGCAGCCTTGGCCGCCGCCATCGCTGCTTCGCTATCTGCAACTGCCTTCGTCTGGGCATCGAGTTCCGTTTGCTTCTTGCCTAACTCTTCCATGATCTGAGTCCTCGAGGTCTGCAACTTAACGTGCGCCTCCATCTCTGCCTGTTTGGCCTTCTCAAGCTCAGGAACCTTGGCCGTCGCACGTTCCACCTTGGACTTGTGCCTAGCCAAAGCCAACTCAGCTAGGTCGATTTTGCGTTGATTCAATGCGTCGACCTTTTGCTCCCATAGCATCGCACCATCTGCGGCCTTCCAAGCCTTGATCAAACCGTCAGCTCCGATCGTTGCAAATTTGCTCGAGTCTCCCGCAGCGATCACATGCTGGATCGGAGCTCCATGACCAACGGTTCGCAGAACGGCTCCATCGGTTCCTTGGACAACTCGAACATTGCCATCTCCGGTGGCCACCAAAACTCTGGCTACGCCCCCCTCTTCATACCGAGACAGTCCGATCACATCCCCAACATCTCCTAAACGATCGGTCTTGCTCAATGCCGCTGGAACCTCTGCCGTCCCAGCGGTCAAACCCCACCATTGAGTCTTCTTCTCCGGGGTAATGCCTACGAAGGACTGCGCATCGTTGCTGACCATCCCCTTCAATGGCTGCTCGACCTTTCCGACAAACGTCGGTTTGATAGCAACCGCTGTACCTGTTTCATTGGGCTCGATCGTAAACTGATAAGCAGCCGAGTCCTCGCCAACAACCCATAGTTTGGTTCCATCGTTGCTCCAAGCCATCGACGAAACAACGCTTGGGCATTCAAGTCCGTGGGATACCGAACCCTTATCGGCACGAACGATCTCAAGAGTAGGGGTTCGGGTCGCCTTGGCAATCGACAATCCATTGCCAGCGATCGAAACAGAATGGGCACCCTTCAACAGCGCGCCTATGCCGTCCTCTGCAACTGCTGTGTTCCTTTTCCAAATCTTGATATCTCGGAAACCTCCGGTTGCGATTCTCGCTGCATCTGGACTGATGGCAACCGACTGAACCATGTCCAAGTGAGCAACGGGAAGTTGTGTTTGCAACTGCGTCTGCGTGGATGGATCGACTAAGAACGCGACATCGGCTGCACCGTCTAGCGATGGCCAGCGGTAGACGATCGTTTGATTCGCTCGCCCGGTAGCAACCCATTGTCCATCGGGACTTGCGGCCATCGCATACATGGGCCTGACGGTATCTGGAACCTGCTTCCACTGCGCTGCGGTTGCGGGCTTGAGCACCCCTGCCGGGGCTCCGGCGTCGATCCAAGCTTGAATCAGGTTGGCTTCGTCTGGTGTGAGCCGCTTGGCACCCACGGCATTCTTGTCCGGGGGCATGACCGATTCGTCGGTCGCTCGCACTCGCTTGACAAGTTCGCTTTCTGCTCCCTTGCCGGACACAAACGATGCACCGCTGTCGCCACCCTTAGAAAGTTTGTCAAAGGACTCTAGATTCAATCCCCCTTCGGCCTTTTGTGTGTTGTGGCAAGCAAGGCAATTGGCTCTGAGGATCGGCAAAACATGGTTTGCGTAGTCCTTGGTTTCTGCGGGTGCTTGAGCATGCACAAACGAGTTGCCCAAGAGCAACCCAGCGAGCAAAATCGCAAGTTGGAATTTGGTGGTGGTTTTCATAGATGGATCAAACAGGTTAAGGCCTATCGGCATCAGGGTATTCGGTGAACTATTTCGGTGCTTCCGGTGCTGGAACGATTCGCAACCTCAGCGGAGCCGCGGAAACAAACGAAGGGAAATCCCTCGGTGCGATCTCTTTGGCTAACGCTTCTATCTTTGGATTCGTTTCTGCGATGATCTTCTCTGCTGCTGGACGATCCCCAGTCCAATTCGGATCGGCAAGTTTCGCTGCGATCCGATCGCGATACGCAACCAATCTCGCATGCGATTCAGGGTGCAAAGATTGCTTAAGGACGATTTCGGTTTGAAACCAAACCGTGTATTCGCCTGGTGCTGCATCAGCAGCAACTTTGATCTCGGGAGTGGCCTCTGCGGCATTGGGAGGTAACTCAAACTCAGCAAGTGTCACTTTGCCAGGCACATTCTGAGGCCGCATCACCCCTTTCTGCTCTCCGCCGGGCCGACGCACCGCTTTGATCGGTATCTTTGCGGTACCCCCGAGGGGAATCTCGAGCACCCAAGCAGGACCATCCCCAGCTTTAATCTGAATCGGTGCTATGTCTTGATCGACCACTTTCAATGGCCATTGGCTCGACAAACGAGCTTGAGGTAACCCCCGATCGCCAGATGCCGAAAGCGCGATCGTACTTGCTCGAATCGGCACAGAAATGTCCTGAGTCACATTGCTTGGATCGGTCCAAGTCCCTTTCGCAACAGGGTTGATCATACCGACCCAATTGGCCGCATTCTCTTCGGCATAAAAAATCAGTTGGGTTTCTGTTTGTCCCGGTGCAATCACCGCTGGATAAACCGAAACGCCTGGAGGTAGTCCTTCACAGGTCACTTGGATCGGTCCGGCGAAACCACCAGCCCTGCGAACACTCACTTGCATGGCACACTGCCCACCCTTGGTGAGTCCGACGCCGGTGGTTTTGGCTTGGGCTGGATTGTTCGTATCGGGTACCCAATGACCAACGGCATGGAATCGCGGTTGCGGCGGTCCGACGCGCAAGGTGACAGGCGATTTGAATTTACTCGACGCAGCAAGCTGTAGATCGCTTACGGTCAGTCGCACATTCTTGCCTGCAGGTCCTGCAGGGATGGTGAAGATCGGATCCAGCGATGTCATGCGCACCGCTTTGGTGCCTGCTCCCGCCCCATCCTCGGCCACGGTGATGACTTCGCGACCAACCATGCTCACTCGGGCCCGATAATCCTTGATCCGTTGCTCCATCGCTGGATCGATCGCAGTACCGGCCGGTGCATTCAGCGCTGTTTGAATCTCAGCGACCTGTTCGGTCGTCGGAGGAGGTGCTATGCGATCGGCGACAATTCGAATATCGGATAAATCGGAGCTTGAAAATGCCTCGACTTCATAGACGGCGCCCTCGGTAACTGGAAATTCGATCTCGTGCGTTGGCTTTACCGAACTCAATTCGATGGTCGTCTGCCAGGGTGGTGCAGGATACGATCCATTAGCTGGAATGCCAGCAGGATCGACCGCCGGCCAAGGAGCAATTGAATCGGAGAACAATTTGTAGGGTGCCTTCCAACCGGCGATGCTCAAGAGGGGATGGTTCTCGGGTGGATCGATGACCAAAGCAAAGACGGTCGATTCCGAGGCTCGAAATAGAAAGTCGTAGATCCTCAAATACACATCCTCGATCGGTTCACTTGGCACTGAAACTGGCTTTTCGAAAAGCACAGGCGTTTTACCTTGGGCTCTCAGTTGACTGATGGTAAACGCCTTGCTGTCGGTCACGGTCATCGCGGGAATGGTTGACGCATCAAACACCTGACCAGCGAGCAAACATCTCGGCCAATGATCGGTCTTCTTTGTCTTTACAACGACCTTATCGCTCCTCTTGGTGGTTCCCACATAACATACACCTGGCCTTACCTCGGGAGGGTTCTTCGGATCGATGCTCCCTGGCAAGACTTCGACAGGAGTGTTTACAACCGCAATGATGCGTGGGTTGGAGATACCATAACGCCCGACGGCCCAGACTTCGTAATAGCCGGGAGGAGTGGCCGGATCGACCGTGACACTAAAGTTGCCAAAGTTCTTTTGAGCTACGTCGTCCAGAGGTAGGTTCGGAGCCGCATCGAGGACCGCGGTGATTCGCGGATCGGAAAACACGAGCGACTCGATGTCTTGATTGAACCTGCCTGCCGTCACTCGAAAAGCGTTGGGACCCGCAGTCGAAAGTACTGGGGGAAACACCGCTTCGAGAGCGACGATTGGCGATTCGCTTCGAACCGCCCCGCAGAACAATCCCAAGACCAGCAGGCAGCATAGCGCTGGGTTCATACTACAAAGCGATCTCATGGGTCAGCGTCGGCTTAGTGATTGAAAAGAAACTCTTTACTGTTGACGACACCCCAAACGAGGTCTTCATAAGCTTCCTTGAGCCGATCGGCCCGCTGCATCAAATACTCGATGGCAATGCTCTGTTCGGATTCGGTTGGAACTCGGCCCAGTCCTCGAAGATACAACTCACGGATCCGATCCGGTGCGGTCTTGCGAATATTTTCCGCCGGGCTCAAGCTTGCATCGACCACGGTAGAACTGGCCCACTGGGCCGCTCGTCCGGTGTCTGATGCAAGTTTACTCTGCATCTCCTTGGAGTTCAGCAAATGGAGACTTTGAGCCAGAGTCGACGAGTTTGTCCGTTCGCATTCGCAAGCCGTCGACGAGTCAGGCCTGCC